>NZ_JBIAMR010000018.1:0-174206 GCF_042874235.1 Nocardia sp. NPDC004151 | reverse complement strand
GATCAGACACGTATCCAACGCCGCGAGTTGACGCTTGCAGCCTTCAACCTGCCGCATCAACGACACAACATCCTCGTCGGAGAACCCTGTCATCTTCCCACCCTGAATGGACTCGGTCAGAGTCGCCACCGCGGCCGCCAGTTCAGCGATACCGCAGTCGTCGAGTGTCACCCCATTCGAATCCATGCCCCCATTCTACGCCCGCACGATCATGCCGGGAACCCGAAATGTCTGGTATCCCTTACCTTTTCATCCAATATCGAAACCACATTCAAATCCATACCGGGTGCCCCAACCAAACACAAACTACTCGGAATTCCCCGAATCCTCGCCAATGGAAAACTAACCGCCGGCCCGCCGACAATCGACGCCAAACACGTCAAATGCAGCGTCCGCATCCGCCCCGACTCCAACGCCCCAGCGGATGCCACCCGAAGCGGCGGAAGCGTAGCGACCGTCGGCAACACAAGAAACCGCCCACGCAAGGCATCCCGAAGAACGGCCGCCGCATCCCGGAGCACCGAGCTCGCCCCGAACGCCTCCTCCGCGGTAACCCTCGAGGCGATGTGAAACCGCTGCGCCACTTCCGATTCCAACGAACCCGGATGCGCCGAGATCCACGCGCCGTGGTTCCTCCAGGCTTCGAACGCCTGCACTGTCCGGAACGCCGTGAACCACGATTCGAGGTCGGCATTCAGGTGGTGGTCGACCGCACCGAGCTGCCTGGCCGCCTTCAAGCCGGCTTCCCCGACCTCGGCATCGGCCACAGCGCACAAGTCGGGATCGACGATGAGCTCGTAAGGTCCCGAATTCTGCTCTGGAAGCAGGCATTCCGCGACCGATCGCATCGTGTCCAGGTCTCGTGTCATCCACCCCACGGTGTCGAAGGACTCCGCCAGCGGGAGCAGTCCCGCAGTGGAGATGCTCCCGCGAGAGGTCCGTATCCCCCACAACCCCTGATACGCCGCAGGCACTCGAATCGATCCCGCCGTATCGGTCCCCAACCCGATGGTGACCTCCCCGCGCGCGACCGCCACCGCGGACCCGCTCGAAGATCCACCCGGAATCCGTTGCGGAGCAGCCGGATTGATCGGCATTCCGTACCGCCCATTGCCACCGGTGATGCTGTAGGCGAATTCATCGGTCTGCGCGATCCCGGTGATATCGGCCCCTGCTGCGAGCAGACGAGCCACAACCGCCGCATGGGCGTCCGAGGGTGCTCCCAGAAACTCCGGGACCCCGCCACCGAGTGGATAGCCGGCGACAGCGTAGAGATCCTTCACCGCCACGGTGTGTCCACTGAGCACCCCGTCACCGGTAGCGGCAACCAGCGGCGCGCCCCGCTCCCGCCACACCCGAGGATCGAACTCGTCTGTCCGCTCGGCCGATTCGCGTGCCACCGTCATCAAACCCTCGCCAGCACGCGCCTGGCCAGCTCGGTGGCGGCGTGACCGGCGAAGTCCGCCACCCGCACCTCGCCGTGCACACCCCGCACTTGGTCCACAGCCTGCGAGATGGTGAAATCCGCTGCGGCACTGAGATACAGGTACGCCTGCTGCGGATCCGCGTCGAACAGCGACACCACCAGCTCGATGGCGTTCCGGACACACAGTTCCAGCGCCTTGTTCAGATCCTCGCTCAAACCCGTCGGGATCAACAGCCCGTGTGAAGCCGCGAACGGCCCGATCCCCCGCCCCAGCCCGGCCGCGACTTGAGCCGCCGGAATCACGTCGACCGTCAAGGTAGCCCGTAGCGGCGCCTCCAACGCGGTGAGCGCCACTTCCCCGTTCCCTTGGGCGAAGTGCGGATCCCCGATATAGAACAGCGCCTCGGCGACCTGCACCGGCAGAAACAATGTCGCCCCCGCCGTCAGCCTCCGGATGTCGATATTGCCGCCGTGCGCCCCGGGCGGCACCGAGGACACCCGCGTATCCGTATCGGTCGCGACACCGATGATGCCCAGGAACGGGTGCAGCGGAAACCGGGCCTGCCCCGGCCGATCCGGATGCAGCGGCATCGTCCCGTACCAGGCCCCGCCACGCTCTTCGACGGCGCAGAACTGCCCGTAATTGCCGTCGAACCCGGACTTGTTCGCCAGCACACCACGTGCGTGCCGAGTGGATACGACGCCGTACGGCGCGCGCATGGCCAGCGCGTCGATCCGGATCGCGAGCAGGTCCCCCGGTTTCGCCCCTGCGACCGCGATCGGCCCGGTGATGATGTGCGGCCCCGCCAGCGAGTCACGGCGGCGGGTTCCGGCCACCTCGATCGCGTCGGCGAGCACCTGGTCCCGCTCGACCCCGTGCCGTCCGAAGTAGGCCAGCGGATCAGACCCCTGATCCTCCAGAATCCCTTCGTGACTCACGGTGTCGACCACGATGGTCCCGCCCGCCTCGACGGTCGCCACCGGCTTGTCGCCGACTCGCGGCAGCCGCCCCCAGAGCACCGCCGTGGGGTCGACCGGCAGATACCCGGCGTCCTCGATCCCCTCGCCCGGTTGCAGTACCGGAAACGCCGGGGCGAACCCCCGCACAATCGACGTCACACGCCCTACCTTCCCTACCCAGCCAGAATTGGTCCGACCATCCGATATGCCGACCATAAGTCGGCACGACCGGCGGTGCGGGGCCACGAAACCTAACGTAACTGCCGTTTTACCTACCCGAAATGGTCTGCCAGGGAAGGGATTTAGACTCGGGGCGTGACGGCATCGATTCCGCCGCTCCGCCGGCGCGCACGCAGCGTCAGCGCGGAGGTCGCGGCGCACCTGGAGGGTTTGATCGCCAGCGGGGAACTGCGGGCCGGGGATCGGCTGCCGCCGGAACGCGAACTGGCGGCCGGGTTGAGCGTGTCACGATCCTCGTTGCGGCAGGCCATGTTCGAGCTGGAATCCAAGCAGCTCATCGAACGCCGTCAGGGCCGGGGCAGCACCGTCATCGAGAACCCGCGCCGGGCAGGTGATCTCGCGGGCGGGCTCGCGGACCTCGATATCGAGCTCGGCCACGCCACCGAACTCCGGGACCTGGTGGAGCCGCGGATCGCGGAGCTGGCCGCCCTCCGCGCGGTCGAATCCAACCTGCTGTCCCTCGACGACGTCCTGGCCCGCTCCAGCGACTCGCTCTCCCCCGCCGAATCCCTCCGCCTCGACATCGAATTCCACACCCTCCTCGCCCGCGCCGCCCAGAACCCTCTGCTGGTCACCCTCTGCACCATGACCACCGACTGGACCCGCCGCACCCGCGCCCTGTCTCACCGCACCCGGCACGCCCGCGCCCTGTCCATAGACGGCCATCACCGCATCTACACCGCCGTCGCGGCCCACGACGGCCCGGGCGCGGCGGCGGCGATGGAACAGCACCTACGTGAGGTTCGCGAGGTCAGCCGCCCGCGCCGGTGAGTACCGCCTCGCTCCGGAAGGTGCGGCGATAGGCCAGCGGTGCGACGCCGATCGCCTCGTGCAGATGCTGCCGCAGCGAGGCGCCGGTCGCGAACCCGACCTCGCCGGCGATCCGATCCACGGAAAGCTCTGTGGATTCGAGTAGTTCGCGCGCCCGGAACACGCGCTGCTGGATCAGCCACCGGCCGGGACTCATTCCGACCTCGTCGCGGAAACGGCGCGCGAAGGTGCGGCCGCTCATGCGCGCGCGATCGGCGAGGTCGGCCATGGTCAGTGGCCGGTGCAGGTTTTCCAGTGCCCACTGCCGGGCCTCGGCCGTGCCCGCGGCCGCCGGCGGCGGGACCGGCTGCTCGATGAATTGCGCCTGCCCGCCCTCGCGCCACGGCGGGACGACGCAACGCCGCGCGACGGCGTTCGCGACCTCGCTGCCGTGGTCGCCGCGAATCAGGTGCAGGCACAGGTCGACTCCGGCGGACGCGCCCGCGGAGGTCAGGAGGTCGCCGTCATCGACGTAGAGCACGTTGGGGTCGACGCGGATGCCAGGGAAGGCGCGCTGGAAGCGGTCGGCGATATTCCAGTGGGTGGTGGCGGGCCGGTCGTCGAGCAGTCCGGCCGCTGCGAGCACGACAGCGCCGGTGCAGATGGACACGAGTCGCGCACCGGGACGGATCGACGCCAGCGCCGCCGAAACCTCGTGCGGCAGTCCCTGTTCCAGGATCGGAGTCACATCGCACGGCGGAATCACCACGGTGTCCGCGGTTTCCAGCACGCGCGCGTCGTGCGCCACCGCGATATCGAAGTCCGAGCTGCTCCGCACGGGTCGCCCGTCGAGCGAGCAGGTGATCACCCGGTACCGCCCGTCAGCGGTCCCGAACACCCGGTTCGGAATGCCGAGCTCGAACGGATACACCCCGTCGAGCGCCAGCACCACCACGGTATGCGGCCGAGCAACCTCCGAATCCATGGCACGATCCTATCGAATAATGGCGATCATGCCATTTCCCCGGCCTGGGTCCGGGCGGCAAACTGAGAGCCATGAGCGACAAGGACTACACCCTCCCCACCACCATGACGGCCATCGGGCAGGACGTGCTCGGCGGTCCCGAGGTCCTGCACGAGGTGAAAGTGCCGGTGCCCCAGCCCGGTCCGAGCGAACTGCTGGTCCGGGTTCGCGCCACCGCGCTGAACCCGACCGACTGGGCGCACCGCGCCCGCGCGGGCCTGTTCCTGCCCGCACCCCCGTACATCCTGGGCTGGGATGTCTCGGGCGAGGTGGTCGCGACCGGTGTCGGTGTCACCCTGTTCGAACCCGGTGACGAGGTATTCGGCATGCTGCCGTATCCGCACGGGCACGGCGCGGCGGCCGAATTCGTCACCGCCCCGGCTCGCTCCTTCGCCCGCAAGCCCGCCAACCTCGGACACCCGGAGGCCGCCGCGATCCCGCTGGCCGCGCTGACCGCCTATCAAGCCCTGGTCGACACCGCGAACGTCGAAGCCGGGCAGCGGGTCCTGATCCACGCCGCCGCCGGGGGCGTGGGCCACTTCGCCGTACAGATCGCCAAGGCCCGCGGCGCGTACGTGATCGGCACGGCCAGCGCCGCCAATCACGAATTCCTCCGGAGTATCGGCGCGGACGAGGTGCTCGACTACCGCACCACCGATTTCGCCGAGACGCTGCGCGATATCGACATCGTCATCGACCCGATCGACGCCGACCACGCGCTGCGCTCACTGCGGACGCTGCGTCCCGGCGGCCTCCTGGTCACACTGCGCGCCCTGGGTGCCGACCATGTGAAAACCGCGGCCGAGAAGCTCGGCGTCCGCGCCGCGGTCATGCTCGTCGAGGCCGATCACACGGGGATGAACGCGCTGCGCGAGCTCGCCGAGACCGGTGCACTGCGGCCCACCCTCGCGGGAGTGTTCCCGCTCGCCGAGGCCGCCGCTGCGCACGCCCTCGGCGAAACCCGCCACACCGTCGGCAAATTGGTTCTCACCGTGGACTGACGGCCTCGCGACACGCACCGGCCGTACCCGAGACGGCCGGTGCCGCACCACTCTACGGCTCGAACAGGTCCATCTGCGGTTCGTGCCGCCGCACCTCGATGGAACCGAACACCAGGTCCGGCGGCGGGACCAGGCCCAGGTGTTCCCAGGCGGCGGCGGTGGCGATGCGGCCGCGGGGTGTGCGGGCCACCAAACCCGCTCGCACCAGGAAGGGTTCACAGACTTCCTCGACCGTGGCCGCTTCCTCGCCCACGGCGACGGCCAGAGTGGACACGCCCACCGGGCCGCCGTTGAAACTGCGGATCAGCGCGCTCAGCACCGCGCGGTCGAGGCGGTCCAGGCCGAGGGAGTCGACGTCGTACACCGACAGTGCGGCGTGGGCGATCTCGGGGGTGACCAGGCCGTCGGCCTTGACCTCCGCGTAGTCGCGCACGCGGCGCAGCAGGCGGTTCGCGATACGCGGCGTGCCACGGGAACGTCCGGCGATCTCGGCGGCCGCGTCGGATTCCAGGCGTACGCCCAGGATTCGGGCCGAGCGTTCGAGGATCTGCTGCAGTTCGAGCGGCTCGTAGAAGTCCATGTGGCCGGTGAAACCGAACCGGTCACGCAGCGGGCCGGTCAGCGCGCCCGAGCGGGTGGTCGCGCCGACCAGGGTGAACGGGGCGATGTCGAGGGGAATCGAGGTGGCGCCGGGGCCTTTGCCGACCACCACGTCGACGCGGAAGTCCTCCATCGCGAGGTACAGCATCTCCTCGGCGGGGCGGGCCATGCGGTGGATCTCGTCGATGAACAGGACGTCGCCCTCGACCAGGTTGCTGAGCATGGCGGCCAGGTCACCGGCGCGTTCCAGGGCGGGGCCCGAGGTGAGGCGCAGGGCGGTGCCGAGTTCACCGGCGATGATCATCGCCATACTCGTCTTGCCCAGACCCGGTGGCCCCGACAGCAATACGTGATCGGGGGTGCCGCCGCGCAGTTTCGCGCCCCGCAGCACCAGGGCCAGCTGTTCGCGCACCCGCGGCTGGCCGATGAAGTCGTCGAGCGACTGCGGGCGCAGGCTGGCCTCGATCTCGCCGTCGGACTGCAGATAGCTCGCGGTGACGCTGGATTCGTCCGCGTCGAAATCCGCGTCGTCGAAGTCGTCGAAATCCTCTGCCATGACCGGTTATCGATTCTTGCCGAGCAGGCCCAGCGCCGTGCGCAGCGCCTGGGAGGTGCCGATACCGGGTTCGTCGGCGAGCACGGCGTCGACGGCGCCCTCGGCCTGCCGGGCCGGGAAGCCGAGGCCGATGAGCGCGTCCACCACCTGCTCGCGCACCGGCGTGACCGCGGGCGCGGGACCCGATCCGGGCGGACCGGACTGCACCGGAACCAGATTCACCTTGTCGCGCAGCTCCACCACCATGCGCTCGGCGCCACGCTTGCCGACACCGGGCACCCGGGTCAGCGCGGTCACGTTCGATTCCGCGAGCGCCTTGCGCAGCGCCTCGGGCTCCAGTACCGCGAGCACCGCCATGGCCAGCTTCGGGCCGACGCCGGACACGGTCTGCAACAGCCCGAACAACTCTCGCGCCTCGGTGTCGGCGAAGCCGAACAGGGTCATCGAGTCCTCGCGCACGATCATGGTCGTGTAGAGGCGGGAATCCTCGCCGCGGGTCAATCCGGCCAGGGTCGCCGGGGTGGCGTTGAGCCGGTAGCCGACTCCCGCCGCCTCGATCACCACATGGTCGAGCCCGATCTCGAGCACCTCGCCGCGCACCGACGCGATCACCGCGTTACCGCCTTCCGATTCGGAGATTCACCACGCTGGGAACCAGCACCGCGCCGGCCGTCTCCGCTTCGCGGAGGGCGGCCGTTACCGCGTTGCTGGGCAAGCCTTTCCTCGTACAGCCGCCGCTGCTGCTCGGCCATCGCCTCCGCCTTGGCCATGCGATCCAGCATGGGCGCACGCCAGCAATGGCAGATGGCCAGGGCGAGCGCGTCGGCGGCGTCGGCGGGTTTCGGTGCGACGGACAGCCCGAGGATACGGGTCACCATCGCGGTCACTTGCGCCTTGTCCGCCGAACCATTGCCGGTGACCGCCGCCTTCACCTGCGAGGGGGTGTGGAAGTGCACCGGGATCTCGCGGCGCGCGGCCGCGAGGGCGATCACGCCGCCCGCCTGCGCGGTGGCCATGGCGGTGCGGACATTGTTCTGGGAGAAGACCCGTTCGATGGCGACGACTTCGGGCCGGTGATTGTCCATCCAGGCCTCGGCGGCATCGGAGACCCGCAGAAGCCGTTGCGCCAGATCCATTTCCGGCGGGGTGCGCACCACGCCGACCTCCAGCATGGACACCTGCCGGCCGAGAGTTCCGACCACCATGGACAGACCGCACCGGGTGAGCCCGGGGTCGACGCCCATCACCCGCACCGAAACCCCTCTCACCGTGAACGAACAACTGTTCGAGAGTCTAACGGACCCCCGCCGCGACATTGTCCATCGACACGGCCGGTCGGGGGCCGGATCCAGCGCTCGCACCGCGCAGACGCGACGCGGGCCGCCTCCCGGAAGGGAAGCGGCCCGCGTCGTGAGAGCCGAAGCCGGTTCGTGAGAGCGGACGCTAGGCGTCGAGCTCGGCCAGCACCTCGTCGCTGATGTCGACATTGGTGTAGACGTTCTGGACGTCGTCGCTGTCCTCGAGCGCGTCGACCAGCTTGAACACCTTGCGGGCCAGGTCCACGTCCGCGGGAACGGTCACCGATGGCTGGAAGCCGGACTCGGCGGAGGTGTAATCGATCCCGGCCTTCTGCAGCGCGCTGCGCACCGCGATCATGTCGCCCGGCTCGGAGATCACCTCGAACTCGTCGCCCAGGTCGTTGATCTCCTCAGCGCCGGCATCGAGCACCACATCGAGGATGTCGTCCTCGGACTGCCCGGCCTTGTCCAGCACCACGACACCCTTGCGGGAGAACAGGTACGACACCGAACCGACGTCGGCCATATTGCCGCCGTTGCGGGTGACGGCCAGACGCACCTCGCCGGCCGCGCGGTTGCGGTTGTCGGTGAGGCATTCGATCAGCAGGGCGACACCACTGGGGCCGTAGCCCTCGTACATGATGGTCTGCCAGTCCGCGCCGCCCGCCTCTTCACCGCCGCCACGCTTGCGCGCGCGCTCGATGTTGTCGTTGGGCACCGACGACTTCTTCGCCTTCTGGATGGCGTCGTACAACGTCGGGTTGCCGTCCGGGTCACTACCACCGGTGCGGGCCGCCACCTCGATGTTCTTGATCAACTTGGCGAAGAGCTTGCCGCGCTTCGCGTCGATCCCGGCCTTCTTGTGCTTGGTGGTGGCCCATTTGGAGTGGCCGCTCATTCCCTACTTCCTCGTTTCAGGGGGCTGAATGGTTTCCGACATTCGAGCGTACGTCAGACCCCGGCGCGCGGACGCACCGCGGTGTCGACGAACAGCCTGTGGACCCGCAGATCGCCGGTTACCTCCGGATGGAAGGACGTGGCGATGACATTGCCCTGCCGCACCGCCACGATCCGGCCCGCGGCCGGACCCGACGGCACCCGCGCCAGCACCTCGACGCCGTCACCGGCCCGCTCCACCCACGGCGCGCGGATGAACACCGCCCGCACCGGTCCGTCGGTGAGGCCCGCGAAATCCAGATCGGTCTCGAAGGAGTCCACCTGCCGGCCGAAGGCATTGCGGCGCACCGTCATATCGATGCCGTGCAGCGCCTGCATGTCCGGGCGGGTGTCGAGCACCTCCGAGGCCAGCAGGATCATGCCCGCACAGGACCCGTAGGCGGGCAGGCCGTCGCGCAGCCGCTGCCGCAGCGGTTCCAGCAGCTCGAAGACCTCCAGCAGTTTGCTGATGGTGGTGGATTCACCACCGGGGATGACCAGTCCGTCGACGGCGGCGAGCTCGGATTCCCGGCGCACCGGGACCGCTTCCGCACCACAGGCCTCGAGAGCGTGCAGGTGTTCGCGCACATCGCCCTGCAGGGCCAGCACACCAATCGTCGGTTTCACGCCGTCGAGCATACGTTTGCCGGGGTGTGTGGCCCTGCTCACCCAGGGCGTCAGGGTTTCGTCAGGACGCGGTTCCACCGGGGTTTTCGGGTGAACACTCGCGAATGTGACTGATGTGCTTCCGCAAACCTCGCCCGGGCCGCGCGGCGGAGTCGACGCTCCGCCGCCGCGATCCGGGCGCACCCGGCACGGGCTGACCGTCGCCACCGGACTCGCCGGGCTGTCGCTCGACGCCATGGCCTCGGTCGCCTACGGACCCGAGGCGATCGTGCTGGTGCTGGCCGCGGCGGGCGCGGCCGGACTCGGCTTCACGGTGCCGGTGACGCTGGCCATCGTGGTGCTGCTGGCCGTGCTGATCGCGTCCTACCGGCAGGTCATCGCCGCCTTTCCGAACGGCGGCGGCGCGTACGCGGTGGCCAAGGCACGACTGGGGCGGCGGACCAGCCTGGTGGCCGCGGCCTCGCTGATCGTGGACTACGTGCTGAACGTCGCGGTGTCCATCGCCGCGGGTGTGGCCGCACTGACGTCGGCGTTCCCCCAGCTGTTCCCCTACACAGCCTGGATCTGCCTGGCGGTGCTGGCGGGCATCACGGTGCTCAATCTCTACGGCATCCGTGAGAGCGCCCGCGCCTTCATGGCCCCGACCGTGGTGTTCGTGCTGGGCATCCTCACCGTGATCGTCGCCGGGCTGCTGCGCTCGGAACCGGCGACCGTCGCCACCGGCGCGGCCGTCTCCGAGAACGCGCGCACCATCGGAATCCTGTTGCTGCTCAAGGCGTTCTCCAGCGGCTGTGCGGCGCTGACCGGTGTCGAGGCCATCGCCAACGCGGTACCCAGCTTCGCCGAGCCCAAGGTCAAGCGCGCGCAGCGGGCCGAGGTGGCGCTCGGCGCGCTGCTCGGCGTCATGCTGATCGGGCTGGCCACCCTGATCGGCAAGTTCGCGATTCACCCGATCGAGGGCACCACCGTCCTGTCGCAGCTGACCGAAGCCGCGCTCGGCCACGGCATCGCCTACTACATCGTGCAGTTCGCGACGGTGATCCTGCTGGCCCTGGCCGCCAACACCTCCTACGGCGGCCTGCCGACACTGACCAAGATCCTCGCCGACGACAACAGCCTGCCGCACCGGTTCGCGGTCAGCTCGCAGCGACAGGTGTACCGCTTCGGTGTGCTCGCGCTGGGCATCTCGTCGGCGGTGTTGCTGGTCGCCTCCGGCGGCGATATGAACGCCCTGGTGCCGCTGTTCGCGATCGGCGTGTTCGTGGGCTTCACCATCGCCCAGGCCGGGATGGTCCGGCACTGGCTCGCGGTGGGCGGCCCGGGCCGGCAGTGGCGTGCCGTCCTCAACGGTTTCGGCGCGGCGCTCACCTTCGTGGCGCTGATCGTCACCACCGCAATGAAATTCACCGAGGGCGCGTGGCTGATCGTGGTGGTGCTGCCGCTGCTGGTGGTCGCCATGGAACGGATTCGAACCATCTACGGCCGCATCGACGGCTGCCGGGGCACCGGCTGCGTGCCCGCCGAGCCGAAGGCCACCGAGACCGCGATCGTGGTGCCGGTGTCGGAGGTGTCGGAGCTCAGCCGTGAGGCGCTCTCGGCGGCGATGTCGCTGGGCCGGGATGTGACAGCGGTCCATGTGTGCCTGCCGGGCGAGAACATCACCGTGTTCACCAAGGAATGGGAGACCTGGCATCCGGATGTGCGTCTGGTCCTGCTCGAGGACGGCGATTCGACCGTCGGCGGCCCGGTGGCGCGCTACGTCGCCGACCATTTCGCCGGGCGCCGCAAGGTGGTGGTGATCGCGGAGGTCGAGCCGCCCGCCGGGTGGAATCACGTGCTGCCCAGCCATCGCAGCGACGAGCTGGAACGGGTGCTGCGCAAGATGAACGACACCGTGGTGTGTCACCTGCGGGTGCAGACCGCCTGACCCCGAAACCACGAGCGCGCCGCCGGATTCCACCGGCGGCGCGCTCGATTCGTTTGTCGCTCAGGCGGTTCCGGGCGGGTACGACTGCGCCTGCGGATCCTTCAGGGTGCGGGTCAGCCCCTCCTGCATGACGACCGCCACCAGTTCCCCGGCCTGGTTCCAGATCCGGCCGCCGGTCAGCGCCCGGCCCGCGCCCGCCGACGGTGACTGCTGGTCGTAGAGCAGGTAGTCGTCGGCGCGGAACGGACGCAGGAACCACATGGCGTGGTCGAGCGAGGCGTTCTGGGTGGGCTCGTCGGGGTGGATGACCTTCGAGGAGCCGAGCAGGGTCATATCGCTCATGTAGGCGAGCGTGCACACATGGAACAGCGGGTCGTCGGGCAGCGCGTGCCGGTAGCGGAACCACACCTGCTGCTGGGCGGCCAGGCCGCCACGGCGGTCCACCTCGTCCTGCGGGATGGTGCGGATGTCCCAGTGCTCCCATTCACGCATGGCCCACAGCCGTTCCGGGCTCATGGACTCCTTGGCGTCGGGCAGGTCCGCGGGCGGCGGGACGTTGGGCATCTGATCCTGATGCTCGGGCCCCTCGTCACCCACATGGAACGAGGCCGACATGGTGAAGATGGCCTCGCCGTTCTGCACCCCGGTCACCCGGCGGGTGCAGAAGGAGCGGCCCTCACGGATGCGTTCCACCATGTAGACCGTGGGCCGTTCCGGGTTACCCGGCCGCAGGAAGTACCCGTGCAGCGAATGCACCTGATAGTGCGGATCCACCGTGCGGACAGCCGCCACCAGCGCCTGTCCGGCCACCTGCCCGCCGAATGTGCGGGGCAGCTGCGTCTTGATGGACGCGCCGCGGAAGATGTCGCGTTCGAGTTGCTCGATTTCGAGCGCCTCTTCGATCGTCGCCATGCACCCGTCCCTTCGCGTTTGTCCCGCTCAGGCTAACAACCACAGTAATCTATCAACTCCTATACGATCGTTTCTGATACGATAGAAATATGTCCCGGAAGCGCCGCCTCCTGATCGCCGCGAGTTGCGTTGCCGCCCTGCTGCTGTCGGCGGGCGGATACGTGGTCGTGCAGCACGACTTCGACATTCGCACCGAACGGGTCACCATCACCGGCGGAGCGCAGCCCCTGCAAGGCACCCTGGCGCTACCCGAAAAGGGGGACGGCCCCTTCGGACTCGCGGTTTTCGTCCACGGCGACGGCGTGGCCACCGCCGACCGCGACGAGTTCTACCGGCCGATCTGGGAGAGCTTCGCCGAGGCCGGGTACGCGTCGCTGGCGTGGGACAAGCCCGGGGTGAACGGCGCGCCCGGGAACTGGCTGGACCAGACCATGCACGACCGGGCCGTCGAGACCGAAGCGGCCATCGCCTGGTCACACGGACGCCCCGAGATCGACGCGCAGCGCATCGGCCTGTGGGGCATCAGCCAAGCCGGATGGGTGCTGCCCGAAGTCGCGGCCCGGCACCCGCAGCTGCGATTCATGATCCTCGCCGGACCGGCGATCAACTGGATCCGGCAGGGCGAATACAACCTGCGCGCGGAACTGGATCGGCGCAACGCCTCCGAGGACGAGCTCGCCGGCCAGCTGCGGCGACGCGAGAACGATCTGACCCTGCTCCGCGAGGGCGCTGACTATTCCCGATATCGCGCGGCCACCACGGATTCCCCGCCGATGTCCGAGGATCGGTGGCGGTTCGTCGGCAAGAACTACCTCGCCGATATCACCGAAACCCTTCCACGAGTGCGCGTTCCGACGCTGTTGGCACTGGGCGAGCGCGATCTCCATGTCGACGTCGCCGAGACCGCGCGCGTGTATCGCGAGTCGATGCCCGCGAGCCTGCTGACGGTGCGCACCTATCCCGACGCCTCGCACAACATCGTCAAGTTCGAGCTGGACAAGCCCGACAGCGTCCGGTCCTTCCTGGTCGCCCTGTTCGCGCCCCGATCCCTGTACGCCCCCGGCTATCTCGACGCGCTGCGCGACTTCGCCGCCGATCCTTCGAAGAACTGAACCACCGAGTCACGGGAGTACCGCCATGAAAGTCCTCGCCCTGGGCGCGGCCGGCGCGATGGGAGCCGCCGCCGTCGAGACCGCCGCCACCCTGCTCGGCGTCGAGCACATCGTGATCGCCGATCGCGACGGCGACGCGGCCGCCGCCACCGCCCGGCGGTTCGCGGCGGCGCGGGTGCCGGTCGCCGCGCGCACCGTCGATGTCACCGACGCGGCCACCCTGCGCGACGCGCTGTCGCGAGCGGACCTGGTGCTCAACACCGTCGGCCCCTACTACCGTTTCGGCCGCACCGTACTGAGCGCGGCCATCGACACCGGCACGCACTATCTCGACATCTGCGACGACTGGGAACCGACGCTCGACATGCTCGGGCTCGACGACGCCGCCCGCGAGGCCGGGGTGTGCGCGATCGTGGGCATGGGAGCCAGCCCCGGGATCAGCAACCTGCTGGCCGCGCTGGCGTCGGCCGAACTCGACACCGTCCACGACGTGTATACCGCGTGGCCGGTGGATGTTCCGGGCGCGGGCGAGGACGAGTCGCTGCTCGCCGGCGGGCAGCCGACCGCCGCGGCCGTGCACTGGATGCAGCAGAGCAGCGGCACCATCACGGCGGTGACAGCGGGACGTCTGGTCTCCCAGCGCCCGCTGCGCCCGGTCGAACTCACCCTGCCCGGCGGGCGGCGCGGCACCGCCTACACCGTCGGCCATCCCGAGCCGATCACCCTGCAGCGCAGCCTGAAACCGGTCGGCGACGCCGCCAATCTGATGGTGGTGACGCCCACGACGCTGGCCTACCTGGACATGCTGCGCCGCGACATCGACGCCGGGAAACTCACCAACGAAGCGGCCGCACGGGAACTCGCGCGCCCGTCGCTGGGCCGGATCGCCCGCTCGGTACCCACCGCGCTGCGCACCAGAGGACCGGGCAATCTGCCGCCCTTCTTCACCACCGTCTCGGGCCGGCGCGCCGGTCGCGAACACCGGGTGCTGGCGCACCTGGACCCGAACGCCGCCGGCGGTCTCGATAAGCTGTTCGCCGATATGGCGCGAGCGACCGGGATCCCGTTGGCACTGGGCATGTCCCAGGTCATCGACGGCTGCGCCCGCCGCCCGGGCGTACACCCGCCGGAGGCCGTCATCGACGCGCCCCGCTTCTTCGCCGACCTGGGACGCGAATTCGGCGGCGCGTCACCGGTGGTCATCGAGCAGGAACCGGTCGGACAGTGAGGTGCACACAGTGGACGACCTGATTCCGGCCACCGAGATTCCCACCCGGTCGCTGGTGGAGAGCATGATCCGCGAGGACGCCACCATCGACGCCGGCGAACTCTACGATGTCGCGGCCGCGCTCGGCATGACCGATCAGCAGGTACGGCTGTGCATCAAGAGGGTTGTCGCCGAAGGGCTGTTCACGCACGAGGGTCGCGGCCGCAAGGCGCTCCTTCGCGCCACCGAGGACACCCGCGCGGTGCTCGCACCCGAGCTCGAGTATCTGCGGCTGATGTACGCGCAGGACCGCGGGCAGGCGAGCTGGGACGGCGTCTGGCATGTGGCGGCCTTCGCGGTGCCCGAGACCGACCGGACGGCACGCGATGCCATGCGCAACACCATCGTCGAACTCGGCGGCGCGCCGATCCAGGGCGGACTGTACGCCTCGGCGCACCCGTGGGAGGATCGAATCCGTTCGGCAGCAGGCGAACTCGGTATCACGGGGTCCCTCACCACCTTCTCCACCCGCGACCTCACCGTCGGCGCATGCACCGCGGCGCGTGAGCTGGCAGCCCACCTGTGGCCGCTCGACCGGATCGCGGCCGGCCACGAACGCCTCCTCGGCATCGCCGAACACGTGCGCTCGGCCCTCCCGACCGCGCAGGAGACCGAACGCGTCACCCTCGCCATCGCCTTGGCGGCCGAATTCGACCGCGCCCACCACCCGGACCCGCTGCTACCGCCCGAACTGCTCCCCCAGCCGTGGATCGGCGCATCCGCCCGCGCGGTCGTCGCCGAATGCTGGGCCGCCCTCGACGCCGCTCCCCTACCGCCGATTCGTTTGTTCCGCTGGTATGCGGACGCGGTCACCGAGATCACCGCCCCTTCCAACTCCTATTAGGCCGTCGCCGCACGTCGAGCACCGCATCCGCGCCCGGTCGAGGGCCGCCCGACGGCGCCCGGCGTCGGGAACGGCCGGTCGGCTTCACGGTCCATGCGAGCGAACCGGAACCCCCAGCGGTTCAGCCGCACGCCCGATCCGACCTCCTACACCCCTGACCCGCGAAATGCAGTTGAGTATCGGGCAGCCCTGGATGCCGCTCCATGACGCATCAGGCCGAGACCGGCTGTCGAACCCGGTATCTGCGCCCGACCATCGCGGCCCGACACCACCTCCGGCGGAAGCCGGTCCGTCACAAAAGACCGCTGCCACGATCGGGTCGTGCCGTTGGCCGCCGCCCCCGACGATGTCCGGTGTGATACCTGCAGCAAGATGGTGTCGTGCCCGAGTTCACCGCCCTCACCCCTGACGCGCTGCTCGAATTGGTCGCCGGGCGGGCCGGGGCGCTGCGGGGGTACGCGGTCGTCGCCGTGGACGGCGCGGACGCGGCTGGGCCGATGACCGTGGCGGACGGCGTCACCGAGCTACTGCGCTCGCGGGGCCGTCCCGCGGAGGTGGTGTCCCTGCACGATTTCGTGCGGCCCGCGTCGGTTCGCCTGGAGTACGACCGGGACAGCGAATTCACCTATCGCACGGCCTGGTTCGACTACGCCGCAGTGAACCGCGAAGTCCTGAAGCCCCTTCGGGACGGCGGGCGCTACCTGCCCGCGCTGTGGAACGAGCAGACCGATCGCTCCGCCCGAGCGCGCATCCGCACCGCCGCCGAGGGCACGGTGCTGTTCGTCGCCGGTCCCATGCTGCTGGGTCGGGGACTGGACTTCGATCTGACCGTCTCCCTGCGCATGTCGGAGGGGGCGCTGCGGCGACGGACCGATCCGGAGCAGGCGTTCACAGTGGACGGCCTGCTGGAATATCAGCGCGAGCACACCGAGCGACCGGACATTCTCGTCGCCTGGGACCACCCCGACCGCCCGGCCGTACAGGCCGGGTAAGCCCGGGCGCCGTCGAGGAGCCTTACGCCGCCCCGGTTTCGAGCAATGTCCTGGCGCGATCCAACCCCGAGACCTCCGCGGTCATGGTCTTCTGGACCGGGCCGCTCATGAACAGCTTCTTCAGACCCGACAACTGCGCCCACAGCGAGAAGGTCACCTCGGTGGCGGCCTCTCCCACCGGCACGAATGTGTAGGTGACAGTGGGCCGCAGCGGTCCGGCGATGCCGTGCAGCACCACCGCCCGGTTCGGCAGGTACTCGGTGATCTCGACATCGGCGGGGATACCGCGCCCGCCCAACCCGGAAACCGTCTGGCGATAGATGGTGCCCACGGCCGGCTCGCCCTCGGCGGTGATCTCCTTGACGCCGCTGCGCCACCGCGCGCTGTTGGTGGTATCGGCGAAGAACGCGAAGACATGGTCGATCGGGCGGGCAATGGTCACCGTGCGGGTCGCGGCGGGCATGACGATCCTTTCCCCGGGGTGTGCGGAGCAATGCTGGCGTTCATGACACCAGCATCCGGACCGTCAGGCCACGACCGCCGCGGTGTGTCTCACCACTGCCGATGCCGGGCGTCGAAGGTGTCTGCCGGGTACTTCTCGGCCGTAGGGGCGCTCCCGGCGCGGCGCGCGGGCCAGAACCGGCTGGCGTACTGCCCGCGGATGCGGCTCAGATCCGGCTCGTCGATCTCGGTGATCCCGACCTGGAACAGCAGGATCATGGTCGCCATGCTGACCGCGATGATCAACGGCGTGAGCAGCTGCGCGGGCTGCGCCCCCGACGGCGCGTGCATGTGCGCCGCCACGTGCGCGTGCATCGAGAACATCCCCGTGTAGTGCATGCCGCACACCGCGACCCCCATGATGAGCGCGGCGCTGACCGTGGAGACGATGCCGTTGACGTGCAGCGTGAACCAGAGCGCCGCGATCGCCGCGACCACCGCGATCACGATGGACAGCAACACCACCCACGGGTCGTACGCCACCAGCGCATCGGTCTTCATCGCGTACATCCCCGAGTAGTGCATCGCCCCCACCCCGAGCCCCGTGATGGTCCCGCCGGTGATCAACGCGAACGCCTCCCCGTGCTGGTGCACCACGATGTAGAGCCCCAGCCACACCACCCCCATCGCGATGGCGGCACTGAACAGTGTGATCGGCACGTTGTACCGAATAGTGCTGTCCTGCACCGAGAACCCCAGCATCGCGATGAAATGCATGACCCAGATCCCGGTCCCCCCGAGCGCGATCGCCCCGGTGATGATCCACCCGCCGTGCCCCTGCTGATTCCGCGCCCGCACCATGCACCGCAGTGCCAGCAACGACCCGGTAACGGACATGACATAGGCCAGGACGGGGGTCAGCCAGCCATAGGTGAAATGGTCGATCGCCAGCATTCGGGCTCCTTGCCAGAAACACGATATTCGACTGCTCACCGGTGACTCAGCCGAACACTAGCCACGAAACACCAGGTAGTAAATTTGCCGAACCTCGCTGCCCGAAAAGCGATCACAGTTTGCCCGCCGGTATGCACGCAGGTAGCCACCGGTATGGACACCCCCGCGCCCCTCCGCGTTCCACGTCTGCCGCCCTTGACATCTAGCACCCATCCCGCAAACCCAATAGGGCCGAAAGTCCCTCGCGCACAATGAAAAACCGCCGGGTGGTCACGAGGACCACCCGGCGGTGTGAATCAGGCTGCGGCCGAATCGATTACCGGCCGCGCTCGGCGGAGATTACCAGCCGCGCTCGGCGAGGCGGTGGGGCTGGGGGATCTCCTCGACATTGATGCCGACCATGGCCTCGCCCAGGCCACGGGAGACCTTGGCCAGAACGTCCGGGTCGTCGTGGAAGGTGGTGGCCTTGACGATGGCGGCGGCGCGCTCGGCCGGGTTGCCGGACTTGAAGATTCCGGAGCCGACGAAGACGCCCTCGGCGCCGAGCTGCATCATCATGGCGGCGTCGGCGGGGGTGGCGATGCCACCGGCGGTGAACATCACGACGGGCAGCTTGCCGGTCTCGGCGACCTCGCACACCAGCTCGTAGGGGGCCTGCAGTTCCTTGGCGGCCACGTACAGCTCATCCTTGGACAACGAGGTCAGGCGGCGGATCTCGGCGCGGATCGTGCGCATGTGGGTGGTGGCGTTGGAGACGTCGCCGGTGCCGGCCTCACCCTTGGAGCGGATCATGGCCGCGCCCTCGGTGATACGGCGCAGCGCCTCGCCCAGGTTGGTGGCGCCACACACGAACGGGACGGTGAAGGCGAACTTGTCGATGTGGTTGGCGTAATCCGCGGGGGTCAGCACCTCGGACTCGTCGATGTAGTCGACGCCGAGCGACTGCAGGATCTGCGCCTCGACGAAGTGGCCGATCCGAGCCTTGGCCATGACCGGGATGGAGACGGCGTTGATGATGCCGTCGATCATGTCCGGATCCGACATGCGGGACACGCCACCCTGAGCACGGATGTCGGCCGGGACCCGCTCGAGCGCCATGACGGCGACCGCGCCGGCGTCCTCGGCGATCTTGGCCTGCTCCGGCGTGACGACATCCATGATCACACCGCCCTTCAGCATCTCGGCCATGCCGCGCTTGACGCGGGCGGTACCGATGGTGGGCGTGGTGTCGGGCGTGGTCACGGCAAACTCCTGGGTCATGTGGGCCAATCGGATCGTTTGAATTCGAACACCGGCTCGGAATCGAACACCACGATTCTAGGCTGCGGGTTCAGGCCACTTCATAGCCAGTCCGACACGACTGGACTGCCTACCTGCATCGGAATGACGGGCGTCACAATCGCGGGGCTACCGCGTCGCTAATACTCGTTTGCCCGAACCCGTCCCGCCCGCCAGGATCGAGGGCGATGACAAGTGAATTGCACGAGGTCCGCCGCCTGCTCGCCGCGGACGATGTGAGCGGCGCGGCGCGCACGCTGCGCCCGATCGCCGACACCCTCCCGGTCCATGAAATGGCATCGATCACAGCCGAATTGGCGGACCGAGCCGAGCTGGACAAGCTCGCGCTGGCCGCGTGGGCCGCCGCGAGCGCGCCGGACAATCCGGATGCCTGGACCATCTTCGGCTACGAGTGCATCGAATACGGTGTGCCGTTCGCCGCGATCCCGGCCCTGCGGGAGGCCCTGCGCACCGGCACCACCAAGCCCAATCTGGCCCTCTCCGAACTGGTCTACGCGTTCGAGGACGAGCACCGCCACGCCGAAGCGGTGGAAGCGCTGCTCGCCCACGAATCGATCCTGCGCCCCTATCCCGAGCGATATCTGCTGACCTACGACTCGATCCTGGCGGGCGATCTGGACCGCGCCCGCGCCGAATTCGCGCGGCTGCCCGCACCCGAGGACGAGGACTGGTTGCCCGCCCGCGACCGCGTGCACCGGATGCTGCTCCGCGCCGACCGGGTCGCCCCGGTCAGCGAGCTGGACGGCACCGACCTGCGCGGCTGGCACTACACGCTCACCGGCGGCTACCTGGCCACCCTGTCGCCCTATGGCTTCGACGCCGGGATGACCGGCCGCTGGGCGTACCTCGGCGACCGCCTCGAACTGTGCCGCCACACCCTCGACCGGCTCGCCGTGATCCTGCGCTCGGCCGCACTCACGCCGTCCTCGGTGTCGCTGCTGCCGGGCCGGTCCGACCGGATCATCGGTTTGGCGGCGGCGGAACTGCTCGGCCTGCCCGTGGTCGAGTACGCGCCGGACCGGACGGACACCCTCGTCGCGGCCTACTCCCTCGGCGACCTGGACCGCGACCTGAGCCGTGCCCTCACCGTCCGCGCTTCCGGGCAGGTCCTGTTCGAGCACGCCACCTACTGGGTCCGGCCACCGGCGGTGGCCGCCGACATCAGCGGCCTGCTGTGCCAGATAGCCGTCGAACCGTGGGGCCCGCACACCCGCCTCGGCGACAACGGCCCCGAGACCGCGCCCGCCGATTCCCGCCCGGAGTCCGAGATCGCACGGGAGATCGTGCGCGCCGACGGCACCCCGGACTCGGGCGACGACCGGACGCCGCCCGACCCCGACCGGGTGCTGGCCGACTTCGTCGCCGCCACCCGGGACACCTGGCTGCAGGGCTCCCGGACCCCGGTGAAGTCTCCGGGCCCGGTGCGCAGTTCGTTCTTCGGTTGAGCCCTCGGCCCGACCGGTGAGCGCTCAGCCCAGCTGATAGAAGTAGCGGCTGGTGGGGACGAGGTCCAGGTTCAGGTGCGCCCCGAACCGGACCACGCTCTCCATCATGGCCGTGACCCGGCGCTGCAGTTCGGCATCGTCGCCACCGCTGCCGTAGAAGGCGTGCGCGCTGGTCATGGCGGCCATCGGGAACAGTTCCTCGACGAGCGCGTCGACCTGCTTGCCCTCGGTGACGGCCTGGGCGACGGTGTTCTGCACGTAGCCGAAGGTGTCCTGGGTCCCGATGGCCACCGGGGTGTGCAGGACGTGCCAGTTGTGCAACCACTCCTCGCGGGTGAGGTTCTCGGGGATACGCAGGATGGCGATATTGGCCAGCGCGTTGGTGCGCTCGCCGTCGGCGACCTCGGGCGGTTCGATCGGGCGGCGCTCGTGCACGACCCACCCGTTGACCTCGTCGGCCACCGCCCGCAGCGCGGCCGTCACGGCCTCGTGGTCACCCTCGGTCCACACGCTGACGATGGCGTCGATCGGCGCGTCATAGGTGGTGTGCCGAACCTGGGCGGCCTCCACGTCGGCGTCCCGGACGTTCACCTGCAAGGCGCTGACCCCCAGCCCGGTCAGCTCTTTGCGCAGCTGCTCGCCCCGCAGCCGCTCCCCCAGATCCGCACCCCACAACGCGTACATCAACTTCATGCCGTAAGTCCTTGCCACAGATCACCATTGATCGGCCCACCGTAACCGCGGATCGGCTCCGGCGGACGGGGTTCGCGCTCGCGGTCCCACCCAGCGGACGCGCCCGGGGTCAGCGGATGGAGCGGACTTCGGGATCGCTGTCGGAGTCGGCGGCGGTGATCGCCTCGGCGAGCAGGTGATCGAGGTGGTACGGGTACACCGTTTCGCCCGAGTGGTCGAGGTGGGCGATATCGGTGGGGGTGCACCACTTGTTGCCGGTGATGGAGCGGCGTTCGATGAAGTTCAGGTTGGTGGGGACCGGGTCGAAACTCTTGGCACGCAGGGCGAAGAAGAGTTCCTCGGAGCGGATCAGCTCACCGTTGAACGGGAACACCGCGACGCGCCGCCACAGCGGACCGCGCAGCGCCGACGAGTCGGCGGCGTGACCGGTCTCCTCGTAGAGTTCGCGGATCGCGGCCTCACGCAGCGTCTCCCCCGGATCGACGCCGCCGCCGATGGTGAACCAGAACGGCACGTCCGGGATCTTCGGGTCGACGCCCTGCAACAGCAGGACCCGATCCTGCTCGTCGATCAGCACCACGCGGGCCGAGGTCCGGACGGTGTCGACCTCGAGGCCGGTCGAGGCGGCCGCGGTGACCCGTTCGGCGATCTCGAAGTACACCGGCAGCGGCGCGGTACCGGCGAGGTGTACCCACCGGACCAGCCGGCGGGTGCGCAGGGCCAGGGTGTCGCGGACCGCGTCGTTGTGGAAGCGGCGGGCGATGAGCACCCGGGCCTCCGCATCGGCCAGCTCGGCCACCAGTTGCGGCGGCAGCAGCGCGATGTCCACACCGGACAGCGCCGCGGCGAGCTGGTTCTCGACGGTCTCGCGGTCGCGCCAGTTGGACCGTTCGGCGCGGTCGGCCAGCGCGGTCAACCGGCGGGCCTGCTCGACCAGCGCCGGATCGTAGAGACCGGCCAGGGTGGTCGCCACCGAGCGCGCGACGACCGCGCGCCGGGCCAGCGCCGCGTCCAGCGCGTGGCGGGCCTGGTCGCTGCGCACGTGCAGGCGGTCGAGGCGGTTGGCGGTGGTGTACGCCCAGAGCGCGGCCGCGACGACGGCCGCCGCGACGAGCGCGAGAACCAGAATGGTCGTCGCGGAGAAAGTGATCATCCGGCGGTCCTGACGCGCACGTCGCCGACGGTGACGGTCTCGTACACCCGCAGGATCTGCTCGGCCACGACCGGCCAATCGTATTCGCCGACAACCTGATTGGCGGTGCGGATGTACTCTTCGCGCCGCTCGTCGTCGGTGAGCATGGCGCTGATCGCCGCCGACAGCCGCGCGGAGTCGCCGACCGGCACCAGCATGCCCGCGGTGCCGTCGCGCAGCACCCGGCGGAAGGCGTCCAGATCGCTGGCCACCACGGCGGTCCCGGCGGCCATGGCCTCCACCAAGACGATGCCGAAGCTCTCGCCACCCAGGTTGGGCGCGACGTACACGTCGGCGCTGCGCATGGCCGAGGCCTTCTCCGCATCGGTGACCTGCCCCAGGAACCGCAGGTGACCCGCGTTCTCCCCGGCCTCACGGCGCAACCGGTCCTCGTCACCGCGACCGACGATCAGGATCTCCACGTCGGGATGCTCGCGGACCAGCTCGGGCAGTGCGCCCAGCAGGACCTCCATGCCCTTGCGCGGTTCGTCGAACCGGCCCAGGAACAGCACCGACTTGCCGGGCTTCGGATAGCCGTCCAGCAGCGGCGCGTGCGCGAACGCGGGCACGTCGACCCCATTGGGGATCTCGACCGCGTCGCCGCCGAGCGCCTCCACCTGCCAGCGCCGCGCCAGTTCGCTCACCGCGATCCGGCCGCTGATCTTCTCGTGGTACGGCCGCAGCACACCCTGGAAAGTACTCAGCACCAGCGATTTCGTGGTCGAGGTGTGGAAGGTGGCCACGATCGGCCCCTCCGCGATCTTCAACGCGAGCATGGACAGGCTGGGCGCGTTGGGTTCGTGGATGTGCAGGACATCGAAGTCGTTGTCGGCGATCCAGCGCCGGATGCGGGTGTAGGCGGTGGGCCCGAAGGACAGTCGCGCGACCGACCCGTTGTAGGGGATCGCGACCGCTTTGCCGGCGGAGACCACGAAGTCGGGCAGCGGCGTGTCGTCGGCGGCGGGCGCGAGCACGCTCACCTTGTGGCCGCGCTCGATGAGCACCTGCGCCAGCTCCACGACATGCGACTGCACCCCGCCCGGAACGTCGAACGAGTACGGGCAGACCATGCCGATCTTCATAGTGCCCCTGTCCCCGGCTCCCGAGAGCCCAGCGCCTGCTGCGCGGCCGCGATGCGATCCAGCCTGGCCTGCGATAAATCACTCTTCCACACCGGCTGCAACATGTGCCAGTCGGCCGGATGGGCGGCGATATTGGCCGCGAACACATCGGTCAGCGCCTGGGTGGCGGGGGCCATGCCGCCCGCCAGGTCGAGGGACTCGAACACCCGCATGCCCCAGCCTTCACGGCCGTCGGCGTCGACGGTGAACCAGCAGTGCACCGGCAGCAGCGCCGCCCCGGTGTCCTGGGCGAGCTTGGCCGCGCCCGCGGGCAGCCAGCTGTCCTCGCCGAAGAACCTGACCGGCACGCCCTTGCCGGTGATGTCGCGCTCCCCCATCAGGCACACGATCTTGTTGTCCCGCAACCGATCCGCCAGCTGCGGGAACGGCGGCTGCTCACCGCCGGTCAGCGGGAACACCTCGAAGCCGAGGCTCTCCCGGTATTCCACGAACCGCTCGAACAGCGACTCCGGCTTCAAACGCTCGGCAACCGTGGAGAACTGGCCGTAGTTCTGGACCAGCCAGACCCCCGCCATATCCCAGTTGCCCGAATGCGGCAGCACCAGCAGCACACCCTTGCCGCGGGCCAGCGCGGCGTCGACGTGCTCGATGCCCTCCACGCGCAGCGACTTGCCCAGCGCCACGTGGTCCATCGACGGCAGCCGGAACGCCTCACGCCAGTAGCGGGCATACGAGCGCATGCTGTCGCGGATCAGGCTGTCCGGCACCAGGTCCGGCGTGGTGCCCACCACTCGCGCCAGGTTCTTGCGCAGCTGGTTCGGATTGCCCCGGCGCGCGGCCTTGTTCGCCTTGCGTGCGGCGAGATCCGCGCCCCGGTCGAACAGGCGGCGCGCGGTGCGCTCGGGCAGGGCGCGGACCAGCCGCCATCCGGCCGCGTATGCCTTGTCGGTCATCGCGGACGTGAAATCGGTTGTCACGGCTGCGGTTCCTCCGGGGCCTGCGCCGCGGGGGCGATGATGTCGCGGGCGCCGGGCGAATTGCGAACCGCCAGCACACGCTGGAAGACGGTGATGATGCTGAGCACGGCGAGGATGTACATGGCGACATAGACCGCGTACGACAGCCACTCGATGCCGAAATAGCCGCCGATACCGGTCAATCCGGCGCCGACCAGCACGATGACCAGCCGGTCGGGCCGCTCGATCAGACCGCCGTCCGCCGAGAGCCCGCTGGCCTCCGCGCGCGCCTTCGCGTAGGAGATGACCTGCGAGGTCACCAGCACCACCAGCGTCGCCACGAACAGGTGCTTCGAGTGCTCGGTGTACACCGCCCACCAGGCCAGCGCCGCGAAGATGGCGCCGTCGGCCACGCGGTCACACGTGGCGTCCAGCACCGCACCGTATTTCGTGCCGCCGCCGCGCGCGCGGGCCATGGCGCCGTCCAGCATGTCGAACATGACGAACAGCCAGATCACCATGGTTCCCCAGAACAGGTGATCGGCCGGGAACAGCGTCACCGCCGCGGCGATCGAGGCGGTGGTGCCGATGAGCGTCATGGCATCGGGGGTCAGCCCCGTGCTCACCAGCGCTTTGCCCAGAGGCGCGGTCGCTTTGGCGAACGTCTCGCGACCGAAGAAGCTCAGCACGCTACGAACTCCCGGCCACTACCGCTCACGCGGCGCCCTCGGGGCATGAGCGAGGGCCCTCCATGGTCACGCTTCGCTACCGCCTCCGGGCCTGACCCGCTCATGCCGAATCCGCTTCCTTCCACGCCTGTGCCAGCAGCGCCCGGGTCTCCCGGAGCAGCTGCGGCATCACCTTCACTCCGCCGACGACGGTAATGAAGTTCGCGTCCCCACTCCAGCGCGGCACGATATGTTGATGCAGATGATCGGCGAGTGAACCCCCGGCAACGCCACCGAGATTCAGCCCGACATTGAAGCCCTCGGGCCGCGACACCTGCTTCATCACCCGGATCGCCTGCTGGGTGAACGCCATCAGCTCGGCGCTCTCCGCGGCGGTCAGGTCCTCCAGGTTGGCGACGCGACGGTAGGGCACCACCATCATGTGGCCGGGGTTGTACGGGTACAGGTTCAGCACCGCGTACACCGATTCACCGCGCGCGATGATCAGCCCGTCCTCGTCCGACATCTCGGGGATGTCGGTGAAGGGGTGCCCGGTCTTCTTGGGCGCGTCGGCCTTCGACTCGGCCGCGGTGTCGCGATCCTCGGCCTCGCCGGTGATGTAGGACATCCGGTACGGGGTCCACAACCGCTGCAGGCGATCCGGATCTCCCGCACCGGTGTCCACGATCTGCTCGGGCACGGGTACGAATGCTTCGCTCATCGACCCGCCTTGCGGATCTCGAAACCCTCCGCGGTCGGCGAGCTGTTCTCCCGCCGCTGCACCCAGTCCACGACGGTGGCGACCGCGTCGGCCACCGGCACACCGTTGACCTGGGTGCCGTCGCGGAAGCGGAAGCTGACCGCGTCACCCTCCACGTCGCGCGCGCCGGCCAGCAGCATGAACGGCACCTTCTGCGCGGTCTGGTTGAAGATCTTCTTCTGCATGCGGTCGTCGCTACGGTCGAGCTCGGCGCGAATCCCGTTGTCCTGCAACTGCTCGATCACGCGATCGAGGTGCTCGGCGAACGCCTCGGCGACCGGGATGCCCACCACCTGCACCGGCGACAGCCACGCCGGGAACGCGCCCGCGTAGTGCTCGGTGAGCACGCCGAAGAAGCGCTCGATGGAACCGAACAGCGCGCGGTGGATCATGACCGGGCGGTGCTTGGCGCCGTCGGAGCCGGTGTACTCCAGCTCGAAGCGCTCGGGCAGGTTGAAGTCGAGCTGGATGGTCGACATCTGCCAGGTGCGGCCCAGGGCGTCCTTGGCCTGCACGGAGATCTTCGGGCCGTAGAACGCGGCGCCGCCCGGATCCGGGACCAGCTCCAGACCGGAGTCGGTGGCCACCTTGCGCAGGGTCTCGGTGGCCTCCTCCCACAGCTCGTCGGAACCCACGAACTTCTTCGGGTCCTTGGTCGAGAGCTCCAGGTAGAAGTCGTCGAGGCCGTAGTCGCGCAGCAGCGAGAGCACGAACTGCAGCGTGGAGGTGAGCTCCGCGTGCATCTGCTCCTTGGTGCAGTAGATGTGCGCGTCGTCCTGCGTCATGCCGCGCACCCGGGTCAAGCCGTGCACGACGCCGGACTTCTCGTAGCGGTAGACCGAGCCGAACTCGAACATGCGCAGCGGCAGTTCCCGGTAGGAACGCCCGCGCGACCGGAAGATCAGGTTGTGCATCGGGCAGTTCATCGGCTTGACGTAGTAGTCCTGGCCGGGCTTGCGCACGGTGCCGTCCTCATTGAGTTCGGCGTCGAGGTGCATGGCCGGGAACATGCCGTCGCGGTACCAGTCCAGGTGACCGGAGACCTCGAAGAGGTGGCCCTTGGTGATGTGCGGGGTGTTGACGAACTCGTAGCCGGCGGCGGTGTGGCGGCGACGCGAGTAGTCCTCGAGCTCCTTGCGGATGATGCCGCCCTTGGGGTGGAACACCGGCAGGCCCGAGCCGAGCTCGTCGGGGAAGGAGAACAGGTCCAGTTCCAGGCCGAGCTTGCGGTGGTCGCGCTTCTCGGCCTCTTCCAGCAGGCGCAGGTGCTCGTCCTGGGCCTCGGTGGACTCCCAGGCGGTGCCGTAGATGCGCTGCAGATCCTCGCGGGACTGGTCACCGCGCCAGTAGGCGGCCGAGGAGCGGGTCAGCTTGAACGCCGGAATGTACTTGGTGGTCGGCAGGTGCGGGCCGCGGCACAGGTCGGCCCAGATCAGCTCGCCGGTGCGCGGATCCAGGTTGTCGTAGATGGTCAGCTCTTTGCCGCCGACCTCCATGACCTCCGGATCGTCGATGCCCGACTTGTCGGAGATGAGCTCCAGCTTGAACGGCTCCTTGGCCAGTTCGACCCGGGCCTCGTCGATTTCGACCACCCGGCGCGAAAACCGCTGCGCGCCTTTGATGATCTTCTTCATCCGGGACTCCAGCTTGGCCAGATCCTCGGGGGTGAAGGGACGGTCGACCTGGAAGTCGTAGTAGAAGCCGTCCTTGATGTACGGGCCGATGCCCAGCTTGGCCTCGGGGAACTCCTGCTGCACGGCCTGCGCCAGCACGTGCGCGGCCGAATGCCGGATCACATTGCGGCCGTCGGGCGAATCGGCGGTCACGACCTCCACCTCGGTGTCCAGCTCCGGCACCCAGGTCAGATCCTTCAACGCGCCGTCCGCGTCCCGCACCACGAGCACCGCGCCCGGGCCCTTGCTCGGCAGGTCCGCCTCCCGCACCGCGGCCCCGGCGGTAGTCCCAGCCGTGACCCGGACGCGGGCGGCTGGGGTCTGCTGGGGTGAGGTGGTCACGGCTGGACACTCCTAGGCGTTTCACGGCGGCGATCCATCCGCCGTACAGGTTGGACATGACGACCGGGCACCCCCCTCGTGAAGGGCAGAGCCCCGGCGGCCACCACTCTATCGGCACGGTTGTCCCCGCGCGCCGATGGACCACCCCTGCGCCCCAGGGTGTTCGGCCCCGCCCGCGCCGTCAGCCGCGCGCGGCGACCTCGGCGAGCAGGACCTCACGCTCGGCGGCGGGGCGTTTGGGGCAGCTGGTGCACATGGTGCAGCCGGGGACCTCGAAGACCAGGCAGCAGGAAATGCGGCGGACGAAGGTGCGGCCGCCGACGTCCTGGAAGCGGGGCACCGGAAGGCGCCCGGCCACGTCGCGGGCCAGTCGCGCGCCCGCTTCCTCGGCCCCGATGTCGAGGGCGCGGTTGCCGATGGCATCGGCCACGATCGCCCACAGTGAGGCCACGCCCGCGCCGGACACCTCGGCGACCACCGGGATCACCCGGGACAGGGTATGGCGCAGCGCGTGCCCGACAGATGCTGTCGCGCAGCCGCTTTCGGGCCCCGAGGCGCAGCCTTCGAGATCGGCGGCGCGGACTTCGGACTCGGTGTCACCGGTAGGCGCGGGCATCAGCGGATCCACGATCGACGCGGCGACCACGTCCGGGGCCGCCACCGTGTCCGATCCGAGGGCGAGCAGGTGGGCGGCGATCCGGTAGCCGTGCGGTTCGCCCAGCACGCGCTCGACGCCGCCGTCCGGCCGGATCTCGAGCACGATGTGCTCGAGCGCGGGGTCGAAGGCGGGCGCATCGCTGGCGATCGCCGCGACGATCGGGTCCACCAGGGACGACGCGGCCATGCACCACCACAGGGTGCCCGAGACCCGCGAGTCGGCAGTCCCCCACGAGATCCCCATGTCGGCGATCCGTTCGGCCAGCCACTCCGGCCGTAGCAGGTCGGTGCCCGGCACGAGGGCCTGTGAAACGGGGGGCTGCGCAACCATTTCCATTCGACTCCGATCCGGCCGTTCACGGTGATTACTACCCACGATGTCACGTTTGGGCGCCGAAGTGGACCGCTCCCCCGCGAGCCTTCCGCGCACCCGATCAGCCCGCGATTCCACGAGGCGCGCTCAGCGTACGGCGCGTGTGCCGAACCGCCCGGCCGACGCGCCAGGCGAACGCACCCGAGGACGATGCGGCGTTCCTCGGGCCACACCGATCGCCAGCGGAGGACACCGATCACGAAGGGCCAGTCGGCCCGACCATGCGGCCGTGCGGGCTCGCCCGCCTGCTGGCCCTTCATGATCCACGGCACCGAAAAGTACGGTGGCGCGGGCAATCCCGAATGGAATGCCCGCGCCACCGTGTGGTGTGGGTCGATCAGTGGGTGTGCGCCAAGGCCGATAGCTCGGGGGCGTCGATCTCCCGGATGCCCGCCGAGGTCACCTCGAGCACCCGGGCGGTGCCGATGTCGAAGAACAGGCCCTTGATCTGCAGGCCGTGTTCCGCCATGGCGCGCCGGACCACGGGGTGGGCCCGCAGGGTGTCCAGCTGAACCGCGACGTTGATGATGGAGAGCTGATCGTCCACGCCGTATCCGGCCCGGGCGGCCGCGGCGGCGACCGGGTCGTCGGGGTGGAAGCGGTCCAGGCTGGCGCGGCCGTGGACCAGCCAGTCGCCCAGGCCCGGGCCGGTGGGCCCGCCCGCGACCAGGGCTTTCATCGCTCCACAGGCGGAGTGGCCGCACACCACGACATTGTCGACGCGCAGTTCCTCGATGGCGAACGACAGCGCCGCCTCGATGGAGGTGTCGCGGCCGCCGGGGACCACGAAGTTGCCGACATTGCGAATCGTGAACAGGTCACCGGGTCCGGTATTGGTGATCACATTGGGCACGATCCGCGAATCCGCGCAGGTCAGGAAGAGCGAGTGCGGGTTCTGTACGTCGCGTAGCTCGTCGAGGTGCGGGCGCACCACGTGGGCGTTGCGGCGGTGGAAGGCGGCCACGCCGTGGGTGATCGGGTTGCCGTCGTCCTCGCGCCACGGTCGCAGCACGTCGTCGAGCAGGGTGCGGGCGCGGCCGCGGACCGGCGGCCCGGTCAGGGCGTGCGCCATGCGGGCGGTGCCGAGTTCCACGTATTCGACTGTGCCGCCGGTGTTCTCGTGCTGGCCGGCCCAGTCGTGGATGGCCTCGTAGGCAGCGTGGTCGAGGAAGTCGACGGTCAGTTCGACCAGCACGTCCGCGCCGGTCGGGACCTTGCCCAGTTCCGCGGACAGTTTCGGCAGCGCCAGGAAGGTGCAGGTGCCGTCGATGCTGACCAGCCAGCGATCGGTGCCGGCGACCTCGCCCGCGGTCACCGACACGCGGACAACCCGCCACAGCAGTAGCCCGAAGGCCAGGACCAGGCCGATGATGACGCCCTCGAGCAGGTTCAGGAACACCACGCCGAGCACGGTCACCACGTACACCATCAGATCGCCGGTGCGCCGGGCCAGCTTGATGTGGGCCAGCTTCACCAGCTGCACGCCGACCACGATGAGCAGACCGGCCAGCGCCGATTTCGGAATCTGCTGCACCAGTCCGACCAGCGCGACCGAGAACACCAGCACCCAGACGCCGTGCATCAGGGCGGAGGCGCGGGAGCGGGCCCCCGCCTGCACATTGGTGGCGCTGCGCACGATCACGCCGGTGACGGGCAGGCCGCCCAGGGTGCCGGAGATCATGTTGGCCGCGCCCTGACCGATCAGTTCGCGGTCGAAGTTGGTGCGCGGGCCGGTGTGCATCTTGTCCACCGCGACCGCCGACAGCAGGCTCTCCACGCTGGCGATCAGAGCGATGGTCAGGGCGGCGAGCGCCACCGCGCCCCAGTTGCCGAACGGCATTCCGGGCAGGCCGATGGCGTCGAACAGCGAGCCGCTCAACACGATTCGCTCCGGGGAGCCGGGCAGCACCAGCGACAGCACGGTGCCGACGACGACCGCGACCAGCGGGCCGGGCAGCACCTTCACCTTGCCGGGCACATACTTCCAGCCGAACATGATGGCCATCACGACCGCGCCGATCAGGAAATCGTCGCCATGGATGCTGGACAGCTCACCGGGGAGCTGGATCACGTTCTGCCAGGCCGAACTATGGGACGCGCCGCCGAGCAGCACATGCAGCTGCTGCAGCGCGATGGTGATGCCGATTCCCGCCAGCATGGCGTGCACCACGACGGGTGCGATAGCCAGGGCGGCGCGGGCAATTCGGCTGAGCCCGAACAGAATCTGGATCAGACCGGCCAGGACGGTAATGAAACATGCCGTCTTCCAACCGAACTGGGTGATGGTTTCGGCGACGACGACCGTCAGACCGGCCGCGGGGCCGCTGACCTGCAGCGGGGAACCGCCGAGCAGGCCGACCACGATACCGCCGACCACGGCGGCGATGAGTCCGGCCGCGATGGGCGCGCCGGAGGCGACCGCGATGCCGAGTGACAGCGGCAAGGCGACGAGAAAAACTACTAGGGATGCAGGCAGATCGTGACGCAGCAGGCTGTCGAGCCTGCCTTCGGATCTACCTGGCGGTGAATCGGTGTCGCGAGACATATCGCTCCTCAGCGAGCATGTACAGGGGCATCGAATAAAGACCGCGGACGGCGTTGGCCGCGCACTCACCGGACGAGCAAAGGCCAGGCTAAAGGTAAAGTCTTAGCAAAGTCTGAGAAAACCTGCCGCCCAACATAACAAGGGGGTGAATCCTGCCGGATTCACGCCCCTTTTGCCCGAAAATCCTCACCAACACCCCAAATCACACGCGCCTCATGCGGGCTGGGCCACCCTCCCCACGCCGTCGATCTCCGCGATCCCGTCCACGGTGACCTCCACCACCCGCGCCGTGGCGATGTCGAAGAACAGCCCCGACAGCACCACCCCGCGCTCCTGGACCCCGCGCCGCACCACCGGATGCGCGTACAGCGTCTCCAGCTGCACCGCCACATTCACCATGCCGAGCTGATCGACCGGACCGAATCCGGCTGCGGCAGCGGCTGTTCCGACCGGATGCCCGAGCCGGAACCGGTCCAGGCTGGGCCGGGCGTGCGCGAGCCAGTCGTCGAGCCGGGACCCGGTGACCAGTTCACCGTGCAGCGCGCCCATCGCGCCGCATCCGGAGTGCCCGCACACCACCACCGAACGCACGTCGAGCTTGTCGAGGGCGTAGATCAGCGCGGCTTCCATGGACGAGTCCTGGGCGTCGCGCGGAATCAGGTTGCCCACGTTGCGCACCGTGAACAGATCGCCGGGACCGCTGTTGGTGATCACGTTCGGCACGATGCGCGAGTCGGCGCACGTGACGAAAAGCGAGTCCGGTTCCTGCCCGTCACGCAGCACACCCAGGTGTGGCCGCATGACGTGCGCGTGACTGCGGTGGTAGGCCGCCACACCCGCGACGATCGGGTCCACATCGGTCGCGGTGCGCCGCCACGGCCCGAGCACCTCGTTGAGCAGGTGCCGCGAATGCCCGCGCGCGGACGGACCCGCCGCGGCATCGGCCATACGGACCGCGCCGACCTCGATGAACTCGACCGTGCCGCCGTCGGCGCGGTGCTGGTCCACCCATTCCTGCAGGGCGTCGTAGGCGGCGTGGTCCAGGAAGTCGACCGTCATCTCCAGCACCACATCGGCGTTCGGCGGCACCTTGGCGAGTTCACTGGTGAGCTCGGGTAAGGCCAGGAAGGTGAAGCTGCCGTCCACCGTGACCCGCCAGCGCACGGCGTCGGTACCGCCCAGCCCGACCTCCTCGGCGGTCACCGTCACCCGCACCACCCGCCACAGCAGCAGCGCGAAGGCGAGTGCGAGACCAACGACCATGCCCAGCAACAGATTCCAGAACACCACCACGAACACGGTGGCCGCGTACACCACCAGGTCGCCGGTGCGCTGAGCGCGCCGGATGTGGGCCAGTTTGATCAGCTGGACGCCGACCACGATGAGCAGTCCGGCCAGCGCCGCCTTGGGAATCGAGCGCGCCACCTCGACCAGCGCCACCGAGAACAGCAGGATCCACAGCCCGTGCAGCATGGTCGAGGCCCGGGTGCGCGCCCCCGCCTTCACATTGGTGATGCTGCGCACGATGACCGCGGCCACGGGCAGGCCGCCGATCAGGCCGGAGACCACGTTGGCCGCGCCCTGCCCGATCAGTTCACGGTCCAGATCGGTTCGGCGAGTGGCGTTTTGACGCATCCGGTCGGCCGCGACGGCCGATAGTAGGGTCTCCACGCTGGCGATGAGCGCGATGGTCACCGCCATCAGGGCGATGGCGGCCCAGCTGCCGTGCGGCACCTGCGGCAGCCGCAGTTCGTCCAGCAGCGATCCGTCGATGGTGATGTGCTCGACGCGCACCGGCAGCAGCCGGGCCAGCACGGTGGCGACCAGCACCGCGGCCAGCGGCGCGGGCACCTTGCGCACGGGTTCGGGCAGGTGCTGCCAGCCGACCAGGATGGCGATCACCACCAGCCCGATGCACAGGTCGCCGGCCTTCACCGAGGCCAGCTGGTGCGGCAGCCCGGCGATGGCCGCCCAGGACGAGGTCAGGGTGTCGCCGCCCAGCAGCACGTGCACCTGTTGCAGGGCGATGACGATGCCGATCCCGGCGAGCATGGCGTGCACCACGACCGGCGCGATGGCGAGCACGCCGCGCGCGATCCGGCTGAGCCCGAACAGGATCTGCAGTCCGCCCGCCAGCATGGTGATGAAACACGTGGCGGCCCAGCCGAACTGGTTGATGGATTCGGCGACCACCACGGTCAGCGAGGCGGTGGGCCCACTGACCTGGAGCACTGAGCCGCCGCAGAGCGCGGCGACCACCCCGCCGACCACCGCGGCGATGAGTCCGGCGGCGACGGGGGCGCCCGCGGCCACCGCGATGCCGATCGACAGCGGTAGCGAGACGAGGAAGACGACGAGCGAGGCCGGGAGATCGTGGCGCACCAGGGTGGCCCACGAGTCCCGACGCGCGGGACCGGGAAGCGACGTCCGTGGAGGCTGATCGGTGTCGGTGGACATATTTCTCCTTCGCCGGCACGGCGGAGCCGCCCGGTTCATCGGTCAACATGTACTGGCATCGAGAGGCAGCGGCGGGCGAGGCTGGAGAACCACGACGCTTGGCAGAACGCGGGTAAGCGTAAAGACAAGGCAAAGGGAACGAAAAGCGTTTGCGGCGATTGATGCGAACCGCTACCAAACTGTGACACAGCTCACGCGCTCGCGCCAATCGGATATCACCGTTTGTTCACCCGATGCACCCTGCGGGTTCGCCCGCGATGCCTACTGTGCGCGCGAGATTGCTGTGGAACCCGGAGTGAGTCGGGGTCCTTCGGAAAGGGTCCCGCGGAATGTCGCTCCCCCGCCGCGTCGTCGTCGCGGCCGTCGTCCTCGCGACCGTCTCCACCGCCGCCTGCGGCAAGCCGCCGGAGCCGGGAACGGTTCCGGCGGCGACCAGTTCGTGGACCGCGCCGCCCGGGCTGCGCGGCGAGCTGACCCTGTACTCGGCCAATCCGCAGGACCTCACCGACGATCTGGTGGCCGCCTTCACCAAGGCGTCGGGGGTGAAGGTGACCGTGTTCAGCGCCGAGACCGGCAAGATCACGGCCAAGCTCGACAAGGAGGGCCCGAGTCCGGCCGCCGACGTGGTGTACCTGGCCTCGTGGACGCCCGCCGCGCAATACGACCTCGACGGCCGCACCCTGCCCTATACCCCGCGCGGCGCGGACCGCGTGCACGACGGGTGGATCGGCAAGAATCACGGCTTCCTGGGCCGCGACGGGTCCGCGCTGACCATGGTGGTCAACACGAAGGCGTCCCGGCGCCTGCCCAACGACTGGGCCGACCTGGCCGCGCCGGAGTTCCGCGGCAAGGTGATCATGCCCGACCCCCGCGAATCGGGCACCGCGCGCGACCTGCTGGCGGCCATGGTCAGCGCGTGGGGCAAGGACGACACCTGGGCCGTCTTCGACGCGCTGTTCGCCAACGGCATGGTGGTGCGCGGCGGCAACGGTCCGGCCCTCGACGAGGTCGGCTCGGGCAACGGCTGCGCGGTGGTCCTCGGCGGCGCCGACTACGCGGCCTACGACGCGGCCGCCAAAGGCGTTCCACTGCGGGTCATCTCGCCCGCCTCGGGCACCATCGTGACGCCGCGCCCGGTCTTCATCCTGAACACCACCAGGAACCCCGCCGCCGCGAAAGCCCTGGTGGACTACATGTTCACCCCCGAGGCCCAGCAGATCTCAGCGGCCCACAAGATGATTCCCGCCCGCACCGACATCCCGGTGGCCCCGGGCACCCGCACCTACGCCGAGGTCAAACAGCTGCCGTTCTCCTGGGATCAGATCAAGGGCAACGGCGCCGCGATCCTCGCCGAGTTCGTCCAGCGCTACCTGCACTGACCCCGCGCGACCTCAGCCGCGCCCGTGCGCCCGCTCGTAGGCCGCGCGGGCGTCCGCGGCGCGGGCGCGTTCGCGCTGATCGGCCAGATTCGGGTCCAGGCCGTGCTTGGCCAGGCGGGCCCGCCGGAACACGTACATCAGCGCCGCGGTGAAGTAGATGAGCGGCAGGTACAACAGCGCCATCATCGACGCCCCCATCCACAGCGGCCCGGGAATCAGCAGGAACAGGCACAGCGGCGGAATGATCGGGATCAGGATGCGCAGCATGTAGCGGCGGGCCGCACCGGGCCCGGTCAGATCCTCGATCACCCACGGGTGCATCGACGCGGGCAGGGCGCCGCCCGCGATGTAGCGCAGGCGCTGCCAGAGATTCGGGGTGTCGTTCGTGCTCATCGATGGCTGCTTTCGGCGGGACGGGAGACGAGTTCGCGGGCGACCGCGATGGCCTCGGGGGTCTGATCGAACAGGTGGCCCGGGCCGGGCAGCGCGCCGACGGCCGCGAGCGTGCGCCGGTGGTCCTCGCGCAGGCCGGACATGAGCACGGTGATGCCGCGATGCTCGAGCTTGCCGACGGCGTCGCGCAGGGTGAGCGCGCCGGTGGTGTCGAGCGCGGTGAGGTGGGACATGCGCAGGATGACCACCCGCACCTGCGACACCTCGGCCAGTTCCAGCAGGAAGCGGTGCGCGGCGGCGAAGAAGAGCGGCCCGTCGAGGCGGTAGGCCACGATGTGGTCGTGCAGCAGCTCGTGCTCCTCGGCCAGGTGGTCGGCGTCGTCGAGCGGAATCTGGTGCAGCCGGGCCTCTTTGGCGACCGAGCGCAGCGCCAGCAGCACCGCGATGCCCACCCCGACGGCGACCGCGCTGACCAGGTCCAGGGCGACGGTGATCCCGAAGGTGATCGCCATGACGGCCGCGTCGCCGCGGGAGGCGCGGGCGATGGCGGCCAGCGAGGCGGTCTCGACCATGCGCACGGTGGTGGCCAGCAGCACGCCGGCCAAGGCCGCCAAGGGAATCGCCGCGACCAGCCCGGTGGCGAGGAAGACGATGCCCGCCAGCACCACCGCGTGGGTGAGCGCGGCCAGCCGGCTGCGCGCGCCCGAGCGCACGTTCACCGCGGTGCGCGCGATCGCCCCGGTGGCGGGCACTCCGCCGAACAGGGGCGCGGCGATATTGGCCAGGCCCTGCCCGAACAGTTCGCGGTCGGGATCGTGGCGGGTGCCCACGGCCATGGAGTCGGCCGCGGTCGCCGACAGCAGTGATTCCAGCGCCGCCAGCGCGGCCACGGCCAGCGCCGGGGCGATCAGCCCGCCGAGCTGGTCCAGGTGCACGAAATTCAGTGTGGGCGCCTGCAATCCGGACGGGATGGTCCCGATCAGGGTCAGGTCCAGGTGGAAGAGCTTGGCCGCGACGGTCGCCAGCACCACGGCGAGCAGCGCGAACGGCAGTCGCGGCAGGTAGCGGCCGCCGATCAGTACGACAGCCGCCACCACCAGCGCGGTGCCCAGGGACACCCAGCCGGGTTCGGCGGCGAACTGCCGCACCGCGTCCCACGCCGACTGCCACACCTTGTCGCCCTGCGCGTGCGCGACCCCCAGCGCGGACGGGAACTGCTGCAGTGCGATGACCACCGCGATCCCCGCGGTGAATCCCTCGATCACCGGGGCGGGCATATAGCGCACGGCGCGCCCGACCCCGGCGATCGCGAGCACCACCAGCACGAGCCCGGCCAGCAGCCCCACGGCCAGCACCCCGCTCGCTCCGTGCCGATGGAAGATCGGAACCAGCACCACGGTCATCGCGCCCGTGGGCCCGGTGACCTGGAACCGGGAGCCGCCGAAGACCGCGGCGAGCGCGCCCGCCACCACCGCGGTCGCCAGTCCGGCGGCCGCGCCGAGCCCGGAGCTGATGCCGAAGCCCAGCGCGAGCGGCAGCGCGACCAGCGCGACGACGAGCCCGGCCAGCAGGTCCGCGCCCGGGGCGCGCAAGGCGGGCAGCCAGTCCGCCCGGTTCGGCAGCAGGTGGGCCACGGTCAGAGCGCCTCGGCCAGACGTAATTTCAGCGCGGCCAGTTCGGCGCGCAAGGCGTCGGGCAGGCGGTTGCCGCCGATGCTCGCGTACCACTCGTCAATGGATTCCAGCTCGCGCACCCATTCCTCGACGTCCACGGCCAGGGCCGCGCCGGCCAGGCCGCGGTAGCCCGCGCCCAGGCCCTCGAGATCGAGTGCGTCCGCGGTGGGCACGTACCCGATGGGGGTGCGCACGGCGTCGGCGGTGCCGTCGAGGCGTTCGAGCGCCCACTTCAGCACGCGCACATTGTCGCCGAAGCCGGGCCACAGGAACTTGCCGTCGGCGCTGCGGCGGAACCAGTTGACCTGGAAGATCTTCGGCAGCTGCGCGCCTTCGCGGGCGCCCATGGCCAGCCAGTGCGCGAAGTAGTCGCCCACGTGGTAGCCCAGGAACGGCAGCATCGCCATGGGGTCGCGGCGCACCACGCCGACCGCGCCCGCGGCGGCCGCGGTGGTCTCCGAGGACAGCACCGAGGCGGTGAACACGCCGTGCGCCCAGTCGAAGGACTCGGCGACCAGCGGGATGGTGGTGGCGCGGCGGCCGCCGAAGAAGACGGCCGAGATCGGCACCCCGCGCGGGTCGTTCCATTCCGGGGCCACCGACGGGCACTGCTCGATCGGGGTGCAGTAGCGCGAGTTCGGGTGCGCGGCCGGGGTTCCCGACTCGGGGGTCCAGTCGTTGCCGCGCCAGTCGATCAGGTGCGCCGGCGGCTGCTCGGTCAGGCCCTCCCACCAGGCGTCGCCCTGGTCGGTGCGGGCGGTGTTGGTGAAGATGGAGTTGCCCGCCTCGATGGTGGCGATCGCATTGGGGTTGGTCTTGGCGCCGGTTCCCGGTGCGACGCCGAAGAATCCGGCCTCCGGGTTGACCGCGTAGAGGCGACCGTCGGCGCCGAAGCGCATCCAGGCGATGTCGTCGCCCACGGTCTCGGCCTTCCAGCCGGGCAGGGTGGGTTCGAGCATGGCCAGGTTGGTCTTGCCGCACGACGACGGGAACGCGGCGGCGATGTAATGCGTCTTCCCCTGCGGCGAAGTCAGTTTCAGGATGAGCATGTGCTCGGCCAGCCACCCCTCGTCACGGCCGATCACCGAGGCGATGCGCAGCGCGAAGCACTTCTTGCCCAGTAGCGCGTTGCCGCCGTAGCCGGACCCGTAGCTCCAGATGGTGCGGGTCTCGGGGAAGTGCGCGATGTACTTGGTCTTGTCGCACGGCCACGGCACGTCGGCCTCGCCCTCCGACAGCGGCGCGCCCACCGAATGCAGGCACTTCACGAATTCGGTGCCGGGGGTGAGCTGTTCCCAGACCTGCGCGCCGGAGCGGGTCATGATCTGCATCGAGACCGCCACGTACTCCGAATCGGTGATCTGCACACCGTATTTCGGTTCCCCGGCGTCGAGCGGGCCCATGCAGAAGGCGATCACGTACAGGGTGCGCCCGGCCATCGCGCCGCGGTAGTGCTCGGTGAGCACGGTCCGCATGTCGACCGGATCCACCCAGTTGTTGGTGGGTCCGGCGTCACTCTCGCGCTCGGAGCAGATGAAGGTCCGGTCCTCCACGCGCGCCACGTCATCCGGATCGGAGACGCACCAGAAGGAGTTGGGCTTGGCGGGCAGCGGGACGAACGTGCCCTTGGCCACCAGGTCCGCGGTGAGCCGGTCCCACTCGTCGCGGGAACCGTCGCAGTAGACGATCCGCTCGGGCGCGGTCAGCTCCGCGACCTCGGCGACCCAGGCCGCGATGTCGGGGTGCGCGGTCGGGGCCGCGGTGGGGGCGACGGTGGCGGTAGGACGTTCGGGCACGGCGAACCTCTCTTCACGAAACAACTAGGTTTTCATTTTAGAAAACATGCAATCAGTTGGTGGGCGGACCCCCGGAAAAGCCGTGGGCCCCCGCGGCTACGCGGAGTGCTCGAGCGCCTCCGCCTGGCCGGTCACCACGCCGGTGAGGATGGCCCGCGCGACCGCCAGCAGCTCCGCGACCTGCGGCGAGGTCAGTTCGTAGGTGACCGAGAGTCCTTCGCGGCGGGCCGAGACCAACCCGGCGCGGCGCAGAATCGACAGCTGCTGCGACAGGTTCGCGGCCTCGACGCCGATCTCGGTCAGCATCTCCGAGACCGCGTACTCACGCTGGCTCAGCAATTCGAGGACCCGGATCCGCACGGGATGGCCGAGCGTCTTGAAGAAATCCGCCTTCATTTGATAGAGCGGCCGTTGCAGTCCTGGCATGTCGCGAGCCACTCCTTCCGAGGGCGGATGGGCATCCGGATGCGCTGCCCGACCCGGTGATTGCAGAGTTTAGCAAACAGGACAATCATGCTAGGTTCGGTCGTCCCCGGACCGCCCACAGGAAGACCGAACGTGCCCATCGCCACCCTCAACGGGATTCGCCTCAACTACGACGTCACCGGCAACGGACCCCTGGTCGTCCTCGTCATGGGCACCGGCAGCCCGGGCCGGGTCTGGCGGACCTACCAGGTGCCGGCCCTGGTGAAGGCGGGTTTCCGGGTCGCCACCTTCGACAACCGCGGCATCGCGCCCTCGGAGGAGAGCGCCCACGGCATGCGGATCGAGGACCTGGTCGCCGACACCGCGGCCCTGATCGAACTGCTCGGCGGTCCCGCGCACGTGGTCGGCACCTCGCTGGGCGCCCGCGTCACCCAGGAACTCGCGCTGGCCCGGCCGGATCTGGTGACCAAGGCCGTCATGCTGGCCACCACCGGCCGCTCGCATCCCCTGGCCAGCACGCTGAACAAGGGTGAGCAGGCGTTGCAGCAGCTGGGCGTGAAGCTGCCGCCGGAGTACGCGGCCGCGGTCAAGGCGATGCTGAACCTCTCCCCCGCCACCCTCGAGGCCGACGACTCGGCGCAGCAGTGGCTCGACATCTTCGAGTACTCGGCGAGTGTCGCGCCCGGGCCGGGCGTGCTCGCGCAGATGCGCATGGACCGGACCGGCAACCGCCTCGCCGACTACGCCCGCATCACCGTCCCCAGCCTGGTGGTCGGGTTCGCCGACGACCGCATGCTGCCGCCGATGTTCGGCCGCGAGGTGGCCGAGGCGATTCCGGGTGCGCGGTACGTGCAGCTCGACAAGTGCGGCCACTACGGGTATCTGGAGCAGCCCGAGGCGGTCAACAGCACCATCATCGACTTCCTCACCGGCGTCCACGCCTGAGCCCCACCGACTTCCGTCCCTGCCACCCGCCGAGGAGCCGATCGTGTCCGACTCGCTGCCGCCCTGTCCCGCCTGTTCCAGCGAATACACGTACGAGGTGAGCGGATTGCTCACCTGCCCGGAGTGCGCGCACGAATGGACCGTCGAGACCGAGGCGGCGGCCGAGGACGGCGCGATCCGGGACGCGGTCGGCAATGTCCTCGCCGACGGCGACACCGTCACCGTGATCAAGTCGCTGAAGGTGAAGGGCAGCCCCACCGGCATCAAGGCCGGCACCAAGGTCCGCAATATCCGCCTCGTCCAGGGCGTCGGCGACCACGACATCGACTGCAAGGTCGACGGCATCGGTGCCATGCAGCTGAAATCCAGTGTGGTGAAGAAGGTCTAGAGCGGACCTCGCGCGCGGGTCAGTCGACGGGTTCCTGCTGGGTGGTGCAGTGGATGCCGCCGCCGCCCGCGGCGATGGCGTCGATATTGATCTGCACCACACGGCGATCCGGGAAAAGCCGGGCCAGTGTGGAGTAGGCGGCCGAATCGGCTTCCGCGTCACCGAATTCCGGGGCGACGACGCCGCCGTTGCAGACGTAGAAGTTGATGTATCCGGCGGCGAAGTCGTCGCCCGCGCCGCGGTAGCGCAGATCGACCGGCGCTTCGAGGGTTTCGATCTCGAGCGGCCGTCCCTGCGCGTCGGTGGCGTTGTGCAGGATCTCGAGGTGGCGGCGGGTGACGTCGTAGTCGAAGGACTCCTCGTCATTGTCCAGCGCCGCGACCACCACCCCCGGGCGGGCGAAGCGGGCGTAGAAATCGGTGTGGCCGTCGGTGATGTCCTGCCCGGCGATGCCCGGTAGCCAGATCACCTTCTTGATGCCCAGCAGATGGTCGAGCTCGGCCTCCACGTCGGCCTTCTTCCAGCCGGGATTCCGATTCTTGTTCAGCACACAGGATTCGGTGATGAGCGCGGTGCCCTCGCCGTCGACCTCGATGCCGCCGCCCTCGAGCACCAGATCGGTGTGCGTGGTCTCCACGCCGGCGCGGCCGTCGACGACGGTGGCGACCTTGCTGTCGCGCTTGTGCTGCTGTTTGCCGCCCCAGCCGTTGAAGTTGAAGTCGACACCGGACTTGCCGTGATTGCCGTGCACGAATACCGGTCCGGTGTCACGCATCCAGAGGTCGTCGAGGTCGGCCACGATCAGTTCGACGTTCGCGCCGCCGATCAGTCGCCGCGCCAGATCGAGTTCGTCCTGGCGCACCAGCATGGACACCGGCTCGAAGCGGGAGATGGTGGAGGCGATGGTGGCCAGGTTCTCGCGCACCTGGGGCAGCAACTGCCGGCCCCAGATCGCTTCGCTCGCACCGAAGGCCATCCAGGTGCGCTTGTGCGGGGCGCCCTCGTCGGGCATCACGCCGGAGTGCCCCTCATTGGACGAGCCCGTGGAGGGCTCGCCGTTGAACCACGACGAGATGGATCCTTCACAGCCCGCGAGCAGCAGCCCGCCCATCGTCAAGATCCCCGATCGCATGAACCGGCGTCGTCCTTGCATTGCACTGTCTCCTTTGAAAGAAGGCCCGGCGCGGCGTTTCCCTCTCCGGCGCGCTGAATCCACTGAACCCGCTGATCAAACGGCCGCCACACACAGAACGGCCCGAGCCGGGCATCAGCGACTCTAATCTCTGACTGAATTTTCAGTCAAGACCGGCCGGTGTGATCCGGCTCCCTCCGCGACCGGTCGCGCGCAGGCTGAGAAAGATGACGACCGCCCGCGTTTCCGCTGCTCTGGCCTCCGCGATCGTCATCACCGGGGTCGTGGCCGGCGGCCCGGCCACCACACCCGCCCACGCCTACGGACCGGCCTCGTGCGTCCCCGGCGACCCCACCCGCCCCACCGGCGAGCTGTTCGCCACCACCAACACCGCCACCATCACCGACCCCGCCGACCCGCGCCTGACCGATCGGCTGGACCTGCTCGAACTCGACGAGAACTTCACCGCCCTGACCGAACTGGCCCTGCCGGTCGGATCGCAACTGATCGACGGGGTGGCCTGGTCGGCCGACACCGGTCTCACCTACGAACGCTCCAAGCGATTCCTGCTGGCCTGCACCGACTACAAGAACCTCTGCTGGGTCGCCGACGACCTGCGCGGGCGCTACCGCCAGGAAACGGTCCTGACCTTCGAATACCTGCCCGGCGCGGACACCCGCGCCGACGGCTTCACCGTGACCGTCACCGGCGTGGACCGCACCCGCTTCGGCGCGGCCCTCGCCGCGAATCCCGCGGTGGCCGAACGGCTCGGCGGCGGCTCGTTCACCCCGTCCGGCGATCTGATCCTGGTGGGCGACCGCGCCGACAGCGCGGTGATCCGCGACTTCGTCACCAGCCTGGGCGGCGACTGGGATGACACCCAATTCCGTTACGGCGAACGGGAATTCGTCCGTTCCACCGGCACCGACGCCCTGGCCTGCGCCGTGCGACCCGACCGGCCCGGTTAGTCTCGAATCATGGTGTCGCGCATGAACGGGACGGTGCTGCCACCCAGCCTGGTGGAAATGGCGACGCGGCATCTGCGGGCGGAGGTGCTCAGCGGCGGGTTCGAGCCGGGCGACCGCATCGGCGAGGAAGCGCTGTGCGCGCGGCTGGGCACCAGCCGCGCGCCCGTGCGGGAAGCTCTGCGGCTCTTGGCGCAAGAAGGGCTGATCGAACATCTGCCCCGGCGCGGATTCCGGGTGGCGGTGTGGTCGCGGACCGACATCCTGGAGCTGTTCGAGTTGCGGCGGGTGCTCGAGCGCTACGCCATCGACAGCGCGTTCCCGCTGGCCGTCGAGGGCGACCCGCTGCGACGGGTCCGAGCGGCACTCGAGGAGATGCGCGTCGCCGACGCCGCCGGGGACGCGTTCGAGCGCGACAATGCCCACCGCCGGTTCCACGCGGCCATCGTGGCGCTGTCCGGTAATCGGCAGCTGGAACTGGCCTACGAGCCGATCCTGGTCAAGCTACAGCTGCCCATGGCCCGCAACCTGCGCGCCGAGGCCCGGCTCACCCAGCGCCACAACGGTATTCGACGGCACGAGGAGCTGCTGGCGGCCCTGGAATCCGGTGACGCCGCGACGGCGCGCGAGGCGCTGTTGCGGCACGGGGAGCGGGCCTACCTGGACCTGGATATCCGCTAACACAGCGGATACATTGCGACACCGCCGATTTCACACATTCTGTCGACAATCGACAAATGGTGAACCCGAGCCCCACGGTCGCGGAAATCCTGGCCTCGCACGAAAGCGGCAGCGGCTCTCCGACCCACACCGCCGCCCGAGTCGCGGACGCGATCGCGGCGCGCGGCGACGACGGCACCTGGATCACGCCGGTCCCGCGCGAACAGCTGCTGGCCGCGGCCGCCGAGATCGAGCGACGGCCCGGGGCGCGCACGCTACCGCTGTACGGTGTGCCGTTCGGGGTGAAGGACAGCATCGACGTCGCGGGCCGGCCCACCACACTGGCCTGCCCCGACTACGCCTACACCGCCACCAGCACCGCACCCGCGGTCGAGCGCCTGCTGGCGGCGGGGGCGCTGTTCGTCGGCAAGACGAACCTCGACCAGTTCGCGACCGGCCTCAACGGCACCCGCACGCCGTATCCGATCCCGCGCTCGGTGTTCGGCGGCGAATTGATCTGCGGCGGTTCCAGTTCCGGGTCCGCGCGCGCGGTGGCACTCGGTGAGGTGCCGTTCTGCGTGGCCACCGACACCGCCGGGTCGGGGCGGGTTCCCGCGGCGCTCAACGGAATCCTGGGCTGGAAACCCTCGCGGGGGCTGATCAGCGCGCGGGGCCTGGTCCCGGCGTGCAAGTCGCTGGACTGCGTGACACTGATGGCGGGCACCGTCGAAGACCTCGATCGGGTCTTCGAGGTGATCGCGGGCGTGGATCCACTCGATCCGTGGAGCCGGGCGCGCGGGCCGCGCTTCGGCGGCGGACGGCTGCGGGTCGGACTGCCCGATCCCGGCGAGCTGGAGTTCTTCGGGGACGAGGTGTTCCGCACCGCGCACCTCGACGCCCGGAATCGACTGGAAAGCCGCGGCTTCGACTGTGTGCCGACCACCCTGGAACCGTTCCTGGCCGCGGGCGAATTGCTCTATCAGGGCCCGTGGGTGGCCGAGCGGCTGGTGGAGTTCGAGGACTTCCTCGCCGAGCGACCGGATTCGATCCTGCCGGTGATCCGCGAAATCCTCACCGGCGGTTTCCGATTCACCGCGGTAGACGTCTTCCGGGCGCAGCAGCGCCTGCAAGAACTGCGCGCCACGGTGGCCCGGGTCTGGGACTACGTCGACGTGGTGGTCACGCCGACCATCGGCACCACGTTCACCGTCGCGCAGGTGCTGGCCGATCCGATCGCCACGAACACCGTGCTGGGCCACTACACCCACTTCGGCAATCTGCTGGACCTCACCGCGATCTCGGTGCCGATGGGCCTCGCCGCCGACGGCCGCCCGCTGTCGGTGATGGTGTTCGGCCCGGCGTTGGCCGACGACGTGGTGCTCGCCGCGGCGGCCCGCCTGCTCGACGAACCGCGCCCGGTCGTGGCGCACGCGGATCTCCGGCTCGTACAGAAGGAACGGCAATGACGGCATTCTCCCGCGTCCCGGCGCAACCGGGCGACTTCATCTTCGACCCGAACAGGGTCGCGCTGCTGATCATCGACATGCAACGCGACTTCCTGTACCCCGGCGGCTTCGGCGAGAGCCTGGGCAATGATGTGGCCCTGCTGCGCACGGTCATCGAGCCGCTGGCCGGGCTGCTGGCCACCGCGCGAGCGGCCGGGATTCCGGTGATCCACACCCGCGAAGGCCATCGACCCGACCTCTCGGACTGCCCGCCCGCGAAACTACTGCGCGGTGATCCCGCCCAGCGCATCGGCGACCCGGGACGGTTCGGCCGCATCCTGATCCGCGGCGAGTACGGGCACGACATCATCGACGAGCTCGCGCCGGTGGACGGCGAAATGGTGATCGACAAGCCCGGCAAAGGCGCGTTCTACGCGACCGAGCTGGCAGACGCACTGGCGGACAGGGGAATCCGCTCGCTGCTGGTCACCGGGGTCACCACCGAGGTCTGCGTGCACACCACGGTGCGCGAGGCCAACGACCGCGGATTCGAGTGCCTGGTGGTCTCCGACTGCGTCGGTTCGTATTTCCCGGAGTTCCAGCGCGTCGGGCTGGCCATGATCGCCGCCCAGGGCGGCATCTTCGGCTGGGTCGCCGACTCGGCCGCGGTCCGCGCCGCGCTCACCTCCGCCGTCTCCCCCAGCCCGGCCCAGTGAACAGGAAAGCCCATGTCCGTCGAAACCCCGATCGCCGGTGAAACCGGCAGCGCCGCACCGCTGTCGCTGCCGTGGTGGACCCGCGGCGACACCAATGCCTTCTTCGGCCTGTCGTTCAACATCCTCGTCAATGTCCTGACCCTGACCACGCTGTCCATCGCGGTGGTGAAGATCCCGAGCGCCGACGTGCTGGGCACCGTACTGCCCGCGCTGGGTGTGGCGCTGGTGCTGGGCAATCTGTACTACATGCTGCTGGCGCGGCGGCTCGCGCGGCGTGAGGGCCGCGCGACGGTCACCGCGCTGCCCTACGGGCCGAGCGTCCCGCACATGTTCATCGTGGTGTTCGTGGTGATGCTGCCCATCTATCTGAAGACCAACGACCCGATGCGGGCGTGGTCCGCGGGTCTGGCGTGGGCGTTCATGATCGGTGTGATCGTCATGATCGGCGCGTTCGTCGGACCGTACATTCGCCGGATCACCCCGCGCGCGGCCATGCTCGGCACGCTGGCGGGCATCTCGATCACTTTCATCGCCATGCGGCCCGCCGCGCAGATGTGGGAAGCGGCCTGGATCGGGTTGCCGGTGCTGGCCATCATTCTCATCGGCTTCTTCACCGATGTGCGACTGCCTGGCAATGTTCCGGTCGGCCTGGTGGCGCTGCTGGTCGGCACCGCCGTCGGGTGGATCGGCGGCTATATGTCGGTTCCGGACGTCTCCCAGGCCGCACACGACATCGCCCTCGGGTTGCCGGACCTGCGCCTGCACCTGCTCTTCGACGGGCTCGCGCACCTGGCGCCGCTGCTGGCCACCGCGATTCCGCTGGGCGTCTACAACTTCACCGAGGCCATGAGCAACGTCGAGAGCGCCGCCGCCGCGGGCGACAACTACAACCTGCGCAGCGTGCTGCTGGCCGACGGCTTCGGCGCGATCATCGGCTCCGGTTTCGGCTCGCCCTTCCCGCCCGCCGTCTACATCGGCCATCCCGGCTGGAAGGACGCGGGCGGACGCACCGCCTACTCGCTCGCCAGTGGAGCGATCATCGGATTGATGTGCCTGCTGGGCCTTTTCGGCGTGCTGGCCACCCTGCTCCCCATTCCGGCGATCGTCCCGATCCTGCTCTACATCGGACTGCTGATCGGCGCCCAGGCTTTCCAGGCCGTCCCGCGCCTGCACGCGGTCGCGGTGGTGGCCGCGCTGCTGCCCAATCTGGCCGAGTGGGGCGTCGGCCAGATCGACAACGCGCTCAGCGCTGCCGGGACCTCCGCCGACAAGATCGGCACGGGCGCGCTCGGCCAGGCCGGCGTGGTCTACGACGGCCTGAAGACCCTGGGTGCGGGCGCGGTGCTGGCCGGGCTGGTACTCGGCACCATGGTTACCTTCATCCTCGAAAAGCGCTTCCGCGCAGCCGCTCTCGCCGCCACGGTCGGCGCCGCGCTCAGTTTCGTCGGTCTCATCCACGCCACCGAGGTGGCCTGGGCCGCCGCCCCGAAGGTCGCCCTCGGCTACCTCTTCTTCGGACTCGTCTGCCTCGGGTGCTCGTTCCTGCGCGGCACGCGCCCAGCCCCCGATCCCGCACTCCCCGACTGAGCCGCCCGGGCGGTCACCGTCCCGCACCCGACGGCGGCCGCCCCGCACCGCCCCCATCCGTCTCGTCCAGAAAGATCCGCAAGCCCTCCCCGATCTTGCCCGCAGCATTCTCCAACTGCTCGGGCGAGAGCACCTTCCCGAACGACGCCGCCTTCAGCAGCTGCCGCTGCACCTCTTTGAGGTTCATCGTCGCCCAGTCGCGTCGTGAGAGTTCCGGCATGGTCCGGGACAATACCTCGAGTAGAACGTTTGTTCGAGTGTCGAAGATCGTGACAGTGGCGCGTCAGGGCGGTGTCAGCTCGGTGTAAGCGCGGGTGGGGATTGTCAGTGGCGTGAACAGCACTCTGATCGCCGATTCCGGACTGCGGACGATGCACGGCAACCCGATGGACTTCGAGGCCATCGATCTGGGCATCGAGCGTGGGCTCGCCGCCGCGAGCCGGTTTCTGCGCGGCGATCATGTGGTCGCGCAGCTGATCCGGTTCGCGGTGGTCGGCGGGGTCAGCAATATCGCGTATGTGCTGATGTTCATGGCGGTCAACGGGAGTGGGGCGCTGGTGGCGAATATCGCGGGGTCGGTGGTCAGTACGGCGATCGCGAACGAGCTGCACCGGCGGTTGACGTTCCGGGCGGCCGGGCGGGTCGGGTGGTTCAGCGCGCAATGGGAGGGCGGCGGGCTGGCCGCGGTCGGGCTGGTGATCAGTACGGCAGCGCTGGCGGGGCTCGATTTCTGGGCCCCCGGGCTCGGGGAGCTCAGCCAGGCGACGGCCGTGCTCGCGGTGATGGCGGCGGTCGGTGGGATGCGGTTTCTCGCCTTGCGCGGGTTCGTGTTCTGAGGCGGGCTGTCACATGTCGATCGGCGGCGGTGTCCAGTGGATGACACGAAAGACGGGAGCCCACCCATGATCGGTACCACCGCCGCCACCGACGCGTTCGTCGCGCACCGGAATCTGCTGTTCACGGTCGCCTACGAGATGCTCGGGTCGGCGGCCGACGCCGAGGATGTGCTGCAGGAGACGTGGCTGCGCTGGATCGGCGTCGACCTCGCGGAGGTGCGGGATCAGCGGGCATACCTGGTGCGGATCACCACCCGGCAGGCGCTGAGCCGGTTGCGGACGCTGGGCCGGCGCAAGGAGTCCTATGTCGGGCAGTGGCTGCCGGAACCACTGCTGACCGCGCCGGATGTGGCCGACGACGTCGAACTGGCGGAAAGCGTGTCGATGGCCATGCTGCTGGTGCTCGAGACGCTCACCCCGACCGAGCGCGCGGTGTTCGTGCTGCGCGAGGTGTTCGACCTGCCGTACGACGAGATCGCCGCGGCGGTGGACAAGTCCGCGGCCGCGGTCCGGCAGATCGCGCACCGCGCCCGCGCGCACGTCGCGTCACGCCGCCCGCGCGGCCCGGTGTCACCCGCCGAGTCCCGCGAGGTGCTCGACGCGTTCCATCGCGCGGTCGAGACCGGTGACCTGCGAAGTCTGCTGGATCTGCTCGCACCGGATGTCGTCGCGTTCGGTGACGGCGGCGGGCTCCGGTCCGCGCTGCCGCACCCGATCGTGGGCGCGGACAAGGTGGCTCGCGTACTCACCACGGGCTGGCGGCGATTCGGCGACAGCCCGTTCGACACCACGTCGGTCAACGGCCATCCCGCGCTGGTGATGCGACGGGAGGGTGCGGTGGACACCGTACTGGCGTTGCGGATCGACGACGGCCTCATCACCGGGCTGTACGCGGTCCGCAACCCGGAGAAGCACTCGCACATGGACCGGGTGACCGCCCTGAGCCGATGACCCGGTCGGACGTCAGGGGTGTGCGGGTTGCGTGTCGCCCGGGCCGATGATGCCATGCAGCACAAGGCCGACAAGCCGGTCGGTGGCCGCTGCGGCGATGTCGGACCGGTCAGTGGTCCACGCGATGGCGGTAGCGAGCTTGACGATGTCGTCGGTGGTGACCTCGGGGTGCGCGCGTCCTGCCCGTTGGGCGCGGACGAGCACGGTGCCGGCCGCATCCAGTGCCGCGGCGCAATGCGGGGCCAAGGGGCTGTCGGGCACTTCGAGGGCTCGCAGGATCTCCTCGGACAGCCCCCGCACCCGGCGAATGTGCGCTACCAGCGCGGCAATCCACTGCGATAGCGCCGCCGCGGGGTCGGGTTCGGCGTCGAGAGCGCTCGCGAGTGCGGTGACCTCGTCGAGGCTGGTGCCGACCACGGCGGCGATGAGGTCTTCTCGCCGCGGGAAATGCCGATAGAGGGTGGCCGGGCCGACGCCGGCACGGCGGGCGATCTCATTGAACGACACGTCGACGCCATCGCTGGCGAACATCGCGCGGGCGGTGTCGAGCAGTCGTGCGCGGCTGCGCCGGGCATCGGCTCGAGCCCCGCCCGGTGGCGGTGATTCTGCTTGCTCCACAGGACTCCTCGGGCGAATCGGAATGCCATTCCGTATATTCGGAGTGGCATTCCGAATTGTAGTGGACAGGAGTCGAACATGACGTTGCCGACCAACTTGCCGCGCACCGGCATCTGGGTGAACGGGCTCGATCTGCAGGCGCCGCCGGTCGCGACGGGACTGGCCGCGGAGCTGCAGGAACTGGGGCTGGGCGCGATCTGGCTCAGCGAAGGGCTCGCGCACGACCCGTTCGTCACGGCCGCCGGATTGCTCGCCGCGACAAGCGGACTGGTGGTCGGCACGGGGATCGCGGTGACATACGGCCGCCATCCGCACTGGATGCGAGCCTCGGCCCGAGCCGTCCTGGACGCCTATCCGGATCGGTTCGTGTTCGGGGCCGGCACCTCCAATCCCCGCGTCGTCGAAGGCGTACTCGGGCTCGAATACCGCAGACCGCTGACCGCTCTGCGCGACTACCTCGACGAACTCGACACGCCGGACGCCTTGCTGGCCCAGCTCGGATTGCCGGACGCCGGCCGATTGCCTCGCGTGCTGGCGGCGCTCGGTCCGAGCGCGTTGCGGCTGGCTCGGGACCGGGCCGACGGCGCGATCACCTATCTCGTGACGCCCGAACACACGGCGCGGGCCCGCGCCGCGCTCGGACCGGACCGGACGCTCGTGGTCGAACAGGCCGTCGTGGTCGGGGCCGCCGACGCGGACGCCCGGACCCGCGCACGGGCACACGTGGGCGCCTACCTGTCCAACCCCGGCTACCGCGCGAGCTGGCAGCGACTCGGCTTCACCGACGCCGATCTCAGCGGCAGCGACCGGCTCGTCGACGCGTTGGTCGCGATCGGGGAAGACCAGGTCCGGCAACGGATCACGGCCCACATCGACGCCGGCGCCGATCATGTGTGCCTGCAGGCCCTACCTGCGGAGCCGTTCACCATCCCGGCACAGCAGTGGAAGCTGCTGGCCTCCATCGATGAAGGCCCCCGCCGACGACACGATCACGCCGGAACGGACACGCGGTGGACCCGGTCCGGTCAGCCGCGGCCGATGTAGGGCATGCCGGTCGCCATCACGGTCACGAACGGCACGTTCACGTCCAACGGCAGGTCGATGGTCTGCGCGACGACTCGGGCGACGTGCGCGGCGTCGATGGTCGGTTCCGGGCGGACGCTGCCGTCGGCCTGCAGTGATCCCGCCGCGATGCCCGCGGTGAGTTCGGTTGCGGCATTGCCGATGTCGATCTGCCCGACCGCGATGTCGTGCGCGCGGCCTTCCAGGTTGAGCGCCTTGGTGAGACCCGTGATGCCGTGCTTGCTGGCGGCGTAGGCCACCGTGTTGGGGCGCGGGGTGTGCGCGGAGATGGATCCGTTGTTGATGATCCGCCCGCCTCGCGGCGTCTGGGTCTTCATGAGCCGGAACGCGGCCTGCGCGCACAGGAAAGCGCCGGTGAGGTTGATGTCGACGACCTGCCGCCACTCTCGCGCGGACAGTTCGTCGATCGGCTTGCCGGGCCCGAAGATCCCGGCATTGTTGACCAGTACGTCGAGCCGCCCCCACTGCCGCGTGATGTGCGCGAACACCTCGTCCACGGCGCCGGGATCGGTGACATCGGCGGGGACGACGTCCACGCCGCCCGGGCCGGGTGCGGCCGCGGCGGTCTCGTCGAGGGTGGCACGGGTGCGCCCCACCGCGACGACCTGATGCCCGGCGGCGGTCAGCGCGTGGGTCATGGCGCGCCCCAATCCGGCTCCGGCTCCGGTGACGAGAACGATCTTCGGTGTGCTCACGGGATCCGAGCGTATTCGGTCAGTCCGCGGCCCGATCCGCCGGAAGCACGTTGACGCGCAGGTGCCGGACCAGCGCGACCAGCCGTTCGAGGGTGGCGTGCTCGGGATCGGCGAGCCGCAACTGGAGCAGTTCGCGACCGGAGGCGTGCAGGATGCGCGCGGTGTATTCGGGATCGGGCAGTTTCGGAAACGCCTGCCGCAGTTCCTGTTCCAGGAATCCCCGGACGGCCGCCTGGGCGACGGCCTGGCGCTCGTGCAGTTCCGGTGGCGCACCGGCGGGCGGGAACAGGAACAGCCGCCACGTCTCGGGATGCGCGTCGATGGCCCGGACCGCGCCCTCGAAGGCCCGCACGAACGGGTCCGGGTCGGCGGTCTCGTCCACCTGCGCGAAGCCTTCCGCGAACTGGGTCGCGGCACGGACGCTCTCCCGGTCGATGAGGGCGACGAAAAGCCCTGCCATATCGCCGAATTGCTGATACAGCACGGGGCGGGTGACCCCGGCCGCCTCGGCGATCCGATTGGGGGTGGCCGCGGGGAAGCCTTCCGCCCCGACGATCTCGTGGGTGATGTCGAGGATCTGCTCGCGGCGGTTCTCTGCGCTCATCCGCCGCCGCGTCCGGGGAGCGGTGGTCACCCTTGACAGCATAACTTACAACCTGTCAGTCTCTAACTAACAGGTTGAAAGTTGAGGTGCTCCGATGTCGCCGCACTACCCCGAACTCGCCGAGCGCGTCCGCAGTCAGCGCGCACTGCAGCCCGACCTCTACGGCTCGATCGACTTCGACGAGGCCCCCTTCCGCTTCACCGTCGATCCCGGCGACAAGTCGTCGCTACCCGGCTGGGTCGCACCGCGCGAGCCACTGCTGGCCGACGATCGGGTCGTCGAATTGATGCGCACCGCAACGATGCTCGGCGATGTGGTGGCCGACCCGTACGCGGCGCTCGCCCCGGAGTACGGCGTCAAGGGCTTGATCGGAATGCTGCGGCAGGCGTGCCGTGCGGGGGTCGACTCGGTACCCGGCGCACCCGAGGAACTGCGGGCTTTCCTGGCGGCCATGGAGGCGACGCCGGCCTGGCTGGACATGGAGCTGGTCGAGGAGGGCGCGCGACATTCGCGGGTCGGCGCGGCGTTCCTGTCACCGGTCCTGATCCGGGGCGCGTTCCTGGCGACGTTCCTCAATACCTATGCGGCCCTGCCGATGACATTGACCGGGGCGCTGTCGGGGCGGCGGGCGGCGCGGCGGGTCAACGAGACCGCCTCGTTCTTCGCGGTGACCACGCTGCCCGGTGCGCTGGAACGGCACGGCGAGGGCTTCGAGGCCGCGGCCATGGTGCGCCTGATGCATTCGATGGTGCGCTACAACGCGTTGGCGCGCGGGGACCGGTGGGACGCCGACGTGTACGGGGTGCCGCTGCCGCAGGTCGATCAGATGCCCGCCGGGCTGATCAATATGTATCTGCTCGCGACGATGGCGATCCGCCGCGGCCGCACCGAGTTCAGCGCCCGCGAACGCGCGATCCTCGAATTCAGCCGCTACCGCTGCTTCCTGCTGGGCCTGCCGGAGGAATTGCTGCCGACCACCGCGGCGGGCATCCTCGAGGTCTTCCACGGCCGGGCCGCCGTGCTGCGCGACGACTTCGACGACGCCACCTGCGGCGCGCTGGTCCGCTCCACCATGTCCGCGTACCTGCGCCCGGGCCGCTCGCGCTACGACCGCGTCGCCGACGCGATCGAGAAGAGCTGGAGCCGGGTGTTCTTCCTCGGCTTCTGCGGCGGCAACCGCAAGGCCGCGGCCGCCATGAGCGTGACGCTGACTCTCCCCGACGCGATCCGGGTGGGCCTGACCGCGCCGTTCATCATCGTGCGGTTCATTCTCATGACCATGGCGAGCCAGTCTCCCACCCTGCTCCGGGCGGCCGACGCCTACACGGTCCGCAGGGTGCGCAAGCAGCTGGTGGTCTACGGCAACCCCGAGTACACGACCGACTCCCGCGCGTATCCGGGAGCCGATGCGCGGGAATGACGCGCGGTCAGGCGGTTCCGGCCGCGGTCACCCGGGCCGCCAGGCCGTCGAGCACCACGGCCCGCTCGGGTGGCACACCGATGTGCATGTGCACCAGATCGGTTCCCGCGGCGGCGAATTCGAAGGTGAAGAAGGAACAGCAGCTGGTTTCCCGCGCGGCGAGTTCGCGGGCCCGGGGCTCGGCGCTGCCGTCGAGGTCCAGCCGCAGCCGGGTCGCCGAGATCCGGTCCCAGCCGAGCACCGCGTCGCGGAACAGAGCGTCGAATTCGGCGACGCGCAAGGGTTGTTCGGCGGTGGGTAGCGCGCAGGCTTCCACCGGGACCCACGACGGCGCGGAGGGGTTGCCGATCGATCGAATCTCGGGTTTGCCGGCCATGACTCGCACCTCCTGCCGCCCGGGCCGTCGGTCCGGGATCTCCCTACGATGCTAGGCCGTTCCGGCGGGCGCGCCAGGGGCCGTTGTCATATCGGCGCAGGTTGTCACATCCGCTCGCGCAGTAGGAGATAGGCGTCGAGTTGGGCCGCGCCGGACAGCAGGGCGCGGCCGCGGGCGTTCAGGCGCTGCTGCCAGGCGGTGAGGAAGGCGGTGAGCGCCTCGGTTCCGCCTGCCTCGTGCAGGGATTCGAGGAAGTGCGCGACGCGTGCCAGCGGGTATCCGCCGCGGCGGAGCTGCCGGGCGATCTCCGCGTCGCGCACGGCGTCGGGCCGGTAGTGGCGGTAGCCGGTGGCGGGGCCGCGTTCCGGACGCAGGATGCCTTCGGTCTCCCAGGTGCGCAGGGTGGCGGCGTGCACGCCGAGGCGGTGCGCGAGTTCGCCGACGGTCAGGGGGCGACCGGGAATCGGGTCGGGTGGCGCGGCGGAGAGGGTGTCGAGCGCGGTCGAGACGTCGGTGTGGGTGGTGCGTTCGGTGTGCAGCGCGGTGTGTGTGGCGTCGATGAGCCGGTAGGCGGCTTCGGTGTCGCCGCGATGGCAGGCGCGCAGGATCTCCGCGGCGCGTTCGTGGCCGTGGCCGACGCGCAGGGCGAGGAAGGCGCGCAGGGCTTGCGCATGCGCGGGGGTGTAGCGGCGGTAGCCGTTGTCGGTGCGCTCGGTGGGCGGGAGGATGCCCGCGTCGTCGTAGTTGCGGATCGCCTGTGCCGACAAGCCGTGCTCGCGGGCCAGATCGATCGGGCGCATCGCCACCTCCTTTGAGGGTTGTCCTGCTCCGAACAGGAACAACTTCACACAAGTTTCACCCGAACCTTCAACGATACTGTCGAAGGCAGTCCTGCTGGAAGGAGTGCCATGTCCGCAACCACCCCCACCTCCCCGAGCGCGATCGGCCGCCGAGCCGATGACCGCGCGGCCCTGGGCCTCGCTCTGGACGAGCTACTGTCCGCCCGCACCACACCACCGGCCGTGTTCGCGCTCGGCGAGCCGACCCATGGGATCGCGGCATTCCCGCTGCTGCGCAACGACATTCTGAGCCGGCTGGCCGACCGGGGGTTCCGGTCGATCGCGCTGGAGATCGATTTCCTGGCGGCGGGGATCGTCGATGACTACGTCAATGGGTCGGAGGCGGCGATCGATGCCGTGCTGTCCACGGGGTTCAGCCACGGATTCGGATCGATACCCGGTAATCGCGAACTCGTCGAGTGGCTGCGCGAATACAACGCGGGCCGAGCGCCCTCGGAGCGGGTGCGGTTCTACGGATTCGACGCGCCGGTGGAGTACGCGGGTGCGCCGAGCCCCCGGTCCGCGTTGTGCGCGCTGGCCGACCGGCTGCCGAAGGCGCTGCTGCCCGCATCGGTCGCCGAACTCGACGGGCTGCTGGGCGCGGACGCCGAGTGGACGAACCAGGCGGCCATGTTCGATCCGGCGGCCTCGATCGGCGACTCCGACCGCGCCCGCGCGCTGCGCCTGATCGCCGACGACCTCGCCGATGCCCTGCACCGCGCGGGCCCCTCGCTGCGCGCGGCCGATCCGACCGGTTACGCCGAGGCCGTCATCCACGCGCGGTCCGCGCTGGGGTTGCTGCGCTACCACGCCGCCATGGCCACCCCGGGCCCCGACCGTATCGGCAGCCTGTCCGGTGTGCGATCGGAGATGATGGCGAACAACATCCTGGCGATTGTCGAGCGAGAACAGCGGCGCGGGCCGACGCTCGTCTTCGCGCACAATTCGCACCTGCATCCCCGGGTGCCGGACCAGCCCGCATGGAGCAACGCGGGCGCGCTGGCCGCCTTCACCCTCGGCGAGCGCTACCTGTTCGTGGCGACCGACGCGACCCCCGCCCCGGTTCCGGGCACCCTGCAGGGTGTGCTCGCCGAGGCGACCCCCGGCCGCGCCCTGTTCCCGGCGCGTGCGCTCGCTGCCGCCCTGTCCCCCGCGATCGCGTCCGCCGAACCGATTGTGCGCGGCCATTTCCCGCTCACGCTCGCCGATCTCGACGGCGCCGACGCGGTCGTCTTCATCACCGACACCGACGGCGCACAGCATCAATACTGGTTGACGTCTTCTCCTGCCTGAAGGCCGGAGATTCCTGTCAGCGCCCTGGCGGGCGCTCCGGGTGGGTTCCTGTTTCGCTGGGACTTGCTTTCCGTCAGACGGAAAGACTGACGGTCCCTCCGCAGGCGTTCAGCCTCTCGGCCCGTCCGGCGGCGAGGATGTGATGGGCGGCGTGCAGATCGCGGTCGTGGGTGGTTCCGCCGCCCGCGGCAACGGCACGCCGGCCAGCGCCCGACGCAGCCGATCGATCTCGATGCGGCCCCGATCCAGCGCCGCATTCACACTGCCATGACCTCGGCGATGCTGGCCGAAGGGCTTCATCCAAGATCATCTGGGGCACACGACACAGCCCGCAGAGCTTGAAACTCGAGCTAGCGGAGGTACGGCGCCGGCTGGACCCAGTGGAACCCACGCGAGATCAACCGGAAGCGGTCGAGATCGACCCAGGTCAGGCGCAGATGAACCGGACGGCCGGCCAGCTGACCGTCCAGCATCAGCTGATCAGGCTGGGGCTGTTCGTAATTCAGGACGGCGAGCTTCCACTGGTGCGCCAGATCCTTCGTAATGGTCACGGTGTGCAGATCGGTATCGATCTCCACCGGGAACGACACCAGCGAGTCGTCCATGCGCTGAGCGGTCACGCCCTGCGGGATGTCGAAGATGAGACGGCGGAATCGGTCCGCCGGACCGATGAGCCGGCCATCCGATGGCGCGGACCGGAAGTCGACCAGCGCCGGGACCTCCTGGCCCGCGACCGTGTACTCGGTGACATTCCAAATCCCGTAGAGCGGCGAGTGCGGTCGGCCATTTCCGTACGTCTGCCAGGCGTCGTGCCCCTCACCGAGAGTCGTGAAGAGTATCCACATCCCCAGAATCACCTGTGCCGCCACCAGGATTCGCCGCCCGCGCGGCGAGGAGACCAGCGGCTCGGGCCGGCGCACCGGCACCGCGCGCCCGACCAGCGCCCGGACGGTGCGTGCGATATCCGGGGCAGCCAGCACCATCGCATACACCAGCAGCTCGCCGGAGAGTATTTTCACCGGCACATCGAAGGTGAGGTTCAGCAGGAACACCTGGAGGGTCACCACGACTGACAGGAGCGCACCCAGTCCCGCGGTGAACGGCAGGATCAGCAGCAAACCTGCGGTGACTTCTGCTGCGCCCAAGGCGATTTCATACGGCTCAGAGCTGGCCGTCTGCGACCACAACACCGCCATCGGGCTCAGATCGCCGAACGGCTCCACCAGCCGGTCCAGCGCGAACGCCATCTGCGAGGGCAATAGTTTCGTGACGCCGTACAGCAGCAGGGCGCTCATCAGGGCCAGACGTACCACCATCCGGAACCACGCGTACAGCCGCAGATAGTCCGGCCGCCGCCGGTCCAGCACCGACCACACCGCCGTGATCGGCACCGCGACGAACAGTAGGGTGAAAATCGACACCCAATTCGCCGCGGTATCTCCGCTTCCCGTGTACGACCAGTCGACATGGACGCCGAAGACATGCTCTCCCAGCCAATCCGTGAGCGGATGCAGTGCCGTCCATTTCGCCACACCCACCACGGTCTGCTGCGAGACTCCCACCGACCGCAGCAGCATGTGCAGCACCCACACCCCGGCCATTCCAACACCCAGCGTCACGAACGAATACCGGAACACCATCCGCCGCAACGGACTCCATCGCGGCTCACCCGTCACCGCGACGTCCGCCTCGACGGCCAACTGCACAACCACACCGATTCCTCCGAGAGCTACCGCACCTGATTACCCTGCGACGCTGAACGTTAGGTCAGCGAACGGTCGGTTCGTACCCGGCAAATCCCTTGCCCCTACACCCCTTGCCCCCCGGGATCGGGGCCAGGGGCGGCTCCCGGCTGACGGCCCCGGCTGGGGCGCATTCTGCGTCGGAGGCTTATCGTGCGCTGGCTCTTCGCCCGGTCGTCTCGCTTCGAGTCTGATCCAGCGCAATGGCGGGCGGGCCCTGACGGACCTGCTCGCCCTGCTCTGCCTCGGATACGGACGGGCTTCTTCTACGCCGAGCGGCTCCACACAGTGCGGGCCGCGATGAAGTCGACGACGTCCTGAAGACACCCAGCAACATACGGGCATCGAAACCCGCCGGGCCACGACCACGCCGCAGAGCTTGAAACTCCAGCTAGCGGACAATCCGGTAGCGCCGCCCTCCCCGCGGACACCCGGCCACGGTCGGGTGTCACGGAATTGTCTGTGCCCGCTGCCAGACTCACCGGTATGCGGTGGGCGGTGGCGGAGACGGGTGACGGCGGGGCACGGGTGTGCCCGCTGGACGAGCGTGGCCGACCGGCGGGCCCGGTGGTCGAGGAATCCTCGCTCGCGGAGGCGGTGCGGGCGCGGCCGGAGGTCGAGCGGTGGGTGTGGCGGTCGACGGCGGCGATCTACAAGCGGCTGCTCGACGCCGGGGTGCGAGTGGACCGCTGCTATGACGTGGAGGCTGCCGAAGCGCTGCTGATCGGGCACGAACAGGGCCAGTCCGGGCAGGCCCGTTCGCTGGCCGCCGCGTGGGCGCGGGTGCACGGCCTACCGGTCCCCCAGGACGCGCCCGCCCGGGCCGCCGATACCGAACCGACCCTGTTCGAATCCGGGCCGGTGCCATTGCCATCCGGGACCGACGAGTTCACCGCGTTGCTCGAGGTGTACGCGGGACAGGTGGCGCGCACGGCCGCGGCCGAGTACCCGGCCCGCGTGCGGATGCTGCTCGCCGCCGAGTCCGCGGGGTTGCTGGTGGCGACGGAGATGTCGCGCGCCGGGATTCCGTGGCGCGCCGATGTCCACCGCGAACTACTCGATTCCCTGCTGGGCGAACGCGTGCCGAGCGGGTCGGAGCCACGACGGCTGGCCGAACTTGCCGACGAGGTGTCGCGGGCCTTCGGGACCGGGGTGCGGGTCCGGCCCGACCTCCCCCAGGACATCATCCGCGCGTTCGCCCGCGCGGGAATCCTGTTGTCCTCCACCCGCAAATGGGAGCTCCAGGACGTCGATCATCCGGCCGTGGAACCGCTGCTGGAGTACAAGAAGCTCTACCGCCTGCACACCGCCCACGGCTGGTCCTGGATCGACCAGTGGGTGCGCGACGGCCGATTCCGGCCCGAATACCTGCCGGGCGGTACGGTGACCGGCCGCTGGACCACCAATGGCGGTGGCGCGCTTCAGATTCCGAAGATCGTGCGCCGCGCCATCCGCGCGGACCCCGGGTGGCGGCTGGTGGTCGCCGACGCCGACCAGATGGAACCGCGGGTGCTGGCCGCCATCTCCCGCGACCGCGGGTTGATGGAGGTGGCGGGCCGCGGCGAGGACCTCTACGCCGATCTGGCCGCCCGGGCCTTCGGCGGCGACCGCGCCCAGGCCAAGATCGCCATGCTGGGCGCGATCTACGGCCAGACCTCCGGCGACGCGCTCACTCACATGGCCGAACTGCGGCGACGCTATCCGGCCGCGGTCGCCTTCGTCGACGACGCGGCCATCGCCGGTGAACAGGGCCGCCTGGTCCGCACCTGGTTCGGCCGAACCTGTCCTCCCGCAACCGCTTTCGACCAGCCCGACGACGAGGCCGGCAATTCTCCGGGCTTCGGCAGCACCCCGCGTGCCCGGGCCCGAGGCCGCTTCACCCGCAACTTCGTCGTCCAGGGCAGTGCCGCCGACTGGACGCTGCTGCTGCTCGCGGGCCTGCGCCACACCCTGCATACCGCCGGACTGCGCGCGGAACTGGTGTTCTTCCAGCACGACGAGGTCATCGTGCACTGCCCCGAGGAGGAGGCCGCGACCGTCGCCGACGCGATCGCCCGAGCCGCCGACACCGCCGGTCGACTCGCGTTCGGCTCGACCCCGGTGCGCTTCCCGTTCACCACCGCCATAGTCGAGTGCTACGCGGACGCGAAGTAGGCCCGAATCAGCAGCGGCCGGCACCTGCGCATGCGAGCCACGTGTGGTGGCGGAGACTGTGCAGTCGTCGTGCACTCGCCAATGCCTGCGGCGTGGGTCGCCCTTGCCGTGTCAGGTATTCACCGCGCGTTGCGGCTACCCGCCTCCGGCATGGCCGCTGTGACAGGCCCCGCGTGCACCGTCGGCCACGGCGACTGCTCGGGTTGGCTCAGCGCGGTTGCCCAGTGGTCACTCCCCGCCCGCGCTCTCGAGCAGTCGCGCCTGGTAGTGCCGCATGCCCGCCAGCCAGCGGTCGTAGTCGGCGCCCTTGCGGCGGTACATGTCGAGGACTTCCGGGTGCGGCAGGATCAGGAAGCGCTCGTCGTCGACGGCGGCCAACACCAGTTCGCCGACCTCGTCGGGGGTCAGGACCGCGCCCGCCGAGGTGACCGCACGGGTGGCGGCCATGCCGAGAGTGTCGCCGGAGTGTTCGCCCGCGCGTAGCAGCGCGGTCTCCACCCCCATCGGGCACAGGCAGCTGACCCGGATCCCGGCGTCGCCGTAGGTGACCGAGAGCCATTCGGCGAATCCGACGGCGGCGTGTTTGGTGACCGAGTATGCGGCCGAACCGATCTGGGTGAGCAGCCCCGCCGCCGAGGCGGTGCTGACGAAGTATCCCTCGCCGCGTTCGACCCAGCCGGGCACCAGCAGACGCGCCGCCCGGATGTGCGCGTTGAGGTTCACGTCGAGGGTGACACCCCAGTCCTTGTCGTCGCCGAGCCCGATCCCGCCCATGACGCCCGCATTGGCGAAATACAGGTCCACCGGCCCGAATTCGGTCTCGCACCGGACGATGAGCTCGGCGATGCGATCGGTGTCGGCCACATCGGCGCCGACCGCCACGGCCGCGCCCGGGAATTCCGGTTCCAGCGCGGCGACCACGGCCGCGGCCGCGTCGGCGTTCAGATCCGCGACCACCACCCGCGCCCCGGCCCGCACCAGCCGGTCGGCGATCGCCCCACCGATGCCGCCGCCGCCTCCTGTGACAATGGCGTTCTTGCCCGCGACCTGCACGGATGCTCCCTCCGGCCGATTCCGGCCGCCGATCCGCCCATCGGAGGCTGGATCGAACGCGCCGGCTCATGGAAATATGAACCCTGCGTCGGATTCAAGTTCATGACTGCCCCGGCGTCAACCGTCCCGGTCTCGAGAGGTGAACAGCCGATGCGGACAGCACATCCGGTGGACGAGTGGAATCGCCTGGGCAGCAGGCAGGTCGCGACCAATGGCATCGACCTGCGGGTGGTCGAGCATGGCGAGGGCACGCCGGTGGTGTTCTGCCACGGGTTCCCGGAGCTCGGCTTCTCGTGGCGGCATCAGGTGTTCGCGCTGGCCGAGGCCGGTTTCCGGACGCTGACACTGGATATGCGCGGCTACGGCGGCAGTTCGCGACCGGCCGGGATCGAGGCGTACGACCTGCTCACGGTGTGCCGGGATCTGGTCGGGCTGCTCGACGCGTACGGGCTCGAGGACGCGATCTTCGTGGGCCACGACTGGGGCGCGTCGGTGGTGTGGCATCTGGCCCGCGAGTTCCCGGAGCGGGTGCGGGCGGTGGCGGGGCTGAGCGTGCCCGCCACGCCGCGCTCGTCGGCGCCGCCGCTGCCGATCATGCGCAAGCGGCTGGGTGAGGACTTCTACATGGTGTGGTTCCAGGAGCCCGGCGTCGCGGACGCGGTGCTGGCGGCGGATGTGCGGCGCACGCTGTTGCGTGACGATATCGTCACCGCGGCGACGTTCCTGGACACCGGCGAGCCGGAGCCGCCGCTGCCGCCGTGGCTCAGCGAAGCCGAATTCGATTACTACGTGGAGGCTTTCACCCGCACCGGGTTCACCGGCGGGCTGAACTACTACCGCACCCTCGATCTGACCTGGGAGCTGACCGCGCACCTGGAGGGCGTGAAGATCGACTGCCCGTCGCTGTTCATCGCCGGGTCGACCGATCCGGTCATCCGTTTCACGCCGATGCACAAGATGGCGGCGATGCTCGGTGATCTGCGCGGCTCGCTCATCCTCGACGGCGCGGGCCACTGGATTCAGCAGCAGCGGCCCGAGGAGGTCAATGCCGCGCTGATCGAATTCGCGCGCGGTCTGGGCTGATCGGTCAGTCCGTTTTCAGTTGCAGCGCGTTCACCCACAGCTGGGTCAGGGTGGTGACGAGTTTCTCGAACGGAATCCGTTGCTTCTGAACGAAAACCATCGACGCCATCCGGCTCACCATGGCAGACAGCGCGTGCGCGGTGATCATCGGATCCAGGTCGGCACTGGCCTGCCCGGATTCCTGCAGTTCGCGGATCATGCGCGCGTTGCGCTGCGCGAACGCCTTCCCGCGTTCCATCCGCATGCGCCGGAAGTTCTCGTCGATCTGGGCGACCTGTTCGAACAGGGCCATGAGCCGGGCATTGCGCTTGTAGGACAACAGGTAATCACGGTTGGCCGCCTCGATCAGGGCGCGCGGATCGGTGATCCCGCTGCGCTCACGCACATGCGGATGCAGCATCTCCTCCGACACCTGCTCGACCAGCGCGGCGAAGATCTCTTCCTTGCTGTCGAAGTAGGTGTAGAAGGATCCGGCCGCCATGCCCGCGGTCTTGGAGATGTCGGCGATCTTGGCGTCCAGGTAGCCGTCCCGCTCGAACACCTCCCGCGCGGCCGCGATCAGCGCACCCCGGGTCCGCTGTCCACGCCGGGTGGGCGGCTCGGCCCGCCGCGACGCACTCTCGCCTGCCATCGATTCGGACGCCAAAACTGATCACTGCCTGTCGTTTCGCGGATGATTCTCCAGGCAGCAACCGTATCAATACGGGCGGGCCGGACAGCACAGGACGGCGCGCGCCCGCCCATCCACCGTTCGGCGGCGGCTCGGGTGGAGACTGGGCGGATGCAGGATGCCTCGCAGGTGATCGTGGTGGACGCCGCCAATGTGGTCGGGTCGCGGCCGGACGGATGGTGGCGCGACCGGGCCGGGGCGGCGCGGCGGCTGCTCGGCGAGCTGGGTGCGCTGCGGACGCGGCTGCCCGGGTCGACGCGGATCATCGTGGTGTTGGAGGGAGCGGCCAAGGCCGCCGCCGACCGGGGCGGTGACGGGCACGCCGCCGACGGTGAGAGCGGTTCGGACGGGTCGGCGGGAGTGCGCGTCGTGCTGGCCGGCGGGTCCGGCGACGACACGATCGTCGAGGTGGTGGCCGCCGAGGTCGGGGGCTCGGATCCCATGCCCGCGATCACGGTGGTGACGGCCGATCGCGGATTGCGGGCGCGGGTCGAATCCCTCGGCGCGACAACGGTCGGGCCCGGCTGGCTTCGAAACCACCTGTCGTAGCCGGTCTTCCACCCCCTGGTGATCGCGTTTACCCTGATACCGCCCTGAGGCGATATCCCCCGCGGGTGGGATTTCCCGGGCGGCGGTTTTCGGTAGGTTCGGAACGGTGCAGCCGCCGTTGAACGTTCGTCTGCGCGGGGTGGGCCTGATAATCGGGGTGCTCTGCGTGTCCCTGCTGGGTTCCTGGTTCGCGCCCCAGGCCCGGGCCGACGGGGCCGCGAGCGGCGGCGATCTGACCGTGGCGCAGTCACTCGGGGCCCGGGAGCTGACCGTTGTGGTGCGGCGGGCCGAGGCCGGACCGCTGCGGGTCGAGGTCGTGACGCACGCGGGGACGGCGCCGGGGACGCTCGCGCTCACCGCGACGCCCGTCGATCGTGGGGGTGAGACATCCACGGGGACTGTCGAGCTCGGGGATCGGCCCGGCATCTACGCCGCCACCCTGCGGGTGGATCAGGCGGGACCGTGGGAATTGACCGTCGCCGATGGTGAACGCATCGCGCGGATACCGTTCCTCGTGGCCGCGCGGGTGGTGACGCCCTGGGAGCGGGCGGCTTATGGCGGATTCTTCGCGGCCGGAGCGCTGCTGCTGGTGGCATTGGGCACCGCGCTGCTCTCCAAGCGGGGGTGGCCGACCTTGATTCCGGTGGGCGCGCTGATCGCCGCGGTGACGGTGGGCACGACCGGGGCGGTGTTGTCATCGCACGCACCGCAGCCGCGGCCCGCGGGCAGTCTGCTCGATCCGACCTCGGGCAATGTCGGAAATCCGTATCCGGAGCGGGATCTGCCGCTGACCGCGAACTACTCACGGCCCCCAGCCAATCTGACGGTGCGCGCGCAGCCCGCCGACACGGGCAAGCCGACCGAGCTCGCGCTGTCGCTGACCGATTCGGCGACGGGGCGGCCGGTGGACGACCTGCTGGTCAGCGATGACGCGCTCCTGCATCTGATGGTGGTCGGGCCGTCCGGACGGCTGTGGCATCGGCATCCGATCCGGGTCGCGCCCGGCGAATATCGGGTCAGCCTGGGGTCCACCGAATCCGGTGACTACGCGGTGGCCGCCGAAATCGCCCGGCGCGGTGGCGGCGTGCAATTGCTGCGCTCCTCGCTGCGGATCAGTGGCCGAGGCGACTCCGGTCCCGGTGATGGCCAGGGCGCCGCCGCGAGCGGAGCGACGCTGACCACGACCGAGGCGGTCTCGGGTGAACCCACCACGCTCACCGCCGCATTCGGCGGCCCGGCCGATCTCCAGCCCTGGCTGGGCATGGTCGGCCATCTCATCGCGGTCGGCCCGCTGCCCGACGGGGTGCCCGCCGGAACGGCCGCGGCCACCGTCCCCATCTGGGCGCACGCGCACGCCATGGCACCGCTGCCCGCCGTCGGCTCGCAACCACCCGACGAGACCGTGGCCGCGTTCGGCCCGAATGTGGCTTTCACCTTCACTTTTCCACTGCCCGGCCGGTACCTGGTGTGGGCGCAGGCCGAGCGCGGCTACTCGGTGATGACCGTTCCGGCCACCGTCGACGTTCGAGCGGGGGTCCCGCAATGACCAAGCGCACCGGGATGATCGTGGCCGTCGTCGCCGTACTGGCGGCGGTCGCGGCGTGGCTGTGGTGGCCCGCCGATGCCGCGCCATCGGTGTCCCGCAGCGCCGCCGGGCCCTATCAGGTGGAACTGCGGGTGTCCGGCGGCTCCGCGCACGCCGGTGACAACACCGTCGATCTCGCGATCACCGACGCCCAGGGCACGGCCGCGGCACCGGACAAGGTGTCGGTGGAGCCCGCCATGCCGCAGATGGGCCATGCCCTCCCGCCGAGCACCGCCACCGTGATCACGCCGGGCCACTACCGGGCGACGGTGACGCTGCCGATGCCCGGGCAGTGGGAGATCGCCGTGAAACTGTCCGGCGCACCGGGTTCCGGGAGCGCCGTCTTCTCCGTTCCGGCCCATTGAATCGAAGGAAAGAGGATCAGGAGCAGCACATGGACCTCACCGCCAATGGTCGCGGGCTCACCGCCGAAGCGACCGCACCGATCACCGTCCGCCCCTGGCTACCCGCGGCGATCCTCTTCGCCGCCAGCATGACCTTCGCGGTCGGGTCCACCTGGGACATCCAGTGGCACACCGATGTCGGACCCGACACCTTCTTCACCCTGCCGCACCTGTTCATCTACGCCAGCGCGGCGGTCGCCGGATTCACCGGTCTGACAGTCATTCTCATCACCACCGCCGCCGGGCGTGCGGGCCGCCGGGTGGACGGCGAACTGGGCGGTCCCGGTATCGGCGTGTTCGGCCGCACCTTCACCGCGCCGCTGGGCTACATGGTGGCCGCCCTCGGCGCGGCCTCGTTCCTGCTGTACGGGCTGTGGGATCTGTGGTGGCACAGCCTCTACGGGTTCGACGCCATCATCGACTCGCCGCCGCACATCGGATTGTTCCTGTCCAGCACGGTGATCTCGGTCGGCACGGTGATCGTGTTCGCGGCGGCGCGGGCGCACCGGTGGGGCCGGGTGGGCGCGCTGTTCGCGCTGGCGCATCTGGCGACGTCGAGCACCGTCACCGCGCTGGCGGTGCAGCGGCTCAGCGTCGGGTCGGTGCGGTGGACCGTGGCGGTCACCGCGTTCATGGTGATCCTGCTGATGGTGGTCGGCGCCGGCTTCGAACGGTGGGGCGCGACCGTCACCGCGGTCTTCGCCTCCGGCATCCAGGGCGTGTTCTGGTGGTTCGCGCCGTGGGCGGCCCGGACCTACGCCGATTTCGTGGGATTGCCCATGCGCGAACACATTCGGGGTATTCCGGCGACACCGGCGCTCATCCCGTTCTGCCTGATCCCCGTCGGCATCGTGATCGACGTGCTCCTGCGCCGCGCCGACGCCCGCGCCCGCCTGCTGCCCATCCTGGCCGGCGCCCTCGGCGGGGCGATCATCGGCGGCTTCAACCCCGTCCAGCAGATCATCATCTACGACGCCCACCTACCCCGGGCCACGGTCATCGTGGCCACCACCGTCGCGGCCGCCGTGCTCGGCGCGCTGGCCGGGTACCTGGGCCGGCCGTTCGGCGAGATGCTGCGTCTGGCCGCCCCCTCCGAGAAGGTCAGCGCATGATCAACCGCCTCGTCACCCTCGCCGCAACGCTTTTCGCGATCATCGGACTGACCGCGGCCACCGCGGGCACGGCGTCGGCTTATCAACCGGTGAATATCGTGCACACCGAACACGTGCAGGCAGGGCCGTATTCGATAACCGTGGGATTCAGCGAATGGCCGCTGCGCGCCATGCAATCCCTGGACTTCACCTTCATCCCCGACGGCGGTGTCGACGACAAGACCGGCACCCTCACCGAATACCTGCCCAATGGCAAAGTCCGCCGCGCCGAACCCCTTTCCCGGCATCCGCGCAAGCGCGACGTGTGGGGGTTGGACGTCCGCTCGCTCGACCAAGAGGGCTCCTGGAAATTTCATTTCGTCATCGACGGCCCGCAGGGGCGCGGTGAAGGCGACCTCACCAACCTCCAGGTCCTCGAACAGCCCGGTCCACCACTGGGTATCAGCTGGGCGATCAGCACTCTTCCGTTGATCGGCCTGATCGCGTTCCTCGTCTACGCGTGGCGCCGCAACCGCCGCCCGGCCCCGGTCATGCAACCTGCCTGATGGCTGGCCGATAGTCCCGACGAGAGGGCGGGACTATCGGCTGAACGGGCGGGCGCGGGTGAGGATTTCGTCGACGGTCTGGGAGACCGTCAAGTCGGACGTGTCGAGCCAGAGGCCCAATTGCGGGGTGTCGTTGCGAAGCCCGGTATCGAGGTCGGCAACCGTGAAGGTGCGGTAAGCCTTCTTCGCGCGACCCGACTCCCGCCGCGCCACCGCCTCCTGACTCGGCGCCAGGACCACCACGTACAGCGGATCCGTACGGATCTCGCCGATCAGATATGGCAGCATCGCACCGAGCACGACATCCTGCAGTACCGCGGTGAACCCGGCATCGGCGTAGGCGTCGACGGTTCGGGCCGCGAGCCGGTGGCGGAGGCGCAGTTGCTCGACCGCTTCGGGGGTGGGATCGGGCGACATGTCCTCACGACCGCTCACCACGAAGCGGCGAAAGACGTCGCCTCGAACATGAGCTGACCGTGGAAGCCGCTCTGCAAGCGCCTGGGCGACAGTCGATTTCCCCGACGCCTGGATACCGGTGATCAGATACACCGCTGGGGTGGGCGAGGCCGAACGGGATTCGTGGGTTCCGGGCACGATTCGAACATAGCCGAACCACTCTTTCCACGGGCGAAGCTTCAGTGCCCGGTAGAAGACAATTCGCGACGGAGATGTCCCGCGAATCATCTTGCCGGACAGCATAATTGGCATCCGCGACAGAGCCGAAATTGAGAGAATAGAAACATGAATTGGGGCGGGCAGGTTCTCAGCGACGAAGCCACGGTGGCAGACGCCACCGAGCTCGTTTCTGACGCCCTCAGCGTGCTCGTCCACGATTCTCTGGACTCGCTTTCCGATGAGGATCTCGTGGATATGTTGCGGGATTGGGAATCGACGCGGCGGCGGATGGCCGCCTTCGAGCACAAGATGATTCGCGAGGTGGAGAATCGCGGGTTGCCGGAGAAGGCCGGAGTGAAGCGGACTTCGAAGTACCTGGAGCAGACGCTGCGGATCGGTCATGCGGACGCCTCCAGCTGGCCCACTTCGCCGCCACCTCCACCCCCGACGACCTGCCCAAGATCGGTGACCGGCTCCTCGGTTACCTCGATCCCGATGGGCGTCTCACCGATGACACCGACCGGCAGCGGCGTCGCGGCATCACCCTCGGCAAGCAGGGCGTGGATGGGATGTCCACCCTGACCGCCGAGCTGACCCCTGTCGCACGAGCTGTCCTGGATCCGATCTTCGCGAGCCTGTCCCAGCCGGGCATGTGCAACCCGCAAAGCTACACAGAGTGGGGTACCTCGCCTGCCCTACCGGACTCGAGCTGACGCCAGGTTCGGAGCCGTCCCCACCGATCCCGTCCCACGGACTGCACGGATCACCTTCTACAAACAACACCCAGCCCCATCTCTTCGTCTTCCCGGGACGACGCGCGGCCGAGTCGTGAGTGGGGCTGGTACGTGAGCGGGCCTCGCAAGCTCGGGCACCCTCTCCCTTCTCCAGGCGTCTTTTGTCTTTACACGCCGATGATCTCTGCGTGTATCGACTGCACCCACGGTCCGGTTCGCCTAGCGTGAGCACGTTGGCGTCGAGAGGGGTCGAAGATGCGGGCCGGAATGTTGAGCGTGACGGACCTGGTGGCCGCGGTCGAGGCGGGCACCGTGGACACGGTGCTGGTGGCCATGACCGACATGCAGGGGAGATTGCAGGGAAAACGTTGCTCGGCACGGTATTTCGTGGAGGAAGTGCTGAACCACGCCACCGAGGCCTGCGACTATCTGCTCGCCGTGGATGTGGAGATGACCACCGTCGACGGCTACGACATGTCGTCCTGGGACACCGGCTACGGCGACTTCGTCCTGCGCCCGGACCTGAGCACCCTGCGACTGCTGCCCTGGCTGCCCGGCACCGCCCTGGTGCTGTGCGACGTCGAGCAGGTCGACACCCACGGCGACCACGGACGACCGGTGCCCGCTTCCCCCAGGCAGGTGCTGCGCGCGCAGCTGGATCGCCTGGCCGAGCATGGGTTGTACGCCTACGTCGGCACCGAACTCGAGTTCCTCGTCTTCGACGACACCTACGAGTCCGCGTTCCGCGGCGGCTACCGGGACCTGACTCCCGCCAACCAGTACAACGTCGACTATTCGATGCTCGGCACCGCCCGCATCGAACCCTTGCTGCGTCGCATCCGCACCGAAATGTCCGGCGCGGGAATGTATGTCGAGTCCGCCAAGGGCGAATGCAATCCCGGCCAGCACGAGATCGCCTTCCGCTACGACGAGGCGCTGGTCACCTGCGACAACCACAGCATCTACAAGACCGGCGCGAAGGAGATCGCGGCGCAAGACGGCCGCAGCATCACCTTCATGGCGAAATACAATGAGCGGGAAGGCAATTCCTGCCACATTCACATCAGCCTGCGCAATGCGGGCGGCGAGCCGGTATTCGCCGACGGCGACGGCCCCTCGAAGCTGATGCGGCACTTCATCGCCGGACAGCTGGACTCCCTGCGGGACCTCACCTACTTCCTGGCTCCGAACATCAACTCCTACAAGCGCTTCCAGGCCGGAAGCTTCGCCCCGACCGCGCTGGCCTGGGGCCGCGACAATCGCACCTGCGCCCTGCGCACCGTCGGCCACGGCCCGTCGCTGCGTGTGGAGAACCGCATCCCCGGTGGCGACGTGAACCCGTACCTGGCCGTCGCGGCGGTCATCGCCGCGGGGCTGCACGGTATCGATCAGCGGCTCCCCCTGGAGCCGGAGTTCCACGGCAACGCCTACAGCTCCAACCGCCCGCGCGTACCGAAGACCCTGCGCGAGGCGGCGCACCTGTTCGGCGAGAGCAAGGTCGCCCAGCAGGCGTTCGGCGCGGACGTGGTGCGGCATTACCGCAATGCCGCACAGGTCGAGCTGGACGCTTACGATGCGGCGGTGACCGATTGGGAGCGCATCCGTGGCTTCGAACGACTCTGACCCCGCACGGCGGCCGATCATCGGCCTGCCCACCTACTCCGAACGCACCCGGTTCGGCCACTGGGACGTGGACGCCGCCGTGCTGGCGCGCACCTACGTGGACCTGACCGAGCGGGCGGGCGGGATTCCGGTCCTGCTGCCGCCCACCGGCGCCGCGCGGCCCGAGCTGATCGAGCGTCTCGACGGCCTCGTGCTCACCGGTGGCGCGGACCTGGATCCGGCACGCTACGGCGCGGCGCCCCATCCCGAGACCGGTAGACCGCGGCCCGACCGCGACGAATCGGAATTCGGGCTGTTCGAGCTGGCGCGGGAGGCTGGTCTGCCGATCCTGGCGATCTGCCGCGGACTCCAGCTCGTGAACGCCGCCCTCGGCGGCACCCTGCACCAGCACGTCCCGGATGTGGTCGGCCACACCGATCATTCACGCACGCCCGGCGTCTTCACGGTCACGACCGTCACCACCGTGCCGGGCACCCGGCTGGCGGAGATCACCGGCCCGGAGTTGAAGGCGCACTGCCACCACCATCAGGCCATCGACACCCTCGCCCCCGAGCTCACCGTCGCCGCGCACGCCCAGGACGGCATCGTCGAGGCGGCCGAGACCCTCGACGGACCGTTCCTGTTGGGCGTGCAATGGCATCCGGAGGAGAACGCGACCGAGAACCGCCTCATGCGGGCCCTGGTCGATCAGGCCGCACAGTACGCGAAGGAGCGCAACCGGTGACCACGACCGACGTCGTCAACCCCGCCACCGAGACCGTGGTGGCCACCATCGAAGCGGCCGACGCGGCCGCCACCGACGCCGCCATCGAACGCGCCCACCGCGCGTCGGCCGGCTGGCGGGCCGTCTCCCCCGGCGATCGGGCGCGGCTGCTGCGCCGCTTCGCCGAGGCGGTCGACGCCGAGATCGAACAGCTCGCCCGGCTCGAGGTGAGCAATGCGGGCCACACCATCGGCAATGCCCGCTGGGAGGCCGGCAATGTCCGCGATGTGCTGCACTACAGCGCGGGCATGCCGGAACGGTTGACGGGCAATCAGATTCCGGTGGCGGGCGGGGTGAACATCACCTTCTGCGAACCGCTCGGGGTCGTCGGCATCATCGTGCCCTGGAACTTCCCGATGCCGATCGCGGCGTGGGGCTTCGGGCCGGCGCTCGCGGCCGGGAACACGGTGGTGCTCAAGCCCGCCGAGCTCACCCCGTTGACCGCGATCCGGCTCGGCGAGCTGGCCCTGGAAGCGGGCCTGCCCGAGCATGTCTTCCAGGTGATCCCGGGCCGTGGCTCGGTGGTCGGCGCGCGCTTCGTCACCCACCCGGCCGTGCGCAAGGTGGTGTTCACCGGCTCCACCGAGGTGGGCAAGCAGATCATGGCCGGTTGCGCCGACCAGGTGAAGCGGGTGACCCTCGAACTCGGCGGCAAGAGCGCCAATATCGTGTTCGCCGACGCCGACCTGGAGCGCGCCGCCGCCACCGCACCCTACGGCGTGTTCGACAATGCCGGGCAGGACTGCTGCGCCCGCTCCCGGATCCTGGTGCAGCGCAGCGTCTTCGACCGCTTCCTCGAACTCCTCGAACCGGCCGTGCACGGCGTGCGGGTCGGCGATCCGGGCGAGGAGTCCACCGAGATGGGCCCGCTCATCTCCGCCGCCCACCGCGACCGCGTCGCCGGATTCCTGGAACCGTCGACCAAGGTGGCCTTCACCGGCGCCCGCCCCGACGGTCCCGGATTCTGGTTCCCGCCAACGGTGGTCCTGCCCACCTCACCCACCGACCGGGTGCTCACCGAGGAAGTGTTCGGCCCGGTCGTCGCGGTGCTCCCGTTCGACGACGAGGCCGACGCGCTGCGCATCGCCAATGACACCGAGTACGGTCTGTCCGGCTCGATCTGGACCTCCGACGTCGGCCGCGCCCTGCGGGTCGCGCGCGGCGTCGAGGCGGGGAACCTGTCGGTGAATTCCCATTCCTCCGTGCGGTATTGGACGCCGTTCGGCGGATTCAAGCAGTCCGGCCTGGGCCGGGAGCTGGGACCCGACGCGGCGAGGGCCTTCACCGAAACCAAGAACGTCTTCCTCGCCACCGAATAACCCGCACCGCCGACATCCATCAACCGAAGGAGATACGTTGCAGCGCTTACAGGATCGGGTCGCGGTCGTCACCGGCGGCGGCAGCGGCATCGGACTCGCCACCGTCCGCCGGTTCGCCCAGGAGGGCGCCAAGGTCGTGGTCGGCGATATCGACCCCGTCGCCGGTGAGGCCGCCGCGGCCGAGGTCGGCGGGCTCTACGTGAAGGTCGACGTCACCGACGAGGACCAGGTCCGGGCCATGTTCCAGACCGCCGTGGACACCTACGGCGGCCTCGACATCGCCTTCAACAACGCGGGCATCTCACCGCCGGACGACGATTCGATCCTCACCACCGGCATCGACGCCTGGCGCCGCGTGCAGGAGGTCAATCTGACCTCGGTGTACCTGTGCAGCAAGTACGCGATCGAGCACATGCTCGAGCGCGGCAAGGGCTCGGTCATCAATACCGCGTCGTTCGTGGCGGTGATGGGCGCGGCCACCTCGCAGATCTCCTACACCGCCTCCAAGGGCGGCGTGCTGGCCATGAGCCGGGAACTGGGAGTGCAGTTCGCGCGCCAGGGGATTCGCGTGAACGCGCTGTGCCCCGGGCCGGTCAACACTCCCCTGCTGCAGGAGCTGTTCGCCAAGGATCCGGAGCGGGCCGCCCGCCGGCTGGTGCACATTCCGACAGGCCGGTTCGCAGAGCCGGAGGAGATCGCCGCCGCCGTGGCCTTCCTCGCCAGCGACGATTCCTCCTTCATCACCGCCTCGCAGTTCCTGGTCGACGGCGGCATCTCCGGGGCGTACGTCACCCCGCTGTAGTCAGGCGCTGACGGGGGCCTCCTCTGCCTCCGGCGGCTCCTCCACGGTCCGCTTGGGCCCGGTGAACCAGCGCCGGGCCGAGGCGAACCACCAGATGGCGATCGCGCCGACCACCCCGACCAGGGTGATGGGCGCGTAATTCACCGAGTTCCAGGTGAATCCGTCCACCCACGGATACCCGTGATCGTCGGTCGGCAGGATGAACAGCACACTGATCAGCACGATCCAGATCAATGCGATGATCCCGACGGGCCGGTGCCAGCGGCCGAGCTGCCACGGCCCGGCCTGGAATCGATCACCGCGCAGCAGCCGCAGCAGCACCGGAATCCCGTAGGCGATGTAGAGGCCGATGGTGGCCACCGAGGTCGCCGCGGCGTAAGCGGTCGGCGCGTTGGCGGCGGGCACCAGCATCGACGGAATCAGCAGGATGAACGCGAACACCGACACGAAGATGACCGCGTTCACCGGCACCCGCCGCGAGGACAGCGTCGCCCACAGCTTGGATCCCGGCACCGCGCCGTCGCGGGCGAAGGCGAACAGCATGCGGGAGGCCGCGGTCACCGAGGCATAGCCGCAGAACAATTGGGCGATGGCGGCGATGATCAGCAGCAGCCCGGACCAGAACGAATTCAGGGAATTCTGCAGGATGTAGATGACCGGATATCCGCTGTTCTTGGTCGGGTCCAGGGCGTCGTCGAGATTCGGGATCGCGAACGTCACCGCCATGATGAGCAGATAGCCCGCGACCGCCGACACCACGATGGTGTTGATGATCCCCTTGGCCGCCATTCGCGAGGCGTCGTGGGTTTCCTCCGACATGTGCGCCGAGGCGTCGTATCCGGTGAACGTGTACTGCGCGTGCAGCAATCCGAGCAGGAAACTGAACGCCACCCCGCCGAAGCCCACGGCACTGTTGTCGACGGTCTTGGTGAACACGAACCCGATGCTCTGATGGTGTTGCGCACCGAATCCCAGCACCACCACGAATATGGCGACGCCGCCCACATGCCACCAGGCCGACACATTGTTGATGACCGCCGACAGGTGCGGGCCGATCACGTTCAGCACCGCGTGCAGCACCAGGATTCCGGAGAACACCAGGAAGATGGCGGTGCGGTCGGTGCCGATGTCGATGCCGATCACATTGAGCACGGCGGTGGTGAAAATGGCCGCGCCGTAATCGATCGCGGCGGTCACCGCGATCTGCCCGATCAGGTTGAACCAGCCGGTGAACCAGCCCCACACCGGCCCGCCCAGTTCCGACGCCCACCAGTACAGGCCGCCGGAAGTCGGGTAGGCCGATGCCAATTCGGCCATGGCCAGGCCCACGAACAGCACCATCACCGAGACCAGCGGCCAGCCCCACGCCATGGTGATGGGCCCGCCGTTGGCGAGTCCGATCCCGTAGCTGGCCAGGCCGCCGGTGAGAATGGAGACGATGGTGAAGCTGATCGCGAAATTCGAGAATCCCGACCAGGATCGGGCCAATTCCTGTTTGTAGCCGAGTTCGGCGAGCCGCCGTTCGTCATCATCGGATCGAGACTGGGTTGCGGTCATGGGCACTCCCGAGTGAAAACGCCGCCCTCACACGGCGTTTGCCAGGAGCCCAGTGTGCGGCAATCCCGCCGCGGCCGCAGGGTCAACGCCGAAACCGGTCGCCCGGTAAGGTCGCCGCCCCGGCGCGCGGAGACAACGAAGCTTGACCGTAGACAGAGCGTCTCGATAAATTCGAGGAGTCCCGCACGACCACTCTCCCGGCAGGAGATTCCGGTGACACCTCCCCCACGCGATCCGCATCCCGAGTACCACGACCCGGACGCCGCCGACACCCTCTACGCGACCAAACCCCCCTGGGACATCGACCGCCCGCAGCGCCCGTTCGCGGACCTCGCCGACGCCGGTGAACTGCGCGGCCGGGTGCTCGACCTGGGTTGCGGCACCGGCGAACACGCCCTGCTCGCCGCGAGCCACGGCCTCGACGCCACCGGCATCGACCAGTCCGCCCACGCCCTGGAACTGGCCCGCGCCAAGGCCGCCGACCGCGGCCTGCAGGCCACGTTTCGCCGCCACAGCGCCCTCGAACTGCCGGCCCTCGGCGAAACCTTCGACACGGTCCTGGACTGCGGCCTGTTCCACCTCTTCGACGGCGCCGACCGCGCCGCCCTGGTGACCGGCCTGGCCGCGATCCTGCGCCCCGGCGGCCGCTACTTCCTGCTGGGGTTCAGCGACCGCCAGCCCGGCACCTGGGGACCGCATCGCCTGCGCCGCAGCGATATCGAGTCCGCCTTCACCGACGGCTGGCGGCTGGACTCGCTCGAGCCCGCCACGCTCGACATCCTGCCCGACCCCACCCCCGTGGCGGCCTGGCTCGCGGCGCTGACCCGGATCTGAACCGCCGCGCTCAGGCCAATCCGGCGCGGAGCACGAGAATCGCTATCTGCGTGCGGTTCTCGAGCCCGAGCTTGGCGATGACCCGGCTGATGTGCACCTTCACGGTCGACTCGCTCATGTGGAGGGTGCGGGCGATCTCGGCGTTGCCGGCGCCGGTGGCGACCGCCCGGGCGACCTCACGTTCCCGGTCGGTGAGCGCCTCGAGCCGGGCCAGGGCGTCGGGCTGCTGCGCGCCGGGACCCTGGGTGAACGCGGTGAGCATGCGTTTGGTGATCGAGGGGGCCAGGATGGCGTCACCGGCGGCGACCACCTCGACCGCGCGGGCGAGTTCCCGGGGCGGGGTGTCCTTGAGCAGGAATCCGGCCGCACCGGATTCCAGTGCGGCATAGACGTATTCGTCGAGTCCGAACGTGGTCAGCACGACGACCGCGGGCGGTGCGGGCAGGGCGCGCACCCGGCGGGTCACCTCCAGTCCGTCCACGTGCGGCATCCGGATGTCGGTGACGACGACGTCGGGCCGGTACTTGGCGACCAGGTCCACGATCGACCGTCCGTCCCCGTCCTGCGCCACCACCTCGATCCCGCCGCCCGCCTCCAGGATCATGGAGATGCCGGAGCGCACCAACTCCTCGTCGTCGAGCAGCACCACCCGGATCACGAAACCTCCCTCACCGCACCATCGTTCGCCCGACCGGTCATTCCGTCACCGCCAGCGGGAAGCTCGCGTGCACCCGATACCCGCCCGAGGGCAACGGCCCGGAATGCACCGTGCCCCCGGCGAGTTCGACCCGCTCCCGCATGCCGAGCAGCCCGAACCCCGATCCCGCCGCGGCCAGCGCGGTCCGCTCACCGGGTCCGTTGCGCACGTCCACGTCGAGGTGTTCGCCGTCCACGGTGAGCGCCACCCGCACCTCGGCCCCGGCCGCGTGCTTGGCGGCATTGGTCAGCGCCTCCCGCACCAGGCGGTGAGCCGCGCGGCCCACCGGCCCCGGCACCGGCGGCAGTTCGGGCGGCGTCGACAGGTCCACCAGTTGCCCGGCTTCGGTCGCCTCGGCGATCAGTTCGGCGATGGCCGACAGGTCGGGGGCGGGTCGCAGCGGCGCCTGCTCCCCGCCGTCGCGGGCGCGCAGTACGCCGAGCAGTTCCCGCATCTCGGTGAGCGCAAGGGATCCGGTGGCGCGGATGGTGCCCGCGATCTCTGCGGGCCTGCCGTCGGCGGAGACCTCCAGGGCGCCCGCGAGCACGGTGATCTGCGAGATCCGGTGCGCGACAATATCGTGCAGCTCGCCCGCGATGCGCAGCCGTTCGGCTTCCACGGCCGCGGCGGCGCGCAGACCCTGTTCACGTTCGGCCTGCTCGGCGCGTTCGCGCAGGGCGGCAAGGGTTTCGGCGCGCTGGTTGGTCCACAGGCCGTACAGCAGCGGGACGACCATGGTGACGGCGACGATCACCCCGCGCGCGAAGAACAGTCCCCACGACGATCCCGCGCCCCACGGCACGACGGCCACGATCAGCGCGGTCACCGACGCCAGCACCGTCGGTCGCCGGGTGCCGTAGCGGCGGGCGACCGTGTACAACGCCGGCAGCGCGGGCGCGAGCGCACCGGACAGCACGTGCCCGAGCAGCGTGACCGCCAGCACCGCCGACGGCTCGTAGCGGCGGAACAGCAGGGCGACCCCGGCCACGATCGCCACCGCCGGTCCGGCGGCGGCGGGCAGCAGGCCGATGGGCGAGGTATGGACCTCCGAGAAGCCGACCGCGCCGAAGGCGACGGCGAGCACGACATCGAGGATCAGCAGGCCGATCCGTCGTGTCGTGCTCATTCTGGCAACCCTAGTCGGCACGCGATCCCTACACGTCACGGCGCGCGAGCAGGACGCCGCCGACTGCCAGCACACCGGCGGCCAACGCGGTCAGCGGCAGCGCGAGCAGGACCGGATTGCCATTGCCGGGCGTCCCCAGCTGTCCGGCGGCCAGGAAGGGCATCAGCTTCGGACTGGCGCCCGCCACCACCGCGCCGGTCTCGGCGACGGTCGGAATGCCGAGGGCGGCGACCATGGCGAGGGTGGCGTTGCGGGTCACGGCGGCGATGCCCATCCCGGCCAGTGCGGCCAGGGTGACGTACACCGGCGCGGCGGCGAATGCCCGTGTGATATCCGAGGTTTCGGCGGGCAGCTGCGAGGTCACCAGCTGGACCAGCACCGTCACGCCGATCAGCGCGAGGCCGTAGACCGCGGCGAGCGCGCCGGTGGTCACCGCCTTGGCGGCCAGCACCCGGCCCGGACGGCGCAGGGTGAGCATGGTGGTGGTGATGGTGCCGTAGCGGTATTCGTGGCCGAAGGCGTTGACGGCCACCGCCGTCGCGAACAGCGCGCCCAGCAGCAGCGGCAGGCCCGACGTCGACGCGGTGAACTGCTCGCTCGGGGTGGCGTGGTCGCGGATCGCGGAGAAGTAGGCGATGACCCCTTGCAGGGCGAGCCCGGCGGCGAGCAGCACCCAGGTCGAGCGGACCGTCGCGAGGCGGGCGACTTCGTAACGAATGGCGTTGAGCATGAGAGTGATTCCCTTCGGAGGATGCGGTCGGTCAGGCCGCGACGTGGCCGCGGTACCGCGCCGCGTCGGCGGTGGCGTGGAAGTAGGCGTCCTCGAGGCTGCTGCGGGCCAGGGTCAGCTCGGTGACGAGCAGCCCGGCCCGCAGGGCGAGGGCCGCGACGGCCTGGCGGTCGTCGCCGTCCACCAGCACCGCGCCGTCGGCCTCGACGCGGGCCCGGAATCCGTTGCGGCCCAGCAGGTGCGCCAGTTCGTGCGGCCGGTCGGTGCGGGCCACGACGGTGGAGGCGGAGTTGCGGCCGATGAACTCGCGCACCGACTCCGCGGCCAGCAGCCGCCCGCACCCGATGACCACCAGCGAATCCGCCAGGTGCGCCATCTCGTTGAGCAGATGCGAGGACACGAACACGGTGCGGCCCTGGCGCGCCAGGCCTTTGAGCAGATCGCGCAGCCAGCGCACACCCTCGGGGTCCAGGCCGTTGGCGGGCTCGTCGAGGATGATGGTCGCCGGATCGCCCAGCAGCGCGACCGCGAGCCCGAGCCGCTGCTGCATGCCGAGGCTGAAACCGCCGGCCCGCTTCCCGGCCACGTCGCACAGTCCGACCTGGCCCAGCACCTCCTCGACCCGGGCCCGGCCGATGCCCGCGCCGTCGGCGATCATCTGCAGGTGCGCGATGGCGGTGCGCTTGGGGTGCACGGCGCGGGCGTCGAGCATGACGCCGACCGAGCGCAGCGGATCGGTGAGTTCGGCGTAGGTCTGCCCATCGAACAGGGTGCGCCCGCTGCCGTGGTCGAGCCCCAGCATGAGCCGCATGGTGGTGGACTTGCCCGCGCCGTTGGGGCCCAGGAATCCGGTCACCACGCCCGGCGGCACGTCGAAGGACAGCTCGTGCACCGCCGCCACGTCGCCGTAGCGCTTGCCCAGTCCGCGCGCCTGGATCATTCCGCTCACCTCGTCTTCGGAGGGCGACGCCCGGTGCGCCGCCTGTCCTCTCCGAGATTGCCGGGTGGGCGCGGCCCGGAAATCAGACGACAGCACACGGCCGTGTACCACTTTCGGCTTACCCCGGGCCTTTCGCGGTTCGCACGGATGCGAAATGCAGGGCGCAATTGTGGTTAGCCCCCTCGACAGAACTCCAGGCCCGCAGCCTGGAGTGATACCTTTTCTCTATGGTCGATTCGACCCATTAACTCTTCTTCGCGCATCAGGGAGATGGCGTGTCCAGAACTGTGAAGGTTTCCGTCGCATGGGTTTGCGGGGGCATTCTCGGGATTGTTGCCGGTTTGTCAGGAGCCGGGGGTGCGTCCGCCGACACGGCGGGCGGCCCGGTGCAGGTCGGGGATGCTCAATATTTCAGCCTGGGCGGGTGGAACTGTTCCATCGCCACGGACGGCGCGGTGGGATGCGATCTCATGGTCCCGGCCGCCGTCATGAATGTGCTCTACCTCGGCGCGCAGGTCCCGCTGCCGAATGTGCCCGCGATCGTCATCGATTCGACCGCGGCCCCGGCACACCCGGAGTGGAACTCCAACGGCAGTCACACACTGCCGGGCGGTAATCCGGCGCTGGCGCCCATCGCGCAGGTGAGCGGGCACGATCCGCAATTCTCGGTCTCCTTTGCCGGAGCGACCTGTCAGATCACCTATTCCGGTGCGGCCGTGTGCACTTCGATGGGGCATGGGTTCAGCCAAAGGGGACCAGAGCCTTTCGGCTACTGATCCCCTTCGGAATCGTTCGATGACCGATGTCACCGGTACCAGACGCCGGAATCCCAGTCGCCGTAGTCCCAGACATTGAAATCGTAACGACCATGGGCGCCTCCGAAGAGGTAGCCCCACCAGCCGGCCGAAGTGTCGCAGATCTGGTCGTCGTGGTTGCACACCGTCAGGACCGGGAAGCCGCCGAACCAGTCGTCGACGCCCGCGAGCGGGTAGCCGATGATGCCGCTGCCGGGCGTGGAGGACAAACCGCCCCAGCCCGGACCCGGAGCCCGCTTGGGATCCGACAGCAGAATGGCATTGGCATTGTCGACGCCCTGGTGTGCGGTGACCCAGGCGTGGACGAGACCCGCGCCCTCACTGTGCCCGATCAACCGGATGTGGTCGCCGGGACATTCGTTGCGATGCTGCCAGAACAACCGGTTGAGTTCGTTCAACCCCGACATCGGGTCGGCGGAGTTGTAACCCACCGGTTGATTCACGAACGGTGCGAAGATGGACGAGGTGTTGTCGCCCAGTCCGCCGATGCCGATGGCCCAATCACCGGTGCAGTCATCGGCATGGGCCCGCGGAGCCGTCAGGTGTGTGATGGAAAAAAGGATGGCCAACAGTAATGCGGCGAAGAGCGCCGTTGCTCTACGCATGGTCGTAACTCTCTGAATTGTCTTGCCTCCGGGGCGAGCCCGGCTTCAGCAGGATGTACCCAGAAATTGCTGAGGTGTCTGATTCCTGGCGAAACGGTTACATCCGCGCCGGTTTTGTAGGCCGTACCGCGATGTCGCCGCGAAATCGCCCGGACAGCGGGTCAATTGCGCAGACGGACCAGCGCGATAGGGCATTCACTGCCGTGCAGCAGCGCGTGACCGGTCGATCCGAGCGCCATCCCGGGATATCCGCGGGTGCCGTGACTGCCGACCACCAGCAATTGCGCTCCCGCGGCGGCGTCGAGCAGGATGCGGGCCGGATGCCCCTCCATGACAAGGGTTTTCACCTCGACACCGGGAAAGGCCGCGGCATTGCGGTCCAGCATGCCGGTCAGCAGGTCGGCGGCGTCGGCGTGGGTGTCGCCGGACAGTTCTTCCCACGCGTGCACCGCCAGCAGCGGCGCATCGCGCCGCGAGGCCTCGTCGAAGGCGATCTCGAGCGCGCGCACGCTGTGCACCGACCCGTCGACCCCGACGACGACCGGTCGGTCCGAAATCGGCTCGGTCCCACCGGGAACCACCACCACCGGCCCCCGCGCGTGCCGCGCCACGCCGGTGCTCACCGAGCCGAGCAGGCTGCGGTGGTAGGCGCTCATGCCGCGCACGCCGACCACCACGAAGTAGGCGGTCTCGGCCTGCGCCGACAGCACGGTGACCGCGGGCGCGTCGACGAGGAAGGTGCGAATGTCGGGAACCGGCCTGCCTCCCACCGCTTTCCGCGCGATCTCGGCGGCATGGTCGAGCGCGTCCTGGGCGGTGCCGCGCAGCCGGTCGTGCAGCAGCCGGATCGGGCTCTCGTCCAGGGGCACGTCGGCGACCGGCGGCACCGCGAACACCAGGTGCAGCGGCGCGCCGCGCAGGGCGGCGTCGACCGCGGCCCAGCGCACCGCGTGCAGCGCGGATTCGGAGGCGTCGACGCCCACCACGATCGACCGGTCGAGACTGTTGGCAGGCACCGCGTTCCGCCTCCTCCCAGGCCCCCTCCCTCGGCGATCCTACGGACCGACCACCCGGTCTCGCGGCTGACTCGCCGTGGGCAGTCCGACCACGAAGATCGGCTGCCCCGGGCTCATCGTCGCCGACTGATCCCGCAGGATCTGCCACATCAGGGAATACGGCACCCCGGTCACCGCGTCACGCAGCCGCATGACCGTGGGCGCGCCGGTGAGAATGCCATGATCGCCGGTCCAGATTCGCCGGAACGGCTCGAACCGCCCGAGTTCGGCCAGCACCCGCGCGTCCTCCTCGGTCTCGCCCTCCTCCATGGCCAGCAGCCCGCGCAGGGTCGAGATGGCATGGCGCAGTGAGCCGGTCCAGTCGACGAGGACATGCCGCGCGAGGTCGTCGGTGAGCATCCAGTGCAGGAAATTGCCGTCGTCGCCGAGCCCGGGGAACGTGCGCAGATGGACGGCGTTGGCGGCCAGCACGTTCAGGCGACGGTCGAGATAGGCCGCGGGATGCGGCAGGTGGACGTCGAGGTTCTCCAGCATGGCCGCGGTCAGCGGCGGCTCGTCGCGCGGCGGGGCGTGCTGCCCGAGTGCGGCCAGGTCGTGCAGGTGCCGGTATTCGGCCATGGTCAGGCGGGCGACCTGGTCCAGGTAGCGGACCATGGCGGTGAGCACCTGTTCGGTGGGGCGGCCGCGTTCCCCGCGTTCCATCCGGGTGATGTAGCTGGCGCTCACCCCCGCTCCGAAGGCCAGCCGTTCCCGCGAGACTCCCCGCCGCTCGCGCAGTCGCCGCAGCGTGCCGCCGAAATTCGGCGGCACGGGAGGGCCGGGGTCGTGAACCCCACCGCGATGCTCATGCCCTGCGCTGCCGATGGTCGACTCGGTCATCATCCCGCCCCCGGAATTCGCCCATCCGCCATGGATGGACCCTGAACATGTGGCTACTTCCTAGCAGCCTGCTACCGGGTCGGCAAGTCGGGAATCCAGCAAAAATTGGGGCAGAGCTGCGAATTTACAGTTTCGGACAGAAAATACGGCCGTGACGGGCGGAATTAACGGACCGGGTCGATCCTCACCGGGTGTCCAGCCCCCTATGACAAGCGATCAGTCGAGTAGATACGCCCCGATAGCCATGGATGCCGATCACCGAACCCCTCTCCGCACGGGTGGATTCCGCGGTGGCGGGCAACCACCGCGACGCGGTTTCCCGGCCCGCGCCCGAATCCATTGCCCGCGATGCCGGCGGCAACCCGTGCGCGACTCACGAAACCGGCTGTGGGAGAAGGTATTCCGCGCGGTCATTAGTGGGCCATTGGTCGATTGTTGGCGGGCCCGGCGAATCTCGGGTCGTACCGAACGACCACCGGTACCGAACGATCAAGGGACGACATCATGCGATACCGGATTCTGACCCTCGCCCTCGCCGCCGCGGCGCTGGCGGGCTCGACCGCCGCGTTCACCGGCGCGGCCGGCGCGACCGCGCCGTGGTGCAGCACCTCGCGCATCCAGGCCTCGGTGACCGCGGGCGAGCAGCTCGGCTCCAACCTGCGCACCGCGAACATCACGCTGCGCAATGTCTCCGCGCAGACCTGCCGCACGCAGGGTTACCCGGGCGTGGACCTGGCGGTGTGGGGACAGCCCGGGCAGCACGCGGCACGCAACGGCGCGACCGGCTACCCGATCGAGCTCGCGCCGGGACGATCGGCGTCGGCCACGCTCACCTACACCTACGGCGGGACCGACTGGATCGCCAACGAACTGATCGTGACCCCGCCCGACAACACCCGCCCGCTGCGCCTGTACTGGGATTGGCGCAAGCTCGGCGCGGTGACCTTCGGCCAGCCCGGCTCGGTCACCATCGGCCCGCTGCGCGCCTGACTCCCGCTGTCCCCGGCGGCGTGTCGAGAAATGGTGTCGGTTGGACGACGGATCGGTGGAGACACAGCCCGTCGGCGTGGCTGCCGCGTCACGCCGACCGATGCTGATCCACTGATCATGATCATCGGCACCCGGTGAAGGAGGCACGCGATGGCAGTGCGACGCCGTCAACTACTGCTCGGATTCGCCGGAGCGGGCGGGCTCGTACTCGCGGGCTGCGGCCGGGAGCCCTCGACACCGCGCACGCCCGCCAAGATCCACTTCGAGCCCGCACCGGCCCCGCAGCCGGTGTCGGCCCGCGCGCCCGGCACGGTCGCCGTCACCGACGGGACCCTGACCTCGGTGGAATGGCTCGACGAGACCGGCCGTCCGCTGCCCGGCGCACCGGCCGCCGATCAGAAGAGCTGGGTCAGCGCCGAACCGCTCGGCTACGGCCACACCTACACGGTGAAGGCCGTGGCCAAGGGCGAGACCGGCGACATCACCGCCACCGCGAATTACACGACGCCCCGGCCCGATCGGCTCGTCGACGTCTCGCTGCGGTCGGCGAATCAGGTCGAGCTCTCCGAAAACGATACGTACGGCGTCGGTTTCGTGCTCGTCGCGCATTTCACCGAGGCCGTGGACCGGAGGGCCGCCGAATCCGCGCTGAAAGTCGTGACCGCGCCCGCTGTCGCGGGGGCCTGGTACTGGCTCGACGATCGCAACGCGCACTGGCGGCCAGAGCTCTATCACGCGCCCGGCACCCGGATCACGGTGACGGCGGACCTGTTCGGCATCCCGCTCGGCGACGCCGCGTTCGGCCTGCGTGATCAGCGGGTGTCGGTGACCATCGGCGCGGCCCACGTGGCGATCGCCGACGACGACACCAAGATGATCGACGTCTTCGACAACGGAAACCTGGTGCGCTCCATGCCGACCTCGATGGGCATGGGCGGCTCCGCGGTGATCGGCGGACGCCAGCTGTCGTTCTGGACCCGGCCGGGCATCTACACGGTGCTGGACAGCTCGGATCCGGTCATCATGGATTCGGCGAGCTACGGCCTGCCCACCAATGCGAGCCTGGGATACCGGACCACCATCCATCACGCGGTGCGGATCAGCCACGACGGCATCTACGTCCACGAACTGGCGCAGAGCATGTGGGCCCAGGGCAATACCAATGTCTCGCACGGCTGCCTCAATATCTCCCCCGCCGACGCCACCTGGTTCTTCGACTTCGTCGTCCCCGGCGACGTGGTGGAGGTCCGCAATACCGGCGGCGAGCCGCTCGACATCTGGCAGAACGGCGACTGGTCGGTCCCGTGGCCGGAGTGGCAGCAGGGCCGGGCCCAGCCCTGACCTAGCGGCGCGCGCCGACGATCCGCAGCGCGAGATCGACGTAGTAGTCGCCGATCTCCTCCGGCGAGAGCGGCCCGTCGTCGCGGTACCAGCGGGCCAGGTCGATGCCCAGCGACAGCAACGCCACCGCGGCCATGCGCGGATTCGGGTTGTCGAACACGCCCGCGGCGACGCCGCGTTCGATGAGCTGCCGCATCTCGGCATCGATGACGCGGCGGACGTCCTTGATCTCCCCCTGATGTTCGGGACTCAGGGCGGCGAGCTCGTAGTTGACGACCCGCGCGCCGGTGTGCCCGCGCGCGTGGTCGATGGCGAAATCCCGCATCACCGCGACCAATTGCTCCACCGGGTCGTCGGAGGTGGACAGTGCGCCGCGCAACCGGGCCAGGGTGTTCTCGTGCCCGGCGCGCGAAACCTGGTAGAGCAGTTCCTCCTTGGACCGGTGGTGCACGTAGATGGCCGCGGTGCTCAATCCGGCGATCGAGGTGATGTCGCGGGTGGTGGAGCCGTGGAAGCCGCGCTCGGCGAAGGCGACGATCGCAGCGTCCAGCAGCCGTGCCCGCGTCTCGTCCGCGCGCGAGCGATCCTCTGATCCGGTCACCGGTACAGTCTCGCAGCCACCGGAGAACTTCCGGCGCGCGGCTAGCGGGCGCGCTTTCCCCAGTCGGGGTCGCGGCGGCGCAGTTCCCACTGGGCGATGGATCGCTTGTGCACCTCGTCGGGTCCGTCGGCCAGACGCAGGGTGCGCATGTGGGCGTACATATTGGCGAGCGGGAAGTCATCGGAGACGCCGGCGCCGCCGTGCACCTGGATGGCGCGGTCGATCACCTTCAGCGCCACGTTCGGGGCCGCGACCTTGATGGCGGCGATCTCGGTGCGGGCCGCCTTGTTGCCGACGGTGTCCATCAGGTACGCCGCCTGCAGGGTGAGCAGCCGGGCCATATTGATCTCGATGCGCGCTTCGGCGATCCAGTCCTGGATATTGGCCCGGTTGGCCACCGGCTCGCCGAAGGTGACGCGCGACTGCGCCCGGTCGATCATCAGGTCCAGCGCGCGTTCGGCCATGCCGACGGCACGCATGCAGTGGTGGATGCGGCCGGGGCCCAGGCGGGCCTGGCTGATCATGAATCCGTCGCCCTCACCGGCGAGCAGGGTGGTGACGGGGACGCGCACGTTCTCGAAGAGCACTTCGGCGTGGCCCTCGCGGTCCTGATAGCCGAAGACCGGCAGTCCGCGCAGCACGGTGACGCCGGGGGTGTCCATGGGCACGACCATCATCGACTGCTGGCGGTGGGTGGGCGCGTCCGGATCGGTCTTGCCCATCACGATCATGACCTTGCAGTTCTTGTGCAGGGCATTGGAGGTCCACCATTTGCGGCCGTTGAGCACGTACTCGTCGCCGTCGCGTTCCATGCGCAGCTGGATATTGGTGGCGTCGGAGCTGGCGACCGCGGGTTCGGTCATGGCGAACGCCGAGCGGATCTCGCCGTCGAGCAGCGGCCGCAGCCACTGTTCCTTGTGTTCGGGGGTGCCGAACAGGGTCAGCACCTCCATATTGCCGGTGTCGGGGGCGTTGCAGTTGGTGGCCTCGGGCGCGAGACCCACGCTGCGGCCCATGATCTCGGCCAGGTGCGCGTATTCCAGGTTGGTCAGGCCCGGACCCCATTCCGGGTGCGGGTGGAAGAGGTTCCACAGCCCGCGCTTGCGGGCCTCGGTCTTGAGCTCCTCGAGCACCGGCGGATGGAAGTGCGGATCCCCGGATTCCGCCATCTGCGCCTCGTACACCGCTTCGGCCGGGTAGACGCGCTCGTCCATGAAGGCGAGCAGCTCGTCCCGGTATCCGCGGGCCCGCTCCGACAGCTCGAACATCGACAACTCCTGATCGTGGGTCGCACACAGTGGTTACTGTCTCGCCAGGTACGCTATCCGAACTTGATTCCGGATTCAAGTATGGTTCTCCTGTGCGCCATCCAGGTTGTGCACCAACAGCTTTCGCAATTTCCTGATGCGACCTGACGCCGAGCGGAGACGAAAACGGTGCCGTGACACCGGGTGTCACGGCACCGCCTCGGGCGGAGCGGCCGGAGTCGGATGTACCTGATCCCCGGCTCCGTGCCCCGCCATCGGCGGATCGATCGGAGTGGCGAGCGTCGCGCGGTGACGCCCTGCGCTTCCCAGACCGATCCGGTCTACCTCGGCGCGCTCGGGGTACGGAGCCGGGTTTCCACCGCGCGCCGGAGTTCGTCTCGGACCGTGCCGGTCATCGGCCGCTCTCCTTGACGGCGGCGATCCCGGCCCGCAGCAGGGGTTCGACGGCGTCGCCGATGGTGTCGAATCCGGCGCCCACGGTCTGGCCGTGCAGGTAGCGGTAGTGGATGCCTTCGAGGATGGCGGCCAGTTTGAAGGCGGCCAGACCCTGATAGAACCCGAGGTTCGCGAGGTCGCGGCCGCTGCGCTCGGCGTAGCGGGCGAGAGTCTCGTCCTCGGTGAGATAGCCGGGGGCGCCGGACATGTCGCCGGGCACGCCCAGATCGCCCAGCCGCTGATACAGCACCAGCAGCGCGACATCGGTGAGTGGGTCGCCGACGGTGGCCATCTCCCAGTCGACGACGGCGGCCACCCGGTCCTGCGCGTCGACGAGGACATTGTCGAGCCGGTAGTCGCCGTGCACGATGCCGTCGGGCGACTGCTGAGGCTGCTCCGCGGCGAGCAGCGCGTACAGCGCCTCGGCGGCGGGCAGGTCGCGGGTGTAGGAGGCGTCGAGCTGCTTCTTCCAGCGGTGCACCTGCCGGGCCAGGAAGCCACTCGCCTTCCCGAAGTCCCCGAGCCCCACCGATTCCGGGTCGACCCTGTGCAGTGCGGCCAGCGCGTCGACCATGCCCTCGGAGATCACGCGGGTCCGTTCCGGTCCGAGCGCCTCGAGTTCGGCCGCCTCCCGATAGGGCACGCCCGCAACGTTTTCCATGAGATAGAACGGCGCGCCCAGGATATCGGGATCGGTGCACAGCACATACGTGCGCGGGACCGGGACGGCGGTGTCGGCCAGGGCGCTCATGACCCGGAACTCGCGACCCATATCGTGCGCGGTGGCCAGCACGTGCCCCAGCGGCGGGCGGCGCAGAATCCATTCGGAGACACCGTCTCCCACCACATAGGTGAGATTGGAGCGGCCGCCCGAGATGAACCGTCCGGCCAGCGGACCGGATGCGAAGCCGGGCCGGGCGCGCTCGAGCCACGCGGCGAGCCGGGTCAGGTCCAGCCCGGGCAGCTCGCCACCCGCCGGGGCGCTGTTCGGCGCGCTCATCACGGCACCAGCAGGGCGACGTGCTCGGCGACGCAGGCCGGTTTGGCCGAGCCGTCGATCTCCACGGTGACCCGCGAGACCAGTTGCACGCCCGCGTTCGTCGGAGTCAGCGACACCAGCTCCACTCCGGCCCGGACCCGGGAGCCCACCGGTACCGGAGCGGGGAAGCGAACCTTGTTGGTCCCGTAGTTGATTCCCATCGACAGCCCCTCCACGACGTAGACGCCGTGGGCGAGCATCGGCAGCAGCGACAGGGTCAGGAAGCCGTGCGCCACGGTCGCCCCGAACGGTCCCGCGGCGGCGCGCTCGGGGTCGACGTGGATCCACTGGTGGTCGCCGGTGGCGTCGGCGAACATGTCGATCTGAAGCTGAGTCACCGTATGCCAGTCGCTGTAACCCAGATGGGTGCCGACCGCCTTCTCCAGCTCGGGCAAACCCTCGAATACCTGCATCGCTCGCGTTCCTTCCGTTCCGATTGCGCTGCGCCGCTAGTTCTTCGGCCCGCCGGCCACGTAGATGACCTGGCCGGACACGAACCCCGCTCCTTCGCTGACCAGGAACGAGACGGTGTGCGCGATGTCCTCCGGCTTGCCCGACCGCGCCACCGGGATGGTGGCGATCAGAGCCTGGCGGAAGTCCTCGAAGGACATGCCCAGGCGTTCAGCGGTGGCGTGGGTCATCTCGGTCTCGATGAAGCCGGGCGCGATCGCGTTGGCGGTGACGCCGAACTTGCCGAGTTCGACGGCGAGGGTCTTGGTGAAGCCCTGGATCCCGGCCTTGGCGGCGGCATAATTGGCCTGGCCGCGATTGCCCAACGCCGAGGTGCTCGACAGGTTCACGATGCGGCCGAAGTTCTGCTCCACCATGTACTTCTGCACGGCCTTGGTGCACAGGAACGCGCCGCGCAGGTGCACGCCCATGACGGCGTCCCAGTCGTCGACGGTCATCTTGTACAGCATGTTGTCGCGGATGATGCCCGCGTTGTTGACCAGCACGGTCGGGGCGCCGAGCTCGGCGGCCACCCGTTCCACCGCGGCGGTCACCGACTGCTCGTCGGACACGTCCGCGCCGACGGCGACGGCCCGGCCACCGGCCGCCTCGACCTCGGCGACCACCGGCTTGCAGGCGGATTCGTCGAGGTCCAGCACGGCGACGGCCATCCCGTCGGCCGCCAGCCTCCGCGCCACGCCCGCGCCGATGCCGCGCGCGGCCCCGGTGACGATCGCTACCCGCTGTGTTTCGTTGCTCATAGGGTTCTCCCGAGGGGACTAGGGGGTGTAGACGACGCGGCCGACGGTCTTGCCGTCGGCCAGGCGCTGGACCCCGTCGGCGAGGTCCGCGAGGGCCAGTCGCTCACTGACGAGGGGTCGGATCGCGCCGTCAGCGGCCAGCCGGGTCAGCTCCCGGTGGCAGTGGGCGACCGCCGCGCGGTCGTGGGTGTTGTAGAGACCCCAGTGCAGTCCGACGATCGAATAATTCTTCACCAGCGCGTGGTTCAGGGCGGCGCTTTGGATCTCTCCGCCCGCGAAACCGACCACCAGGATGCGGCCCTCGAACGCGACGCACTTGGTCGACCGCGCGTAGGTGTCGCCGCCGACCGGGTCGTAGACGACGTCCGCGCCGCGATTGTCGGTGGCGGCCTTCACGATCTCGACGAAATCCTGTGTCCTGCGGTCGATCACGATGTCCGCGCCGAGCTCGCGGGCGTACTCCGCCTTCTCGGGACCGCCGACCACGCCGATGACCCGGGCGCCGGCGGCCTTGCCGAGCTGGATGGCGGCACTGCCGACACCGCCCGCGGCCGCGTGCACGAGCAAGGTCTCCCCCGGGCGCAGGGCGGCGCGCCGATGCAGGCCGAACCATCCGGTCTGGTAGCCGATGTACAGGGCCGCGGCCTCGGCGTCGTCGAGATCCGGTGGCGCGGAGAAGGTCTGGTTCGCGTTCATCACCGCGTATTCGGCGAACGCGCCGTGCGGCAGGGCGGCCCCGCCGAGCACGCGCTCGCCGACGGCGAATCCGATCACGTCCTCGCCGAGGGCCACCACCTCCCCGCACAGCTCGATGCCCGGGGTGAACGGCAACTCCGGCCGCACCTGGTACCGGCCGCGGCACATGAGGACATCGGGGAAGTTCGCCGCCGCACCGAGCACCCGCACGACCAGCTGCCCCGGCCCGGCCTCGGGACGGGCGACCGTGTCCAGTCGCATGACCGTCGCGGGTTCACCCAGTTCGTGGACCCGCCACGCCGGCATGTCCGCCACTAGACGCCACCGGTGAGGGTGATGCCGCCGTCGACGACAAGCAATTGCCCGGTGAGCCAGGCGGAGTCGGCCGACAGCAGGAACGCGACCACGCTCGCGATGTCCTCCGGCACACCCAAGCGCTTGAGCGGGTACGTCGCCGCGATGGCTTCCTCGCGTCCCTCGTAGAGCGCGGTCGCGAACTTGGTCTTCACCACCGCCGGAGCGACCGCGTTCACCCGGATGTCCGGGCCGAGTTCGACCGCGAGCTCCTGGGTGATGTGGGTCAGCATCGCCTTGCTCGCGCCGTAGAAGCCGATCCCGGGCGCGGGCTTGAGCCCGGCCACCGAGGAGACGTTCACGACCGCGCCGCCGTGATCCTTCATCCACGCGCCGTACGCCTGCTGCACCCACGACAGCGCGGCCAGGCAGTTGACCTCGACGATCTTGCGGGCGGCCTCGAGGTCGAGCTGCATCATGGTCCCGTAGACCGGGTTGATGCCGGTGTTGTTGACCAGCAGGTCGGCGCTGCCGAAGGTGTCGACGGCCCACTTCACCACCTCGGCCTGATGAGCCACATCGTCCGCGCGCCCGGCGACGGCCAGGGCCTTGTCCGGTCCGCCCAGCGCGGCCACCGCCTCGTCGAGCGCCTCTTGCTTGCGGGCGGTGATGACGACCCGCGCACCCTCGTCCACCAGGCGCTGCGCGATGCCGAGCCCGATCCCGCGGCTCGCGCCGGTGACGATGGCGGTCTTGCCCTCGAATCTGGTCATGTGAGAGTCCTCCGATGGTCGGTGCGGTCCAGCGAGCAGGCAACTTACTAAGCGCTTAGTTCTTCGGACACCATGCTGGAAAAGCACATCCCGGTCAATACCGGCCGCATCGAACCCCGCGTGTGATCTGTCGCACATGGCGAGTGAAAGTGCAGTTCATACACCGGCTATCAGGCCATTGTTGAAACCTGATTCAGATCTGGGGCAGTCCGCGCGACTTCACGCGGCTAGCGGCGCAGACGCCGGTTCGGCGGCGCGGGCTCCGAGCGCGCGAACTGCCCGGGGGTCTGCCCCTTCCAATCGCGGAACGCCGTCGCGAACGCCGACACGCTGGTGTAGCCGAGGCGCGTGGCCACCGTGTCGACGGTGAATCCGGTGGCCAGCAATTCCTCCGCGAGCAGGCCCGTCGTCTCGCAGGCGAGTTCCCGGAAGGTGGTGCCCTCGTCCGCCAGGCGGCGGCGCAGGGTGCGCACGCTCATGTGCAGGTCGGCGGCGATGGCGGCCTGGTCGATGGCGCGGCCGTGGCGCATGAGCAGGGCGCGCACCTGGCCGGCCAGGCCGACCCGGGCGCGGCGGCGTTCCACGATCTCGGCGCACAGCCGCTCGTACTGGCGGCGCAGCATCGAATTCGCCTGCGGCATAGGGCGTCGCAGGTCGGCGGCGTCGAGGACCAGCATGTCGGCGGGCCGGTCGTAGCCGATATCGCCGATCCCGAGCAGTATGCCGACCGCCTCGTAGACCGGCGCGTAGGGCAGGGTCAGCTCCAGGCGGTGCACCCGGATGTCCCAGTTCAGCAGCTCGCGCTGGATGATGCGCAGGGCCGCCAGGTCGCGTTCGATGACGAAGCGGCGCAGTCGTCGGGACACCGGCCCGGTGTCGAGGGTGACCAGCACTCGGTCCTGCGCGTCCTCGATGCCGAATCGGCAGTAGGCGAACGACAATTCGGCGTGCCGCGCCCACAGCTCGGCCATCTCGCGCACGGTGGAGCAACTGCTCAGGGCGATGCCGAGGCTGCCGAGCATGCTCAGATGCACCGAAAACCCGGCCAGCAGGCCCAAACCCGGCTCGTCGCCGGTGGCGTCCAGAATATTCTCGATGAGCCGGAACTCCTGGGCGATATCTATCTCGATGTCCGGGTCGTCCAGATCGGCCTCGGTGAGCCCCGTCCCGGCCAGGACGGCGGCTCTGGTCATCGCGCGGCTAGTGGCGAACTCGACCAGCACGGCAGCGCTGTGTATCGAACGGACACACCAGGAGTCGTCGAGCATGTCGCAGATGATCGCTTATCCGATCCCCGCGACTGGCCCAATTGAGCAATTATTCAGCTAATTTCGATCGAGCTTGGGCGTGTCGCCCGCGCGCCCCCGGTCCGGGCCCAGCGCGCCGCACGGCACGCGCGTCCGTGGCGTGGCCCAAATCCGCAGAGGCGTGGCCCCGCGGTACACCCCGGACGCGACGACCCTCGCCCTAGCCTTGTCGACGTTGGCCGCTCGCCCTTGACGGCCTCCACGGTTCCGCACAACGGGACCGGACGCTGAACACGGCAGTCCCCCTCGGCGGGCGCGGTACCCAACCAGGCACATCCTGCCGCGCCCGCCGAGGACCCGCAGCCCCTTCGGACCCGGGTGAAGACCCGCCCACCGAGGAACTCCCCCGCATCACCGACCGACCCGCGCTATGTGCACGTCAGCGCGCCCATCGTGAGCGCCACCAGCCGGGCGATGCCCGCGTCGTCGCCCGTCTCGGCGGCCGCGCCGAGGGCGTGCAGGCTGTAGGCGGCGAGTTCGGCGGCGGGCACGTCGTCGCGCAGGTCGCCGGAACGCACTCCCTCCTCGACCAATCGACCGATCAACGAGCGAAGCTGGTTGTGCGCGTGGACGACCTGCTCGTCGGGGTGCAGGAAGGTCACCAATTCCCGGTCGTGACCTCGGCTCCGCCGGACGATGTGCGCGTAACCGGTGAGCACCGCCGCCAGCCGGTCCCCCGGCGTGCCGACACCGTCGCGTACCGCGGCGAGTTCGCGCAGATGCCCGTCGATGCGGCGCACGTGCCAGGTCCGCAGGATGGTCTCGACATCGGAGAAGTATTTGTACAGCGTGGCCCGCCCGATCCCGGCCCGCTGCGCGATCTGCGACATCGTCACCCCGCGCAGCCCGCGATCGGAGACCAGCGCGCCCGCCGCGTCCAGGATCGCCTCCCGCACCTGACCCCGGTGCGCCTCGATCGTCTCGTTCCACAACTTCGGCACAGCTCGACTATACGGACTGACCTCCATCCGAACAGAGAGTATCGATCATGGACACTCTGTCTCGATGAGACGGATGTTGCCACCCCGCAACGGATTCAGGGCAACATCGAGCGCGCCCTCGAACGGCTCGGCCGCCGATCCCCCGTCGGACCAGCGGCCGATGACCGATCCTCAGCGCACGTAGGACAGGATGCCCATCATGCCCGCTTCGCCGTGATAGGCGTTGTGGCAGTGCAGCATCCACTGGCCGGGATTGTCGGCCTCGAAGTCGACTTCCACGGTCTGCATGGGCGTGACGATGGAGGTGTCCTTGCGCGGGCCCGTGCCGTCGCGGTTGACGACCTGGTAGGTGTGGCCGTGCAGGTGCATGGGGTGGAACATCATCGACTGGTTGCGGAAGCGCAGGCGGATGCGCTGACCCTGGGAGACGTTCAGCATGTCGTGGTCGGGGTAGGCCTTGCCGTTGATGGTCCAGACGTAGTTCTTCATGTCGGAGCCGAGGGTGACGTCGAGGGTCTGGTCGGGCTGTTTCGCCTGGAGCCGAACGGGTTCGGCGGAGGTCAGGCGGTCCGCGGTGAGCGGGGCGACGGCGAGTTCGGCGGACTGCGCATCGGCCGGAGGTGGGGTGCCCCCGCCGGTGCGGACCAGCGCGAAGGCGCGGCCGCTCTTGCCTTCGGCGGCGGCGACCAGCGGGAAGACGCCGTCGGTCAGTTCGACGATGGCGTCGTAGCGCTCGCCCATGCCGATGAGCAGGCTCGCGGTGGTGACGGGCCGCACCGGGGAGCCGTCGGTGTGGGTGACGCGCAGTCGATGCCCGCCCAGCGCGACCCGGAACGCGGTATCGGCGGCGGCATTGATGATCCGCAGCCGCATGCGCTGACCGGGCCGGGCGGTGAATACCGTTGGGTCGGTACCGAGTTTGCCGTTGATGAGGAAGTACGGGTAGGTGACGTCCCCGGCGTCGGAGCCGAGCGGCGCGTTGGGGTCGGCCGACATGGACATACCGCCTCCGCCCATGGTCATACCGCCGTGGTTCATGCCGGAACCGCCCATGTTCATCCCGGCCATGCCCTTGTCCCGCAACTGCCGCAACTCCCGGTCGGGGTCGCGGCCGTCGACGCCGTCGAGCCAATCGTCCAGTACCACTACGGCTTCCACGTCGTAGTCCTTGCCGTCGGCCGGGTCCTCCACGATGAGCGGCGCGTACAGGCCGCGGTCGAGTTGGACGCCGACGTGCGGGTGGAAGAAGTAGGTGCCGGGGTCGGGCGCGGTGAACTCGTAGCGGAAGGTCCCGCCGGCCGCGATCGGCGGCTGGGTGACGTCGGGGACGCCGTCCATGTCATTGCGCAGGGCGATGCCGTGCCAGTGCACGGTGGTCGGGGCGGGCAGCGCGTTGGTGAGGTCGGCGCGCACCACTTCGCCCTGGGTGACACGGATTTCGGGTCCGGGCACCCGGCCGCCGAAGGCCCAGGTCGGCACCCGCACGCCACCCAGGTCGACCACGGTCGGTTCGGCGCGCAGGCTCACCTCGCGCACGCCCGCGCCCACCGCGCGGCGAGCGGCCTCGGCGGCGCGGACGGCCTCGGAATCGGGTGTCACGAGACCACGCGTCGGGGCCGGGTTCTTCGAGCAGGCGGCCAGCGTCGCGGCGGCCGCGGCGCCGGCGCCGACGGCGAACAGCCCGCGCCGAGTCAGCGGACGCGCGAGCGGGGAACGGTTGGAGGACATGATTTCTCCCTGAGTCGTCGAGTTCTGGGCGCGCCCACGCAGGGCGTCGGCCGGGATCGGAAGGTCGGCCGCGAACCCGGGTCCGGGCGCGGCGCACGACCTGTCAGATCCGCAGAATCGACAGTTCGGAGAGGGACAGTGAGGTCCAGGGCGGGGGACGTTCCCGGTGAATCCGCCAGGACGCGAACGCGGGCGGACGGATGTCGCGGGACCGATCGGCGATCCAGTGCAGGAGGACCAGGCCGATACCGAGCGCCAGACCCGACAGGATCAGGTAGTCACACCCGTGCGAGCTCGTGTGCCCGCCGGAATGATCACCTGAGGGATCGGGCGCGTGACCCGAGGCCGTCATCGATTCGGCCATCACCACACTCGACCCGGAGGCCGCGGGCATAGCGTGGCCGGCCGAGAACACCCCGGCGTGCATGGCCGCGATCCCGAGCAGCAGCGCCAGCACACCGAGCAGCCGGACGTATCCGGTCGCTCCCGGCGCAACGCGCTGATCAGCCACGTCCGCCATGATAACCGCCGACGGGCGGCAACCCCCCAGGGGTATCGAACGCCACAGTGCCCGGATCGGCGGCTACAGCAGGCTGTCGGTGGCCAGCCGGGCCAGGCAGGTGTCGAGAACATCGGCGGCGGAACCGGATTCCTCGCCCGCGGCCCACAATTCGGTGGCCAGCCGCACCGCGGTATTGGCCATGGCCGCGGCCAGGGCCACGTCGAGGTCGTCGTCGGTGCGGCCGGTGCGGGCGGCGATGATCGGGATGAGCTGGGTCTCGCAGTCGTACTGCACGCGCAGCCAGGTCGCGCGCAGCGCCGGGAGCTGGGTGGCGGCCCGCACCAGTGGCCGCAGCCGGTTCTCGACGATGCCCTCCGCGGCCAGCGTGCCCAGGGTCGCGACCCGGTAGGACCGGCTCAGCGCCTCACGCAGCGGCAGTTCCGGCGGGCAGGCGGCCAGTTCGTCGGCCCAGGCCTGGGTGCCGATGGCCAGCAGCGGCGCCACCACGTCCTCCTTGCCCGCGAAATAGCGGTAGAAGGTGCGCAACCCCATCCCGGCGGCCGCCGCGATCTCCTCGACCGTGGTTGTGGCGTAACCGTTTTCGATGAACAGGTGCGCCGCCACCGTGGCCACTTCGCGGCGGGTGGCCGCGCGACGGGTCTCGCTCAGGGCCGGTCGCCCGGCGCGGTTTCGCTCGCTGCTCACCCGGGAACTGTACCGAGGCCGAAAACGTTTCCTGGCGTCGCGTGCCATTTTCGGCATATCGTGTCAGAAACTAGCTTCACCGACGAAGCTGGTGCCACCGATCAGGAAGTGACCCATGAACCGTCTCGAGCAGCGCCGCATTCTGGTTACCGGTGCCGGATCCGGCATCGGCCAGGCCACCGTCCTCCGCCTGCTGTCCGAAGGCGCGGTCGTCGCCGGGGCCGACGTCAATGTCGAGGGCCTGGAACTGACCCGCAAGCAGGCCGCCGAGGCCGGTACCGACGCCCGGCTGACCACGGTCGAGCTGAACGTCGGCCAGGAGGCCGAGGTCGTCGCCGGGGTACGCACCGCCATCGAGGCGCTGGGCGGGCTGGACGCCGTGGTGAACGCGGCGGGCATCCTGCGCGCGGCCCACACACACGAAACGTCGCTGGATCTGTGGAACCAGATCATCGCCGTCAACCTCACCGGCACCTTCCTGGTGATCCGGGAGGCCCTGCCCGCGCTGCTGGCCAACCCGCGCAGCACCATCGTCAACTTCAGCTCCACCTCGGCCAGCTTCGCGCACCCGTACATGGCGGCGTACTCGGCGAGCAAGGGCGGCATCCAGAGCATGACCCACACGCTGGCCCTGGAATACGGCAAGCAGGGTCTGCGCGCGGTGTGCGTGGCGCCCGGCGGCATCAAGTCCGGCATCACCGACGCGACTCCCGGCTACCTGCCGCAGGACTCCGACTGGTCGCTGTTCGGCCGCCTGATCGCCGTGCTGCCGCAGGACAACCCGGAAGAGCTGGCGGGGCCGGAGAACGTGGCGGGCGTCATCGCCATGCTGGTCTCCGACGACGGCCGCTTCATCAGCGGCACCGAGATCCGCATCGACGGCGCGGCGCACACGTAATCATCTGGCGCACAATCGCTTCGAATACGGCTGGGCCCCGATCGGCGATCCGATCGGGGCCTCGTCACCCGGACCGCGCGTTCGCGGCCGGCACGACTAACTCGCTGCGCCGACCAGTCCGCGCACGATGCCGTCCGCGGTGCCCGACGGCCATTCCAGCGCCGCGTCGAGCTTGGCCAGCAGATCCTCGGCGGGCTCCTCGATCAGGCACCGCTCGATCTGGCTGATCGACCCGGCGGACGGGCCGCCCTTCTTCGCCACATCGGCCTGCGTCCAGCCGTTCTCCTTGCGACGGGCCTTGACCCGTTCGGCCAGCGCCTTGATATCGCGCCGCCCGGCGGTGGATTCCGAAGCCACAGCCGCGGGCGCGGCATCCCGCTCCGCGACCGGCTGCGCCGCGACGGCCACCACGGCCACCGGCTCGGCGGCGACGGCCGCGTCCCGCTTCACCTGCGCGGCCTCCGGCCGCGTCTTCCCGGAAGCCATCAGTCCCTGCGTAATGAGCCGAGACCGCTTCCGCCTACCCATCTTCCCCATACACCGCTCCTCGATCCGCATCCCAGCCTTCGCTGAAGCACCGGATAGGTTGCCATAAGTTCGCGAGAATCCCTCGCCATCGGCGAATGTCGGCGTGGCAACACGCGAAAACGGCAGATACCGAGGAGTATCTGCCGCTTTCGGGGGGAGTGCCGGATCAGTCGGCGAGGGCGTAACCCGCGTCGGCGACCGCGGTGGCGAGGATGCCGGGCGCGATCGGGGCGTCGCTGTCGACGACGACGCGGCCGCTGTCGACGTCGACATTCACACCGGTGACGCCGGAGATCTTGCCGACCTCCTTGCTCACGGAGTTCGCGCAGCAACCGCAGGTCATTCCGGTGACGGTGACGGTGGTGGTGCTCATGACTTGGCGCTCCTCTTCGCTCGGACAGCCGGTTCCGGCCGCTACTCGTCGTTACCATACCCCCCTATGGTATCTAGTCAATAGGTTCGAGCTTCCCGGGGACCGTGGGACGCATCACAGGAACCGGTCTTGAATATACCCCCAGGGGGTATTAACCTCCCTTTTGTCGAACACCACGAAGAGGAGAATTCCGATGCGATCCGCTCCCATGCTCAGCTCCCTCTTCCGCAATCGGGACTATCTGCGGCTGTTCACCGCACAGGTCTCGGGCCTGTTCGGCACCGGATTGACCACTGTCGCACTGGGTTTGCTGGCCTACGATCTGGCGGGCGGCGCGGCCGCGGCGGTGCTGGGGACCGCGCTCACCATCAAGATGCTGATGTACGTGACCGTCGCCCCGGTGGTCGCCGCCTACGCGCATCGCCTGCCCCGCCGCGGTTTCCTGACCGGGCTGCACCTGGTGCGGGCCGCCGTCGTGCTGGCGTTGCCGTTCATCGATCAGATCTGGCAGATCTACGTCCTGATCGCGATCCTGCAAACCGCCTCGGCCGCATACACACCCACCTATCAGGCGGTCATCCCCGACATTCTGCCCGACGAGCGCGAGTACACCCGCGCGCTGTCGGCGGCGCAGCTGGCCGCCACCATGGAGACGCTGCTGAGCCCCATGCTCGCCGCGGCCGCGCTGACGGTCATGAGCTTCCACTGGCTGTTCGTGGGCACCGCGATCGGCTTCGCGGTCTCGGCCGCCCTGGTGCTGGCCACCCGGATCCCGAACTCGACTGCCACCGCCGGTGATTCGTTCCGCGAGCGGATCACGGCCGGGGTGCGGATCTTCGTCGCGACCCCGCGGCTGCGCGGCCTGCTCGGCCTGAACCTGGTGGTCGCGGCGGCCGGTTCGGTGATCATGGTCGATACCGTCAACTACGTCCGCGACACCCTCGGCGGCACCCAGTCCGGGGTGGCGATGTTGCTGGCGGCCAATGGTTTCGGCACCATGCTGGTGGCGCTGTCACTTCCCCGCGTGCTGGATCGGATCGGCGCGCGCCCGGTCATGCTGACCGGCGCGGTCACCCTGCTCACCGGCCTGGCCGCCGCCATCGCGCTGTCGCTGGCGGACGCGGGCGACTGGCGATGGTTCGCGGCCCTGGCGGTGTGGGCCACCGTGGGCGCCGGGACCGCGGCCATCCTGACCCCGACCGGTCAGGTGCTGCGCCGCTCCTCGCAGGCATCGGACCGTCCCGCGCTGTTCGCGGCCCAGTTCTCGCTCTCGCACCTGGCGTGGCTGCTGACCTACCCGGTCACCGGATGGCTCACCACCACAGCGGGATTCACCGTCACGTGGGTGACCCTGGCGGTGCTGGCGACGGCGGGCGTCACCGTGGCTGCGCGGCTGTGGCCGCGTGAGGATCCGGAGGTGATCACGCACCTGCACCCGGCCGGCAGCATCGATCCGGAGCGGCTGGGCGACGCGGAACTGCGGGCCGACGGCTTCTACGTCCACACCCACCCGTACGTGATCGACGCCGATCACCTGCGGTGGCCGGTCCGGACTCGGCGCGGACTCGAGGTTCCGACCGCGGCCTGAGGCCGGACGACCGAGGGCAGGCGCCCAGCCCCGGGTGCCTGCCGTTTCTGTATTGCCCACCGGACCGACACTGGCGAGTGGGTACAGAGCAGCGGTGGGCGTGACGGTGTGGGAGCGGCGCGGCGGGCTCAGCGACGCGGTCACCTGGCTGGTGCTCGACGAGCCGGCGACCTTGCGGGAGTACCGGAGCACATCGGGCACTCCCCCGACGGCCGCCGAGCTGGACGCCGCGGGCCGCCACTGAACCGATCCCACGGCCGGAATCCGCCAACCACGCCGACTCGACGGCGGCGGATGATCGGATTCACCACTCCATCAGGCAGACTCGGAGCCGATAAACCGAACCATGCTTCGAGGAGTATCCATATGCGCAAAATCCTGCCCGCTTCCCTCCTGGCCGCCAGCGCCATCGGTGCCATGCTCGTCCTCCCCGCCGGCACCGCCAGCGCCCTCTCCCCCGCCTGCCAGACCGCCGGCGACATCTACAACAGCTACGGCTCCCTGGGCCCGAGCCCGCAGCAGCGCCGCGAGGTCGCCGACCGCCTGCGCGCCATCGAGGCCTCCGGCGACGAGCGCACCGCCATCGACAACTTCGCCAACGCCCTCGCCAACGGCGACGTCGCCCAGATCAGCAGCATGGGCGTCCTCCTCAACGGCATCTGCGGCCGCGGCTAGTCCTCCGCATTCCGCAGCACGCTGCGGGCCGGGTCACCAGACGGGGACCCGGCCCGCAGCGTCTCCGCCCCGAGAGGGTGGATCGAGCCCGGTCACCTCATGCGAATCCGGATGAACACCAAGCAGTGGGTGTGATGTGCGTCACACTCTCTTCCCCCCGGGTGCGCGATCGCGAATTCTCGAATGATGTCGATTGCTCGGAGTTCGCTGGCATCGGGCCTGATCACCGCAGCTATTGCCGTCGGCACGCTGACCGCCGGCACGGCCTCCGCAGACGTGACGGTGCCGCTGGGCGGTGGCTCCGGCATCGTGCTCGGCGACAGGGCGATCTGTTCGCTCACCACCATCGGATACGACGACGCGGGCAGGCTGGTGGGATTGACCGCGGGCCACTGCGCGCCCACGGGCACCAAGGTGGCCGCGGAGGTCAACCGCGGCGCGGGCCCCGTCGGCACGGTCGCCTACTCCGACAACGGCCGGGACCTCGATTACGCCGTCATCGAATTCGACCCCGCCCGTGTCGTTCCCACCCGCACCGTCGGCGGCAGCACCATCGCGGGCACCGCCCCGGCCCCGGGCCCAGGCGCCCAGGTTTGCGTCAACGGCCGCAGCACCGGCTTCAACTGCAGCATCAACTGGGGCCCGTTCGAGGAAGTCACCCTCAGCCAAACCTGTTCCAACCACGGCGATTCCGGCGGCCCCATCACCGCCGGCGACCGCCTGGTCGGCATGCTCCAAGGCGGCATCATCGGCTACGACAACATTTCCTTCGACTTCCCCTGCATCACCCCCGCCAACCCCCTCCACTCCCCCGCCTTCTACCGCCCCATCGACCAGATCCTCGCCGACATCAACATCGCCGGCCGCCCCGGCGCCGGCTACCACCCCATCTGATCGACCCGGACGAGTCGGGCCCGTTCACATGTCGTCGGGCAGGATTCGAAAGGCGGAGTACCGGCTCAGAGGGCGCAGGACGCGAAAGTCCTTGCGGTCCAACGTCAGGATGCGATCGGTAGCGAAATGGTCGGCGAGTACGACGCAGGTCGCATCGACGATATCGAGGTTGAGGTCACTGTAGGTGCACCGTATATCCAGGACCGAACGCAACTGTGCCGCACCGATTTCCCCGAGAACGACGCGGGTGGCGGCGATTCGATCGGCCAGTGTGCCCAGCACCGCGTCGGCGACCTTACGCCCGGCACGAACACTCGCCACATGATGGACCTCGGCCAACGCCAACGGGCTCACCACCAACGCACTGGCGGCATCCGCCGCCCGCCGCACCGCAAAGTGCTCCGGGTCGGTGCGATTGAACAGCGCCAGCAGGCCCGAGGTATCCGCGACTACGATCACGCGGGCCGATTCAGCGCATCGTGGATGTCATCCTTGCCGATCGGACCACCCATATCGAAGGTGTCCTCGTCCTCGACCAACGGTTCATCCCACTGCCGATGCCTCATCAGGTACTCGCGTACAGCGTCACGGGTGATTTCATGCTTCGACCGCCCCTCGGCCTCGGCCTGCGCCTCCAGCGCGGCCTCTTCATCGCTGGGAAAGCGCATCGTCCAGGCCATATGTTCACGATACCACCCGTGATACCACCTACGTGGGACGTGCGTCCGATCACCTTGGGCCACACAACCGCAGGGCGCCTGTAATGGTCACCGACCGGCTATCTATAGATCAGATGTCCAAGTGTTGATGAACCATCGGCCGGGGAGGTCGCCTGTGAAGGGTTTCGCAGCAGTTCTGACGGCGGGGGTCGCGGTAGCCGTACCGTTCTTCACCTCCACTACCGCCGGTGCGGATGTGTGGCAGCCGGTGCCGGGGATCTCTGTTCCGTTGCCAGACGGCCTGGTCACCGGGAGTGCGGGCGTGACGCCGTCGAAGCCTCCGACGCCGGCGCACGTCGAGGGCGAGCCGTGTGATGGCGGCCGAGGAACCTGGGTGCACCTTGATGGCGGCAATGCCGCCCACTACGGCACCGAATGGTTGTGTAAGGCCAACTGAGCTGTCCAGCAAAGGAATCGAGCCCCGGGTCGATATGACCTGGGGCTCGATTCCTGTGGACCTCGCGGGTCAGTGCTGGTTGCCGTTGTTGTGGTGGTAGCCGCCCTCGCCCTGATTGCCCTGGGTGCCGTGCGCACCCGGGCCGCGGTCGTCGGTGCCCGGCTCGGCGTGGTTGGTGGGGGTGTGGACGATGTCGTAGTAGACGCTCGGGTCGGCGGCGTTGGGGGTGACGCGGTAGGTGAAGGCGTGCTTGTCCAGCTGGATGATCGGGACGACGCGGGTGAAGAGGACATCGCCGGCGTCATTCTTGGCGGCGATCCAGCGGGAGGAGCCGTCGGGGGCTACGGTCCAGTCGCCGTGCATCTTCGGGGTGTCGTTGAGGTTGTACATGGTGAACGTCCCGTCGGCCTTGAAGTAGGCCCAGCCCACGAAGTTCGACACGGCCGGGTTGTCCAGGGGGACGCGGTTGCCGTTCTGGTCGAGGGCGTCGGTGGTCTTCCACGGGGTGGAGGCCAGCACCGCGGACGGCGAGGCCTCGTCCTGGGCGACCGCGGTGATGCCCGGAGCCTCGGGAGCGGCGAAAGCGGCGGGGAGAACACCCACCGTGGCGGCCACGAGGGCTGAGGCGACGACGACGGTGCGGCGGGAGATCAGCGAGGTGATGTTCACGTGTTCAACGCTACGAATCGGGCCCGGCTCCCACATCAACCGATCGGCTACACCTGGACGCGCTGATGGGTTGACGCTCGAACGCCTGGACAACAGCGCGGACGCGCATGCGGAGCGCGGGACATACTGAAATACCTTCTTTTCGATTCGTACGCACGGGGCCTCGCTACGCGGTTACCGTCGGAGCGGCACGCAGGTGCCGGTAACGACAACTTCAACGGGAAAGTACAGATGAGGCAAATGAGTTGGGCCGCAGTCACGGTGGCCACGCTGGCGGCACCGGTCATCGCGGCGGCATCGGCGTCGGCCGCGGTCGACGGTGTGAATCTGACACAGATCTACACCGGCATCGGAGGATGTGAGGGGGCAGGCAATACCTGCACGATCTTCGTGAGCACCAGCGGCGCGGACGCCCTGGCACCGGTCACTGTCACCTTGGACGGGCAGAACGTCGGCACGTTCACCCCACAAGCCGGATCCAAGGCCGGTACCGGGACCATCGAGTACGTCTATCGCTCGAAGCTTCCTGAAGGCGTCTACAGCCTCACCGCCACGCAGGGTTCGTCGACCAAGTCCATGACGGTGCAGAACTGCGGCAGCCAGCCGACCGGCAGCTCCAGTGCCTCGGCCCAATGCACCGCAAACGATATTCTCGGCGTTCTGATGATGCCGCTGATCATCCTCACCGGCTCCGGGCACACGCAACTCTGACCGACCAGCCGGGGCAGTGGGTCGGTGGACGGTCGCCGGACCCATGTCGCATCACGACGGTGGCCGGGAATCGTCATGCCCCACAGCGGCGCTGACTGTAGCCCGATGGCCGGTCGACACCGTGGCCGCCGCCCGCGCATCCCGACCGCGATACTGCACGTATCTTGCACGAAAAACGGCCGGTCATCACAAAACCTGCGATGACCGGCCGTTTCTTTGTGGTTCTAGCTGGGATCGAACCAGCGACCCCTCGCGTGTGAAGCGAGTGCTCTCCCGCTGAGCTATAGAACCGGGTCTCGCCGCCGAAGCGGCTGTCCGGCTCGGGGTTTCCCGTGTCGGAGTGAGACAACACTAGCGCGTTACCCCGCCCGTTTGCCAAATCGACGCCGGGGCGGTGGGGGAGGTCAGCGTTCGGGGAGGGGTGGGGTGGGGGTGAAGGTGACGGGAAGAGAGAGGAGGGCGCGGTGGAAGGGGCCTGGGCGCCAGGACAATTCGGGGGCGGGGATGGCCAGGTGAAGTTCGGGGAGGGCGTCGAGGAGTTGGTCGACGGCTTCCTGGGCGATGAGGTAGGCGAGGGAGCTGGCGGGGCAGGCGTGGGGGCCGACGCCCCACGCGAGGTGGGAGCGGTTGCCGGAGAACCCGGCGCCGCGGATGGTGGGGTCGGTGTTGCAGGCGGCCATGGAGATGACGACCGGCTGATCGGGCGGGAGCCAGGTGTCGTCGATGAGGACCTGCCGGGGCGGAAAGCTGATGCAGAAGTTGGCCATCGGCGGGTCGTTGAAGAGGACTTCGTCGAGGGCGTCGCGGGTAGACAGGCTGCCGCCGAGGGCGCTGCCACGGAAGCGGTCGTCGAGGAGCAGCAGGACCAGGGTATTGACGATCAGGTTCTGTTGCGGCTCGATGCCCGCGCCGTAGAGGGTGGCCAGCTGGTGCACCATTTCGGTGTCGGTGAGGCCGGCGGGGTGGCGCAGCATGCGGGTGGTGACATCGTGGGCGGGGTGGGCGCGTTTGTGCTGGGTCAGCCGCAGGAGGGCTCCGATGAGCAGGGTGTTGCCATGTTCAGCGCCGACGCCCTCGAAGATGGCGCGCATTCCCTCGGCCGCCTGAGCCGCGATCTCCACCGGGCACCCGAGCAGGGTGTTGAGCACTTGGAAGGCCAGCGGAAAAGCGTAGTCGCGCACCAGATCCGCGGACCCGGCCGTGCAGAACGAGTTGATCAGCGCCACCGCGGCCCGCTCGACGGTGCCCTGCAACCCGTAATGGTCGATGCCGGCGAGCCCGGCGGTATTGGTCTGCCGATACCGCGCGTGCTCGGATCCCGCGTTGCGCAACGCATTCGGCCGCCACTGCATCATCGGCAGCACCGGACAGTCCGCGGGCACGCCCGCCTGCCAGGCCCGCGGGTCTGCGGGGAACCGTTCGGGATCGTTGAGAATCCTTACCGCCGTGCGGTATCCGACCACCAGCGTGGCCGGCACCCCCGGCGCGAGCTCCACCGGAACCAAAGACCCATACTGTTCCCGCATCTCGCGATAGGCCCGGTGCGGGTCCGCGGCGAACTCGGGGGTGTACATCGGTACGCGCGTACCGACTTGCTCTGACATCGAACCCACTTCACACCGTGCGCAACACTCCACCGCTGCCGGCCAGCGCACATCCCGGACGCGGAAGATCAACACTACCGACGCGACCGCATCGGCGTACGTCGTTTCGACGACCCCACGGTCAGGGACCGATTTCGGGAAAGTGATTGACAGCGGCGGTCCGCAGGGGCAGGCTCTACGAGGCACAATTGTTGCTCAACAATTGCTGCGATATCCCGGCTGTCGGCGTTCCCGCCCGGTTGGTGAACGCCGGTCGACAGCGCTCGGAGATTCGGCGGACGCGGATGCGTCCCTTTTCCTTCAGTTCGGACCCGAGACCTACCTATTCGGAGGTTGGAATGTCTAGCAAGCACGGCCGAAAACCCAGCCAGGTCGCCGACAAGGCCAAGAAGGGCATGAAGGGCCAGGCCCAGCGCATGGAATCCGACATGGACCAGATGGCCGACGACGCCCGGCGCGACATGGACCGCCTGGGCGCCGGCATCAAACGGGAAGCCCAGCAGGCACGGTCGGACGCACAGGGCCTGGACAAGGAGATGAAGCGCAAGCTCCAGCATCGCTGACCCGGTGACGCGAATGGCCGGTCCGCCTGACGGACCGGCCATTTCGCCTGTCGGGCCGTCCGGCCAACACTGAATCGACCTCCGCCCTTTGCTGTTCCGCGATATCGGGGTGCGCGTCGAGCAGGCCCAGCGCCCGCGCGAGCGCAGTCGCAGTGGTCTCGGTGCCCGCCACGAAGAAGGTGATGACCTGGTCGCTGATCTCGAGGTCGCTGAGCCCGCCCCTGTCCTCGTCCTGCTCGGCGATCAACGCCGAGAGTCGGTCCCCCTGATCGACACCCGCCCGGCGACGCGTGGTGATGATCTCGGCCGGCGCGGCATGCAGATCGGTGATCGCGCGTTCGTAGGCCCGGTTGCCCGGAGTCGGCAGTTTCAGCAGCGGAGCCGGTAGCAGGGTCCGCGCCATCAGCATCCGCACGACGTAATCGATGTCCCGCAGCATCTGCCGCGGAACCGGCTGCGGGACGGAGTGAGTGAACAGGGTCGCCGCCGTCACCGCCGAGGTCATCGCGTGGAGTTCGGCTTTCATGTCGAGCTGACTCCCAGGATTGGCGGAGGCACTCCCGAAAGGCGATTCTACGCTGAGGATTTGCGCTCTCACGACGAATCCGCCGAACGCCGCGCTCGCGTCAGAGGCGAAGCCGCGCGATCACCGCACGATGATCGGTGTCCGGAATCGTGTGCGAGGACAGCGCGACCGCGTGACCGTCGGCGACGAGGATGCGATCGATGCCGATCACCGGTCCCCACCAGCGGTCGGTCGGCCAGGTCGGCAGGGCGCCGACGCCGAGGAGTTCGGCGGAGTCGGCGTAGCGGCCGCTCACCAGGTTTCGGTAGGCGACGTGGTCGTAGGTGGAGTTGAAGTCGCCGCCGACCACGACGGGGCCGGTCGTCCGGTCGAGGATGTCCCGGATCCGGCCGAGTTCGTTCGCCCACACCCCGGCGTTGAGGAGCGGCGGGATCGGGTGGACAGCGAAGACCGATACCGGGCCGCGGCCGGGGTGAATCATGGTGGCGCGCAGATTGTTCAGCCAGAAGCCGTCGAACTTGACGCCGTCCTCCAAGGGGTAGCGGCTGAAGATGCCGGTCCCCTGCCCGCCGCCGGAGGGCGCGGTGAATCGGTGGGGCAGCAGGTCGGCCAGTCCGGCGGCGTCGAGCTTGCCCAGAAGTTCCGGGGTCAACTCCTCGAGGGTCAGGACTTCGACCGAGCGCTCACGCACCGCCTGCACCACCGCTTCGGCCGACCCGTGGCCGAGAAACAGATTCGACTGCATCATCACCAGATCCGTACCGGGCGGGGCACTCCCGTCCGGCCACAGCATCGGCGCGTGCGACCACAGCGCGGCGGCCGACACCAGCATGGCCACCGCGGCGCTCACCCACCGGCGGGCCAGTCCGAGCACCACGACCGCGACCAGCGCGCCGACCATCAGGTACGACGCGAACGACGCCGCCAGCACGGCCGGTTCCCACACCCGCGAGTTGTAGTGCAGCCCGATCCCGGCCACGCCCGCGGCGAGCAGTAGCCAGCCGAGTACCGGCAGCACCCACCGGGGCAGGCCGCGGCGGCGTGCGATCGGCTCGACGGCAGCCTGCTGCTGCCCCAACGCGTTGACCATTCAGTCCTCCCCTATTCGCCGATCACGCTACGCGATGCCGGTCCGATCCACGAAAACCGCCCCTATTCACGAGAATAAAGATTGTTGCCGGATACTCGCCGAGTTCGGTCGAATGACATCGAAGTCTTGATGAAATTAACTTTCCACCGTAAATATCTAATTGCAGTTAACGATCTGCCAGAACTGCCCCCTGACCGGCCATCGATACCAAACCGTTATTTCAAATACCGGCCGCCACATGATGCGAACAGGTTACATTTCAAACCCCTGAAGTTGCGGCACACCCCACCGGGAACGCGCTGTTGCTTCACTATTTCGGGAGTAAGTTATGAGAACGACCGCCTCCACACTGCTTCGCGCCGGTATTGTTTCTCCGGTGGCTCTGGCCACTGTTTTCTGTTTGGCCGCGCCCGCGAATGCGGCGCCCGTCACCGTGAACTGGAGTTGCCAGGGCACGATCTTCGGTATCGGCCAGACCTCGAGCATGACCACCACGGTCACCGGCACCGCGCCGGGCTCGGCGGCGTCGGGATCGGCCGTGGCCATCACCCTCACCCCGGGCTCCTCCACGGTCCCCAGTTCGGCCTCGGGCTTCTCCGTCACGAACATCAGCAACCTGAAGATGACCTTCCCGACCCCGGCGAACTCGACGCTGGTCTCGGCCACCGCTTCCGGCGGCACCGTGGCCGGCACCGTGTCCACCTCGGGCGGGAATGTCGTTCTGACCGTGCCGGGTCCGATCGCGGGCGGCACCAGCTTCACCCCGCCGGCGGTGACCATCAATGTCACGGCCGGCAGCCCGGGCACCCCGATCACCAGCCAATACGCGGGGACCAGTTTCGCCAACCCGGGCATGACCATGACGACCAAGGTGGCGTTCATCGGCAATGTCGCGACGTCGTGCTACCCGAACCCGTCCCCGACGCTGACCACCACGACCGTCAGCTGAGTCCGTAAGAATGCCTGGACCGGGCTGTGTCCACCAGCCCGGTTCAGGTTCCGCCCATCGGATGGGGTCCCTGTATTGTCCACCGAACCCGCTCGGATGGCAGTGGAGCTCCGAAAGGCCCTGGAGCTCTACCACGGAACGGTCGAGGATCTGGCGCGTGAACTGCTCCGGCTGCTGGGGGTGAACGAGACCGACCGGCGCGCACTGGAAATCGTCCTCGTCGGCGGACGGTCGACGACACCCGGCATGCTGGCCGAACGGCTCGGCCTGACCGCCGCGGGCGCCACCGTCCTGCTCAACCGGCTGGAGAAGCAGGGCTATGTCACGCGCTCACTGCACCCCACCGATCGCCGTCGCGTGATCGTGGTGGCCACCGATCTGACCGCGCGCCGCGTGCGCGAGCTCATCCGCCCGTTGGCCGAGGAGAGCTTCAAGATGATGCTGAACTGGTACGACCCCGACGAACTCGAACTGATCGCGGGATTTCTCTGCCGGGTTGGCGAACTGCAGCGCGTCCACCGGGAACGGCTGCGCGATATGGATCCCTACCCGCGGTGATGGCGCATGGCCGCGACGACCTCGTCCGGCGAGGCCGGCATCGTCTGCGTGGAGAACACCGCCGGACTGAAGCCGAAGGCCTGATTCAGCCGCCCGAGCACTCGGATCAGCAGTGAGGAGCGGGCCAGGAACGCCGCCGGATCCCGGAGCGCCACATCGACGAACGGCTGCCCGCCGATGCTCGACACCTGCACCCGGTCGACGTCTGCCCAGTCGACCGACCCCAGCCGACGATGCGTGAAGCCCCGATCGGTGATGACCAGCTCCGGCTTCCGCCGCGGCAGTTGCAACACCAGCAGCACCCAGCACGAGCCGAAGAACGCGAACGCCATCGCGCCCACGACCATCGAGCTCGCCTCGGTGGTCAGCATGAGCACGCACCCCACGAGGACGAAGAATCCCGCCCCCGCCGCCAGCAGCAGCGTGCGCAGTATCGACGACTTGTAAACCGTTGTCGTCTCCAGCTTTCCGCCCCGCCCGTCGGATTCAGTCACCACACTCCACCTGATCAGCCCTCACCACTACGGCGTCAGTATGCGTCACCCGCACCGCCGGGAAAAACCGAGCGCACCCCACGGCTGGTCACGGCTAGAGCTTCGGAATTCCGAGCAGCCCGCCCAGGCAGCCGCTGGGCCCGGTCAACATGCCGATCGAGAGCCGGTAGTCGCCACCGGTCAGCTTGCAGAGCAGCATCGCCGTCGCCAGATCCAGTCCCGCCGAGCCGGTGCCGAACCCGGTCTGTGCGATGGTGGACGATCCCGCGTCGGCGATGGGCGCGCCGACCGGCGCATCCGCGGAAGCCGTTGCCGCCGCTCCCAGCCCCGACAGCAGAAGGCCACCGGAGAGGCCCACCGCCACGGCCGATCTCACCAGAGCGTGCGTCATATAGATCCATCTTTCATTGCGAAAACTAGAGAGCCGCAACATTAGTCGTCGAAACAACTGGTGAAACGCCCACACTTCTAAGGGCGACAGGGGGGACGGTGCGGACTTCGAACCGTCCTGCTGTCACGTCGTCCCGACCCGCGACGCTTCCGTTCGATCTGACCGGCTCGCCGCAGGTGGTGACGTCGTCACGGTCGTGACGGCGGTCGCCGTGGTGCGCCGCGCCGAACGCTCGGCTCGCACAACCGCGCCCGTCGTGGTGGAGGCGCTGTAATTCTCGGGCTGATGGTCCGGCGCGGCATCCGGCAAGAGAGACGTGTCCGGTGTGGATCGAGGATCGTCGATCCACACCGGACACGCGAGAGACGGGACTACTCAGCCGAGGTCGAGGTCGAGGTAGGACTCGGAGTGCTCGGGTGAGGTGATGGTGGTGGTGCCGGGCGGGCTGTAGGAGTAGAGCTTGTCGTAGCTGTTGACGACCAGTGCGAGGCGGTGCCCGTCCGGGATGTCGTAGCAGGCGCCTTGCAGTCGCCAGCGGACGGCGCGCTGCTCCCCCTGACCCAGCTCGAACATCGTGAAGGGCTCATGGGTGATGATGCGGGCCGTGTCGTCGGGGGCCACGTCGAACAAGTAGGCCACCAGTGTGGCCGCCGGGGCCGTGCTGCCCACCGACAGGTGCAAGGTGGGGATGCCGCGCAGGCGGCGACCACCGGTCAGCGCTTCGGTCTGCCAGACCAGCAGGCGGTCCCGCTCGAAGTCCCCGACCTGGTAGAGCTGCGGATTGCCGTAGCACTCCCGCTGCCCGCTCTTGAGGAACTCGGCGACCGCGGTGGCCGAGGTGGCCGGAGAGTCCTTGTCGCCGATGGTGAAGCTGCGCGTCCACCCGGTGTCCGGCTTCGGCACGAGGGTGCCGTCCGCGCCGCCATTACCGAGATACCAGCGTTCGGTTTCGGTGCTGACCTCGCTCCAGTCGAGCTTGGCTTCGCGTGGCGCGGGCTCGGTGATCCGTTGCGCGCCACCGGCGATCGGCTGGGTGCGGTAGGTGAACATGATCTGATCGCTGACCGGTTCGGATGGACCAGGGTCGATGCCCCGCAGGTAAATGTCCAACCAGTCACGCGCTTCTCGCATCGGCGTGAGCAGGCCGGGGAAGGGGAATCCCAATGGGATTCCGACCAGTCCGGCGGCTTCGGGTGCGCCGTGATTGCCGATCCACACGTTGAGTCGCTTCGGCACGGTCAACCGGTTGAACGTGTCGAGCACTTCGTTGACCGGAAAGAGGGTCTCGTGCCAGGTGTTCGACATGAACGTGGCGATGCCGCGCGAGTTGGTCAGCTCGACGAAGGTTTCCGGCGAGCGGTCCAGCCCCCAGGCCACGACCTCGTCCATGTTCTCGCCCCGCTCGAAAAGGTCGAGGATCCGGAGGGTGTCCGGGTCGAACTTCTCCTCGCGCGTGCCACCGGTGAAATCCACCAGCAGTTGCATCGCGGCCAGGTGCCGGGTTCCGTTGTCGTACAGCGACGTGGCCAGGTTGCCCCAGGTGCTCAGCGCGACGACCGCCGACACCCGCTCCCCCGGGTCGGTGGCCGCGATCAACTGGCTCAGCCCCGAGCCGTAGGACTCGCCGAGCATGCCGACGGGACCGGGCCCGAACAGTTCCTGCGCGTAGTCCAGCACGCGGTGGCCGTCGGCCCGGTCCTTCTCGCCGGCGACGTCGATGAACCCCTGCGACGTGGTGATCTCACCCGGCGTGCCGAGACCGCGCGGCGTGTAGGCCAGCACGTGATAACCCGCCACGGCCAATGTCAGATAGGTCCACACGAACGGCAGCCAGCCCAGCGGACTCCAGCCCGCGGGCACCACCACCACCGGACGCGGCTCGTCCCCGTTCAGCTTCACGGTCAACGCCGACAACAGCACCCCGTCGGCCCCGGAAATCTGCGTGATCTCCACCCCGGCGCCACCCCGGACGGTATCCACCGCCTCCTGCAACTCCGGCGGCAACACCCCAGCCGGCGCGACCCCGCGCACCGCCGCCAGCAGCGCCCGCGCGACCTGCACCACCTCCGGTGTGAAGGTCAGCCCATCGGCCCACATGCCATTGGCCGCAATACTTTCCAGGGTTTCATTGGTTACGTTCTGGACAGGTTCGGTCACTATCGACACACCTCGATTCCACTCATGTCGTGCATGATGAAAAGGTGAACACCCGTGCCAGGAAAAGCATCTGGCACTGATTCATCGTAGGAGCGGATCACACTACCTCGTGGCGAACCGGCGAAACATACCGCGACTCATGCTCTCGCAGAACGCATTTCGCCGAGCTATGTCGGCGAACAATGCAATGAATTCAACCGACTGGTCGCGACGACGGTCGGTCCATCGAGGGAAAGCGAAACGAGTCCGAGCTAGACCTTCGGAATCCCGAGCAACCCTCCGAGGCAACCGCTGGGCCGGTCGACATGCCGATGGAGAGGCGGTCACAACCGAGGGCTGAAACGCCCATACCTCGCAGGGCTACAGCGAGATCCGGGCGAGATTCGCGGGCTGCGATTGCGGCCTGGCAGCAGAGGGCGGGACGAGGGATTCGTCGCCGAGCACACCCAGGGCGATCACCGCTTGCCCGCGGGCCATCTGCTGTCTGCGATCCAGCATTGCGACCAAGCACCGCCCAACGGTACCTGGCGCCGATCTTGCCCCGGACACAAAAGGGCAGGCCACACCTTTGAGGTGCTGACCGGACCCCCTGATTCGGTCCACCTGATGTGGCCCCCTGGCGGTAGGCCACCGTTATGAGAGTTGAGGGCTGGGTTGGATGTCGTGCCAGAGCATCTCATACTCGGCGGGGCTGACGTGGCCGAGATAGCTGTGCCGGCGCTGCACGTTGTAGAAGTTGTCGATGTAGTCGGCCATCGCGATGGTCAACTCCAGTGTGGTGGACCACTTCCGGGTGTCGAGCAACTCGGTCTGCATACGCCCCCAGAACGACTCCATGACTGCGTTATCGAAGCAGTCACCCACAGTCCCGAACGATTCCAGCAGATTCCACCGACGCAGGTTCTCACCGAACGCCCACGACGTGAACTGGGTGCCGCGATCGGCGCGCGATCATGTCGTGTTCGACCAGCAGAGCTGCGCGGATTCGACGCTTCCCATAGATCCCGCGAGAACGTCGGTGGATCTCCTCGATCGCATCGGCCACGACGATGCGCCGCACCTGGCGGGTCGGCATTGGCCGGCTGCGATGGAATTGAAAGGTCGATCGGTTCAAACCTGTTATCCGGCACGCCGACCGAGTCGAATGGCCGAGTGCGATCAATCCTTGGACGATCGCAATCTTCCTTCTGGGGCGATCACCACCCCTTCGTCGAACAGCGCGCACGCGTCGCGCGTCAGCGCCAGCTCGGACTCCAGCTGGGCGATGCGCTTGTGCGCGGAGGCCAGCTCGTCTGCGGCCGTACTGGGCACTCCCTCGCGGACTCCCGCGTCGATCAGCGCCTGGGCCTTCCATCGGAACAATGTGGCCGGCGAAATGCCTGTCTCCGAAGCGATGTCAGCGACGGGTTCCCCGCTGCGCAGCCGCGCAGACACCTGACGACGCACAGAAGACGAATACGACTTCGGCACAGTGACCTCCCATGGATCACTTTGCCTCAGCTCTCGCGACGGCTACGGCCGCCACCAGGCCACGACGGCGTCCATGTCACCGTCGCCCGGCCCGGGGATATGGCGTGCGCCGGGAAATCGTTGTGCGGGTTCGGTATACGCGCGCTGCTGTACCAGGCGAGCGATATTGGCCCGGTATATGTCGTCCACCTCGGCGTGTCGCCCAGGCTCACGGTCGAGCCAAAGATTGGCCGGATGGATCGGCCGGTCGTACATGCGCTGGAATAGCTCAGTGCGAATGTCTTTGAGCCAGTTCGAATTCAGATTCATCATCCGATACTGACGCAGCGCCTCGACATCCACCGGCGCGGCGATGATCGTGTTGGCGCCCGACGTCACCCGCCCGATCACCTGACCGTGATAGTCGACGATGTGCCCGTTGCCACCGGCGATATCCACGGGATGCTCAGCGGCGGGGCTGGAGTAGACCGGCCCGGTGTTCGGGCACACCATGTACACCCCGTTGAAGTGCGCGTGCGCCCGATTCTGCAGCAGCCAAGTGCCACCGGCGTCCGGACCGGCCGCGGTCATCGGCACGGCCTCACTGGGCCGGTACACCACCTCGGCGCCGTTGAACGCGAGTGCCCGAACGGCTTCCGGGTACTCGCCGTCGCTGCAGCAAAGAGTGCCGATATTGCCGATGTCCGGGGTCCGCAGCACCGGATAGAAGGCGTCGATGCCGTCGCCGAACAGCTCGACCCACCGATCGTAGACATCGTGCGGGGTACACGAGTGCTCCCGGCACCACACATGGTTCTTGGCGGCCCTATGAACGATCTCACCCTGCGGCGAGATCACCACCATGACATTGAAGAACCGGTCCGCGATAACCTCGGGCCAGCGGGCCTTGCACTGGACGATGAGATAGGTTTCGTACAGCCGGGCCAGCGCAGCGAGACGATCGGTCTCCGGGCCGGGTATATCGATGAAAAGCTCTCTGGCGCACCGGCTGTGCGGCAGATCGAAGATCTCGTCGGTGAAGCCGGTGAGGGCCCCTTCGGCCAGAGCGACGAGTTTCACCGGCAGATTGATGCCGACGACCGACACCGCCGCATGCATGGTCTCCTCGATCGTGTCGAGGTTGCGCGCGACGTGGTCGCGCGCCCCGATGCCGTGAACGATGGTCGACAACCCAACCGCCATATACGGTGCGACCGGTGCTGCCCCGGCGGCTCGGCCGCTCATTCCGCACCGCACCAGTCGATCGCGGTGACCGCGTATGTCTTTGCGGCACAGACTAGTTCATCGATCACGCACCGCTCGTCGACAGTATGAGCCATGGCGAGGGCACCCGGCCCCAGCCCGACGGCGGGGATGCCGGCGGCGCTGAACCAGGTGAGATCGGTGGCCGATGGGAACGGCCGCACCTCTGGCACACCCGCGAAGGCGGTGTCGAGCGCGGCCCGTTCACGAGCCGCGCAAACCGTCCGGATGAACGGATGATCCCCCTCGGTGCGCCCGCCCGGATAGTGCATGGGCCAGTCGATCCGCGGCGGGTTGGCGCGCAGCCACGGGTCCTGCTGCGCGATGCCGGTGACCGTCTGCACGATTTCCGACTGGATCTCGGCCACCGGCGCGGCCGGCGGATAGAAGATCGCGTAGTCGAGAGTGGTGTCGTCGGGAATGAACGCGACATTGCGGCTGCCACGCGCACCACCGTCGATCACATCGAGACCGATGGTGAACTCGCCCTTGTCGAACAGCGGATCGACCCGGCTCGCCACCCACTCGTCCTCCAATCGGCGCAACCCGTCGTGGATGCGCAGGGCCGCGTCGATCGCGCTGGCGGCAACAGGTTCGCCGGGATGCCCGGCCCGCATGTGGGACCGCATCGACGCGTGCGCCGAACGCCCGGTGACCGAGATGCGCATGACCAGCACGCCGGGAGTGGCGGGCATGACGGTCAGCGGGACGCGGGCGCCGGTGGGTTCGGCGATGATCGCCGCGTCGGCGGTGTAGCCGCGCTCGAGGACCGCGGAGGTCCCCATGTGGTGTTCGAGATTCTCCTCGCCCGCCACCCCCTGCAGGATCAGGTCGCCGCGCAGCCGCACCCCGGCCTGCCGTAATGCCATGGCGGCGAACGCCTGCGCGATCAGCCCGCCCTTCATGTCCACCGAGCCCCGGCCCCACACGTGGGTGTCGTCGACGAAGGCGGTGAACGGGTCGTGCGTCCATTGCGCGGTGTCATCGGCCGGAACGACATCGACATGACCGTTGAAGATCAGCGACCGCCCGCCGCCGCGCCCGCGCAGCACCCCGACGACATTGTCGCGGCCCGGGGCCTTGCCGAACAGTTCGGTCTCCGCTCCGGCCTGCCGGTACAGCCCGGCCAGCAGCCCGGAGACCGCCGATTCGCCGCCGGCCAGGTCCTCGTAGTCCTGGTCCGGGTAGGTGGGGTTCACGCTGCGGATGGCGATGGCCTCGGCGAGCGCGGCCACCAATTCGTCACGCAGGCCGTCGATCCGAGCAAGCACACGATCTGTTGCCCGGGCGTTCACGCGTGCACCTCCTGAGTCTCGGTGGCTGCGGCGAGATCGCCGCTGTCGTGGACGACCGTGCCGCCCAGATAGGTGCGCAGCGCCTTGGTGTCCCGCAGGTCGTCGATCGGGCACGTCACCGGATCGCGGTCCACGATCACCACGTCGGCGTGGTTTCCCGGTGCGAGCGAACCGATTCCGGGCCAACCGAGCACCTTCGCCGCCCCCGTGGTCCACATGCGCAGCGCGTCGGCGCGGGACACCTTCTGGTCGGGTCCGTCATTGCGGTGATCGCTGCCGGCGAACCGGTGGGTGTGCGCCAGTTCGATCTGCTCCCACGGGTTCTTCGGTCCCCAATCCGATCCGCCCGCCAGGTCCAGGCCGCATTCGGTGAGCCGGTGCAGCGGTTCCAGGTCGCGCCAGACGTGCTCGCCCATGCGCTCGCCGTACATCGCGCCCTTGCCCCACGCGAAGCCCGCACTGGTGGTGACCTGGAAGCCGAGGTCGGCGTAGCGGCGGGCCTGCCGCCGCGTGATCGTCATGGCGTGCTGCAGAATCCAGCGCCGGTCGCGGAAATCGTACTCGCGCACAACGCGTTCGGCGATGTCGAGGAAGTCGTCGTGCTCACGGTAGGCGCCGAGACACAGGTTCGCGCGAATGTCGTTGGCGGCGCAGAATCTGATGAACGCCTCCTCCTTCTCCAGCGACACGAAACGCGCACCGCGCGTGGGACGGCCGAACGGGTCGGAGTAGGTCTCGTAGGTGGCGAAATAGCCCGAGAAACAGGGACCGCCGGGACTCAGGGTGAGGCCGTCGACGCGCAGCAGATCGTCGCCGAGATCCGAGGACAGCTCGGCGAGGTGGCGCAGCCGTTCGTCGAACTCGGCGCCGGTCAGCGGATCGAACGGATAGAAGATGACCGACTCGGCATCCAGCGTCGCCTGGACGCGCAGGGTCAGGGCATCGGTGGCGCGCAGATGCCGGTACAGCGCAAGGTGTTCCGGTTCCACGGCGTGCCCCTCGTACACGCTGGTCACACCCTGCGCCGAGTAGCGGGCCATTTCCGCCGTCGTCCCGGCGACCGCGTTCGCCATGTCCGGCGGAGGCAGTTTGGTGAGGATCTGACCCCAGAAGGGGTCGTAGGTGTAGTAGTTCGTCACGGGTCCACGCAGGATCCCGGTCAGGTCGCCGGAGTCGTTCTTCTCGATCTCGACATCGCAGACCCGGTCCGGGATGAACGCGGTGAGCCCGACCGCACGCAGCCCGGCGGTGTTGAACGCCACCACATTCGGCATGCGCGGCGCCCAGGCCTGGATGAGCACCGGATGCGCGTCGGTCGCCGTGTCGAGGGTCCACCGATCGGGCAGGCGACGCTCGAGCAGATCCCGCTCGGAACGGCGGATGAAGTAGTGCGGCTCGCCCACCGGCGTGCACATGATCCACTGCCCCGGCGGCGTGTGCGCGGCCTTGGACTGGATCCGCGCCACGATGTCCGCGTGATCGACCGCGTCGGTCAGATCCACCAGCCCGCCCGCCAGCATCCCGAAGTGCATGACGTGCGGGTGGGTGTCGATGAGTCCGGGCAGCACCACGCCGTCGCCGGCATCGACGTGCCGGGCGTCCGGTCCCGCCGCCGCCCGCATGGCGTCCCGGTCCCCCACTGCCAGAACGCGTCCACCGGACAGCACGAGTGCCTCGGCTTCCGGGGTGTTCGGATCGAGCGTGCGTACCCGCCCGGTGATGATCGTGTTGGTCATAGCTGTCCTCCGCTGCCAACCGGTTGTGTCTACTGGGCACACCGTACCGCAACTTTTCTCCAAACGGAGAAGTTTTTGATTTTCGGTCGCCAGTACGATGACCCCCATGACGACTCCCATGCGCGAGCCGCGGATGGCCCGGGGGGCCGCCCGCCGCGAGGCCCTGCTGGAGGCCGCGATCCGACTACTGGCCCGCGAAGGCGCCCGCGCCGTGACCCACCGCGCCGTCGCCGCGGAGGCGGGAACGACCCACGGCAACGCCCGCTACTACTTCGGCACCCTCGACCAACTGCTCGACGAAGCCCTGCGCCAACTGGCCGCCCGGCAGATCGACGAGGTCCGCGCCCTGTTCGAAGGCCTGCCCGATGTGGATGTCCCCCAACGGATTACGCGGCTCACCCGATACGTCGCCGGAACCCTGGCAGGCGACCGCGATTCCAGCATCGCCCGCTACGAGTTCTTCCTCGAAGTCGCGCGCCGCCCCAACCTCCGGGCCAGCCTCGACGAATGGGGAGCCACCCAGCGCGCCGCCTTCGCCGCAGAACTCCGCGGCGCCGGAGCCGCCGACCCCGAGGCCGCCGCCGCCGACCTCCTCAACCTCATCAACGGCCTGATCCTCGAACAACTCGCCCTGCCCGCCGACGATTTCGAATCCGCCCGCCTCCGACCGGCCATCGCCCGGTTCTTTCCTGGGCTGTCATAACCGGGCGGCTGTGGAGGATCATTCGATCTCCGAGGGTGGACCTGTGCCACGTCAGTCAGGGGTAGCCGCGTTCGCAGAGTACACACCCATGACGTCGAAGCCGCCCAGCTGGCGGTCCGGCAACGGCCGATAGCTGGGCGGGAGTCCCTGATCCACGGTCACCAACGACCTCATCCCCCGCGTGGTGTACTCGCACCCGGCGCTGGCCCACCGTCCGTGACCGGCACGCCAGCCTCAACCGTCAACTGAAACAGCTCGACGACAAGGAAAACCGCCTGATCGACCTGCTCGCCGACGGCTCGATGCCCCAAGCAAAAGTCCGCATGAAGCTGATCGACATCAAGACCCAACGCAAACGCCTCGAAGCCGGGCTCACGAACACCTCCGAAGAGCTCACCATCGGCGCGGGAGTGCTCCGGCACGCCTTGGACCTCGTTGCCGACCCTTACGTCCTGTACCGCGACGCCAGCACCGACGTCCGCCGCCTGCTCAACGAAACCTTCTACCAACGCTTCTACATCGACGATCATCAGGACACCATCGAACCGACGATCAGCGACGAGAAACCGACCTGTTCGCCGCCCCCCATCAAGCCGGCCGCACCTGCACCAGTCCCCCACCGCACAGAAAGCAGAAAGCAGAAAGGGGCTTACTCGAACCAGCGAGCGGACGCCGGCTGGAATAAGCCCCTCATGGTGGTCCTAACCATGATCAACCCGAACCACCCTACGGGCGCGGGACCAGAACTCCAGGTCAAGCAGGTACGCACGCGCCGGATCGGGCGATGATCGACATTCTCTCGAGGAGTCCATGTTGGTGATGTACAGTCGCTTGTACATCACCAACATGGGCGGAGGCTTGCCATGACGGTCACGCAGATCGACCTCGACGACGACGCTCTACAGCGCGCGATGGCCCTATCGAAAGCGAAAACGAAAAAGGACGCGGTGAACCTGGCCCTGCGGTTCTACGCGGAGAAGCAGGAGCGTGCCGCTCGCATCGCCCACCACTTCGAGCGAGCACGGCATTGGGGAGCGATCGACGACGCTGCTCGCCGACACGAGGAGGAAAAGGCCCGGTGATCTACCTGCTCGACACCTCGGCCCTGGTCCGGCTGCTGTCGAACGAGAAATTGCAGCATACGTGGTTCGACGCGATCGATGCCGAAGCCATCGGCTCCTGCTTTCCGCAGCGTGCGGAGTTCCTGTACAGCGCTCGGGATCGCACCGAATACGACGAAATCGCTGAGATGTTCTCCGACCTGTACCCCGACGTCACGGTTCCCAAGCATGCCGATCGATGGGTTGCGGCAACGCAGTATCGGATGTCGCGGGCAGGCGAACACCGCAGCGCCGCAGCAATCGATCTCATCATCGCCGCGACCGCCGCGCACCACGGATTGACCGTGCTGCACGACGACAACGACTTCGCGACCGTGGCACGCCACGCACCCGAGTTGCGGCAGCACAACATTCACGACATCGCCTGAAGACCCTGCCCGCTCTGCCCCGGCCGCCGGCCAGTCCCCTTCGTGCGAACGATTCGGGTAACTACACGAAAGCAACAAAGCCGCAGATCACTGACCTGTGTTCGTCGACGGCTCTGGCGCTCGCCGATGCCGTGCTGGTCGCCCGGTCGCATCACCCGCGAGCCGTTATGGCGCCCGTCCGCGGTGGCGAACTGGTATCCGAGCGCACCACTGTAGGGGTATCGGCACGAGTTGATTCGCTTCTCACCCGGGACAAAGATCTCCTCGGGGACGCTCGCCCAGTATGCGGTGTCCGGCGTCATGATGCTGGTGCTGTAGCAGACGAGGAAGTCGCCGCCCGCGTAGAACACCACATGAGAAACCGTCCCGGCCGGTAGCTCGAATGCGGTATCGGCGACCCTGCCGTGTGGGTCGATCACGATCGCGCGGTCCGTGCTGTAGAGGGTGAGCATCGGCCAGGGGGAGGTCACGCCCTGCACGTCGTCCAGCTCGGCGACAGCGCTTTCCATTGCCGGCCAAACGAATTCGCTCGGAATGCCGGCCTGCAACGTGCGCAGCAACGGCTGGACTCCGTCCAGCTCCGCCATGACCTCGGCTATCCCCTGCAACGCCAGGACGGACGGCTGATCGAGCAGACCGTCGAGCTCGGCGACGGCCAATTCGGCATCCAGCAGCCCGGCGCCCGCAAGGCGCTCGAGTACCGCATCAACGCGCACGCGGACGCGGCGCACGATGCCGGGATTGCCCGGCAGCCGGGTGATCGCGGTACCGGCGTCTCCCCGATCGGCATGCACGACAGCTTCCAGTCGCGGTCCCAGAACTGGATCCTCCGCCAATGCGACGAGGTCACGCTGCGACCTGTCACCCAGTAGTAGAGGGTCCGACGGTCCGCGTCCTCGATACCTACGCCCGCTGCGATCACCGCATCGGCAAGATCGGCATCGAGGTACGGCCGACAGTACCTTCCCTCCGACATCTTCACCCGCTCACCGGATTCCCGCAATCGCGGTCCTATCCGACCGACGAGGTCGAACAGCTCCGCGGGCATCCGCTGCTGCATGATGCCACCGTACTGCGCCTTGACGTAGCAGTACATGGAGTAGAAGTGACTGACCCATCCAGCCAATCCACTTGGCGGCGTGAGGGTTCCGTCAGCCATGGCATCGACGACTCCGGCGGCGTCGAGCATTCGCAGTAGTGCCGCGCCATCGGTGTCGGTGGTCGGAAACAGGTCCGCCAGTCCCGCACCATCGTCCGGCCGCGATTTCGCGAACACCTTCGCCGCGGCATCGAGCAACCCGTCCGGCACATTGCCCGGGCACGCGCCGAACATTATCGCCAATACCCGGGCGTCCTCGTCTACAGTCAGCCCGGCCGCCTTGGCCGAGGACCGCAAGCGCCGATGCCAGTCCGTCCCCAACGGCGCGCCACCACGCGCCGACGCCACCAGCAACCGAACGAATTCCTCATGCGCCGCCGCCGGTGACATGGTTTCCGCCAGCCATTTCTGGTGTACCGCTACTTCTTTGACGGGCAGCGCACCCGCACGCGCGAACAGCAATGTGTTCTCCCGGTGATAGTCCACCGGAACCAGCAGCGAGTGCTTCCGCTCCGCCGCCCGCGCCCGGCCGTACGCGCTCGACGCCGCCTTCCGGCACCGAGATTCCCAGGCCACCAGCGGAATATAGGCGGCGAACCAGTGCCCCACCATGTCCCAGACCCAGGGCCGGTGCGACTCCGGGAGCATCGTCACCCGCCGGTCCACCACCCTGTCGATGAAACCGCCGGGAGTATCCGCACCCTGAAACCCCTTCGCCAGGTAGGCGACCAGACCTCAGCCTCGGCGACCGCATCGGGGTCGGACGCCCGCACCCAGTCGGAATACACGCTCGAGTACATCGGGTCCGACGGCGGGGAGATCGACATGAACGCGATTGTGGCAGAGGACACCGACAACGCCGAACGGCTCTACCTCTCCGGTCACTCCGCGGGACCAGGAGACTAGTCGGTCGTCACCGCGAGTAGGCCGAAGCGGTTGACCGCGGCATGATGGTGCCCGTCGACGCTGGTGATGACCACTTCGGCCGGGTTGGTCAGCGCTATGCAGCAGAAGTTTCCGGCGTCGGGGTGGATCGTCAGGGACAGGAAGCGCTGATTGTTGGCGCGCTGCCATTCGTCCAGGGCGGCGTACAGGCCTCGCATGGAAGGGTTTTCGAAGTAGACGAGGTTGTGCTTGTTCACGTCGGACATGTCTCGATGGTGCCCGCTGACCGCCCCGCCGCGCGAGCGGTTCCCGCGGGAGATCATGGCGTCGTGCGCCAGCGGCGGGGACCGTGTCGGCGGCTAGCCGGTTACGCTGCAGCGATGGGTGCTGGTGAAGTCTTGGTGAACGTGGCCGTCGCTGTCGGGGCGACGCTGGTGTCGGTCGCCTGATATCGCGGGTCGCGCAGCGGGTGCTCGGCGTGCGGGTCGGGATCGTGCGGTCGGTGCTGGCCGCGATCGTCGCGCTGGGCGTCGAACTCGGGTTCGAGTCGGGTGGTGTGGACCCAGCATGCCAATCGGCTGACCTTCGTCCCCCAGCAGATCGGCGTCATCCTGCTCGCGGCCCTGTTGTTCCTGATCGTCGCCGAGATCCTGGTCCCGCACGGCAGCGTGGCGCGGCCGGACCGGATGGTGCGGGCGGCCCGGCTGTTGAGCGGCGACGAATTACTGCGTGAGGTCCGAGCCGATCAGCACCTGGCGAACACGCCCGTGTTGGCCACCAGCGCTCGCGCCGACGAGGACATCCGGTTGGACATACTGCGCGCGGGTGCCAACGATTTCCTGGCCAAACCGTTCCCGATGGCCGAATTGCGGGCCCGCGCCGACAATTTGGTGAATGCGCGTCTGGCCGAGACTCGGCTTCGGGCTTTGCGGGTTATCAATGAGCGCGACCGCATCGCCATGCAGTTGCACCGCACGGTCATCGACAACCTCTTCGCGGTGAGTCTGCGGCTCGGTGGCGTCCGGTCGCAGGCCCGCACCCCGGCCGCGGCCGCCCGCGTCGACGAGGTGATCGGCGAACTCGATGCCATCATGCGTCAGATCCGCGACACCATCGCCGATCTCGCCTCCGACGAGCAATACCGGTCCTAGGCCCGGCGGGGTGATTTCGCGAGCCGCTGTCGGGCCAGACGTTCGCTCAGTTCCGGCATCGCCCCGATCGGGCTTCCGGCGAGATCGGCGAGGCACCCCCGCAGCACCGACTCCACCTGAGATCGAGGCACCTCACCGACGAACTCCCCCAACATCGGACCGAGATCAGGATCCGCCGTTATCCCTACAGTCCCCTGCCCGACGAAAAATCGCCGGGCAGGGGCCCAATCAACCCGGTTCGGGTTGATACCAATTCGGTGGTTCTAGCTGGGATCGAACCAGCGACCCCTCGCGTGTGAAGCGAGTGCTCTCCCGCTGAGCTATAGAACCGGGGTCTTGTCGCCGAGGCGACTGTCCGGAGCGGCGTTTGCGGTGCCGCTCGAACGAGAATGAAGATTACACACCCGGCTGGCATCACACCAAATCGCGTGCACAACGGCGTAAAACTGAGGTTATCGGGGGCGGTGGGGCGGGTGAGGTTTCACCGGGGTGTTGCCGGGGCGACACGAGGGCGTCGCCGAGACGGGGTGGGATAAGGGTGATCCGTGTCCGTCCGGTCGCCGAGTTCGTGGGCCGACCGGCGAAACCACATACCTGTAGTTCGTATTTACCCCCATCTACCAGGCGATTTGTTACCTGCGCAGATCGTCGGCTAATGTTCTACCTCGTCAGCGGGACAGCCAAGAGGCGCCCGGGACGAAATGCGGATGTAGCGCAGCTGGTAGCGCATCACCTTGCCAAGGTGAGGGTCGCGGGTTCGAATCCCGTCATCCGCTCGAGGGGCCAACACGGCCTGCTTGGCGGTGTGGCCGAGTGGTGAGGCAACGGCCTGCAAAGCCGTGCACACGGGTTCGATTCCCGTCGCCGCCTCTTCTTTTTGAAGAGCATAAAGACCCGCGCGATTAGCTCAGCGGGAGAGCGCTTCCCTGACACGGAAGAGGTCACTGGTTCAATCCCAGTATCGCGCACCATGTTCCATACAGATCAGGCCCGGCTCACGCCGGGCCTTTCTGCATTTCCGGGTCAGGCCAGCGCCTTGTCCAGACTCCAGTCGAGGTGGTCGGTGCGCTGCACCCGCATGTGGTTGGTGCCCGGTTCGGGGCCCAGATCGCGCTGGTGGAACCGGAACCGGTAGCTGCGGTCGACCGGGTCGGCCACGTAGTTCCACAGCGTGCGCTCGGGCAGCCCACCGGTGACGCCCGCGGCCGCGTTGTCGACGAAGGCGCACAGCACGACATCGAGCAGGGCGTCGACATCGTCGGGGCTCCACGGCCCGTCGTGCGCGGCGATCGCGTCGGACAGCATGCGGTAGCGGACGAAGGAGTCGTGCTCACGTCCCGGATCCACCTGCGGGAAGGTGTCGACGCCCGGATAAGTGTGCAGGGCGTGGTTGGTGATGATGAACGGCGCGTCGCCGGGGGCGTCGGTGAAACGGTATTGGCGTGAGGTGCGGTCGATCTCGAAGACCGCGGCCGCGCCGTGGGCGTCGGCGATGAGCCAGTGCTGGCTTTCGGCGACCGGCACGAAGATGTGCTGGGTCAGCAGTGCGCGCTTGGCCTCCGCGACGGTGGTCGCGGCCTCGAGCACGTAGCCGACCAGCTGCATCGACGACAGGCCGTGGTCGAGGAAGCCCGCGCCGCTGGTGCCCGGATTGCCGGGCGCGGTGTGATCGACCAGCAGCGCCATGATCAGGCCCGCGTCGTTGACGCCGTCGAATCCCGGGCTGATCAGGTCATGACAGCCCAATTGGGCCACCGCGCGGCCGGATTCGCCGACAGTGGTGATCAGCACGGTCCGGGAGCAGGACGGATGCTCGTCGGGGCCGGCCGCCATGCCGGTGGTGGCGCTCAGCGGCAGGGTGAACCAGTCCATATTGCGGCCGAACAGCGGCCGCCCGGTGGTGGTGACCGACGGCGGGAACCACACAGCCGAGCACGCCGGACCGCCCGGGACGTCGTATCCGACCGCGGTGGTGTCGAATTCGTCGCCGTCGGCCGGCACTCCGAACACCGACGCCACGCCGCGGGCCCGCGCCGCCAGCGCCGGATGATTCCGTTCCAGGTAGACGCGCCGGGCCTGCGCGTAGACCGGATCGGTATACGGCGCGATCCGGGCGGCGAAATCCGAGCGGCCGAGCCGGGCCAGATCGGCGCCGATCTGCTCGTCGCCACCACGAACCGTCACCGCCCGCACCGACATGAAATCGCCCTCGACCGGGGCGAGCAGATACGAATCCTCAGAGATCATCCCGAACCTCCCGGTTGCCGAGTCCAATCCAGCAAACGTATCGCAACCGGTTGCCGCGAAGGTCCCTATCGGAGCGTCCGTCACCTGATTCTGTTATCGCGCACCGCGATCGGTACAGGCCAGACGCTGGGCGACCTGGCCTGTACGCACGGGGCGCACGGTGTCAGTTACCGCGTTGGGAGCGGATCAGGGCTCCTGGACGGGCACCGGTGTCCTCGCCATCGCGCAGTACGACCTCACCGGAGACGATCGTCGCGCGGTACCCCTCGGCCCGCTGCAACAAGCGGCGCGCCCCGCCGGGCAGGTCATGGGCCATGGCGGGCGGCAGCAGGCGCAGGGCCTCGAAGTCGATGACGTTGAAGTCGGCCTTCTTGCCGACCGCCACGACGCCGCGGTCATCGAGCCCGTACATCTGGGCGGTGTCGAGGGTCATCTTGCGGATCGCCAGCGGCAGGGGAATCCGCTCGCCCCGGGAACGATCGCGCGCCCAGTGGGTCAGCAGGTAGGTGGTGTTGGAGGCATCGCAGATGGCGCCGACGTGCGCGCCGCCGTCGCCGAGGCCGACCGCGCTGGCCGGGTGCATGAGCATCTCGCGAATCGGGTCGTGGGTGAAGCCCGAATAGTTGAGCAGCGGACGGTAGAACAGCGCCGTGCCGTCGCGGGTCAGCAGCTGGTCGTAGATGTACTCGAACGGTTCGATGCCCGCACGGGCCGCGTCGGTGGCGAGGCCGGCCGCCGGATCCGGCTCGTAGTCCGGGGGATCGCCCAGGGTGAAGGTGCGGTCCAAACCCATGCTGATGAAGGCCATCGGGTTGTCGGGGAGGTCGGCCTCGGTGAGGATCGTCCGACGCAGGGCCGGATCGCGGAGTTCGGCGACCAGGGCGTCGAGACTGTGCCCCGCGCGTTCGACCGCGGCCTGGTAGCTGGGCCGGAACGAGAACGGGTTGAAGGTCTGCAGGCCGATCAGCAGGCCCAGCGGCCGGGCCGAGACCTGCGGGCGGATCGGGATCCCGGCCTCGAAGGCCGCACCGGCGGTGTCCAGCAGCCGCTTCCAGTCGTCGGGCGCGCCATCGTGCTGCAGCAGGCCGTAACTCACGGTGCGGCCGGTCTGTTCGGCCAGGCGGACCATCCAGGCGAGTTCACGGTCGGGCGCGGCGAGGTCCTCGCCCATGATGCCGGCCGGGGCCAGTTCGAAGACGCCCACGCCCGCGTCCGCCAGGGCATGGCCGATGGCGAACAGCTCCTCCTCGGCGGCGAAGGTACCCGGAACCGGCTCACCGTCGATGGCCCGGTGCACGATGGTGCGGGAAGTCGAGAAGCCCAGGGCGCCCGCCTCGATGCCCTCGCGCACGAGTTTGGCCATCATGGCGATGTCCTCGGGTGAGGCGTCCTCGTTCTTCGCGCCGCGCTCCCCCATCACGTATGCGCGCACCGCGCCGTGCGGGACCTGGGTGCCGACGTCGACGGCCAGTGGCAGTCTGTCGATCGCGTCCAGATACTGCGGGAAAGATTGCCAGTCCCAGCGGATTCCGGCCGAGAGGGCGGCGCCGGGGATGTCCTCGACGCCTTCCATGAGGCCGATCAGCCACTCCCGCTTCTCGGGCGTGACCGGCGCGAACCCGACCCCGCAGTTGCCCATCACCACGGTGGTCACACCGTGCCAGCAGCTCGGGGTCAGCTGGGGATCCCAGGTGATCTGGCCGTCGTAGTGGGTGTGAATGTCGACGAAGCCGGGGGTGACCAGCAGTCCCTTCGCGTCGATCCGGTTCTCCGCCTCGGTGTCCGCGAGCCGGCCCGGTGGGGTGATGGCGGCGATGCGCCCGTTCTCGACGGCGATATCGCCGGTGTACGGCTCGGCGCCGGTCCCGTCGACGATGGTGCCGTTCTCGATGATGAGTGAGTAGCTCACGCGAGGTCCTAGCCTTCCAGGTTCACTAACGCTGCACAGATTAACTAGACACAGCGTCAGTGACCTCCGATTCGGCGAAATTCGCTACGACCAATGGCGAAATTTGCTCCGCTGCGGGTTCACAAGCCGGAAATTATGGTGGTGCCCATGAGGATTCGGCGGTGGCGGCGGGTTTATCTGGCGGCCGAGTACGCGGCGTTGTTCTTCGGCGGGACGACCGTCTACAACGCGGTGTTGCGGGGGAAGCCACCGATTCCGGCGTTGCTGGTGCTGGGGACCGGGGTGACCGTGTATCTGCGACGGTCGAAGGGGTTCGACCGTCAATCCCTGTGGCGAGCCGAGGCATTCCCGGAGCAGGCACGGTCGATGGCGGTCGGCGCGGGGGCGAACGCGGTCGCGTTGACCGCGGCGACGGCGTTGCTGCGGCAGGAAGATCTGTTCGATCTGCCGCGGCGCAATCCGTTGATCTGGCTGGCGGTCATGGTGTTGTATCCGGCGTTGAGCGTGTACCCACAGGAGCTGATCTTCCGGTCGTTCCTGTTCCACCGGTACGCGCCGGTGTTCGGGGAGGGCCGGGCGATGGTGGCGGCGAGCGCGGCGGCGTTCGGGTACGTGCACATCGTGTTCGGGAGCTGGTTCTCGGTGGCGGCCAGCAGTGTGGGCGGGTGGTTGTTCGCGGCGCGGTATATGCGGACGCGGTCGCTGTTCACGGCGTCGATGGAGCACGCCGCGTACGGAATTCTGGTGTTCACGGTGGGGCTGGGGCGGCATTTCTACCACGGCGCCGCCCCCGCCGCGCGAATTCAGTTGGGGGCGGGCAGAACTGTCTGATCCCGGTCCGCCGGAGCGGGCCGGGCGAAGACCGCGATGGCGATGATGATGAGGAAGGCCAGCAACGCCGTGCCGGTGCGAGCGATGTGGAACAGCTCCCAGCGGTGCAGGATCCGGGCGTAGTCGTCGGGGCGGGGGCCGACGGCCCACTGCTTGATCTTGCCGTTGATCGGGACATTGCCGAATCGGGTGATGACGAAGGACGTGAGCACGAGTCCGAAAGCCGTTGCGGCCGAACGGCGCACGACTCCCCCGCTGTAGATCGCCAGCAGCAGTGAGGTGAGGGCGGCCAAGCCCATCGCCGATTGCATGACGGGGCCGTTGACCTTCATCAGCGCGGTATGGAAGGTGAACCGCACGTCCAGCGGCACCGTCTTGAACGCTTGCACGACATTGATCAATCCGTATCCGAAGGCGCCGCACAGATATCCGGTGGTGAGCAGGGCGGCCGCGGTGAGCAGTCGAGTGCGCATGGGTGAGCCTTTCACGGAGAGCGCCGTCTCCTATTAGTTCAATTTTCCGAACAGTTCAGATCTTCGAACCTGTATCCTGGATCTGTCAAGACCGCAGTACGACATCGATCGGAGGGGTTCGTGCCTCGGCCACAGCGAGCGGCGGACGCCGCGGGCGCACCGGTGAGTGCGGAACACCAGCGGCAACTGGAGGCGCTCGCACCCCTGATCGCCACGCATTTCCGGCGCGCCCACGGCGATATGCCCGCCGCGTTGCGCGAATCCTTCGACGCGGGCGGGCTCGGCAATCGGCACGGCGCGGTGCTCGCGCAGGTGCTGGCGGCGGGAAGTCTCAGCGTCAGCGATCTGGCCCGCCGGCTCGGCATCAGCCTGACGAATGCGAGTCAACTCGCCGGGGAGCTGAACCGAGCCGGGTGGTTGCGCCGGCACAACGACCCCGCCGACAATCGCCGCACCCTGCTGTCGCTGCCCGACGATCGCCGCGACGACGTGGCAACCTTCATCAACCGGCGGTCGGACGCGCTGCTGCGGGCGATGGGGCGGCTGACCGCGACGCAGCGGCGGGGGTTTCTGGCCGGGCTCCAAGCCTGGGCCGACGAGATCGACTGACCAGAGTCCACGGGCGCCGGGCCGCAGCGCCCGGTCGTTCGACCGCCGATTTCGGGCCATGTTCGACGGCCCCGCCAACCGACCGGGACGACCTTGTCGGGCAGACTTGATCAGGTGGGAAACCTACCTGTGGCAGCGGTGGTGTGCGCATTCATCGGCGCGGTGTTGTTCGCCGTGTCCGCGGTGGCGCAGCAACGGGCGGCGGCGGACGTCCCCGAGGGGGATGCGTTGCTGGCCAAGCTGATTCGCAATCCGCGGTGGGTGGCCGGGGTAATCGGCGACGCGGGCGGATTCGCGTTCCAGGTGGCGGCGCTGGCCTTGGGTTCGGTGCTGGTGGTGCAGCCGATTCTGGTGACGGCCCTGGTGTTCGCGCTGCCGCTGGCCGCGCACTACAGCGGGCGGCGGGTGACCACGGTGATGTGGTTGCAGGCGGCGGCGTTGTCGATCGCGCTGGCGTGCTTCCTGGTGATCGGCGAACCGACCGAGGGGGTCACCGAGGCGCCGTGGCATCGCTGGGCGCTCCCGTTGGGACTGGCGGCCGGTGTCATCGCGGTCAGCATCGTGGTGGCTACCACCGTGCGCGTGCCAACCCTGCAAGCCCTGCTGCTGGGCACGGCGGCCGGTCTGCTCTTCGGTGTCTCGGCCGCCCTCACCGACAACGTCACCCAGTTGTTCACGATCAGCATCGGGACCGCCCTCACCAGCTGGGAGCTGTACGTCCTGGCCGCCTGCGGCCTGCTGGGCCTGTATCTGCAACAGCGTGGCTATCAGGTGGGTCCGCTGTCGGCCTCGCTGCCCGCGTTCACCGTCGCCGAGCCGCTCGGCGCGGCCTTCCTCGGCATGACCGTCCTCGACGAGCGGCTGCGGTCCGGTCCGGTGGGCACCGCCTTCGTCGCCCTCTCGGTGGTCGTCATGTGTGTTGCGGCGGTGCGCCTTTCCCGCGCCCAGGCCGCACCCCCGGCCGGCCCGTTGCCCGAGACCGGCTGACCGGCGCCGCGACATGCCCGAAATCGCCCGTTTTCCTGGCGATTTGCATTACCCACCCACCCATAGGCTAATGTTCTGTCCCGCAAGCCGATCGGCCCACAAGGCCGGGTGAGCACGCGGATGTAGCGCAGCTGGTAGCGCATCACCTTGCCAAGGTGAGGGTCGCGAGTTCGAATCTCGTCATCCGCTCAAAGGGGGATTTACCCGCGCGATTAGCTCAGCGGGAGAGCGCTTCCCTGACACGGAAGAGGTCACTGGTTCAATCCCAGTATCGCGCACCAACGTTTGACCAGATCAGGCCCGGTTTCCGCCAGGCCTTTCTGCTGTCGTGAACTCAACGTGAACTGAGGTCTGTGAACTCAATCTGAACTGAGTTCAGACCCTCAGGTTCGCCCTCAGTCACGAACTCACCCCCACAGGTACCGCAGTAGATCGGTCCAGCAGCGAGAGTCGTTCGGGATACCCGAATCTTGCGGCCACACGTGCACGCTGCGGACAGGCCGTTGTTGCTAGACGTACGGCCGCCGCGCCGATTCGGTTCCCGCCGGCGGTAGGCCACGAGCGCCAAGGCCAGTTCATCCAGCACCTCGCTGTACTGCTGCTGGGTCAAGTCCGGCACGCTCGTGACCGACCATCCGAGTTTCGGGTGATGCGCCAGCGCCAGCCCGAGTTCCTCGCCAAGGGCGCGGTACCGCTCGTTGTGCCAACGGCCCTGGCGGCTGGTGTCCTTGATCGCTCGCGTCACCGCGACACCGTGCGTGACCTCATGCAGCAGCGTGCCGAACACATCGACACCGCCACGCTGGAGCCCTTCCCCGCCGACGAACAGTTCATGGAGTTCGTAATCATCGCTGAGGTGCGAAGTGGCCAAGGGTGAGGTTGCTGCCGCCGGTCGAACCCGCTCCCACGGTCAGGACGACCGCGGGCACATCAGGATGGCGGGATCGGATTACCGCCCACACATTTTCCAATGCGGTCACGAGTAGTCCTCCATTCCGATGATGACGGTCATCGCCGTGCCTTCCCGCGTCAACGAACCAAGTGGTGTCCGTGCGGGAGGGCACCGCTAGTTCGAGCTTGGGGCAGGCCCCTCTTCAGCCACTCCCTGCACGGCACCCGGTGGGAAGCAAGCCATTAGAGAGCCACACCAAACCAGACGGTGGGCAGCCGCATCCCACCGGGCACCTGGATCAAATCCTGGCCGGGACCTGATCCTGACAGCAAGTGTCCAACTAGCCGAATTGAGTGTGTTCGGCTCGCTCCTCCCCCATGACGAGCAGCCGGTTGCGATGACCGCATGAGCCCGCACCGATTTCGCGTGGCCCCGAATGACTGGATGCTTGTGTCTCACAGATCGAAAGGTTGCCTGTCAACGGCGTTCGAGTCCTGGATCTGGCTCGCATCGGGTGATCGACCCAATCGGGATACGCATAGCCGCTTGATGATGCTTCATCGGTTTACTGGCTGGCGAGTTCTGTTCGAGGCGTGCTCAATTCGCAGTTGCAGGAAACCGTATCGGTATACGGTTTATGGTGTCATGCTTGACAGCATGGCGAACACGCGGACCCGGCGGACACAGGCCGAGCGGACTGCACAGACGCGTCGCGCCGTGCTCGACGCCACCATCGACGCACTGATCGAGGTCGGCTTCCGCGCGGTCACGACCACCGACGTGGCACATCGGGCTCGGATCTCCATCGGTGCACTGCTGCATCATTTTCCGACGAAATCGGATCTACTGTGCGCCGCGGTCGCGCATTCGTTCGACCGCAGTACCGAGGAGTACCGGGCGGTCATGCCCGCGCCCGATCCGTCGGCGGACCAGGTCGACATCGCGATCGAGCTGCTGTGGTCGATGTATCAGCGCCCCACCTATACCGCATGGCAGGAGCTGTGGACAGCGGCCCGCACCGATGCGGAGTTGGCTGCCGCGGTCGTCGAAATCGATCGGAAGGTGACGGCCGCCATCGAGCGGGTCTACGCCGAGATGTTTCCGGCCGGCGACGATTCGCACGGCGCTCCCGTTGTGCTGCACTTGCTGTTCGCGCTGTTCGATGGGCTGGCCATGTCGCGGTCGATACCCGGCTATGAGCCGTATCCCACCGCCGCCGTCCTAGCCGCTGTCAAAAGTATTGTCCGCTCGCTAGTTACGGGCAACAGGGGAAGATTCGAGAGAGACCGAGAAAGTCATGAGCTATTCGTCCGGTAACGCCAAACGGCCGATTCGGGTTCGCCGCATCCGATTCAGTTACCCCACGGGGTCACTGCGACAGCACTATGTCGACGGGGATCTGGTCATGAGCCACGCGATCGCCTACCTGTCATCGGTCTTTCCGGAGGGCGAGGACTTCTTCGTGCGCTCGGTCCGGCGTCACGCCGATCAGCTGACCGAGCCCGAACTCCAGACGCGGGTCCGCGGTTTCATCGGCCAGGAGGTCACCCACGGCCGCGAGCATCGGCAACTGAACGAACGACTGCACCAGATGGGCTATCCCACTCGTTTGGGCGACCGCACCACCCGGTTGTTCTTCGCACTTTGCGAACGGATGCTGTCACCGCTGACCTGCCTGGCGATCACGGCCGCGCTCGAGCATTACACGGCGGTATTCGCGGAAACTCTGCTCAGTGATGAGCGGGCGCAAGCCCTGTTGGGCCGGACCGAAGTGCGCTCGATGCTGCTGTGGCACGCGGTCGAGGAGTCCGAGCACAAGTCGGTGGCTTTCGATGTCTACTGTGCCGTCGGTGGCGCCGAACGCCGCCGCATTGCCGCAATGTGGTTCACCATGGCCTTTTTCGGCATCGGCGTGATCGCGCACACCGCTGTCTCCCTGGTCCGGGACCGCGCCACCTACAACCCCGTCACGCTGGTGCGTAGCCTGACCGCCCTGCGACATTCGCCGTTCCTGACCGCGAGTGTCTTCGGTCGGTTCGACGAATACTTCGAGTCGGGCTTCCATCCCGACCACACCGACAACACCGCCCTGCTCGAACGCTGGACCAACGAATTGTTCGGCGAGCAAGGCACGCTCGCCGACCATCTACGCTGAGCCACAGCCACTTGCTTCGGACCGGCTGCGCCAGCGTTCCGGTACCACTCACGCGGTCTCGGCATCATCTGTACTGCCAGTCGGATCGATCTTCTCGCAGGTAACCGGGGGAACTATCAGCGCAGATACGGGTCTTCGCCACCGGCAACGGCCGCAAAACCGGGACCCGGTCCTGACACCAGTCTTAAGTAGCCGCTTACGGGGCGGCTCGGACAGGCCGAGCCGCAGGCCGGCCGAACGCATCCTCATGCCGCATGGCGGGCGATTGATGCACTCTTCCGGCTGCTCCCCTCCAGCGTGTACCCAGAACATCGAACGAGCGTGTACCGCAACAGAAACCGGACAAGTCAGAGGTCTGCGCAAGAATGACCACCATGAACGCAGCACTACTTACCGACGTCTGGCGGCAGCTGCTCGCCGACCCCCGCAAGTCGTGGGTGCTTTTCGAGCACGGCACCTGTGTCGTGCTCACCGCTCCGGATGGGGACCTCGCCGAGCAAGCCACCACGATCCTGGCGGAGTTCGGCCCGGCTCGTGCCGGATCGGCAGCAGGAGATTTCGGCGTGATCAACCCCAAGGATGTGGAGGGATGGGTCGTCACTGGGCACCACAACAATGTCCTCACCTACGTCGGTCCCGATGAGCCCCACGATCCTTCGCAGCTGGCCGTCGGGCTGTGCGGTCGTACCAAGCGCCATCGGGACGGCACCGAGCTACACGTCGTACACGTCGAGGACAGGCGGCCGAATACCACTGATGCTGGCATGAATGGCCTCAGCTGACAGCCACGACGGCGGACAGGAACGTCCGGTCACGCCGCTGATCGCTCGGTCCAGTGCTCCTGCCTCGTTCTCTCCCAAGTCCTCTGTTTGGTTCGTAGCGTCCCGGCAACTCGAGTGGCGCCTGGCCTGCCTGGTTACCGGCGGTCCGGGTGGTCTAGGCGAAACAGTGTTGGCGAAAGGTCCGGGGACCAGCCAGCGGTCCGCGCTCGCTCGATCGCAGCGCGCACATCGGCAGGGTGGACACCGAGGTGGATGGACCTGTTGCTGGCCGGGAAGGATGGGCCAGAGAACATCTGGCTGGCTCGAAGCCGACAGCGCCAGCATGACGCCAGCGCTGCCCCAGCGCCCAAATCGGCAGCCTCACCAAGGCTCTCCGGTCAGATCAGCCGTTAAACCGGGAACTCCCGCAGATCGATGTGCACGCCATCGCGAGTTCGCATGCGTTGCAATGTGCCTTGGCCTCGTCGGGGTTTAGACGCACCGAAGTCCTCGACTACATCGACAACCGCGAGTAGATGAGCCCGCTGTCGCGGTAGTTCACGGTCAGTCCCCAGCACGCCGCGGTGGCAGCGGCGGCGGTGCGGTTGGGCACGTGGAGTTTTCGCAGGATGCGCTCGATGTGAGTGGCGATGGTGGAGGGTTTGACCCGCAGGTGGGCGGCGAGGGTGGCGTTGGAACCGCCTTGTGGAAGTAGCGCGAGCACGCCGAGCTCCCGAGGGGTGAGGCCGCGAGGTGGATCGACGCGCCGGTAGGCGACCAGGGTCCCGCCTGATCGCGCCGCCTGCATCCGCGTCCGGTATACGACATCGCCGTCGAGCAGCAGATGGTCGCAGGGTCGACCGGAGGCGGCGACCGCCCACGCGAGTTCGATGCCGGCGCTGCCAGGTACGAACAGGTGCGCTGCGGCAGGCTCCGTCACCGGATGTACGGTTCCGCTCGCGGTGACGATCACTACCGATTCCTCCTGATCAGCCGACGCTGCGATGCCTCGGCAAGGATCTATGGCGGCGCCGACCACATCTGCCATCAACGCGAGTGCTGTCACCGACGTTGTCGGAAAAAGTCCGTGCGTGGTGGTGCTCATGTTCAGCATGCCGAGATAGCGGCCGTCGGCGGCGAACAAGGGCTGGGTCAGGCCCTCCCGGTAGCCGAGGGGGACGATTACCCGGTCGAAGATCGCACCGTGCCGTACCTGCGCCGGCACATCGCACAATCGCATCGGTATCTGGTCGTGCCGGAGCCGGGTGAACAGGGGATGGGTGTGCAGGCAGTTGTTGGTGACCTCGAGCGCCTCCCGGGGGTATCCGACGCTGGCCGCTGTGATGTGCACCCGGGCGCCTGGATCCCACCGCGACAATGCGGCGTGCTGATAGGCGACGACTCGCGAAAGCTCGAATAGCACCCGCCCCAGGCCCGATCGGTCCGGCGTGGCCGCCCTGATAGCGGCTCGCACTCGGACGGCGGCAGCGGGTTCCAGATCTCGACCGGGTGCAACAACCACCGCCACAGTATGGCCCGGTTACAGCACCCCCGATCTGCCGGTCGCTCAATGACAATGCACAGTCGCCGTTTCGCGACGTCCGTCGATCGGCGGACGTCACGCTGCCCGCCTCGGCCTAGGTTCTCCCGCACCACTATGACGAACTTGGAGGTTTCGATGGATGTCGCCGATTACGCCGGCCGGGACGCCACAGAGCTGGCCCAGCTGATCAACCAGGGCGAGGTCAGCGCCGCGGACGTGCAGGCCGCGGCTGCGGCCGCGATCGCGCAGGTCGACCCTGTTCTCGGTGCGGTCGCGGGCGAGGTGTTCGAGCGCCCCCTGGCCTACGATGCGTCCGGCCCGTTCGCGGGGGTGCCCTCCGCGTTCAAGGACCTGATCATTCATGCGGCCGGAGTACCGCAGCGCAACGGCAGCCGGTTGTTCGGCCCTGGCGTGATGTACGCCGACGACACGGCGTTGATGGCCCGCTTGCGCCGAGCTGGGCTGGCGATGATGGCGGTGACCACCTCCCCCGAGCTCGGGTTCAACGCCACGACTGAAGCTCTCGCCTACGGCGCACCGACGCGCAACCCGTGGGACCCCACCCGCACGGCGGGCGGATCCAGCGGCGGCGCCGCGGCGTTGGTCGCAGCCGGAGCGCTACCGCTGGCCCATGCCAACGATGGCGGCGGCTCCATCCGCATCCCGGCCGCGGCGTGTGGGCTGGTCGGACTCAAACCGAGCCGTGGCCGCGTCTCCGCCGCTCCGGACTACGCTGATCCTCTGCTCGGCATGGGCGCGGAGTTCGCAGTCACCCGTACCGTCCGGGACTGCGCCGCGTTGCTCGACGCGATACACGGCAGTGAACCTGGCGACAAGTATCTGTTTCCCGCCGAGCCGACGAGCTACAGCGCACTGATCTCCCACCCGACGCGCGCGTTGCGCATCGCCGTCGCAGGCGATCTCTCCCAGGCCGGTCCCGCCTGCGCCGACGCCGTCCACAGCGTCGCCGAACAGTTGGCTTCGATAGGCCATCACGTCGAGGAAGCCACTCCGCGCATCGACGCCGAGGCGTTCCATCACGCCAATCTCGATGCCTGGTGCAGCTTTCTCGCACACACCGTCACCACCGCGGCCAAGGCACTGGGCGTCGACCCTGGCACCGAACACCTTGAAGCCAGCACCCGCGCCTGTGTCGCCTACGGCGCCACCAGGTCCGCGGCGGACTTGTACGTCGTCGAGGAGACCTTCAACCTCGCGCGCCGTGAGGTCGCCCGACTACTCACCGACTACGACGTCTACCTCACTCCGACTACGGCCAGCCCGAATCTCCCTCTCGGTCACCTCGATGCCGACGACGCGAGCTTGACCGCGCATGACTGGTACCGCAAGATCTTCGACTTCGCGCCCTTCACCGCCCTGTTCAACGCCACCGGTAATCCAGCGATCTCCTTGCCCCTGGCACGATCGGCCGAGGGCTGGCCGATCGGCGTCCAATTCGTCGGCCCCTACGGCGACGAGGCCACCCTGCTGAGCCTGGCCGCCGACCTCGAACGGTGGTTCCCCTGGCATCAGCACCGCCCGGCGATTTACGCGCACTGACAGCGCTGTTCACGCTGCTGGGGCTGGGCAGGGAGGCGACGAGCGGATTCCACACCGGCGAACAACCAAAATCCAACCGGGAAGGATTCCCGCCTTGATGCCCCCCCCTGCGCCAGCTCACATCTCCAGGAAAGACCTCTTGTGACCCACAGTGCCGACGCCATCGCCATTCCTCACCTCCCCGATGCTGTCCGCGCCCAACGCCGTGTCCTGACAGTGCTGGTGTCCGCGCAGATCCTCAGCGGCGCCGGACTGGCCGCCGGGATCACCGTCGGCGCACTGCTGGCCCAGGACATGCTCGGCTCCACCAGCCTGGCCGGCCTACCCAGCGCCCTGTTCACCGCCGGCTCCGCGCTCGCCGCCGTCGCCGTGGGCCGGCTGTCCCAGTCCCGCGGCCGCCGCCCTGGCCTGGCCGCGGGATACTTCACCGGCGCGATCGGCAGCCTCGGTGTCATCGCCGCCGCCGTCGCGGACAACCCGGTGATGCTGTTCGTCGCGTTGTTCGTCTACGGCGCGGGCACCGCCACCAACTTGCAAGCCCGTTACGCCGGAGCCGATCTGGCCACCGTCTCCCACCGCGGCCGTGCCGTATCGACCGTGCTGGTGGCCACCACCCTCGGTGGTGTCGTCGGCCCCAACCTCGCCGCCCCGACAGGCACGCTCGCCCGAGCCGTGGGAATTCCCTATCTGGCAGGGCCTTTCCTGCTAGCCGCGCTGGCCTACGGCTTGGCCGCGCTGGTGCTGGCGATGTGGCTGCGCCCGGACCCGCTGCTGTTGGCGCGGCAGATCGGCGCGACGGACTCCACCGCCGCGCCGAGCACCACGCAGATCTCGTCCGCTGACGGCTCCAGCAAGGCGATTGCCGCCGGTGGATTCGTGATGGCGCTGACCCAACTGGTGATGGTGGCGATCATGACCATGACACCGGTCCACATGCTCGCGCACGGCCACGACACCGCCGCCGCCGGCGCAGTGATCGCCATCCACGTCGGTGCCATGTACCTCCCCTCCCCATTGACCGGATGGCTCGTCGACCGCTTCGGTCGCCTGCCTGTCGCCGCCGCGTCCGGCGTGACGCTGCTCGCCGCGGGAGTACTCGCCAGCCTCGCACCCGGCGACTCGGTCGCCCTGCTCGCGCTGGCGCTGGCCCTGCTCGGGCTGGGCTGGAACCTCGGACTCGTCGCGGGCACCGCGATCATCACCGACACTGTCACGCTGGCCACTCGGGCGAAAACCCAAGGCGCGGTGGACGTATCCATCGCCATCGCCGGAGCCACCGGCGGCATGGGCTCCGGACTCATGGTCACCGCCACCAGCTATCCCACCCTGGCACTCGCCGGTGGCATACTCGCACTGGCGGTCGTCCCGGCCGCCGCGTACTCGGGCCGTCGAAACAACACTTCGCGGTAGGGCGCGGGGGTGAGCCGCGCATTCCATGACTCGAACAACCGCCTCAATTCCTTTTCATCCTGCCTGGCTGCGGACCGGCCGCAGCGACGGCGCACCTACCGCCGAGTCCGCGCGCCATCCCGCATGCCCTGCGGTCGTGGCTTCCAGCACCAGTCGTCCACGCCGGAAGGGCCTCTCGCGCACCAGAACCCGCACCTCGAAGATCATTCGACGCACCCCTTCCGTGGCCCATTTCCAGACCTTCGGCGCAGATAATGTGTCGTTGTCTGCGGTAACTCCTTAGCGTGACTTTTTGCGAAGTTGGGCCGCCGATGGCGGCTACCAGCATCGAACATGTTTCCTGGCAATGTATTTCGAGCCCACAGCCTCGTCTGCGGGCGCTAAGCGTGACTATTCTCGTCACTGGCCCTCACGGGCCGATATGCGCCGGTCACGCCCGTGGGAGCGGGGAGCGGTTCAGTGCGTCAACGCGTCGATTGCCCGCGGAGTCCGAGATGTGCTGCCCCACATCAGACCGGCGGTGAGCGCGGCCGTGAGGACGCCGGTGGTGATCACGCTGATCGGCCGGTCCAGCCCTGGGGTGTAGGCGGCGGTGACATTGAACGAGACGTGCATCAGGATCGCCGCACTCACTCCATGCCCTGTGCGATCGTGCAGCCACACGATCAGCACCCGAATGGCGACCGCACCGAGGAACCATCCGGCGATCCAACCCACCGGATGTCCCGCCTCGACCAACGGAATCAGATGCCAGAGCGCCCAATAGATGCCCAGACCGAGCGCGGCCGGCAACATGCCGAAGCGCTGCTGCAACGGCTCGATCGCATATCCGGTCCAACCCAGTTCCTCGCAGGTCGCTGCGATCAGGAAAACCAGCACCAGCCCTGGTGCGGCGGCCGGGGATAGCGGCAGCCGCCATCCGGCCTGCCCCGTCCAGCACACGGCCGCCGCGGATACCACCGCCAGCGCCACCGGCAGCAACACAGCAAGCACGTACCAACGCAGCGCGGCAGCGGGACGGTCCACGGCCCGCCGCAGCAGCCCAGGCACCGCCGCAGCACCGGAATACCGCCAGGTCAGTGCCACGGCGACGGCAACGGGAATCATGAACATGGCTGCGCTCGCGGGTAGCCGCATTGTGCCCAGCTGTATTTCGCCGGTGACTGCGCCCAACACGAAGAACGGGATGGAGGACAGCGCAACCAATGTCAGGAACAGTTGCGGTCTGCGTTCATCGATCACGCTCCGACCATAGTGCGGCAGCGGCCGATATCCATGCGCTGGTACAGGACTCGCACGACGTCGCTGATGTGCTCGAGCGAACTGGCCAGAGCAGCTGCACAACGCCACTCCACGCCTGCCCTGGATGGCGGTGTGAGATCGCCAGGCCGACTGCGCGGACCTATCGATTGGTGGGCTGGCTCGCGGTCGAGGGCGTGGTGGACTTGCGGTGGTGTGAGGCGCGAGCTTTGGCACGGTTGCCGCAGATGTCCATGGAACACCAGGTCCGGCGGCGATTGCGCGAGTGGTCGTAATAGGCCCATCGGCAGCTCGGCTCCCGGCAGGCCTTCAGCCGCGTCCACGTGCCTTCGGCCACAGCCTCGGCCACGATGGCGAGGAGCCTGGCCAGCGCCGCCTCGACCGGCGTCCGGGCGCAGGGGACCAGTTGCGGCGGGGAAACGGTCACATCGAGCATCAGCGGGAAGTCGCGGGTGAGTTCGGCGAATTCGGCACGAGCGGCCGGGTTGAGGCCGTCAGGGCGTGGGCTCGAGACCGGCTCGGTGTTGTTCTCCGCGATCAGCGCGCGTAGTCCCTCGCGGATCCGTTCGGCGCGGTCGCGCTGCTCGGCGTTCACCACAGTGTCGACCGATGCCAGGCCGTGGTCGTGCAACCACTTCGCGAGCTGTGGCGGGGTTGCGATCTCGTCGCTGTCGCGGCGGCGGGTGTTGATGAACTTCTCGATCGTGCGCAGCGGCATCGGCGCCGTCGCGGTTGCGAGGTCCGGCACAAGATCGGCAGTCCGCTCATTCTTCACCTCTCGCACCCTACCCGGCTAGTGGCCATGGTAGGTTACCTAACTGGCGTAACCGATACGTCAGTTAGATGAGAGGGGCTCGTTGGTGAGCGTCAGCATTGGCAACATCTGTATCGACACGAACAACCTGGAAGGCAGCACCGCCTTCTGGCAGGCGGTCACGGGGTACCAGGTCGCATCCTCGGATGGAGGCACCACCTACCTCGAGGACTCGAACAAGACCGGCGCCGGCCTGTCCTTGCAGGCCGTGCCCGAAGGCCGGGAGGGCAAGAATCGCCTGCACCTGGACCTGTTCACCGATGACCTGACGGGCGATGTCGACCGGATTCGGGCCCTCGGCGCGACCGAAGTGGGGCGTTTCGACGGGTGGGTCGTGCTGGCCGACCCCGAGGGCAACCAGTTCTGCGTCGTCGCCGCATAGACGCACCCGCCAACTTCGCGATCCCCGGATCCGTATCCCACCATCAGAGAAGAGACAGCTATGGCCTCCGTGCAGAAAGAGATCATCATCGACGCCGACCCCTCGGCCGTGTGGGCGATCATCGGTGACTTCACCGACGGGCCCCTCCGGATGGCGCCCGGCTTCGTCACCGACAGCCGGCTCGACGAAGCCGACGTCAGGGTCGTCACGCTCGCCGACGGAACCGTGGCGCGCGAGCGGCTCATCGCGCTCGACAACGAGCGGCGCCGGCTCGTCTTCTCGATCATCGGCGACACCATGCAACCGACACACGACAACGCGTCGATGCAAGTCTTCCCGCACGGGGACGGCCGCAGCCGGTTCATATGGATCCACGACACAAAACCCGACGACCTCACCATCGTGATGGGCGCCGTAATGGACCACGGCCTGAGCATCTTCAAGCAGACCATGGAATCCGCCAGCGAGCACCTCAGCTAGGTCACCGTGTCACCGCTGGCCGCGGTCCTTCCCCGGGGACTGCGGCCAGCGGTATTGCCGGACGAGGGTGCCCTACCGATCGACGGCAGGCCGGCCTTGCCCGGTCCGGCGACCAGCTGTACTCGCTTACTCGCGGCCAGTTTTCACGTTGGCACCGAAGCTGGGCCGGGAAGCCGGCGGCAGCTCCTCGGGCCCGACCCGGAAGCGGGCCTCCAACTCGAGGAGCATCAGCGACAACGCACCGACAGCCAAATACAGGAGCAACTATGACCGCCTCGCGGACAACGCCGATACTGTTCCTCAGCGGCGCAGGACTTCCAGCCTGGATCTGGGACGATGTTCGAAATTCGCTGCACGTCGAATCGGTCGTCGCGACCTACCCGCGGCGCGCGGACGCGACCCTGCGGGACTACGCCGACGCGGTTTTGGAACAGACACCCGGCCGCGTATTCACGATCGTGGCCCACTCGATCGGCGGGGTCGTGGCCAGTGAGATCACGGCCATCGCGCCAGAGCGGCTCGACGGCATCCTCGGCGTCGCGGCGTCGATGCCCGGCATCGGGAAGTCGTTCCTCGGTGCCATGCCAATGCCGCAGAAGCTCGTCATGGGTCTGATCATGCGGTTCGCGGGAACCAAGCCTCCCGAGAACGCGATCCGCTCCGGGGTGTGCGCGGGCCTCGGCGAGGCTGACACCTCGCGCATCGTCTCGCAGTTCGAGCCGGAATCGCAACACCTCTATCGGGACGGCGTGTCCGCGCGAACGTTTCCGGCGCGCCGCGGGTATGTCGTGACCTCGTCGGACCGGGTTATCCCCGCGGCCGATCAACGCAGGCACGCCACCGAGCTCGGCGCGGAGTTCCGTAGCGAACTGTCGACAGGTCACCTGCCGATGCTGCAGGACCCGGCATCGCTGGCACGTATCGTTGGTGAGTTCAAGACCGAGAGTTGAGCCGCCGAGGTTCAACCGACTCGCCCGACTTCTACTCCCATCAGAAGTGCCGTTTCGGTCGACATGAACCCGCGGCGGTTGAATAGGCGACCTCGCCAGTCACTACCCCTATTTCCGGGCAGCCCCGACCGGATAGTTCACTGCGACGATCCGATTCGGGGTGTCGTGGACAAGTGCACTGTTGTCGTCGGCGCCGCTCTTCGGATCGAGCGCAGGTTGCCGCGGCGAATGATCACGTTGCCCAGTCCGGTCGTCAGAAACGCGGCCGTTGTCAGGGGAGGTGAACTGATGGAAAAGAGCGTGCTGTGCCTGCGGATCTGTCAGACCGCCCTCGTCCGGCGCGGCCGCCAAAGCCCGCCGCCAGGCCGACTTGAGCGCCGCCTGCGTCTGCGACTTCGAAACCCAAACCCGTTCCGCCGCATAACCGCCGGAGAATGAGGAGAACCAGACGTGAGCACCCCGCCTGCTCAGCGCGAAATGTTCGCCAACGCCCGCGCTGCCGGGAGCTCGCTCACCGACGCCGGCGCGGACGTGCGCATCGCTGTCCTTCGTATGCCCCGGGAATGGGACAACGGCATCGACGAGTTCGCCGGCCTGCTCGACACGGCCATCGGCAAACAGTCCTGCTGAGCCGAAGGGCGGTTCCGCACGGCCCGGGATAACGGACCGAATCCGTGCAGCGGCGGCGGTTGCGGTCATGGTGGGCTCGGAACCGTCGACCCGCCATCCCACTTCGGTCATGCGCTCGGCGAGCAGCCGGACCTGCCCAGCCGTACGGAACGCCGACGCGCCGACCCGGCCGGCGAACGCCTGCTTGCCCGCCGATCTCATCGAGCGGATTCGGTTCCGGTGCAAGGTCGGGGTTCGCCTCGATCGGGCCAGGCAGCTCGTCCCCGATCGCGTTATCCTCCGCGTCCGCGACCAGCGGCGACCTTTCACCGAAATGCTGATACATCTTCCCCGCTATCGGGTTCACTCAGGGCAGGCCGGGAGCGTGTCACGACAATGCCAGTGACGACCGCGATGCCGCCGATAACAACATTCCAGCGGACAGCTTCCGACAGCAGCACTGCACCCAGAACGGTGGACCAGATCGGGACGACGTAGGTGATCGTCGAGGCGACCGCCGCCCCGGCGGAGGCGATCACCTGCATGTTGAGCACGAACGCGTAGCCCGTGCCGAACACGCCCAGCACGATCAGACCGACAGCGCCAGGCCACCCCGGCGCGGTCGGGACGTGACCGGCCAGCATGGCAAACAGGGTTAATTCCAGTGTGGCAGCGAGCGACTGGGTCAGCGATAGGACCGCTGGCGAACTCCCCGGCTTGGTAAGGAATCTGTGGGTGTAGGCGAATCCAGCGCCGTAGCAGAGGGTGGCGCCCAGACATACGACAATGCCGCCCACTGTGTCAGCGTCCATGCCCCGCCAGACTCCGAGCAGGCAAGCCACGCCTGCAAACCCGATCAGGACACCTTCGACCCGACGTCGGGTCAGTGGCTCGCCGGGGACCAGCAGGATGGTGAAGCCCATCGTCATGATCGGGGTCGTCGCGTTGATCAGGCCGGCCAGCACCGAGCTGATGTGTTGCTCGGCCAGCGCGAACAGGGTGAAGGGAATCGCGTTGACCAGCAAGGCGACCACAGCAGCATGGCCCCAAATCGACCGTGTGCGCGGTAGCGCCTCCCGACGCACCGCACACACGACGGTCAGCGCGAGCACGCCGAAGGCACACCGCCACAACGCGACCCACACCGAGGCGACACCCGCATCGACAGCGAGCTTGATGAGTGCGAAGCTGGCACCCCAAATCGCCGACAGCACAACAAACTTCGGCACCCAACTTGCCCTCGTTCTCGCTCTGGCTTCGACCAGGGTCATCGGAGGGGCCCCCTTCACGCGAGTCTTTCGGTCGCGTTTCAGTCTGCCGGTGAGCTATAGATGAGTCCAATGACATGAACTGGTCGAATCATGAGGAAGATTCATGGACATCTCACTCACACACCTCAAAACCCTGGTTGCGGTCGTGGACGCCGGCGGATTCGGCGCGGCCGCAGCCGAACTCGGCGTCAGCCAGTCCGCCGTATCGCACACCATCGCAGCGCTCGAGCGCCTCAGCGGGCAGCCTGTGGTGACGCGGGAGTTCCCTATCACCCCCACCGCCCTGGGCCAGGGCATTCTCGAGCACGCCCGGGTCGCGGTGGCGGCCGCCGCAGCCGCCCAGGACGTGCTGCGAGGCCGGACTGGCGTCCCTTCCGGTTCGATCACACTCGCGGCGCCGCCGACCGCTTGTCACGCCTTGCTTCCCGATCTCCTCAACGCCTGGGAGGTCGACCTGCCCCGGGTGAGAGTTGTTGTGCTGGAAGGTGAAGACGCCGAAGTGGCTGGGTGGATCGGTGATGCGACCGCGGATGCGGCGGTGCTCGTCGACCCGTCCGAAGCACCGACGCGAGCGGTACTGCTGGCGCGAGAGACATTCTGCGCGGCCATGAGAAGGGATCATCCGCTGGCCGCCGAGGCCGTCGTCGACATCGCCGACCTCACCGACGATCCGCTGCTGCTGTCGACGGGCGGCTGCGAGCCGCACATCCGGGAGTTGCACCGCCGTGCCCGTTCCGAATTCCGACCCACGCATCGGGTGCGCCAGCTGAGCACCTTGTTCTCCATGGTCAGGGCAGGAATCGGCGTGACCGTGGTACCCGAGTCCGCTGCGGGCATGGAAGGCGACGACCTGGTCTTGATTCCGATCAAACACAATCTCGAACGGTCCCTGTACCTTTGCGGCCCCTCCGATCGGCCATGGCACCCGGCTGTCGCCCACATGGTGGACACAGCACGTTCTCGAACCAGGTCGGCGCAGCAACCACCATCGTCTCGACATCAGTCGTCAAGGCAGGTTCGATATTGACGTTGCGCTCTGGTGATCTGCCGCCTCGATGTCGCGTTACGTGCGCATTTCATCCCCTTGTGCATTTGCACAACACAGGTTCGCCGATTTGTTGTGGATCGATGCTGGCGGGCGAGGTGTGACCTATGCATCATTGCTCTTGGGCTGACCAGGAGCACAGCCGAGGAACATGAACACACGGCACATCGACTACGACACCGCCGAAGGAGCCGACGTCCTCATCGTGGGCGCCGGAGCATCCGGCGGGGTGGCGGCACTCGAGTTGGCCGGCAGAGGCCTCGAGGTCGTGTGTCTGGAGCAGGGAGAATGGAACCTGCCCGACGACTTCACCGGCGACAAACCGTCGTGGGCGCTCACCCGTCTGAAGCAGTGGAACTCCAGCCCGAATGTGCGTCAGAACCCGGCCGACTATCCGGTCGATGCCACCGAGAGCCCGGTCGAACCGCTGATGTTCAACGGGGTCGGCGGTAGCACGATCCTGTTCTCCGGGCACTGGGTTCGCGCGATGCCGTCGGACTTCCGGGTCAAGACACTCGACGGCGTGGCCGAGGACTGGCCGTTCACCTATGAGGATCTGCGACCGTTCTACGACGAGGTCACCCACCATATCGGCGCGTCCGGGCTGGAAGGCGACCCCGCCTATCCGGATCCGCACACCTTTCCGCTGCCACCGCTGCCGATCGGCAAGTACGGGCTGGTCGCGGCCAAAGGGATGGACAAGCTGGGCTGGCACTGGTGGCCGGCACCGAATGCCATCGCGTCGCGCGACTTCAAGAACCGCCCGGCCTGCCTGCGCTACGGCGCGTGTGAATCCGGATGTCCAACCGGAGCCAAGGCCAGCACCGACCTCACACACTGGCGTGACGCGATCGCGCTGGGTGCGGTGCTGATCACCGGTGCCCGGGTCAGCCGGCTCACCGTGAACGACCGCGGACTTGTCACCGGCGCCGAGTACGTCGACCGCGACGGGAACCTGCGACACCTGGCGGCCCGGGTTACCGTGATGGCCGCGAACGGTGTCGGCACACCGCGCCTGCTGCTGAACTCGACCTCGTCGCTTTTCCCCGACGGCCTCGCCAACTCCTCCGGGCTGGTGGGCAAGCGTCTGATGACGCACCCGTACGCCTCGGTATTCGGTGCCTACGACGAAGACCTCGAAACCTGGCTCGGCCCGGCAGGACAGGCGCTGCAGTCGATGCAATTCTACGAGACCGACACCGGCCGTGGTTTCGTGCGGGGAGCGAAGTGGAACCTGATGCCGACCGGTGGCCCGCTCGCCCACGTCCTGTGGGAGCGGGGCCAGGACTGGCGTGGGAGTTTCGGGCCCGCCTTCCACAGCCGCCTCGAGCGCACGTTCGGGCGCTACACCGAATGGGGGATCACCACCGAAGACCTGCCCGACGAGCACAACGCGGTCATGCTCGCCGCGGATGTCACGGACTCCGACGGGATCCCGGCCGCGAAAATCCGCTACACCATCGGTAAGAACTGTGAGCGAATGCTCGAATTCAACGTGGAGCGGGCGATCGAGGCGCATCAGGCCGCCGGGGCTGTCGAAGTCCACCCGATCCCAGTGGTGCGCCACAGCGCATGGCATCTGCTCGGCACGGCCACCATGGGCACCGACCCCGCCGCCTCCGTCGTCGATCAGTGGGGTCGGGCACACGACGTACCCAATTTGTTCGTCATCGACGGCAGCGTTTTCGTCACATCCACGGGCGTGAACCCGACCGCGACCATCATGGCGATTGCGCTGCGCTCGATGCGGCACCTCGCCGACACCCGCCACAGCATCCCGACCGCGTTCTAAGGACAGCATGATGTTCGATTCCGACCAGCGACGCACCTTCGCACTTCTCGCCGACACACTGATTCCCGCGTCCGGCTCCATGCCCTCGGCGAGCGCCGCCGGAGTACCCGGCGCGTTGCTCGACCAGGTTCTCGGCTACCGGCCCGATATCGCAGAGGCGTTCGCCGCCGCCGTCGCATCGGGTACTGACAAGGACCCCGAAGCCGCTCTCGATGAGCTCGCCGTGCACAGGCCCGAGCAGTTCGAGGCGCTGACGGTGCTGACGGCGGGCGCGTACTTCCTCAGTCCCGCCGTAAAGGCCGCCATGCCCTATGCCGCGGCACCGCGTCCGGCCCGTGACGACATGGATTCCTACGCCGATCTTCTCGCCGACGTTGTCGAGCGCGGCTTCGTCATCCGCTGATCGAACCTGTCGCGGCCGAAACCGCACTCCCCGAACCTGCTCCGGGGTCCTGCGAAAGGCAACACCAGTGAGTGAAAATCGCAGCGGTCGTGAGGAATCCGTCTCCACCATCGAATCGGCCACCATCCAGCCGATCCCAGCCGATCAGCGCCACGGGCGCAACCGGGACATGTTCACAATCTGGTTCGGAACCAACATCATGATCCTGGCGATCGTCACCGGGGCGTTGTCGACGACCCGCTTCGGGCAGCCCGCCTGGTCGGCCGCGCTGGCGATCATCGCAGGAAACCTCTTCGGTGCGATCTTCATGGCGCTGCACTCTGCTCAGGGGCCCAGGCTGGGTGTTCCACAGATGGTGCAGACCAAGGGCCAATTCGGTTCGCTGGGATCGATTCTCATCGTCGGCGTCGTCGTCTGCATGTACATGGGGTTCTTCATCTCGATTCTTGTCTTCGGCGGGCAGTCCCTCGCGTCGGCGATACCCTTCCTGAGCGGTAGGGCCGGCATCGTGGTGCTCGCGGCGATCAGCGTCTGCGCGGCCATCTGGGGTTACACCCTGATCCACGCCTACGCGCGCATCATGACGTGGGCGTCGGGGCTGGTTCTGCTGATGGCGTTCGTCTGGGCGTTCGTCGTCCACTCGGTGCCCGCTCACTTCTTGAGCACGGGCACTGCGACGCCGGCCGGCTTCATGAGCACCTTCGGGGCGTGTGCGGTGTGGCAGATCGCCTATGCCCCATACGTTTCCGATTATTCGCGCTACCTGCCGGCAAAGACGGGCTCGAGGCCGGCATTCTGGATGAGCTACTGGGGCACCAGTATCGGCTCGATCCTGCCGATGGTCCTCGGGGCAGGCATCGGATTGCTGCTCCCCCACACCGACCCGGTTGTCGCCCTGACCGAGGCTACCGCAGGGATCAGCGTCGTGGTGGTTGTGGTCTTCAGCGTCGGAGTCGCCGCTACGAACGCGATGAACCTGTACTGCGGCACGCTGTGCACGATCACGATTGCGCAGACGATCTTTCCGCGCTTCAATCCACGCGGGCGCGAACGTGCTCTGGTCGCCACCGGACTGTGCGCGCTGGCCGCGAGTGTCGCGCTCACCGGGGGCAGCGACTTCGTCGCAACTTACAAGAACTTCCTGGTTCTGCTGCTGGGTTCGCTGGTGCCGTGGACCGCCGTGAATCTGGTGGACTACTACCTGGTCCGGCATGGGGACTACGTCGTCGAGGATTTCTACAAGCGCGACGGCGGTCGCTACGGCCGGGTCAACTGGCCTGCGGTCGGCTGCTACCTCATCGGTGTCGCTGTACAACTCCCGTTCATGATCATCGGAACCGCCTTCCTCGGACCGATCGCCAAAATGCTCGGCAACACGGATATCTCGCTCATCGTCGGATTGGCTGTCGTTTCACCGCTCTACTACTTCACAGCCACAGCTCTTGCCCGCCGCAGGAATCGTTCCGCCGCACTTGACGCCTCGGCGACGCGGCCGAAACGAAGAACCTATCTACAGGCGCCGGGCCGGGCGCAGAAAGTACAGGCGAATAATCATGGCATCAACTGAAATTGGGCGATTCACCGTTCGGCGCCCATCTCCGGATCAGATCCCGGTCGCTGACGTGCCGCCCGCAGGCCACTTCATCCGCGGATCGTTTGTCCAGGGCTCGTCCACGGACGTCATCGACATCCTCGATCCGACCACGGAAGAGATCCTCGGATCCGTCCCGGCAGGAACCATCGAAGATGTCGATTCGGCCGTGGAGGCGGCCGTCGAGGCTCAAAGATCGTGGGGCTGCACCACACCGCGGGAACGATCCGAGGTGCTCTCCCGGATCGCGGACATCGTAGAAGCCAACCGCGAAGCACTCGCAGTGCTCGAGTCCGCGAATACCGGCAAACCCCGCAGCATCGCCGAGGACGATGTCTCCAACACCATGGACACGTTCCGGTTCATGGCGGGGGCGGGGCGGACAATGACTTCCCTGGCCGGTGGAGACTATGCACGGGGACACACCTCGGTCATTCTCCGCGAACCGGTGGGAGTGGTCGGGGTGATCACGCCCTGGAACTATCCGCTGCTGATGGCCGCCTGGAAGATCGGCGCCATTCTTGCCGCCGGAAACAGCGTGGTACTCAAGCCCGCCGAACAGACGCCGCTGTCGGTACTGAAACTGGCCGAGCTCATCGCCGGGCACATCCCCGACGGAACCGTCAATATCGTGACCGGCCTTGGCGGGACAGTAGGACAGCGCCTGGCCGAACACCCCGACATCGCACTTGTCGCGGTGACGGGAAGCGTTCTCAGTGGCCGGGCAGTCGCAGAAACCGCCTCACGTTCGGTCAAACGCGTCCACCTCGAACTCGGCGGCAAAGCACCCGTCGTCGTCTTCGCCGACGCCGACCTCGGTGCGGCCGCGGCCGGAGTGCGCAACGCCGGATTCTTCAATGCGGGCCAGGACTGCGGCGCAGCCTGCCGGGTACTGGTGCACGAATCGGTGGCGGAAGAGTTCACCCAACTCCTGGTTCGGGAAGTCGGCAGCCTTGTAGTCGGCGCGCCGGCTGCCGGGGACGACGTCGAAATCGGCCCTATGGTTTCCCGCCCACACTTCGAGCGCGTCCGAAAGTCGTTGGCCGAGGCGACGGCGGCCGGCCTGCACGCGGCGATCGGCGGCGCGGTGCTGGACGGCCCCGGCTACTTCATCGAACCGACTGTGTTCAGCGCGGTGCCGGCCGGGGCGCCGATCACCCAGCAGGAAATCTTCGGCCCCGTCGTCACAGTCGAATCGTTCAGCACGACCGACGAGGCGGTTGCGAGGGCCAACGAGACACCGTATGGCCTCTCGGCGTCGGTATGGACGCGGGATGCGGGCCTCTCTCTGAGCGTGCCCAAGCGGCTCGACTTCGGCACTGTCTGGGTCAACTCTCACCTCGTGTTCGCATGCGAGGTGCCATGGGGCGGGTTCAAGGGATCAGGCTACGGCCGCGACCTCTCGCTCTACGCGCTCGACGACTTCTCCCGGACCAAACACGTCATGATCAACCACAGCGCATGAGCCCTGGATACGAGGTGGGAAGTCACTGCATCGCCGGCCGGCGCGACGCAGCGCCCAAACATGGATCATGTGAACTCAGGATGGTCCTGCACCTGCTCCGACCCACCTCGCGATCTGAGCCCGCGAGGTGAAACCCAGCTTCGTCAGGATGTGCTCGACGTGCCCCTGGGCAGTGCGCTGTGAGATCATCAATCGACCAGCGATTGCGCTGTTGGTGAGGCCTTCGGCTACCAGTTCGGCGACCTGCTGCTCACGTTTGGTGAGGACCGACGCCGTTCGGTCGGCGAGCGATGGGGGGTCTTCTTCGAGGCCGAAGGCAGCGGCCGCGGCGAAACTCATCGCACCGCCCTTCGCCCGGGTTTTTTCGAATTCTCGCGTTCCGAGAATCTCCTGTGCGCGGCGCTCGCAGGCCTCGTGATAGGTGGCCAGGTTGGGGAACAGGATGGAGGAGCTACCGGCGGCCCGGCCCCGTGCTTCGGCAGCACCCATCAACACGCAGGCGCGGCGGACATCGTCGCGATCCGACGCGATCCATGCGAGAGCTTCCAAACTGGTCGCGGCGATGAGCGGATCATCTACCGAGCGTGCATGACGAAGGCTCTCCTGCAACAGGTCGGTGGCCCGGTCGAGCGCACCCTGCCTCCAGACGGCCGTACCCATCGCCCACAACAGCCAGGAGCGAAACGACGTCTCTCCTCCGCGAGAGTCGGCGAATGCCAGCGTCTGCTCGTGACAGGCGACCGCGCGCCGGAGATCCCCACTGAGTTGGTATGCCCACCCCAGCAACAGGGAAGAGTCCATTCGCAATACGGGATCGCTACAGCCTGCGGCCAGTTCTCCGGCCTGCTCCAGGCGGGCGACTGCATGGCCGAGATCGTCGCCGACAAGCGCGGTGTAACCGTCCGCAACCGCCTCCCACACGGCGATCTCCGGGTCGGCCATCTGCCTGGCCAGCCCCCTGAGTTCCGCCACCCGTGCCTTCGCCGCGGCAAGGTCCGCCTGAGCCGCGGCAAGCATCCCGGCCGAGTAGAGCGCCTTGGCGCGATCTCGACCGTGTCCACCGGCCGAGTGGGCCAAAGTACGGTCGAGCCAGCTGCGGCCCTCGGTGATTCGGCCACCCATGTACCAGAACGAGAACAGAGCTGCTGCAATCCTCATGCCGCCGGTACCGGCCTCGTCGAACTCCATTGCCTTGCGCAGATTCGGCAGTTCCCGCTTCAGGCGAGAATCCCACTCGAGTTGGCGGGGACTGATCCACTCGGCCTCCGCGTCGAACGCCAACCGCTCGTACCAATCCCGATGCCGGCGACCGATCTCCCGGTCCTCACCTGCCTCCTCGAGCTTTCTCCTGCCGTAGTTCTGCACCGTGTCGAGCATCCGAAACCTGACCACGCCACCGGATTCCTCCCGGATCAGGATCGACTTCTCCACCAACGCGAACAATGCATCGAGCAGGTCGGGGTCGGGTGTGGCGGTGCCGCACACCTGTTCGGCTGCGTCGAGGTCGAAGCTGTGAGCGAAGATCGACAGTTGCCACCACAGCTGCTGCTCGCGTGGCGTGCACAGGTCGTAACTCCAGCCGATGCACCACCACAGTGTCTGCTGGCGCGTCGGGACATCCCGATTGCCCGCTGTGAGCAGGGTGTACCGGTCATCGAGCCGTCGGAGAATCTGATCGGCGGACAGCACGCGCAGCCGGGCCGTGGCCAGCTCGATCGCCAATGGCAACCCGTCCAGCCGGGCACAGATCCGGGCTACGGCAAGCCGGTTGTTTCGGGTCAGCTCGAACCCGGGCACTACCGCCGCCGCTCGTTCGACGAACAATTCCACCGCATCGTATCGGGACGCTTCTCCCAGCGTGGGCATGCTGGACGGATCCGGGAAACCCAGTGGCGTCACCGGCAACACGGATTCGCCGCCGATTCCGAGGACCTCGCGGCTGGTGGCCAAGATCGACAGGTCCACGCAGGCACGCAGTAGCGACTCCGCGAGGTCCGCGACCGCCCCCACCAGGTGCTCGCAGTTGTCGAGCACCAGCAAAATTTTGCGTGTCGACAGAAACTCGACCAGTACCTCCCTCGTCAGCCTGCCGGCCAGGTTCTGCACGCCTACGGACGTAGCCACAATGTCGTCCACTAACTCGGGGTCGTCGATGTCGCCGAACTCGACCAGTCGCACCCCGTCTGCGTAACCGCGGCACAACTTGCTCGCCGCCCGCGACGCGAGCCGCGTCTTGCCGACCCCACCGATGCCCGTCAGCGTAACCAAACGCGATTCCGACAGCGCCTTCTTCACCTCGGACAGTTGTGCCTTCCGACCGACAAAGCTTGTCAGTTCCAACGGAAGGGCACCCGTATCCCCGCTGCGACGGCACGGTCCCCGCGCCGGTACGTGGGCTTCCTGCACGTTGTCGGGTTCACCGCGGATGGTCATCTCATCGACGGCGTAACCATGGTCGCGCTGGATCCGTTGGAGCTGCTTACCGAGGGCGAGGGCGGAGGGGCGCTGCGACGGATCGCGGTCCATCGCGGTCTCGATTGCCGCGCACACATCGGCGGGGATCCCGCCCGTGCGCAGATCCGGCACCGGATCGGTGGTGATCCGAAGAAACTGCGCAACGACCTGTTCCCCACTCCGGCGTTCGAAAGCGGCATGTCCGGTGAGCGCACAGAACAACGTGCTTCCCAGCCCGTACACATCCGATGCCGGACCGGGCGGATGGCCGTCGAGAACCTCGGGAGCAGCGAAAGCCGGCGACGCCATGACCGTTCTAGCTGCGGTCTCGAATCCACCGGCGATACGGGCGACTCCGAAATCGCACAACGCCGGCTCCCCGTATTCGGTGAACAGGATATTCGCCGGTTTGACGTCACGATGCACGATACTGAGCCGGTGCGCCGTCTCGAGCGCCCCGGCCACCTTGATCCCGAGCCGCAGCGCCTCGTCCACAGAAAGTGGACCGTCCCTGCGGATCCGGTCCTCGAGAGATCCGCGCTCGTGGCACTGCATCACCAAATACGGTCTCCCAGAAGAGATCTCGCCGATCTGCAAAACCCCGACGATGTTCGGGTGGCCGGTCAGCCGCCCCATCGCGCGCTGCTCCCGCAGAAATCGCGCTCTGCTTTCCTCGTCCGGTTCAGCGGTGGTGAGCACCTTCACCGCGACGACGCGATCCAGGTCGCGCTGGGTGCAGCGGCAGACCACGCCGAACCCGCCCCGCCCGATCTCCTCGGCGTCCTCGAACCCCACCGAACTCAGCTCCGCGACTGGCGGAGCCGCCATATCCATATCCCGGTGTTTTCTGAGGGGGTCATCCTCGACCATGTGGGTCACCTGCGATTCACGCCCCCGGAACTCCGATAGTAGTCCGCTGTGCTGCCGAAGTTCCCGATCCGGTGGATCCGGTGGCACCGACCGGCCGCGGGCGACGGCGACGTTGGCGATCACGGGGCGTTTGTGGTGGGCAGTGAACTGTTCCCACTGGTGGTGCAGGCGATGGTTGCCGGCGTGCCCGCAGGCGCGGGCCGCGGCGAGCACCAGCGCCCAGCGCGCACCCATGGTGGCGGTGGGACTGCGGTAGGTCCTGCGGTGGTGCCAGGCGGCCTTGAAAGCAGGCGGCGGGCATGGCTGTTGCCGGTCTTGGTGATCGATCCCTGCGATCGGGTGGTGCCGGAGGAGTATTCGGTGGGCACCAAACCCAGGTAAGCACCGATGGTCTTGCCGGTGAAGCGATCTCGTAACCGACGGTCAGCGAGGGCTGCGTGGCGTGGGCGCCGCCGACGGGCTGCATGGGGGGGCGATCTTGAGCGCGAAATCGCCCAGCGCGAACTGGGACCGTGACTGCTGCCCCACCAGGACCCGGCCCCGGGCGACCATCTGCCGGTACTGGCGCTGTGTGACTTTCCCGATCTTGGCCGGCATCGTGATCATCTCCGACATCACCGACCCTGTCCCCACCTCCAGCTGGCGAACCCCGCAATCGGCGCAGGTCGTGATGTGAGATGCGAGCGTATAACTTCTGACTCACCCATGGTGACCCTCCGAGACAACCAGACGCCATGCCGCATCAAAGACGATTTGACCATTTCAGGGGCTATTTTCTCGATATCGGCAAACCGTTCGGAACTGGTGTCACCGTGACGTGTTCGACGAACGGTTACGCCACGCGCGGGTTCGACACCGCGGCGAGCAGTACACCGTCGACGTGCGCCGGTCCAGGCCCGCGATCCACTGCTGGCCGCATTCAGGACACCGAGCCCGGAGCCCGGACGTGGCACCGATGGTGGGTACCCGTGAGCGTGTCCGCTTCACCCACCGCCAGTGCCGGGCACGGCACGACGCCGAACAGTAGACCGCGTCACCACGCACGGACTCCGCCAACGCTGCCCGCACCCGTGACAGTAGCGACCGGCCTCCGCGGGGCTGGACGCGCCAAACCTGCCGACGAGCTGATCGGCCTGGTCTACTCCGTGACCCCCAAGTACCAATTCGTGGACCCTGATGCGGCCGGTCTGCCGTGGTACCAGCGCCCCGCCCTGCTGGCGGGCATCGCGCTGACGGGCGTCGTTGTGTTGAACATCGTCGTGGGATGAGGAACTGACACAATGCTTTTCGATATCCGAACCATCGTCGCTGGACTGCTCGGCTGCTACGGAGTGACCCTCATCGTGACCGCCGCCCTGCACGACACCGACGCCGACCACCTGCGCTCCGGCGGGTGGAACATCAACCAGTGGACCGGACTGGGCATGCTGGCCGCCGCGGTCGTCTTCATGACATGGACTCTCGCACGCCCAATCCGTACTCCGGAACAGGCCCCAGCCGCCCCAAGACACGATCGAAGCCATCGACGCCAACGCAGGCGAGACCAGCGGTAGGGGCGGGCATCCCGCGCGGGCAGAAATGCCGCGCTCGAATCCCGCTGCGTGGCTTCCATGGCGGGATGCATCGCTCACGACGTCGTGCTTGCCGATTGGGTTTTCGAGTGTGTCACGACCGGCGGCGTACGGGTGGGGTTTCGGGTGTGGAGGCGAAGGGGAGCCGGGATGCCGGACGCATCCTCACAGTTTTCTCATAGGTGGAACAGCAGAATTCGTTTCGTGAGGTCGAAATCAGTGTCAGGGCAATGGCGCACTCTGCTTGCGCTGGCGGTGGCCGCCGCGTGCCCGCTCGCCGGGTGCGCGGCGGAACCCGACCTCGATACACCCGCCATCCAGGGTCTTCCCGTGGCCTTGGTGTATCGGGGCCCAGCGTCCTGCGACGGATGTTCGGAGGCTGCGGCGGACCTGCTGGCTCGCTCGGGTCGGTTCACCGTGAAATTCACCGGTCCTGATTCGGAGCTGCCCCTCGACGGCCGAACGCTGGCAGCCGCTTCGGTGTACCTGCAACCCGGCGGAGGTGACGATGTCGCCCACGCCCGCCGCCAGATGGACCCCTACGCTTCCGCGATCACCGACTCTGTCCGATCCGGTGGCCGCTACCTCGGCATCTGCATGGGTGGCTACCTCGCCGGCACCGTCAACGGTTTCGGTCTGTGGCCAGGCGAGGTCGAACAGTACTCGGACTCACCGGGCGCCGAGATCCACAGCACCGCCGACACCGTGGCCACCGTGGCCTGGCGAAACCACAACCAGCAGATGTACTTCCAGGACGGCCCGTTCTTCGCCGTCCCGGATTCGGCTGATCCGCCCCAGATCCTGGCACGCTACCGCAACGGCGCCGCCGCAGCAGTGGTCGCGCCGTCGGGCAAGGGGCGGATCGCGCTGGTCGGGCCGCACCCGGAGGCATCCGAATCCTGGTATGCCGAACATCATCTCGACAGCACCGCTGCCGATAACTGCCCGGGCCTGGACCTGATCACCGCGCTGATGAGCCGGTGAACCCGATCTCCGGCACGCTGGTGGGAAACCTGCGGACGCAAGAGCCAGCGACTGCAGACCGCCGCCGGACTCTCTCGATCTGAACTCCGGCTGAATGTGCCTGTCGCGCAGGCCGGTATGGGTGGGGAATCGCAAGTGGTCGCCTCGCTGCTGCCGTGTTGTCCAGCATGCCGGGCTTGCGCGTCGGCACCGGGCCGAACAAGGAGCCCGCGAAGTCGCGGTCTGTGCAGTGCCTGGGGCCTTTCGTCGGGATCGGTCTTCCGGGTGTCGAGCGGTCCCCTGCGGGGTTGGACCTGGGGCAAGGGACCGTCTCTGCCTCACCCCTCGTACGTATGCCATCGGCAGTCAACTTGCGAACCCGTCTGCTCGGCCGGTTTTGCCTTATCATCGACACTTTCCGAATCAGTACTCAGCCCCAATCGATAGCCGAAAGTCCCTCGTGACAGGACGGGAATCGAGGCGACCAATCCAGCTCGCGTTTGGCCTTTTCATTGGATAGGCGAATGCGGGTGCTCACCATCAGCGCATGCATATACGGGGCGGCTCGCAACAGCCACGACGGTATTCGACGCGGTTCCTGGGCGGCGGCCGCTCGGGCGATGGCTCGGATGTATTCGTCGAAGCCGAGCGGGTGGTCGTCGGAAATGTTGTACGACTCTCCGCCGCGCCCCCTCTCGAGGGCCGCGACGGTCGCCGCCGCGGCATCGGCGATATGGATGGGCGATGTCACACCCGCTGGTCGCGGGACCGGCAGTAGACGCTTACGTGTCATGTCCGCGAGGGTGTAGGTGCTGACCTCCGGACCGTAGAACAGACCATAGCGTAGGGCTATGCCGTCCATCCCTGGTGCGGAGAGCACTTGGTTCTCGTTGGAGAGCATCGAACGCAGGTGCCGGTCGAAAGCGTCGTTTGCGGGTACACCGAAGGGGGCGTCTTCGGTGATTGGATCATCACCGTGGTCGCGGTAACCATAACCGAGAAAGAATGATTGGGTGACGAACCGGTGCGCACCGACCACTTCGGCCGCCCGCAGTAGATGCGTGGTGCCCACATCGCGCAGGGCGTTGGTCGTATAGAGATGGCGATGCGCAGTCGGGGTCCGTGTGAGCGCGGTGGCTTCGTGAATCACCGCGTCGGCCGCACGGCCTTCGAGAGCCGTCAGCAATCCACGTTGGTCCATGATGTCAGCGAGTACCGGTTCGGCTCCGGCCGCGGCCAGCCGTCCGGCTCCGATCTCGCTCCGGCACAATCCGATGACCGTGTGCCCGGCGGCAATCAGTTGCGACACCAGTTCACTGCCCAGTGTTCCGGTAGCGCCCGCTAGCAAGACCTTCATCGGGTGGCCTCCATTCGCCGTGCCCGCAGGGCCTGCAGACGAATGACCAGTGCGGCGGCGGCGAGTGCCGACACCAGTCCGAGCATCCAGAAGTCGGAGTCGTTGCCACCGAGATCGCGGTCCAGCGCATGGTTGATCGCGTGGAAGGAATTGGCGAACACGAACCCCGTCAGCGTGACCGCGAGTGCGTCGCGCCACCACAGTGCGCATAGCAGCATCAGCCCGATGCCGATTTGGAAAACACCGGCGTCGTGCAGAAAGTGCACATGGTTGGGCCAGTTCGCCCAGTCGGCGAATCCAGCCGGATCAACCCGCATCCAGACGCCGAATCCCACCATCGTCGTCGCGGCCGACACCGTCGCGGTCACAACGAGACCGTTCGCGCGAACGTACCGAGCACTTGTCATCGCGTCACCTCCGGTGACCTCGGACCTTCTGGGACGTGCCTGACGGATACCGGCATCGTCGCTACCCTCCTCTTTTGTCATCGCTCTCCAAAACAGATTTGAGCACTTACTCCAGTGCAGTGAAGGACGCCGAAATATGATGCGCGCCACCATGTTCGATGCTTGAAGACCAGCTCTGTGCGGCAGTGGTTGGTCGAATCGCGGTGATCGGCAGGGTCTTTCTGATGCCATGGTGCCGCATCGATCAGTGTGGTGCCGTGGTCATCGAACCCCTTGGGGTAGGGCAACCGAACGACGCGGGTGATCTTGATAGCTCGGTGTTCGGTGGCACTGCACCATACCGGTCGGTGACCGCGTGGAACTTGCTGGCGCACATGAGTTGACTGTGGGGCCGTGCTGGGTCGGGCTGGACTCGGCTCATCAAGCTGGGACTGCGGCGTTGCGGCGATGGCGGATCCATCCACGGACGCCGACGGCCAGAGGTGCCAGGACCGCGAGAAACCCCGAGACGGGCTCGCATGCGAGGCCGAACAGGGTGAGCACCGCGATTGCGGCGAGGATCGGCGCCGGCACGTAGCCTCTGGTTCGCTCAATCTCGATCACGGAAATACCGAAGCAGACAGCGGCGACACCGAACGCGGTGAACCAGAAGGAGAACTCGGCCGTTTCGTCGCCAACCACCCACATGACACCTCCGAGCGCAGTGTGAACCGATCCAATGAAGCTGAGCAGGCCGCCCGTCAGCGAGAATCCAGTTTTTGAATCCACATTCCTGAACCTTTCCTTAGCTGTATTGGAGACCCCGACGATCGTGGTGAGCTAGAGCAGTCAGCGAGATCCTGGCCCTCCGCCTTGCTATCGGGCTGTGGCTGCGCGCCCTGACCCGTTCCGGAAAGCGCCCTGCCCCGTTCCGGAAAGCGGTGGTACACAGATCCGTTGGACGCGCCAGCCGCCCGCGCTACCGCAGACATGGTGACCGCTGCCGGACCCGACTCGGCCAGTGGAGTCGCTCGCGGCAGCGCCGCGCGGGCGATCCGAGCTATTTTTGGCCGGCCTACCCATATTGTGGAAACCATGCTCCAATTCGCTTGGAGACACACGCGGAAGCAGAGGTGGCGTCGGCCCATGGTGTCCGCGGTTGTCAGCTCGTGGATCCAGTCACTGCAGCTCGGTGTGGGCGATGTCGGGGAACCTCATCGCGTCAACTGGAACTGGCGCAGCAGCGTGTGGATTTCGCGGGGGCGCTGCTCACGCTCATCGAAGGCGACGACCGGGCCCAGACCGCGCGCCGCGGCCATGGCCGCTTGCAACGCTTCCTGGGACTCGAAATGGCAGGCGGTGACGACCGAGTCGCCATCGGGCGTTGCGGTGGTCCAGCATCCTCCTGACAAGAATCCCGGCGTCGACCGCATGACATCGCCCATCTGGCGTGTCCTGTCGATGAATTCCTCGAAATGCTCAGCCCTGGGGTAGTGGAAGGCGATGAATCCGATGGACATCGTGGACTTTTCCTCTCGTTCGAGGGAACTCACTTGTTATACGGTTGCGTATAAGAGAAATTAGCCCTGATATACGGCGGCGTATAGTGTGGAGGTGGGTGAGAGGAGTCACAGCATGGGCGTGGCCCGTACCCCACGCGAGGCGTGGATCGAGCAGGGGTTGCAGACGTTGGCGACCAGCGGTGTCGAAGCGGTACGTGTCGAGGTTCTGGCCAAGTCACTGGGAGTGACCAAGGGCGGGTTCTACGGCTATTTCGGCGATCGTGACGCTCTGCTGGAAGCGATGTTGGACGCCTGGGAGGGCGAATGCGTCGACGATGTGCTCGACCGCGTCCAACGAGAATCCGACCCACGCGACAGGATCGTTCTAGCCGGACGGCTAACTCTGTCCAGCGAGCGTCTGCTGGCGCTCGACCTCGCGATTCGTGATTGGGCGCGACGAGACGAGTCGGTGTTCGCGCGCCTGCAGCGCGTCGACAACCGGCGCATGGAACTGTTGCGGAAGATGATCGGCACCTTCTGCTCCGATCCGGACGAGGTCGAGGCCCGAAGCCTGCTCGCCTTCTGCCTGGCTATCGGCAACCAGTTCCTGGCCGCCGACCACGAGGGCCGCACTCGCGACGAGGTCCGCGCCCGTGCGTCGGCCATCGTGCTCGACCGGTGAAGCGGTCGGCGGCGGCTTAGTGAACGGTAGCGGGATCGCACCAGCTCGCCGCTGAGCGCGACTTTTCACGGATTTGGGCAGAGCGTCGGGTCCAGCCGGGCGAAACACGTTGCCACACAACCTTCTACCGAATCTCAGGGTGTGAGCTCTCGCCTAGTACGACTTTTCACGTCACTGGACCCCACATGCCAACTCGCTCATCACCTAAAACCATACGGGTGCAAGCCGAGCCGTTTCACACGACAAGCCGCCATCGTTCGCGCCGCGCGAGCACATCACCCGCCCGCACAGCGCAGGCGGGGGGGTACGGCGCGGGTGTCGGGCCTTATCGCGGTCCGGCTCAGGCGGGTTGCCCCACTCGACGACGAATCGGCGCGGGTGGGCGGCGTGGAGTTCGGTCACCGCGGCGGCGTCGGCGTAGGTATCGGCGATCCCAGCGCACTGGTAGCGCACGTAGGCGGCGGTGAGTTGGTGATCGGCGCTGGTGGGCCAGTGCTGGTGGATCCGGTCGGGGATTACCGCGTAATCGGTGGTGCGGGCGAAGATTTCAGGCCCGGCCGGTACGCGGCGAATCTCGATGTCAGCGCGGATAACATCGGCGGCCCCGCCCATCGCGGCCAACATCGGGGCGAGTTCGGGATAGCGGGTACACAGCTCGGCATCAATCGCGAGCAGACTGCGTAGGCGGTTGACCTGGGTGCACAGCACGCGCAGTTCGGCCAACCGGCTTGCGGGCGCGTTAGCCGGCATCAGATTCTCCGAGCCGCCAATCCTGGTCCGGCTCACTCAATCTGATGTCTCCTGCTAACGGCCCGGTACGTTGTGTTGATGACCGTTGCTCTGTATTCGGCCGAACAGGTGGCTGCCATTCTCGGATTGCATGTGCGTACCGTGCGCGGATACGTTCGAGACGGCCGTCTGCCGGCCATGCGGATGGGCAAGCAGTACCGAATCAGCGAACGGGACTTGCGTGCCTTCACCGGCGTGGTCTCCGACGAACCGGTCAGCACCCCGCACGTGCACGTTTCGTCTGTCGTGCACATCGACGACGTCGACCGTCTCGCGATGGACCAGATCACCGCACAACTCGCCGCGACCGCGGTCGACGATTCGAGTGTCCCAGCGCAGCTCAATGTCCACTGGACCTACGACGAATCTGCTTGCCGCCTTACCATCTTCGTCGTCGGCGACCCAGAATCCGCGGCAGCCGCGATCAGACTGATCGGCACCTCGACGCGCACGGGTCGGGAAGCGAGCACCGAGGTTTGCCGCTGCAAATCTGGTCGGCATACCGTCGGGCAGAGGTGATCGTGAGCACCTTCGGCGCTGGACAGCGCTCGTGAGAGTTGCCGGGCGGCAACCGGTTTCCGCGTAGCCTGGCAGGTTTCCGCACCGGCACATCGCATCCCATTCGACACCGTGTTCGCCCTCGATGACATCGTCGCAGCCACCGCTATCCACATTGGCAAGATCGTCGCCACCGTCTGACGCCGACCTGGTAAGCCCTCCCTCCGAGAAAGCGGGGAGACCTCAGGTGGGCTGTGCCCGTCTTCCGCATGCCCTGCCCAGCCCAGGATGGACGCGATGTGATCGTGGAGTACAGCGATGCCCACGACATCGGCCGTGAGTGCTTGACCTTGTCACTGTGTAAAGGCATTGAATGGCTGTCGGAGGTGGTCCCCATCAATTCGACACACAGGAACCCACACACCATGCGACTGTTCGAGGCATTGGCCGCTGCGAACTCATCGACCCGGCTCGAGGCGGCTCTGGCAGCCGGCACGTATCCCGAGCCCTTCTTCGTCGATGCACTCGTAGGGCGGTGCGCGATCGAGCCGGACTTCTTCGTGCGCGACATGCTCACCTGGGCGCTGACCCGGCTCCCGCACGAGATCACCGTTCCCGCACTACGGGCGGAGCTCTATTCCGAACACACGCAAGCCCGCAGCCAAGCGTTGCATACGCTGTCCAAGATCGGTGCCCCGAATACCTGGTCAGCGATTACGCATTCGATGCTGCACGATGCCGACGACGAGGTCGCGCGGAGTGCATGGCGCGCTGCGGTCGTTCTCGTGCCCGACGAGCAGGAAGTGAAGGAGGGGCTGGCCGCGGAACTGGCCACGCAATTCGGCCGAGGTGACCGCGAGGTACGGCTGAGTCTGAGCCGTGCTCTCGTTGCACTCGGCGAGGTGGTCGAGCCGGTCCTGCAGACGGCGATGACAAGTCACGACCCGACGGTGCGGGCGCACGCGAGCGCCACGCAGCGGCTCCTGAGTGACCCGGATGCCGGATTCGACCTCGCCATCGGTGAGGCGAGACGGGGCGTCGCACTCGGTCCGGATCGGGAGGAGACAACGGCGTGCTGATCGGCGACGTGGCGCGCTTCTCGGGAGTGAGCGCCCGGATGCTCAGGCACTACGACTCCCTCGGGCTGGTACGACCGACAGGCCGCACCGTGAGTGGCTACAGGGAATACTCACCCGACGATATCCGGCGGATCTTCCATGTGGAGGGGTTGCGGTCGCTGGGACTGTCCCTGCGCCAAATCGGACAGGCTCTCGACGATCCTGGATTCAGCCCGTCCATACTGGTCGGTGACCTTATTCGAAGGACCGAAGCACGACTGAACCGGGAGCAAGAACTCCTCGAGCGGCTCCGTACCGTAGATGCCGCCGATCCAGGAGGCTGGCAAGACGTCCTACGCATAGTCGAGCTCTTGCACGGACTCCGTTCGCACAGTGCCGCCCGGCGACAGCAGGCCGTCCTCTCCCCCGCCGAGGACGTGCCGGTGCCTGCCGAACTGCTGGCCGAGGCGATCCTGACCGAATCCGATCCGAACGTTGCCGGGGCCCTGCGGTGGGCACTCGCCCGGGCCAACGGCGACGGCGTGGCGAGCGTGGCGTTCGGCCTGGGCTCGGAAGACGTCGAAGTCCGGCGGCGCGCGGTCCTGGCGCTCGCCGAGCTACCGGGCGACGAAGCGACCACGATACTCACGGACGCGCTCGGGGACGCCGACGCCACGGTCCGCAGACATGCTGCTCTCTCACTCGGTGCGCGGGGCGTGGCCCGGGCTGTGCCGGCACTGGTCGATACGGTGGTCAAGGGGCCGAACGATGTCGAGGCGGCCGAGCTCTTGGGAGCATTGGCGCAGGACGCGAAGTGGGCGGACCTGATCATGAGTGCGCTGGCAGACGAACTCACCGCGCACACAGCGGACTCGGCGGTACGGGTGCGACTGACCCAGGCTCTCGCCGAAATGCCGGGGACCATCGCGCTGGACATCTTGCGACGACTGGCCCATGACGAAGACCGGGTCGTGGGCCTCGTCGCCTCGGCCCTCATCGGAAGGCTCGAAAAAGAGCCGGATCAGGAAAACTGAGACACACCGATCGGAGTATTGAACATCGCGTCGGGCTAACAGCATCGCCATTTCCGGTAGCAGCTTGCCGATCTGGATCCGACAACGGGGCACTCGCACACGCCCACGGCCAACTCCGTACCGCCCGCCTCAGCACCGACGTAGTCGGCAGTCGAGGACACCCGTCCACGACACGAAAGCACTGCTCAAGCACGGATATTCGGCCACCGGCGCCGAGATGACGGCGGCGATCGTCGACCGCCTGACCTTCGGCGGACCATCGAAACCAGATGGTCACCGGCGCAGCCACTTTAGACTGGCGACGTGTTTTGGGTGATCTCGTTGGGGCTCCGGTAGACGGTTCGGCGACGAAGAACCTGAATACCGGAGAACTCGTGACCAGCGTAGCGGTGGCGGGGCGTGCAGACCTGACCGACGCCAATGGGCGCGGCTGGGACTGTTGCTGCTCGAGGCGCTCCTTGACACATCAGTAGCCCCAACTATCGGGTCTACAGGCACACGCTCCGAGACTGTGATACTGACTCCCGTTCCGATCCAAACAGAGGGAGTCTCAAATGAATTCGAAGAAGTTCCTCGGTGCTTTGGCCGTCACTTCCGGCCTCCTCACCCCGATGGCCCTCCTCGCCGCCCCCGCTCAAGCCGAGCCACTGCCCGTCACCGCCGCACAGCCCGTGGACACCACCGGCTCTTCGAATGGCTCGTATTCTGCCGCGAACCACCTGGTCTGCCTCCTCTTTCACACCAGCCTCAACGGCTCCGTAGGGATCCCGGTCTGCTGATCCGCTAGCTCGAGCTTTGAGCTTTGGGGCCGTGCTGTGCGCTGGCCGCGTACTCCTGGTTGATCATGGGCGAATCCCTTGGCTGACGATTTGCCTTGCGAGAGAACAAATCTCAGGAACCAAAGGCTTCAGTGAATAGTGACCGACCGATCTTGGCACTCCCAACAGGGTGGCGATCAGCAGGCCCAGCGCCGACGTGAACAAGACCCTCAGGCGGGCGGCGGCCTCCTCGGCGACCGACACACTCACCCGATTCGGCCGCGGGAGCGGCCCGATCACCGTCGCCCGGCGCACCGCCGTCTGCCAGCGTGCCTCCTCCGCGCTCAGCACACGACGATCCGACAGCGACGAATCCCCGGCCATCCCGGACACCCTCGTGCTGAAGACGAGTACGAGTCAAAAGCACCGTAGTGAACCGGGTCACCGATAGCGTCGTTGATGAGGGCGTCGGTGCGGGCCAGCCACTCGTCCATCTGGGCCAGGACCGTGTCGAGGCGGACGTCGACGTCGGCGAGCAGCTCGGCGGCGCGGCGCCGGGCGGCCGTGCCGCGCTCGTGGTAGCCGCTGCTGAGCGGGGTTCCGGTGGTAATCGCCGAAAATCCAACGAAGTTCGAGATGTGCCCTGGTAGAGGGTGATTCACCGGTTCCGGGTGCGGCCTGGGGTGGTGGTGCTTTGACGTGGAAACCGTCCTCTACCAGCCCGCTACTACGGCGACCCCGTCTAGTACTCCAGCATCACTTCGTGATGTTGTTGGGTAGCATAGGGTTTCGTGCTGGTTGATGAGGATCTGGCGGCGTGGACAGCTGGTCTCGAGGAGTTGTTCGCGCGGGTCGCGGGGCGGTTCCATCGGGCGGAGCCGCGGTTGCGGGCACGCGCGTATGTGCGGGGCCTGCTCGCGCCGCTGGCGGGGAAAAACGGCTGGACCCTGGCTGAAGCCGCGGGCGATTCGACCCCGAACGGGATGCAGCGGCTGTTGAACAAGGCGGCCTGGGACGTCGACGGAGTCCGCGACGAGGCACGTGCCTATGCGGTCGAGCATCTGGGCGATGCGGACGGTGTGCTGGTGGTCGACGAGACCGGATTTCTCAAGAAGGGAGTGAAATCGGCTGGGGTGCAACGGCAATACTCGGGAACAGCTGGTCGGGTGGAGAACTGTCAGCTCGGGGTGTTCTGTGCATATGCGACCGTGAAGGGCCGTACGTTGATCGACCGGGAGTTGTATCTGCCCAAGTCGTGGACCGCTGATCGGGATCGCTGCCGCGACGCCGGGGTGCCCGACAAGGTCGAGTTCGCGACGAAACAGGTTCTGGCACAACGAATGCTGGCTCGCGCTCTGGATGCCGGTGTCCCCGCTCGGTGGGTCACCGCCGACGAGGCATACGGCGGTGATTCGAAGTTCCGGCGCTGGCTCGAACGCCGACGGATCGGATATGTGGTGGCCGTGCCCAGCAGCGCCCCGATCGTGTCACTGGCGGGCAGTTGGCGTGCCGATCAGGTCGTCGCGGACGCACCCCCCGAGGCGTGGAAGCGCGTGAGCTGTGGCGACGGCGCGAAAGGCCCCCGACTGTTCGACTGGGCTGTGGCCACACTGCCCTCGCTCAGCGAAGCCGGTCCCGGGTGGCGGCGCTGGCTGTTGGCCCGCCGGTCGCTGACTCGAAACGCCAAGGCCGAGCTCGAAATCGCCTACTACCTGTGTGGTGCGCCGGTCGGCACTGCCGACGAGGAACTCATCCGGGTCGCCGGCGCCCGCTGGTCGGTCGAGGACTGTTTCCAGACCGCGAAAACCGAAGTCGGGCTCGACCACTATCAAGTCCGTCGCTATGACGCCTGGTACCGACACATTACCCTGGCCATGCTCGCCCACACCTACCTCGCTGTCACGGCCGCTGTCTCCCCAAAAGCATTGGCAGCGGCCTCATTCCACTCACACTCGGCGAAATCAAGCGTCTCCTGGCACACCTGATCATCCCGACACACAACCTGACCATGGCATATCGCTGGTCGACCTGGCGACGAAGACACCAACACCGCGCCAAACAAGCCCACTACCAGCGAAGACAGGCAAACATCACGAAGTGATGCTGGAGTACTAGTCGGAAAGCAATGCCGCCAGGGCCCGAAGAGGTGGGGCGACACCGCCGGTTTCCAGCCGATTTGCACAACCCACCCACCCATAGGCTAATGTTCTGTCCCGCAAGCCGATCGGCCCACAAGGCCGGGTGAGCACGCGGATGTAGCGCAGCTGGTAGCGCATCACCTTGCCAAGGTGAGGGTCGCGAGTTCGAATCTCGTCATCCGCTCAACCGAAGTCCGGATCGATTGATAACGATCCGTTCCAGGTCCATTCCGGATCGATTCTTCTCCCCGCCGCAGCTCGGCAATAACCTGTTGGCATGACGACAAACGTTGTGACCGAACAGGATCCGAAGATCGCCGCCATCGCCGCCTTCTTCGAGGCCTACGCCCGCTACGACCTCGACGGGATGCGGGCCGTCCTCACCGAGGACATCAGCTGGACCATTCCCGGCCGCCACCCGCTGTCGGGCACCAAGCACGGTATCGACGAGGTCGTGGAATTCTTCAACCAGCTCTCGACCGCGGGAATGAAGGCCGAGACGTTCTTCCTCGAAGCCAATGACGAATACGTCGTCGACATCCACCGCGGCTACTCCACCGCCGGCGAGGGCAAGGTCGACACCATGTGGGCGCTCGTCTGGCATTTCAACGCCGACGGCAAGGTCGACCGCGTCGTGAACCTCTCCGGCGACCAGCACCAGATGGACAACTACGTCTGGCAGAACTACACCCTCGCCCCGCTGCCGACTCGCCTGGCGTAGGCGCGGCAGCCGGGGCGCGTCCGCTACTCGCCAGCCCCCGCCCGGACACCGATTCGCGGGCTGGCAGAGTGAAGCGGACGCGCCCCGAGCGAGGAGGTTCAGACCATGAGCGGACGCACCCCCAGTCAGTGGGAGGAGATCATCGCCGCCGATCCCACCCACTCGACCCGCTACGTGGAGCGTTTCCGCGATCTGGCCGCCGAAGGCACCGACATCGTCGGCGAGGCGCGACTCATCGACGCCATGCTGGGGCGCGGCAGCCGCATCCTGGACGCGGGGTGCGGGCCGGGCCGGATCGGCGGCCACCTGCACCAGGTGGGTCACACCGTGGTGGGTGTCGACGTCGACCCGGTGCTGATCGCCGCGGCCGAGCACGACCACCCCGGCCCCACCTGGCTTGTCGGGGACCTGGCCGAACTGGACCTGCCCGGCCGGGGCGTGCCCGCCGACTTCGACGCCATCGTCTGCGCGGGCAATGTGATGGCGTTCCTGGCGCCGTCCACCCGCCGGACCGTCCTGTCCGCCTTCGCCCGGCACCTCGCCCCCACCGGCCGCGCGGCCATCGGGTTCGGCGCCGATCGCGGCTACGACTTCACCCAGTTCCTCTCCGACGCCCAAACCTCCGGGCTCACACCGGATCTGCTGTTGTCGACGTGGGACCTCCGGCCGTTCTCCGCCGACGCGGACTTCCTGGTGGCCGTGTTCTCCCGCGCGAGCTGACCGGGGAAGTTACCGACCGGCTGCACGTCGCCGCCCTCGGGCTGGATTCAGCGGCAGCAGTTCGGGTCCAGCACCAGGCACAGGGCTGAGAGCGCGTCGCGGTAGGCGCGGTGAAAAGTGTTCATGCCGCGGCGTTCCGATTCGATCAGGCCCGCCTTCTTCAGCTGGCCGAGGTGGTGGCTGACGGTCGATTCGGCCAGGCCGACGGTCTCCGCGAGGTCACCGGTGTTCACCTCGCCCGCCGGGCTGGTGAGCAGCAACGAGAGCAGCTTCACCCGGGCCGGGTCGGCAATTGCCTTGAGCCGCAGCGCGATTTCGAGGGCGGCGGCATCGTCGACCGGACCTGCGGCGACCGGGGCACAGCAGACCGGGGCGGACATGTCGATCACTGGTAGCGCCTTGGGCATGCGATCAACCTTACCGACCTTCTTGACATATGTCGAAGATGTGGCGCAGACTCGGTCACAGCAGTTCTTCGACATATGTCTCACAAGTGGAGGTACAGTCTCATGTCCCGCATCCAGCTCGCACTCAACGTCGACGACCTCGATCAGGCGGTCGCGTTCTACTCGACCCTGTTCAAGACCGAGCCCGCCAAGCGCAAGCCGGGTTACGCCAACTTCGCCGTCGCCGAACCCCCGCTCAAGCTGGTCCTGATCGAGAACCCCGGTCACGGCGGCAGCCTCAACCACCTCGGGGTCGAGGTGGAATCCAGCGAGCAGGTCCACGGCGAGATCGCCCGCCTGTCCGAGGCGGGGATGTTCACCGAGGAGCAGATCGCCACCACCTGTTGCTTCGCCACCCAGGACAAGGTGTGGGTGACCGCCCCCGACGCCGAACGGTGGGAGGTCTACACCGTCCTGGCCGACAGCGAGACCTTCGGCACGGCACCGGTTCTCGCCTCCGGGCAGGCGGCGACGGATGCGCAGGCCACGGCGGTCTGCTGCGGCACCGCCGAGGAAGCCGACGCGGAGGGAGCCTGCTGCGGCAGCACCGCGAAGGCCGAGGCGGTCGCTGCGGGCCAGTCCTGCTGCGGCTGACGTCGCGGCGAATTCGCCGGTTGTTCGCTTGCGCGCGACTTCGACACCCGTCAATATCGACGTGTGTCGAAACGAGAACTGCCGCTCACCGCGGTGACCGCACCCGGATGTGAGGTCACTCCCCTGGCCCGGCAACCCTTGACCGCACCGGCCGCCACCGAGTTGGCGGCGGTGTTCAAGGCGTTGTCGGATCCGGTGCGGCTGCGGCTGTTGTCGGTGATCGCCAGCCATGTGGGCCAGGAAGCCTGCGTGTGCGATATCTCCGACGGCTTCGACGTCTCCCAGCCCACCATCTCCCACCATCTGAAGGTGCTGCGGGAAGCCGGGCTGCTGTCGAGCGAGCGCCGCGGCTCGTGGGTGTACTACCGTGTCGAGCCCGGAGCGCTGCGGCAGCTGTCGGATCTGCTGGATATCGCCTTGCCCGAGGCGGCCGCACGATGACCGTCCTGTCCCGGCGTTTGCTGGCCGAGTTCGTCGGCACCGGACTGCTGGTGTGCGTGGTCGTCGGGTCCGGCATCGCGGCGCAGCAGCTGTCCGCCCATGACGTCGGGCGCCAGCTGCTGGAGAACTCGACCGCGACCGTGTTCGGGCTGGGAGTGCTGATTCTGATCCTCGGACCGGTCTCCGGCGCGCACTTCAATCCGGTTGTCTCGGTAGCTGATTGGTGGGCGGGTCGCCGCCTCGACACCGGCCTCACCACCGCCGAGTTGCTCGCCTATGTCGGCGTCCAGGTGCCCGGCGGCATCGCCGGGGCAGTGCTGGCCAACATCATGTTCGATCAGCGGGCCGTCCAGATCGCGACCCATCACCGGGTCACCACCGGCCATCTCGTCGGTGAGGTGGTAGCCACCGCCGGGCTCATCGCCGTCATCTTCGCGCTGGTGCGCACCGGCCGCGCCGCACTGGCGGCCGTCGCCGTGGCCGCCTATATCGGTGCGGCGTACTGGTTCACCAGCTCCACCAGTTTCGCCAATCCCGCCGTCACGGTCGGCCGAATCTTCTCCGACACCTTCGCCGGAATCGCACCCTCCTCGGCGCCCGCGTTCATTGCCGCGCAATTCCTCGGCGCCGCACTGGGATTCGTCCTGGTCGGCGCGCTGTTCCCCGCTCCCGCCCCGGCCGAGCGCGCCGCGGCCGACGTCCCGACCGCCTGAAAGGCTCCGCCCACCAATGACCTCCGTCAAGCCGAGCGTCCTGTTCGTCTGCGTCCACAACGCGGGCCGCTCCCAGATGGCGCAGGGCTTCCTCGCCCACCTGGCCGGGGACGCCATCGAAGTCCGCTCGGCCGGAACCGCGCCCGCCGACACCATCAACCCGGCCGCGGTCGAGGCCATGGCCGAGCTGGGCATCGACATCACCGCCCAGACACCGAAGGTCCTCACCCCCGACACCGTGCAGACCTCCACCGTGGTGATCACCATGGGTTGCGGCGACACCTGCCCCTACTTCCCCGGCGTCGACTACCGCGACTGGACCCTGGACGACCCGGCGGGCAAAGGCGTCGAGGCCGTGCGGCCGATTCGCGACGAAATCCGCACCCGGGTGGAACAACTCATCGAAGAGTTGCAGACATCAGGAGTGGATCCGCGATGAGTGCCGTTTCCCGACCCGCGCAGTCGCCGGCAGTCTGGCGCGGCGCGGACCTCGGCGACTCCACCGAATGGGCGACCGTCCTGACCGACGCGCAGCGCGCGGAGATCGTGGACGCCACGCGCGCGGCCCTGGCCGCCGGGCGTGACGCCACAAACCTGCGCCGCGAGGACTTCCCGCTGCCGGGCCTGGCCGATCCGCTGCGCGAGTGGACGGTCACGTTGGCGCAGGGCCGCGCCTTCGTTCTCATCCGCCGGTTCCCCGTCGAACTGCTGACCGAGGAGGAGACCGAGCTCGCCTACGTCGGTCTCGGCCTGCACCTGGGCACTCCGGTCAGCCAGAACGCGGCGGGCGACCTGCTGGGCCACGTCCGCGACGAGCGCCTCCCGCGCACCGGCCCGGCGGTGCGGCTCTACACCACCAATGAGCGTCAGGACTTCCACACCGACGGCTCCGACCTGGTCGGGCTGCTGTGCTTGAACCCCGCGAAAACCGGTGGGGAGAGCCGCATCGCGAGCTCCCTGGCCGTCTACAACCACATCCTGGCCGAACGGCCCGATCTCCTCGAGGTGCTCCGCAGCCCCTTCCACTGGGACCGCAACGACGAGCAATCCCCCGGCGAGGCGCCGTATTTCACCCTGCCTGCCATCCATGACATCAACGGCACACCCCGGATCTTCTACATCGGCTGGTACATCCGCGACGCCCAACGCCACCCCGGCGTCCCGCCCCTGACCGATCTGCAACTCGAGGCCATGCGCATGCTCGAGGACACCGCCAACGACCCCGACTTCTACCTCCCCATGGAATTCGCCCCCGGCGACATCCAGATCCTCAACAACGCGAAGATCCTGCACAGCCGCGAGGCCTACACGGACCACGAGGACCCCGCCCGTCGCCGTCACCTGCTGCGCCTGTGGCTCACCGCTCATTCCTTCGCCACCGTCGAGGACATGCTTCGCGAGGGGATCCCACCGCGCCAGGTCTGATCACCCGGCGCCCTGCGAGACGGCGACCGGACCGGTCCCGGTAAGGAAATCGATAGCGAGCGTTAAGCGCCGGACCGTAGTTTTTCGGGGAGTCCAGCTCCGAGGGGGTGAAAGGCTATGGCGCTACGTATTTCCGGACAGGCGATCACCAGTGACATGACGCCTGAGACCGCGCATCTGGTTCCCGGTCCTGCCGGGAGCCGGTGGGTGCTCAGCTGGCTGCCGGGGCGGGATCTGACCCGGGAGCAGGCCATCGACGGGATGGCGCTCGACGAGATCCTGAGTGACCTGGCCTCCGCCGAGGAGGAATTCGTCCTGGAGTTGGCGGCGCTGCGAGCCGAATCGCTGGGGATGCGGCTCGAGGAGGCCGTCGTCCGGTTGGCGGCGCGCATCATCGAACGCGACCGCCGGCAGCGGCGCGCGGACGGTGCGGACCGTCCCCCGGGTGATTTCCCGGAGGGACGGTACTGCACCCGACGCGCGAATCCTCCCATCCCCCAGTACCACTCGCGCGCGCACTGACCGTCCGTCCTAGAATTGCGGCCACAGACCAACCGGGGAGGATCCACGTGGCCGCAACGATCACCATCTCGATCACCGACGCCGACGACGACATCGCCGAACTGGCCTCGCTGTTCGAGGCGATCGTGGTGGACGACGACCTACGCGCCGTCCACAAACGACTGATCAGCGGCGAACCCGTCCCGGACGCGCTCGGCGCATCGGAACTCATCAAACTGGTGGTCGAATCCGCGCCCTTGATGGGTGCGGTCACCGCATGCGTGACAGCCTGGATCGCCAGCCGCACAACGAAATTCACCTTGAGAATCGGCGACTCGGAAATCTCGGTCAAGGGCGACGTCTCCGAGGACGTCGTACGGCAGGCCCTCGAACAGATCCGCCCCAACGGGGTTCAGAAGCCGGACACGAAGCAAATCGAGGAAGCGTAGTCCTGTCCCGATCCACGTCATGGAGGGGACTTCGGGCGAATCCCCAGGACGAGTCGGCGACGCGCTCGGATCGGCAGCAGCGGATGTTCCTGCGCCGCAGTCGGTCTCGACTCGCATTCGCCGCGTGCCGGCCGGTTCGGTCGGCGCGGTGCGGCAAGACAGGACGTTCCCCTGTCTGCGCCGACCTTCCGGCGGTGAGGTGGCAGCTACTCTCCTCGCCAGGGCAAGCCATGGAACGCGAACACGGCCTTGCCCTGATCCAGCACGCTCACGACCACCTCCGCCGGCGCCGGCGCGAAGATGTCCACCACCTCGAGCTCCGCACCTCGCCGATCATGGTCGAGAACGTGTGCCCGCCGGCCATTGTCGAACTGCCGCAACATGCCCGACGGCCACACATCTGGCCGAGCGCCCTGACAGCACAACAGTCGGCCCCTGGCCTCCAGATACTCGCGCACAGCGAGCAGACAACTCAGGTAGTCGTCATCAGCCGACCCGAACACGCCATGACCCACCAACTCCACCCGCGCCACCGAAGGCTCACCCAGACGAAGCACGACCGGCCACTGCACACCCGCGGAATCAACCGCCGTCAAGTTCACAACCTCCGACATGTCGTTCACTCGACTCGGATCACGATGGCGGAGGCGTTGTCGTTTCCGCCCGCTGTCTCGCAGGCGGCCAAAAGGGCGGTGACGACAGAGTTCGGCGGTGTATCGCGACCGAGAAATGTCCGTAGGTCGTCGTAGCCGACCTGTTCGGATACGCCGTCGGTGCACAACAGGTATCGGTCACCGGGTCTCATCGTCACGCTGAACACATCGGGTTCCGGCGCGGACCCATGGCCGATATAGCGTGTCAGTTGATATCGGGCCGCCGCGGCCTGTGCCGAGTCGAACGGATACCAACCGTGCACCGCACCCAGCCATGCCATCGTATGGTCGGTGGTCAACAGTTCGAGCAGCCCGGCACGCCACCGATATACACGCGAGTCACCGATCTGAACGAGCCAGTAACCCTGTGGCGCGGCAATCATGGCGGTAAGAGTGCACCCGGCGAGGTCCCGCAATTCACGGCCGACGCGGCTCACGTCGGCATGAGCTGCTGCCACCGCATCGCGCAGCGTGTCCGGCCCCGGTTCTGCCACACGCGTGGCGTAGTCGACGAAGGTATCGACAGCGATCCGCCCCGCGGCCGCACTGCCCGGCCCATCTCCCATACCGTCGGCCAGCACCGCGAGCAAGGGCTTCTCAGCGAGATAAGTGACGTCGAAGTTCGCCGAATAGCGATTGCCCGTATCGCTGCCCACGGCGGTTTTGATGTCGAGACCATCCACAGCGTCAAGGCTATCCACGGCGAAATGCCGACACCCGCTTGGGCGAAAAGGTTCGTGGAACCGCGCCGCTGCGGCAGATCACTCCGTTGGAACCGTCGGCTGTTCCGGTCCGCCCAGCACGATCGGCCGGTAGGCCAGCGACTTGTCCACGATCTGTTCAGCAGTCAGCGGCGGGTCGGAGAAGTCCCAGAAGATGTAGTCCGAGATGCGCGGGTCCGCCACCGAATCCTGCAGCTGAGTGAGCCATTCATCCAACTGCTCGTCGCTCCCTTCGCCGCTCGCGACGCGCGCGACCAGTTCGATGAGCTGCACACGATCGAGCTTGGCCATGCCGACTCCCGACTCCCGACTGATTCCCACCCATGATCGCAGCGGCCGCAGGAGAACCAGCGCGAGAGATCTAGGCCGTGTTTTGAAAGTAGTTCGTGTGGAGGGGTGCCGCGAAGCGGCACCCCTCCACACGTGAGCTGGAAAGCGCTGTCCACGTTGGCAAAT
>NZ_JBIAMR010000017.1:0-174828 GCF_042874235.1 Nocardia sp. NPDC004151 | reverse complement strand
GGTGGTGACGTCGAGGATGTCCTTCCAGGAGAAGTCCTCGAACTTGCCGACACCGAAGGTGTCGTTGTCCGGATCGGCGGTCTCCATCTCGATCGCCTTGCCGTTGGACATCATCGGCTTTGCCGCGCCCAGGGCGACGTCGCCGTCGTCCTCACGCTTGAAGTAGATGTTCGGGAACGCGGCGAAACGGTGCCACGCGACACCCCAGGTGACATTGCGGCCGACCAGCAGCAGGAACAGCGCGCCGGAGCAGAGCTTGATGAACGCGAAGATCGACACCATGGCGATCGACTCGGGCAGCAGCTTGGCGACCTGCTCGGTGAAGAAGTCGCTCCAGGTGTGGGACTCGTGGTAGGTCGCGATCTTGCCGGCCTTCACGAAGACCATGCCCAGACCCTCGACGAGGACGATGGACTCGATCACATAGGCGGGCGCGAACTTCGAGCCGCTGAAGCGCGACAGCCGCGCCGGAACGCGCGGGTGGTTCAGCTGGCGGATCACGATCAGCACGATGATGCCGACCACGGTTCCGATGCCGAGGAATTCGTCCACCAGGTGGTAGATGCCCCAGGAACCGATGATGGGCCAATGGAATTCGGGGTCGAAGGTCTGACCGTAGGCCTCGAACCACAGGATGAACCCGGCGAGGAAGCCGATCATGACCAGCCAGTGCGCCCAGCCGACCGTGCGGAACTTGTTCATGCGCGTGTGCGCGAGGAACTCCACGAACATGGTCTTGAAGCGTGGGAAGAACGGCCGCCAGCGATCGGGCGCGGACTGCCCGACCATGACGGTGCGCACGATATTTCGCACGCCTCCGATGAACGATGCCCAACAGAAGACTGTGAACACCGCCCCAAGCGTGCCCAGTGTCACTGTCAGGGCATTCATGTCGCGACCTCTCTTACGGTTCTACGAGCGTTTCGCGAGGCAGCCTGGTACGCCTCGAGTTGCTCGTATCCTAATGGACGGTAAGTTACTCGTCGGTAACTTAGTTGTCCAGGGTTTCCCACACCGTAAATCCCGGCAAATCACGCCCTTAACCAAGGGCAGGCTTACTTCCAAACATGGTGGCGTGCAGAAAGAAACCGATCTCGCAAATCGTAATGTGATCGACTAGGCTCACGCTGTCCGACAGCTGTGCGCGTCTTCACATGCTCGGGGAGGACTCGTCCTAGCGCGTAGAGGCATGGCCCGAGGGAAGCCGGGCCTCGCGTGGCGAAGAGCGCGCAGCGGATATACCTCATGACGGATTGGAAACCAATCGAATGAAGCTTCGCAGTACCACTGCGGCTGCTGCCCTGGTCATCGGCGCAATGACCATCGGGATGACGACCGCACACGCCGACAACGCTCCCGCACAGCCTGCTGGAATCAACTATTCCACCAAGCTGGTCGACGGCAAGACGATCGTCTCCACCCTGAAGAACGGCGCCTTCGAACTCGCGCAGCAGGACGGCGCGACGCCCGAGGACCCGAAGCAGACTGTGGTGAACGTCAAGGACCAGCAGGGCGCGGTCGTGATCTCGTTCCCGCTGTCCTACACCGCGGCGGGCACCCAGATCCCGGTCAAGTCCGAGGTCAAGGAAGACGGCAAGGTGCTCGAGGTCGTTCCGGAGAAGCCGGCCGACTTCAACCCCGGCACCCAGGTGCTGGCCGCCGCGCCGGTCGCCTCCGCCAAGCCGATCGCCTCCTCTGACGAGAACCAGAAGGCGATGAGCTACTTCTCCACCCAGTTCAGCCTCGCGCTGGGCATCGGCAGCTTCGTGGGCACCGCCCTCGGCGCGATTATCGGCTGCGTTGTGACCATCGTCGCCGGCTGCGTGCCGGGTCTGGTCGCGGGCGCCGGCATCGGCGGCATCCTCGGCACCATCGCCGCGGGTGGCCCGACCCTGGTCGCGGCCGGTATCGACCTGCTGAACACCATGCAGGCGCCGGACGGCACCACCAAGTGGGCTCCCGCTGCCCAGCAGCAGGTCACCCCGAACTAGTGACGTCGCCGGGGCATCGCCCCGGCAGGTTCGAACACCAGGCCCGCCTCGCTCGTCGGAGGCGGGCCTGGTGCTTTTTCAGGCGGGGAGGTCCATCCGGCCCTCGAGCACCACGGTGTCGCGGCGGCGGCCGAAGCGGGCGAAGGTGCGCTCGGTCATCACGTAGCGGCCGTCCTCGCGCACCAGAAGGACTGTGCTGCAGCGGGTTCCGTGCACGGGATGGTTGACGAAACGCGCCGAGGCGGAGCGTTCGGTGAGCCGGTCGAGGCCGGTGCGGGGCAGTTCGGCGGCGGGGGCCGCGGTGCGGTCGGCCAGCACTCCGAGATATCCCGCGACATCGCCCGGCGGTACCGCGGCCAGCGCGCGCACGCCATTGCGGACTTTCGGCCACACGGAGGCATCGGTGTCGGTGACGACCGTGCCGTCCGGTGTCAGCGAACCGACCAGTGCGTTATTGGAGACGCCGTGGAAGCCGGGCGGCAGTTCCCGGGGGCCGCCCTCGCTCCGATTACTGTGCCACCACAGCGTTTCCAGATCCGAGACCAGCAGATTGAAGCCGTTGTAGTCGTCGGGGGCGGCCGCGATGCCGCGCGCGAACTTCTCCGGTACCGCGTCGCCGCGCAGGAAATCCATCAGCAGCGCGCCGCGGGAGCGAACGTCGGTGCGGAACTCGCCGGGTAGTCGCACATTGGTGACCGTGGCGAAGCGGTGCCGGTCGGGCAGCACGCCCAGCCAGGTGCCGGGCACCGGACCGGCCGCACCCCGATCCCGGCCCGCGAGCAGGCCCGGCACCTCGTCCCAGCGGCGCAGCGATTCCGTTGGGCGGGTGAAGAACTCGTCCCGATTGGCGGCCAGGATCAACCGGTAGTCCGGATGGGCCCGCCAGCCGAGCAACGCCAAACACATAGCTCCAGGATGCCCGAACCGGCCGGGCCGCGACCACGCCCGATCACTCCCGTCCCACTGCTTACCCACCGCCCCACCGCTGCCCTCGGAGGGCCCCCGGGTACCCGAGAAAGCGAAAAGGCCGGTAGCGGTTGAGCTACCGGCCTTTCCGAGGACGCTGTGCCTAGCTGGTGCGCACCCGCAGACCCGGGTTGTCGGAGAGCACCGTGCTGATCGGCTGCGCGAACAGCTGCGGGGTGTTGCCGGTGATCAGACCGATCAGGTTCGGGATCTCGCAGATCGGGTAGTCGGCGACCGAGGAGGCGCTGGAGATGCCCAGCGCCAGGGTGCCGGTCACCAGCGGGCCGCCCGAATCACCGGGCAGGGCGCAGATATTCGACGAGAACGACTGGGTGAGCAAGCGGTCGCCGACCTGGACGGTCTGGTCGACGGCGTTCACCACGCCGCAGCTGAAGCCGGCGCGCGCGCCCGACTTGCAGACCGGGGCGCCGACCACCGGGACGGCCACACCGGTGACGGTGATCGGGGCCGCGTTCGGAACGCTCACCAGCGGGTTGGAGAAGCTGTCCCGGAACTGGTCGTTGATGCCGACGATCGAGTAGTCCTGGTTGCCCAGCACCGACTTCTGGAACGAGCCCATCTGCGGGCCCATGCTCTCGCCGGCCAGCTGGAACACGCCGGGGGAGTTGGCGCCGCCGGTGGCAGGGATGTTCGGGTTGCAGTGGCCCGCGGTGATGTTCACGACATTGCCGTTGCCGTCCACGCCGTTGAAGCCCAGCGAGCAGCGCAGCGACATGCGACCGGCCACCGAGGCGAAGGCGTCACCGGCGGCCATGGTGCGCGGGCCGGCTCCGGCGATCTCCGCGGCCTTCGGGACGTCCTGGCCCTCGCCGCCGACCGGCGGGGCGGTCATGACGATGACGCGCGCCGGGTCCACGAAACCGGGCAGCGGGATGTCGGCCTTGTCCACGCGGACCGCGATGCTGTTGTTCAGGGTGTCGACGGCCACGCCACGGATCGACTTGGACACCGACTCCGGCTGGTCCTTGAGCCACTGCTGGAAGGCGTTCTTCTCGCCGCGCAGGGTGGTCTCGCTCTTGGCGACGTCCTTGGCGGTGAAACCGGCGTCCTGCACGGCCTTGCGAGCCTGCTCGTGCGCGTCGCCGGGGGCGAGCGCCACGATCGCCTTGCCGGTCTCGTCCAGCCAGGCGCCACCGAAGACATCCGGGAACTGGCGCTGCGCGGTGGTGGCGAAGGTGGCCACCTTCTGCGCGACGTCGGCGCGGTTCAGGTAGTCCTGCGGGGAGATCTTGAGGTCGCGGGTGATCGCGGTGATCAGCTCGGCCGGCAGGTTCGGGGTCGCGGGGGTCTCGGGCTCCGCGTGTGCGCTCGCCGCCAAGGGTCCGGCGACGAGAACCGCGGTGGCCGCGATCGCCGCAGTTCGGACAAGGGACCGCGGGCGTCGGCCCGCGGCAGGCATGGAGGCGCGCATACGTGGCAGGAGCATGGCCCCGACTATATGGTGTCCGGCCCGTTATGCCTACTTATTGCCAGATGACGTTTCGGTATTCGCCGAGCAAACGGCAGGCATGGGAGATTGACCCCCAATGCGGGGGATGTCCGATTTTCGCGGCCCGTCGCACCGGGCCGCGAATCCGTCACTCGGCGTGAATCGCTGACGGGTGAATCACTCACGTGTGCGAGCGAGTCCGCACCTGAATTCCGCTGCCGACGCCGCCGCCCGAATTGGCGTCGATTTCGTTCAGAATCGGGCGCAGCGGGATGCCCAGCGACGCGGTGCCGCCGTACTGCGCGAGCTGCGTGTTGGCCTCGTTGCAGTTCGGTGCGTCCGCCGCGTTGGAACCGCTGGTGATGCCCAGCGCCAGGGTGCCGGTGACGATGGCGCCGCCGCTGTCACCGCCCAGGGTGCAGGCGCTGGAGGCGAAGCCGCGGATCGTCTTCGAATTGCCCTCGGTGGTGTAGAGCTGGGTCTCGACCCGGTCCGCCACCACGAAACCGCAGGTGAACGTGGACGACTGGCCCGACTTGCAGACCGGCGCGCCGGTGATCGGGTCGGCCACACCGGTAATGGTGAGAGTGGTGCCGTTGGCGCCGCGCACCGACGGCTGATCCATGCCCGCCTTCACCGCGTCGTCATTGAGCTTGATGACCGAATAGTCCAGTGCACTGCTGCCGCCCAGGTTCGAGGTGACGAAAGTGCCGACCTTCGGACTGGACAACAGGTTTTTGACATTCGGCAGGTACACCTCGGCGCTGGTGCCCTTGTCCACATTCGGATTGCAATGCCCCGCGCTGATGTTCAGCGCATTGCCCGCGGAATCGACGCTGTTGAATCCGAACGAGCACACATCCACCCCGTGCAGCGAGGTGTCGAGCGGAGTCGGCGCGGTGATGTAGGTGTCGCCGCCCATCGGCCGCCGCTCCACCGGGCCGCCGGAGTTCGGCGACAGGATCACCTTGATATTGGCGATCAGGGTGGGCAGATTCAGCAAATGGCCGCCCGGGGTGTTGGCGACGCTGAGCACCAGCTGGCTGTTGAGGAAGTCGATGGCCACCGAATTGATCGCGCCCGAGATCTCCCGCGGCAGCGTGGTGATCCACTGGTTCAGCTGATCGACCGAGTTCTCCAGGCCGTCCGCGCTGATCGGGGCCAGCCGGGTCTGGTACCCGGCGGCCGCGGCGACCTTGGCGGCGTCGAGGGAGGTGACGGCCAGCACCGGCTTGCCGTCGGTCCCGATCCAGGCGCCGGCGAAGTCGTCGGGGCGCTGGGTGCGGAATTCGCTGGCGTAGTCCCGCAACTGCTGGGCCTTGGCCGCGCGGTCCAGGTATTCGGCCGGAGTCATCTTCAGATCGCGCTGGATGGCGGTCACCAGTTCGGCCGGAAGGCTCTCGGCGGCAAGCTGATCCGGGGAGGCCGGGTCTGCCGTGGCGGTGCTCAGAAGGGGCCCGATGAGAACGGTCGAGGCAACGGCGACGGTGGCTGCTCGGACCGCGGCGCGGCGCGCCATGAACTTGCGCATGGAGTCCCTTCGTAGTGCACCAGCAGACCGGCTTCGGCGGTGAAAGGTTCCCGGGTTACCTTCCGGAAGGTCGGTCAGCGCACCACTTTAGGGCACAAACCTCGGATGGTCGCTACGAAATCAGCGCTGACTCTGTCCCCACGGGTCCTGCAGCACCGGAGCAGGCGGCAGGCCGAATGTCGGTACCGGCGGGATCTGATAGATCGGCGGATACGGGCGGGTGGTGGTCGGCACCGTGGTCGCCGGAACCGGCGGCAGAGTGGTCGTCGGCTCCGGAGTGGTGGTGGTCGGCGGCGGCGTCGTCGTGGTCGGCGCCTCGGAGGTCACCGGGGCGTCGGCCGGATCGACGGGCGCGGCCGCGGTCGGATGCAGCGAACCGGTGGGCGGTAGCAGCGGCGGCGCCACTCCCGCGGTGGCGTCCGGTTCGTTGCGGACCTCGCCGCGCGGCGGGCCGGGGGTGGAGTCGTCCTGGCGCAACACCGCCGCCACTCCGACGCCAACGAGCAGCAAACCGATCAGCGCGGCCGCCCCGGCGATGATGTACGGGCCCCGGGAAGCGCGGGGCGCGTGCGTGACCGCGGCCGCCGGAATCGATCGGGTGACCACCGGCTCGGCGGCGGTGGCGGCCGGAACCGCCGCGACCGCGGCCGAATAGGCCTGCGCCAGCGGCTCGGACGACTTCAGCGCGGGCAGCACATCGGTGACGTCGGCGGCGTTCACGGCGGACGCGGTGGCATCGGGCGGGGTCAGCCCGGCCGGAGTGGACAGCACCGCCGCCAGGGCCGCACGGGCCGCGTTGTAGGCGAGGGTCTTGCCGGTCTCCGCGTCCGCCTGCGGTAGGTCGCGCTCACTGACCAGCACCACCGACTTCAGGCCCAGGTAGTCCAGGGCCTCGCGCAGCGAGCGCACGTGCGGGTCGGTCCAGCCGGTCGGGTGTGCGAGATAGAACTCGGCGGGCCCGTTGAGGTGTTCGGCGGCCTGACTGATCAGGCAGAACACCGCCGTGGCCATCAGGTCCTCGGCCCGGTACGCCTCCCCGTCGTCCACCGCCAGCCCGGCCGGGTCGCCGACCGCGCCGACGAAGCCGCGAATGGAGTGCGAATAGCCCTCCGGCGCGTCCCCGCCCAGCACGGCGTCCCCGTCGTCGGACATGTGCAGCACCGATTCACGCACGGTGTAATGCACCGGGAGCGTGGCGTCGTCGCCGGTCACCACGGCTACGACGGATTCGTCGTCCGCGATCCGCAGGCCCACGCCAGTGGCCATTCTCGTTACCTCACTCGGTGCGTCCGGTCTCTCCGCGTCCGGATCAGACCAGGAGTGAACCGTGACCCATGGCGCGGAGCATTGACAATAACTCCGAACGCGACCCCGCACCGATTCGACGTCTCATCCGGGCCACGTGATGTTCCACGGTTTTGGCCGAGATGTAGAGCCGGGCCCCGATCTCCCGGTACGTCAAACCCAGCAGCACCAGTTCGGCCACCTCGCGTTCGCGTTCGCTCAGCACGGTATCGGTGACCGGTTCCGGGCGTGCCTGCGGGGCCGCGGGCTCGGGCACCCGGACCGGCGATTCCGGCGGCCGGGACTGCGCCCGCACCGTGCGGGCCAGCTTCAGCAGGGCGGTCGCGGTGGCGGCGTCGCTCGCCGCCAGCGCGGCCTCACTGGCCAGACGGGCGGCGTCCCAGCGCAGGCCGAGCCCGGCCAGTCGCGCCACCGCGCCCTCGACCCGATCCCGCACCACCTGTCCGCGCAGCACCAGCACCCAGGTGCGGCCCGCGTCGGCCAGCACGGCGGCCTGCGGATCGCCCGCCGAGGCGGCCGTCTTCAGCCGATGGGCATGCGGCAGCAGCGCTTCCGGGCTCTCCTGGGCGATGGCGGCCTGAATCGCGTACCAGTGGAAGGCATTCGACCAGACCGGCGGTTCGCCGAGGCGGCGCAGCAGTTCGTCGGCGCCGGTCACCAGGGCGGTCATCCGCGCCTCGTCGCGCAAACGGATGCCGGCCAGCCACAGTTCGCCGATGGGCAGCAGCGCCAGCAGGTCCGCGCCGACCTCGTCGAACAGCGGGTAGGCCTGCTGCCAGGCCAGGGCCAGCGCGGCGTGGTCGCCGCTGCGGCGGGCCAGGCCGACGATCACGCCGTGCGCGAGCAGGCGATCACGCGGATCCAGTTCCGCCACCGGCACTTCCGACATGAGGGTGGCGGCCGAATGCTCGTCGCCGCCCAGCATGGCCACCCAGGCGCCGAGCACCAGGCTCTGCGGCGTGGGGCTCGCGCCGCGCAGGGCGTCGGCGGCGCGGCGGGGGTCACCCATGCTCAGGCACAGCAGCACCGCGATCGACACCGCCGAGCACGGCAGGAAGCGATCGCCGCCGTCGTCGGCCGGGGCCGGACCGGAGTGCGCCGCGTGGATCAGCGCCGACGCCGCCGACACGGCCGCACCGCGGCGAGCCTGCGCCGGATTGGCGAAACGCTGCCCGGCGAGGGTCGCCGGGGGGACAGCCCGCATCTCCGCGGTGAAACCGGTTGGGGCCGAGTCGGTTCCGAAGTCGCTGACCTGCGCCGGCGAATGCGGTCGGGCGCCCGTGACGGTGTGGCCGCGGTGGTCACCGGCGGCGAGCGCACCCGCACCGCCGGGTCCGCCGTTGCGCCCGGCGACCCCGTCGTGCGCGCCGCGGGCCGGGTCGGTCCCCGGCGCAGGGCGGTGGAAAGACGCGGGCGCCGAGGAGTATTCGGTTCCGGTGCGACCGTTGCCGGCCGCGCCGGGCGACGGTTGTCCGGTCCCGGAACGCCCGCCGCCGAGCGTTCCGGACGCGGTCACTCCGCGCTGCGCGGCACCGGGGCGGTGGGCCGGCTGGGCTCCGGGCGATCCGATCGAATCGGACAGGGCATGCGCGATGGACGCGGCCCGTGAGGTCGCCTCGGTGGGCGGCCACTGCCCGGCATTGACCGAGAGGGCCCGGGCGCCTCGGACATCGCCGGACAGGTACAGCACGGTGGCCGCCACCGCCCAGTCCGCGCCCACCCGGGCGGGCCCGAGCCACGTGTAGAGCTGCGCCGCTCGATCCGCCAGACCGCGCCGGGTCCAGACGCCCGCGCAGACACGGACCGCGACGGCCAGATCGGCGAGCGGGATCGCCGGATTCGCCAGGCTGGGCTCGGCCAGGCGCAGCGCGGTGTCGCCGTCGCCGCTGCGGGCCGCGGCGTCGGCCCAGCGGACCGCCAGCGCCTCCGGGTCCGCACCGGCGGCGGCCGCTGACGCGTAGTAGCGGACGGCCTCGTCACCGGCGCGTTCCGCGGCGACGCACAGGAACGCGGCCAGCCGCTCGTCGCGGAGTCCGGATTCGGCGAGCAGCAGCGCGGTGTGGTCGCGCAGCAGTCCGGCCTCCAGGCGGGCGTGCAGCAGGCGGCGGGCGACGGTCAGGAAACGGCGGTCGCCGACGAGGGTGCGCAGCGGCGCGACCGCCGGGGCCAGCAGGAGATCGGCATCGGTGACCAGGGCGCTGCCCCGGGCCCGGTCCACCAGGCTCTGGGCGTCGGCGGGGGAGAGGTCGAGGACCTCGGTCAGTTCGCCGGTATCCAGGCCCGCGCCGATGGCGGCCACCACCAGGGCGTCGAGCAGGTCCGGGTCGGAGTCGTCGAGCCGGGTCCGGGCCCACGCGGTCACCGCTTGATCGACGGCCGTCACGCCCGCGTCCAGGCGGGTCGCGCAGGCGGCGGTCAGGGCGGCCACCACGCCGCCGTGGATGCCGCCGGTCTGGCGATGGATGTGCTGGGCCAGGCCGCGCGGCACCATCATGCCCAATTCCCGTGCGAACGGGGCGATCTCGGTCGCACCCAGGGCGCGCAGATCGATCACGCGGCCGCGGCGGGCCACCAGATCGGTGAGCCCGCGCAGCCGGGCGTCGTGCGGCCGCGACCGCAGCGCGATGACGACCGGGTACTCCCCGGATTCGGCCGCGGCGCGGAGCAGATCGAACTCGGCCGCGCCGAGGGTGTGCGCGTCGTCGACGACCAGGGCGGTCCGGGGGCGGCCGGTCTCCGCGCCGCCGGGACGCGGGGCCTGTGCCGGATGGTCGGTGAGCGCGACGCCGCGGGCGCGTAGCCGCGCCCGGATCGCGCCCAGCAGGGTGGACTTACCGGTGCCGGAACGGCCGCGGATGAGGTACAGCACCGCGCCGGAATCGCCGGAATCCAAGTCCCGGAATATCTCTCGCGCGCCCGGAAGTGAATCGAGCGCGACTGGGGTAACGCCTGTCACGAGGAACCAACTCTCAGCCGTGCGTACCGGGAATTTTCCCGAGTCCGTCGACGGCGTTGTTCAAGGCTCCCGTCGGGAGCTGGGGCGCCGGCACCTGCACGGGGGCGGGCACGGGAGGCTGCGGCAACTGCATGGTCTGCACCGGCGGCTGCTGCTGCGCCGGGGCGGGCTGCGGCTGGGTCTGCGGTGCGGGTTGCGGCTGCGCCTGCTGGGTCTGCGGCGACTGCTCCGGCACCGGATTCTGTTGCTGGGCAGGGGTATCCGACTGGCCGCCCGGGGCGGCCGGAGCGCCCACGGGGGCGCCGGAGGCCGGTGTGCCGGGCTGGGCGCCGCCCGGCTGGGTGGCGCCGGGCTGCTGGGGCGAGTTCACCGCGGCGATCGGACTGCCCGGCACGGTCGCGGCGGGCGCGCCGGAGGGGGTGGCCCCGCCGTTCGGCGCGGCCTTGTCCAGGGCCACCGCCGAGGTCGAAGGGGTCGGCGTCCCCGCGGGATTCGCGGGGGTGGACCGGTCGCCGGTGCCCATGGCCAGCGTGCCGGTCGCCACGGCGGCCACCGCGATGGCGGCCGCGCCGAACACGGCCAGCCGCTTCCAGTGCCGGAAGCCGCTCCGGGGTTCCTCGACGGGCAGTTCGGGCAGCAGCGGAATACGCGGAGCCGCGGCGGATTCCGTCGTCTCGAGTCCGGCGGCTGCCGCCGGGGCGGCGTCGGCGGATTCGGGTAGGGAGCCGCCGCCGATGCGGCGGGGCATGCCCGCGGCGGTCCGGGGCGGAATGAGTGCGGTGCTGCCGTCGGCCTCGGCGTAGGTCGGGCCGCCGATCGCGATGGCCGGGTGGGCCTCGGTCTCGGTGATGTCGGCGAGCAGGTCGGCGGCCAGCAGGGCCGCGCCGTGCGCGCTCAGGTGGGCCGGGTCGGCGGCGGCCGCGACCGGGACGCCGAACTCGGTGGACAACAGCTCGGTTACCAGCGGGATGCTCGCGCCGCCGCCGATGAGCAGGAAGCCGTCCAGATCGGCGGCGGTCAGTCCGGCACGGCGCAGCGCCTCACGGACCAGGTCGGTCGAACCGAGGAGCGGACCCCGCAGCAGCTCCTCGATATCGTCGCGAACCAGTCGCACATCGGCGACGCCGAGCATGGGTAAACGTACCGGCACCATGGTGGCGGTATTTGTGGAGAGAGTTTCTTTCGCAATTTTGCAGCGTTCCCGGAGCGCCGCCAATTCTTGTTCCACTACCGGGTCGAAAGGATCGAAATCTTTTTCGCCGACCGCATAGGCGAGGACATATCTCATCGTCAGCAGATCGAATTCCGAACCCGCCACCGCGGTGCTGCGGACCGGTTCGCCGAGCAGGCCCGACATAGCGCCCGTGCGGGCCACCGAGACGGTCAGTCCGGTGGCTCCGAGGTCGTACACCACCATCGCGCCGTCATGGCTGGAGCCGTTCACGTCCTGCAGCCAGCGCATGGCCGCCGCCGGTTCCGGGACCAGGGCGACCTCGCCCAGTCCGGCCGCGTCCAGCGCGGTCCGCTGCGTTTCCACGGTGTGCTGCGACCACCAGGCCGGGTAGCAGGCGACCGAGGCGCCCGCCGGGCCCATATCCGTCACCACGCGGCCGATGGCGGTCGCCACCAGGTCCGCGGCCCGGACGACGGAACCGTCGCGGGTGCGGATGTCCACGGGATCCCCGACCCGGGACAGGAAACTCTCCGGAACCTCCGTCTCCGCGCCCAGCGTGCTGGGCCGGGTATGGAGCTTGTGCTGTCCCCCCGAAGTTGTCACGGCAACCGTGTTCGACGACCCGACCGTGATGCCGAGCGCCAGCCCCTGACTCATTCGAGTTCCCCTGTCATTACCGGACACGCGGTGGGTGTTGCGCGTGCCGCTCGAAAGCTCTTGGTCCGATATGTCTGAAAACCCTCTGTTAGGCCGGGCGGCCCACCGAGCCTGTCGGTTGCTGGGGGGTTCTCGTTACCGATTCCCCGGCAGGTTTGGGGAAATTCCCCTAATGGTCGCCGGACCCCCAAGGTGATCGATGGGGAAACCGGGGGAGTTCACCCCACACGCGTAACAAGTCGTCTTCCCAACGTGAAAGTCAATTCGAGCAGTGCGGGTCAACGGGGCCCGCCCCACCAGGGAGACGATTCATCATGAGCCCCAACGCAATTCTCGAGTTCATCCTCAACCTGCTGCGCGACCACGAGGCCGCCGTCAGTTATTGCACCAATCCGGGCGCGGCCCTCGCCGCCGCCGGCCTGGACACCGTGACCCCGGAGGACATCGCGGCCGTGGCGCCGATGGTGGCGGAATCCGCGCTGGTTGCCGGAGGTTCGCAGCTGTCGAGCATCATCGCCGCGGGCGGCGGGGCCGCCGGCCTCGGCGCCGCCACCGGTCTGGACGCCGGCCTCGGCGCGGACGCGGGTCTCGGCGCGAACGCCGGCGTCGGCGCGGTCACCGGAGTCGGTGCGAACGTGGGCATCGGTCTCGTCGACAACGCGGCTCTGAACCTCGGGGTCGCCACCCTCGCCGCCACCCAGGTCAACCTCGGCCCCGAGGTCGGCACCGGCCTGGAGCTGGGTCTCGCCAACAGCGTCGGCGCGGCCGTGGACGCGGCCGCCGGACTCGGTGCGGGCCTGACCGCCGGACTCGGCGGTGCGCTCGGCGCGGCCGCCGACGTCGCGGCCGGTGTCGAAGCCAATCTGGGCGGCGTCCTCGGCGCCCAGGCCGCCGCCGACCTGACCTCCGCCCTCACCGGCGGCCTGGCGGCGGGCGCGGGCCTGGAAACCGGCCTGCAGGGCGCGCTCGACGCGGTCGCCCACGGTGGCGCGGATCTCACCACCGGACTGACCGGAGCGATCACCACCGCCGCCGACCTGGAGGCCGGGCTCGGCGCGGGGCTCTCCACCGCCATCACCGCGGGCGCGGGCCTGCAGACGGGCCTGAACGGCGCCCTCGACACCGGCGCCGGTCTGCAGACCGGCCTCAATGCCGCGGTGACCACCGGTGCCGCCCTCGGCACCCAGCTCGGCACCGGCCTGGAGACCGGCCTCTCCGGCACCGCCGACGCCCTCCTCGGCGCGGGCACCCAGCTCGGCGCGGGCCTGGACACCGGCCTGCACGCGGGCGCGGACCTCGGCACCCAGCTGGGCGGAAACCTGGGCGCGGGCGTCGACACCGCTGTCGGTGCCGGCACCCAGCTGGGCGCGGGGCTGAACACCGGACTCCAGGCGGGCGCGGATCTCGGCACCCAGCTGGGCGGCGGTCTCGGCGCGGGGCTGAACACCGCGGTCGGCGCGGGCACGCAGCTGGGCGCGGGTCTCGGGACCGGCCTGAACACGGGAGCGCAGCTGGGTACGGGTCTCGACGCCGGGTTGCACACCGGTGCGGACCTCGGGACGCAGCTGGGTGCGGGCCTGGGTACCGGGTTGCACACCGGTGCGGACCTCGGGACGCAGCTGGGCTCGGGCCTGGACACCGGGCTGCACACGGGTGCGCAGCTGGGTACCGGTCTCGATGCCGGGCTGAACACCGCGGTCGGTGCGGGTACGCAGGTCGGTGCGGGGCTCGAGACCGGGCTCAATAGCGCGGCGAATGGGGGTACCGGGCTCGGCGCGCAGGTCGGAAGTGGTTTGGAGACGGGCATTTCCGGCGTGGGCGGTGCGGCGACCGGAATCGGCACCGGCGTGCAGGGCGTGCTCGACACCGGCCTCCACGGCGCTGTTGGTGCCGGGACCCAGGCCGGGACCGGTCTGGATGCCGGGGTGCACTCGGCGGTCGGCGCGGGTTCGCAGGTCGGCGCGGGTCTCGGCACCGGTCTGACCGGGGTCGGGAACGCGGTGGCCGGGCTCGACACCGGGGTCACCGGGGCGACGCAGGTCGGCGGCGGGGCCCAGGTCGGGACCGGTCTGGATGCCGGGATGCACGGCGGCGGCGCGGTGGACGCCGGGCTGCACGGCGCGGGTGCGAATCCCTGGGCCGGAGTGGATGTTTCGCAGGCCTTCGGTGGCGGAGTGCACACCACCGGTCCGGATGCGTCGCTGTTCGGCGACGGCGGCGCGCACACCGGGGTGGATCTCGGGGCCCACGCGGGCGGCGATATCGTCGGCGACATCCTGCACTCGTGACGCGAGGGGTCGCTCACCGCGGGTTCGCCGCGGTCAGCGACAGTCTCTCGAAGGTGCACTCGGAACACGGATGGCTGGAGCAGGTCGGTGAGCAAGCTGTGACAGGCATGGTGGCGGCGAATCCGCTGTTGACGATGGTCTCGGAGACCATTGCGGTGGCGCGGGCCGCGGAACGCGGCGACCTGGTCGCGCGGCTGGAGACGGTGGCGGGCAAGGTGCGCGATCCGCGCCGCCGGATCCTGGTGGCGGGCTTGGGGAATCAGGGCAAGAGCCGATTCGTCAACGCGCTGGTCAATCTGGATGTGTGCCCGGTCGCCGACGATATCGCCACCGCGGTCACCACCGTCCTGTCCTACGGTCCGCAACCGCGCGCGACGGTGGTCGCGGCGGGCGCGGACGGCGGCGAGAACACTCGGGAGGCGGTGCCGTTCGAGGCCGTCCCTGCGCTCACCGCCCGCGGCCCGCAGGGCCGCGCCGTGCTCCGCGTCGAACTCGAGGCCCCGAGTCAGCTGCTCGCCGACGGCATCGTGGTGGTGGACACGCCCGGGCTGGGCGCGCACGGAACCACCGGCGCGGCAGGCGTTCTCGCGCAGGCCCCGGCCGCCGACGCCGTCCTGGTGCTCACCGACGCCTCCACCGAGCTGACCGATCCCGAGGTGGATTTCCTGCGGCAGGTGCGGGAGTTGTGCCCGGCCGTCGCGGTGCTGGTCACCAAGATCGATCTGTACCCGCACTGGCGGCAGGTGTTCGAGGCGAACCGGAAGCACCTGCGTGCCCATGAGATCGAGATGCCGATCCTGCCGGTCTCGGCGGTGCTGCGCTCCCACGCCATGCGCCTGCAGGACGAGGGGCTCGGCCGCGAGTCCGGGTTCGGTCCGGTTTTCCAGTTCCTGCGGGAGCAGGTGGTGGCGCGGGATCAGGCGGCCATGCAACGCGCGGTCGCCCTCGACATTTCCTCCGCCGCGGAGCATCTCGCGCTGGCGTTGGGCAGTGAGCTGGTCGCCTTGCGGGATCCGGCGCGCGGCGCGGCCGCCATCCGGGAACTGCACGCCGCCAAGGCCGAGGCGGAGAAGCTGCACCGCCACACCGCGGCCTGGCAGCAGACCCTCGGCGACGGCATCACCGATCTGGCGGGCGATATCGACCACGATCTGCGCAACCGGCTGCGGGACATCTCCCGCACCGCCGAGGACTGGATCGACGACCACGATCCCGGCAAGCACTGGGACAGCATGGACGAATGGCTCACGGCCACCGTCGGTTCCGCGGTCGGGGACAACCTGGTGTGGACCGGCACCCGGGCGGTGAAGCTGGCCGAGCGGGTCGCCACCCATTTCACCGATCTGGGCGCGGTGGATCTGCCCGAGGTCCGCGACACCCTCGACGACGACTCCCGCACCGGGTCCTGCACTCTCGCCGATCTGGAACCGGATCTCGGCTTGAGTCACAAGCTGCTGGTGGGCGTGCGCGGCTCGTACGGCGGCGTGATCATGGCGGGCATGGTCGGCACCATGGCGGGGATGGCGCTGATCAATCCGCTCTCCCTGGGCGCGGGAGTTCTGCTGGGCGGCAAGGCGTTCAGCGACGACAAGAAGGCCCGCCTGGCCAAGCGCCGCGTCGACGCCAAGATGGCGGTGCGCCGCTATCTCGACGACATCGCCTTCCACAGCGGCAAGGAGACCAAGGACCGCCTGCACCGTATTCACCGGTTGCTGCGCGACCATTTCACCGCCATCGCCGACCGCACCCTGCGCTCCATCGACGAGTCCCTGCGCGCCGCCCAGGAGGCCGCCAATGTGGAGGCCGCGCGTCGCACCGAACGGGCCGCCGAATTGGAACGCCGCCTGCACGTCGTGGGGGAACTCCGCCGCCACGCGGGCGCGCTCCTCGGCCCGGAGTCGCCCGGCGCACTGCCGCCGGGCAATCACCCCCAGCTCCCGCCCGCCGCGCGCTGAACCCGTCGCGCGCGCCGAGCCTCAGGGGGCTTGGCGCGCACGGGGAGGCACCGGCGCCGGCCGGTGCGGCACACCGAGGCCGGGTCGGGGGATTCGCTCGGGGCCGGGCAAGATCAGGGTGTGGCGGACGGAGTCGTGTCCCCGGGCGGCGCGGGCCGATGCCCGGGCCTGGGAATCGGCTGTGAGACCCGGCGGGGTCTGATAACGATTCCGCGTGTCCCGGCGAATGCCTTGCGGATGCGTGGAGGTGCGGTGTGCTTCGGAATCGGGAGCCTATGAGGGACGACGCGAGCGGTGTCGGATACGGGCTGGTACCGGAGACGCGCGGGCTGCTGGCCGCGGCCCGGCGGGCGCTCGGCGAGCAGCCGCGGGTACGGGCTCAACTGGACGAGTGCGCGCGGCGGTTGGACGAGCCGCTGCGGGTGGCCCTGGCAGGTCAGCTCAAGGCGGGCAAGTCGACCCTGTTGAACGCTCTGGTCGGGCAGGACATCGCGCCCACCGACGCCACCGAGTGCACCCGCCTGGTCACCTGGTACCGCAATGGGACCGCGCCCCGGGTCACCGCGTACAGCGTGGACGGCGCCCGCGCCGATGTGGTGGTGCGCCGTGGCCGTGGGGCCGAGGGGCTGCCCGGCGCGCACGGTCTCACCTTCGATCTGTCGGCGCTGCGCTGGAATTCGCCGACCCCGCGCGAGGTGGATCAGCTGGCGGTGGAGTGGCCGTCGGCCGAGCTGGCGCAGACCACCATCATCGACACCCCCGGGATCTCGTCGCTGTCGCGGGAGGTGTCGGCCCGCACGTCGCGGCTGCTGACCCCCGGCGGCCCTGGCCCGGCGCTGCCGCCCGCCGACGCCGTGCTCTACCTCCTGCGCCGGCTGGACGCCGCCGATGTCGATTTCCTGGAGCGGATCGGCGGCGGTCACAACGGTAGTAGCGTTGCACCGCAGGGTTTCTCGGGGCCACTGGGTGTGGTCGGCGTGGTGTCGCGGGCCGATGAGATCGGTGCGGGCCGCATCGACGCCCTGCATTCGGCGCGCGACGTGGCCTCCCGTTTCGCGACGGAACTGGAGCGAACGGGCCTGTGCCAGTCGGTGATTCCGGTGGCGGGTCTGCTGGCCTTCGCGGCCGCCACCCTCCGGCAGCGGGAGTACGACGCCTTCGAGGCGCTGGCCGCCATCCCCGTCGACGACCTCACCACCGCCCTTCTCTCGGCCGACCGTTTCGCCCACCCCGACCTGCCCCTCCCGGTCCCCGCCGACCTCCGCGCCCACCTGGCCGCGCGATTCGGCCTGTTCGGTATCCGACTGGCCGTCACCCTGGTCCGCCTGGGCGTCCGCGGCTCGCAGGCGCTGGCCGCCGAACTCTCCAGCCGCAGCGGCCTCGACGAACTGCGCACCGTCCTGGATGTTCAATTCGCCCAGCGTGCGGACGAATTGAAGGCCCACTCGGCACTGACCGCGCTGGCCCGCATTCTCGCCGCCAACCAAGGCTCCCCGGCCGACGCCCTGCTCCCGCGCGTCCGCACCCTGCTGGCCGACGTCCACGGCTTCGCCGAACTACGTCTGCTGTCGCACCTCCGCTCCGACGAACTCCCTTTGCCCCCGGAGGATCTCGCGGAACTCAACCGCCTGATCGGCGGCACCGGCGTGGCCCCCACCCTCCGCCTGGGCCTGCCCGCCCACACCGACGTCCCCACCCAGCGCGAAGCGGCCTTGGCCGCGGTTCAGAAGTGGCGAAACCGGGCCCGCCACCCCTTGGCCGATCAGTTCACCGCGAATGCCTGCCTCACCGCCGCGCGCAGCGCCGAGGGCCTGCTGGAGATCCTCCACGAGCCCCCGACGACCCCGTTCCCGGCCCTGCGCCCCGGCCGATAACGTCCCCGGTCAGGGCGCGGTGCGGTCGCTGCGCGGGTCGATGAGGATCTTGGCGTGGTGCTCGGGGGAGGCGAGGGTGGTGAAAGCGGTGTCGATACCGTCGAGGCCCACGGTGCCCGTGATCAGCGGTGACGGGTCGACCTTGCCGTCGGCGATCATGTGCAGGGTGTCGCGGAATTCGCCGGGGTCGTAGCCGAGCACGAAGCGCAGCTCGATCTCCTTGTTGATCGCGGTGGCGGGATGGAACGCGTCCTGCTGCATGCACACGCCGACGACCACGACCCGGGTCAACGGCGGTGCGGCCGTGAGGATCTGGTCGATGATGCCGGGGACGCCGACGCATTCGAAGACGACCGGACCGGAGGGCCCGCGTTGGAGCGTGTGGGCCGCACGGAACAGGTACCACCACGGAATATTGGGGATGCGCCGCAGGCGTTCCATGGCGTCGAAGCCGAGGTTGAGAATGTCGGCGGCGCCCGTGATGCGGGACTTCTTCGGAGTCGACTCCCACGGGGATTCGGTGGCGGGGTCGACCACCACATCTGCTCCACAGGCCGCGGCCAGTTCCCGGCGGCGGGGGGAGAAGTCGCTGGCGACGACGGTGTGGACGCCCGCGGCCTTCAACATGGAGATGACGGCCAGGCCGATCGGCCCGCAGCCGATGACGAAAGCGGTCTGGCCCTTGGTGATCCGGCTCTTGCGGACCGCGTGCCAGGCCACGGCCATGGGTTCGGTGAGGGCCGCGTGGTCGGGGGAGAGGCCGTTGGGGACCGGGAAGGTCATGGGTTCCTGGATCAGGACCTGTTCGGCGTAGCCGCCCGGCGCGTGCGCGGACAGTCCCGTCAGTTCGGGCTGCCGCCCGGTGCGCAGGATCGGCAGGGCGACCACCGGGGTGCCCGGCTTCCAGCGCCGCCGGGTGCCGGGACCGTATTCCAGGATCTCCCCGGTGAATTCGTGCCCCATGACGATGCGCTGTTCCGACCGCATGAACCGGTCGTAGCCGGTGGCGGCGGCCAAGTCGGCGAGTTCGTCGCAGTGCAGGCGGGCGTGCAGGTCGGAGCCGCAGATGCCGCAGCGGGTGACGGAGATGAGCACTTGGCCCGGCCCCGGCACGGGAGTCGGGAGGTCCTCGACCTGGAATTCGCCCTTACTGACCACGGCCGCGCGCATGACTGGCTCCTGTCGGAAGTCGATGATTCGTCTGGATTCTTCCCCGGAAGCGGCCGCCGGTCAGAGGAATTCCCCGAACCGGCGGCCGTCGCGCGTGGCGGTCAGACCCCGAGGAGGTCCTCCTCGGCCGCCATCTCGTGCTGTTCGAGCCGGGTGTCGCGCGGCAGCGCCAGGAATCCGACGCAGACCAGGGCGATCAGCCCGATACCCCACCACAGCGTGTACTCGAAGGTGTGCGCGAAGTTGACCGCGTTGGCGTCTTCGCCCGCCCGCGTCAGGATCCCGCCGATCGCGGGGTCCGCGGGAGCCGACTCACAGCTGGGCGGAACCACCGATGGGTCCACCGCACCGGAGCGGTCCCGCACGCAGGCGGAGAAGCCCGCGAGAATCTGCTCCCGCGCGCCGTCCGGCACCCCGGCGGCGGCCAACTCCGTGCGGGTCTGTGCCGCGACGGAATCCACGCCGCGTGCCGAGTCGTGATCCAGCTGCCCGAAGAACAGGATCCCGACCAGCGCCACGCCCAGCGCCAGCCCCAGCTGCTGTCCGGTGTTCAGCAGCCCCGACGCGGCCCCGGCCTCACGGTCGGGAATCTGCCCGAGCAGCATGTCGATGGTCGGCGCGACCACGATGCCGAATCCGATACCGGTCACCACCAGCGGGAACACCATTTGCCAGGAGGCGAAATCGGATTCGTAGCGGGTGGCGAGCACACCGTATAAGGCGAATCCGCCCGCGGTGATCAGCCCGCCGACCAGCAGCACCCACTTGCCGAACCGCGGCGCGAGGGCGCTCACCGAGACGCCCGCCCCGATGCCCGCGCCGACCGCGAAGAATGCCGAGGTGAGTCCGGCCCGCATGGGCGACCAGCCGAGACCGGCCTGCATGAACAGGGTCCAGATCAGGAAGAACCCGCCGAAGCCGATCCAGAACAGCAGCCAGCTGGCCAAGCCGACCGTGAACGGCCGCGACCGGAACAGCTCCAGGTCGATCAGCGGCGACCCGGTGGTGCGGGCCCGCCACCGCTCGTAGACCAGGAAGGCCGCGAAGGTCACCGCCGCCGCCCCGATCATGACGAAAGTCCAGGCGGGCCAATCCAATCGGCGGCCCTCGGTGAGCGGGTACACCAGCAGTAGCACCGCGGAGATGGCCAGCACCATGCCGGCGATGTCCAGCCGCGGCGCGTGCGTGGACCGCGAATCCCGCATGACGACGGCGGCCGCACCCAGCGCGAGCAGCCCGACCGGCACGTTCACCAGGAAGATCGGCCGCCAGTCCAGGTCGAACAGATTCCACTCGACGAGCAGCCCGCCCAGTGACAGACCGACCGCCGACGCGGACCCGCCGACCCCGCTGTACACGGCGATCGCCTTGGCGCGCTCGTCCTTCGGGAAGGTAACCCGGATGATGGCCAGGATCTGCGGCACCATGAGCCCGGCCATCGCGCCCTGCACGAACCGGGAGCCGATGAGCATGCCGGGCGAAGTCGCCAGGCCGCAGGCCAGCGAGGCCGCGGTGAATCCCGCGACGCCGATCAGGAACAGGCGTTTGCGGCCGTAGATGTCGCCGAGCCGGCCGCCGGTGATGAGCACCGCCGCGAAGGACAGCACGTACGCGGCGATGATCCATTCGATCTGCGAGTAGGCCGCGCCCAGGTCCTTCTGGATGCTGGGGACGGCGACATTGACGATGGTGACGTCGAGCAGGTCCATGAATCCCGCGGCCAGCACGACGGCGAAGGCGATCCAGCGGCGTGGATCGAGGGTGGGGGTGTTGTCGGTATCCACTGCGAACTCTCTTCGATTCGGTGTGGGTGGAGGTCTGCCTCAAACTATGCACCTGAAGTGATTATCAATCAAGAGGGCAATCATGGATCGGGCATTGCTGTAGTCTGTGCCGGTGACCGATGCCGATCCCCAGCACTCGCCGCTGTTCGAAAGTCCCGCATTCCTCTTGGGGCAGTTGGGGTCGCATTCCGCGTACCGGTTCGATCAGCTGCTCGCGCCCCTGGGGATCAAGCCCCCGCAATACGGCACGCTGCGGCTGCTCGAGGCCAATGACGGCCGCACCCAGCAGCAGTTGTGCGACACGCTCGGAATCCACCGCAATGTCATGGTCAGCCTGATCGACGCACTGGAGCAGCGGGGTCTGGTCGAGCGCCGCCGCCACCCCGTCGACCGTCGCGCCCACGCCGTGCATCTGCTGCCCGCCGGCCGCGAGGCCATCGCCCGCGCGGCCGAGCTCGCCGAACAGCTGAACGCCGAGCTGCTGGCCCCGCTGGAACCGGAGGATCGGCCGCGGATGCTGGCGCTGCTGCAGCGCCTGGCCGTCGGCAATGGCCTCACTCCGGGCGTCCACCCGGGTCTGACGCTGAAGCCGGGCGCGATGTATGACCCAGGTCACAGCTGAGGGCTGTCACAAGCCGTCCGGGCGTGTGTCCAACCAGGTGTAGGCAACTCACCCGGAAGGACACCACGATGGCCACCATCGACGTTCTGGACTCGTTCATCAACTACACCGACACCGGCAGCGGGCCCGTCGCGGCCGGTACCGTCCCCGTCGTCTTCCTGCACGGCAACCCCACCTCGTCCTACATCTGGCGCGATGTGATCCCGCACGTGAGCGGTGAAACCCGCGTCTTCGCACCGGATCTCATCGGCATGGGCGCCTCCGGCAAGCCGGACAGCGACTACCGCTTCGTCGATCACGCCCGCTACCTGGACGCCTGGTTCGAGGCCCTGGGTCTGGACCAGGTCGTCATCGTCGGTCACGACTGGGGCGGCGCGCTCGGAATGGACTGGGCGGCAAGGCATCCCGAACGGGTGCGCGGCATCGCCGTGGTGGAGACCTTCCTGCGCCCCATGAGCTGGTCGGACATGCCGCCGCAGGGCGCGGAACTGTTCCGCCGCTTCCGTTCTCCCGAGGGTGAGGAGATGGTGCTGGAAAAGAACATGTTCATCGAGTTCAACCTGCCGGCCTCGACCCGCACCCTCACCCTGGAGGCGCTCGACGCCTATCGCGCGCCGTACCCGACGCCGGAGTCGCGCAAGCCGATGCTGGTGTGGCCCAGGGAGTTCCCGCTCGACGGCGAGCCCGCCGACGTGGTCGCCATCATCGAGAACTACGACGCCTGGATGGCGGCCAGCCCGGAGGTGCCCAAGCTGCTCATGCACGTCGAGGACGGGGTCGGCCTGGGTTCGCCGGAGGCGATGGAGTGGGCGGTGCGCACCTTCGCGTCCGCCGAGCTCGCCGACATCGGCCCGGCCGGACACCACTGCCCGGAGGATCAGCCCGACGCCATCGGCCTGGCTGTCGCCGGCTGGCTGCGCGAGCACGCCCTGCTCACCGCGCCCGTTGTCGCCTGAGTGGCGGCCGGCCTGACGGCCCCGCGATGTCGGACCCGGTCCCTATGCTGGCGGTATGGAGACCGGATCGGAGATCGACGAGCGCGATCTCGTCGCGCGGGCCGTCGGCGGTGATCGCGCCGCCGTCGCGGATGTGGTTCGGCTGCTGCAGGATCCGATCTACCGGCTGGCGCTGCGCATGGTGTGGCGGCCCGCCGACGCCGAGGATGCCACCCAGGAGATTCTGCTGCGCGTGGTCGGCAATCTGGCCAGCTGGCGGGGCGAGGCCAAGCTCACCACCTGGGCGTACCGCATCGGCGTCAACTATCTGCTGAATCTGAAGCGGCAGACGCCGCAGGAGCAGCGGCAGCTCAGCCTGGACGAGTTCGGCGAGGGACTGCGGGAGGGCTTGGCGGAGGAGGACTATCGCGGTCCGGAGGCCACGCTGCTCACCCACGAGGTCCGCCTCAATTGCAGTCAGGCGATGCTGCAATGCCTGGGGCGTGACGAACGAGTCGCGTACGTGCTCTCCGATGTGTTCGAGGTGAACTCGGAGGAGGCGGCCTGGATCGTCGGCGCGACACCGGCCGCGTATCGGAAACGGGTGGAGCGGGCCAAGAAACGGCTCGGCAACTTCCTGCGGTCGACGTGCGGCCTGGCGAATCCGCAGGCGTTCTGCCGGTGCTCACGGCGGGTGGAGAAGGCCGTCGAACTGGGGCGGGTGGATCCGAAGCGCCCGGCCTTCGCCGCACACGCGGTGACGCCGGGCGGCCGGAGTGTGGCGGAGGCGGAGCGGCAGATGATCCGGCTGCACGACGCCGCGGCCGTGCTGGGCGCGCACCCGGATTACGCTGCGCCGCAGTCGAAGATGGAGGCCATCGCCGGGTTGCTGGCCTCGGGCCGGTTCCCGCTCCTGGAGTGAGGTTCGCTGCGGGATGAGGCTCCGTCAGGAGCGCGACGCCGAGGTCCCGTACTTCAGTTCGTACGCCCACGGCGCGAGTTCCCCGGTCACGTCCGACAGCTCGGGTGTGGCATCGCAGTCCGAACATTCCAGGCGCAGGGCGACTTTCCCGCCGCAGCCGGTGTGCCGGTAGGTGACCGGCGGCCCGTCCGGCGCGGCCCAGCGGTCGCCCCATTCGGTGAGCGCGAGGATGGCCGGTTTCAGGTCGAGTCCCTTGGCGGTGAGCAGGTATTCGGGATGGCCGCCGGTGCTGCGCTGCTCGAAGATCCCGGCCTCGACGAATTCGGCGAGCCGTTTGGTCAGGATGTTCGGTGCGATGCCGAGCGCGCGCTGGAACTCGGTGAACCGGGTCATGCCCGCGAACATGGCATTGCGCACGATCAGCAGGCTCCAGCGCTCGCCGACCAGCTCCAGCGTGCGTGCCGCCGAGCAGACCTCCCCGTCGTACATGCGTCCCAACATGACTCCAGGGTGACTTATCCGCTTGTGTGATGCAAGCAACGCCGCTATCGTGATGCAAGTAAGTTCTCGCGAGACAGTCCCCCATCAACCCGCCGACCCCTGAGAGAAGAGCCGGGACCTGCCATGACTGATCAGAACTTCACCACCTCCATCACCGTTGACCGCACCCCCGCCGAGGTCTTCGCGGCCGTCCTGAACGCCCGCGGCTGGTGGTCGCCCGGTATCAAGGGCGGCACCGAACGGGCGGGTGACCGTTTCGTCTTCGAGGCTCCCGGCGTGCACCGCAGCGAGATCGAATTGACCGAGGTGGTGCCGGACGAGCGCGTGGTCTGGCTGGTGAAGGACAACTTCATGTCCTTCATCGAGGACCAGACCGAATGGGTGAACACCGAGATGCGCTTCGATATCGCCGCGACCGACGGCGGCACCGAACTCACCTTCACCCACGTCGGCCTGGTGCCGGACTACGAGTGCTACGACGCGTGCTCCCCGGCCTGGACCTTCTACATCACCGAGAGCCTGCGCGACCTGGTCACCACCGGCGTCGGCCAGCCCAGCGAGTTCCCGGGCCAGATCGAGGCCGAGGCCGCCGCCGCGGCCGCGGCCGCGCAGAACTGATTCGTCGCCGAGCGGAGCCGGATCAGAGCTCCGCCAACAGCTTTCGCGCGAGGGGCACCACCTGTCGCGCGAAGCGCTGCACCTGGTCGACATCGAATCCGGGCGGCCAGTAGATGAAGGTGTCGAATCCGCCCGTGTGCGCGAGGTTCGCGATGATGCTCGCCCATTCTTCGGGCGATCCGTGAATCGGGTCGGTGCCCTGCGGATTCGGGTGCAGCGCGCGGTCGCTGACCACTCCGGGCAGCGCGGCCAGCCGGGCGATGGAGCGGGGGTCGCGATCGTGTGCGCGGGCGGCGGCGTCGATGCGAGCATTGGCCGCGGCCCACTGCTCCCACGGCATCCAATTCGGCAATGGCGCGACCCATCCGTCGGCGGTCGCCCCGATCAGGTCGAGGGCGTGCGGGCCCATGGCGCCCAGCCAGATCCCGATCCGGTGTCTGGGCGCGGGCCCGCCCTCGATCCCCTGCACCGTGTATTCGGTGCCGACCACCGACACCGGCTGTCCGGGCCGCCATTCGGCCCGGATGATGGCGATGCCCTCGGCAATGGCCATGAGCGCGGCCCGGCCCTTGCGGGCGGGACCGCCCATGGCCACCACGCCGCTCTCGAAAGCGCCCGCCCCCAAACCCAATTCGAAGCGTCCGCCGCTGAGGATGTCGAAGGTGGCGGCCTGTTTGGCGAGCATGGCGGGTGTCCGCAGCGGCAGGTTCGCGACCCCGGGATAGAGGCTGACCCGCCCGGTCGCGGCGAGGCAGGCCCCGATGACCGCGAAGGCGTCGCCGAACTGCGCGTTGTACGGGTGGTCCTGGATGCCGACCAGATCGAGTCCCTCGGCGTCGGCGGCGAGGGCCATGTCGATGACGTCCGGCAGCGCGGACGCGACGGGCGGGATCGAGATACCGAACCGGGCCTGCATAGAACCTCCTCTACCAGGGGAAATCCATACTTCTGATCTTCGTGGGCCACAGAGCGCAACCCCGGCATTTCGGACCTCGACACGCATCCCGGGCGTGTCCGTGGGTATGCCGGGGGAAGAGAGGAGGCGATGCCGATGACCGCGCAGGACACCGTGCGCACGCTGCTGGCCCGGGCCGGGACCGGTTATGCCGCCGAGGCCGGAATCCGGCTGGCCGACAAGCCCGCGCCGCTCTACCAACTCCTGATGCTGGCCCAGCTGCTCAGTACCCGGATCTCGGCCCGCATCGCGGTGGCCGCCGCCCGGGAACTCCGCGAGTCCGGCTACACCACTCCGCACCACGTCGCCGAGGCCGAGTGGTCCGATCTGGTCGCCGCGCTGGGCCGGGCGCATTACGTCCGCTACGACGAATCCACCGCCACCCGGCTGATCGCCAATGCCGCCGAGCTGATCGAGCGGTGGCACGGCGATATGCGCGGGCTCGCAATCGAATCCGGGCACAACCCCGCCGCTCTGGCCGAGCTGCTGCAGGGTTTCCGCGGCATCGGCCCGGTCGGCGCGGACATCTTCCTGCGCGAGGTGCAGGACACCTGGACCTGGCTGCGTCCCTACTTCGACGAGCGGGCCCGTCGCGGCGCGCGTGACCTGGGCCTGCCCACCGATCCGGCCGCCCTCGCCGCCCTGGCTCCGGCCGGCCGCGACGCCGAACTGGCCGCGGCCCTGGTGCGCGTGACACTGGACCACGGCCTGAAGGACGATCTCCGCATCGGATGAGCCACATCTTCGGGCGTGGATAAGGCGCGCGACCGGACCGGAATCCGTCTACGATCCCCGCGTGAGCTCGAAAACGTCCGGATCGGCCGGGGATTCGCCCGCGGCCGGGCGTATGCGGGCGCGCGACATCGACCGCGTCAACGCGCGGACGCTGCTCGACGCCGCTTACGCGGAGGGCGAGCTCGGGGCCGACGAGTATCACCAGCGGTCCGATCAGGCCCAGTCCGCGCAGACCCTCGGTGAATTGCAACGGCTCATCGCCGATCTGCAGCCGAGCACCAAGACCGCCGATCTCACCCCCGCGCGCAAGTGGTCGCGGCGGCCCGCCTCGGGCGGTTACCCGCCGCGGACGCGGGCCCGCGACGCCGATCGGCAGGCCACCTGCGCCCTGCTCGACGCCGCGCTCGCGGACGGCCAGCTGACCACCGCCGACCACCGCACCCTCACCGAGCTGGCCGGCGAGGCCCGGACTCTGGGCGACCTGTCCCAGCTCACCGACGATCTGCAGCGGCACGCCGACGCCGCCCCCGACCCGATCCCGCCGAAGTCGCGGCGCGAGAACTGGTTCGCCGCCGGCGTCGCGGCGATGAGCATCGCGGTGGCGGTGGGCACCTTCATGGCCGTGGCCCGCCCGGCCACCCCGCCCGCCGGGCCGCCCGCGGTGGACCTCGGCATCATCCAGCCGCTGGTGCTCCCGCGGCCGAAACTCACCGAGGCCGAGGGCATCTCCTACTTCCGTGACGTCTACAAAGCGAAGTTCGGCGACACCCTGCTCGACGAGGTGGACTTCTACCCCGGCTACGCGGTGTTCACGCGCGCGACGCAGGCCAATCGGAAGGTGCACTACAACTACTTCGGCGGTTTCGACCAGACCGACCAACCCCAGACCCGGGACCCGAAGACCCCGACCGTGGACCTGGCGGCCTTGAACGTGCAGGCCGTCGCGGCGCTGGCGGCTCAGGCTCCCGCCCTCACCAAGGTCGATCAGGGCGTGGTCAACTACATCGATATCCAGGGCAGCGGCGCCGGGCCGGTGGTCCGGATCTATGTCGGCAACCAGGCCAAGGAGACTGGCTACATCGAGGCCGCCCTCGACGGCCGGGTCACGCGCACCGTGGCGTTCGGGGGATAGGCGAGACCATGTCTGACGCACGCTCCCGGGGAGTCCGGGCCCGCGACACCGATCGCGTGGACGCATGCACCCTGCTCGATTCGGCGCGCGACGCGGGCGAGCTCACCGAGGCCGAACACGCGAACCGGACCGCGAAGGCCATGGCGGCCAAGACCTTCGGCGATCTGGACGCGGTGCTCGACGATCTGCAGATCCCGGCCAATCTGGTGAATTCGCCGGTGGTGCGGGCGAATCGGCGCGGGCCGTCCACCCGCTGGAAGGTGGCGGCCGCGATCGTGGTGGCGGCCGCCCTGCTGGGCGCGTTCGCGGGCTGCGTGTCCCGGGTCGCCGCACCGAAGCCGGACCTGCCGGACCCGACCACGGGTCAGGGCCTGGCCAGTTTCGTCGAGGCCTACAAGGATCATTTCGGCGACACCAAGGCCGACGAGGTCACCCTGTTCCCCACCTACGCGGTCATCGAGCGGCGTCCAGCGGATCCGAACGCGCCGCGGGACGACTACTACCGCTATGACGGTAGTTTCCGCAGTACCGGCGACATTCCGAGGTCGCCTGGCACCGACATCATCGACCTGTCGGTCCTGGATCTGAAGAAGCTCGCGGGCCTGCTCGCGGGCGCGCCGAAGTCGGCGGGCGTGCCGAACGGCCGGATCAGTCACATCATCATCGGGCGCGGCGAGGACGGCGGGCCGATGGTGACCGTGTACGCCGTGGACGGCGCCAAGTCCGGCTACATCAAGGTCACCGCCACCGGTGAGCCGATCATGCTCAACTGGCCCTCCTGATCGGTCACGATCCGGATCCATCCGTGGTTCCAGACCGGCCGGTATGGACACAATGGCAGCGCCCGCGCCTCGGTCGCGGGCGTCGGGCCGCGCCCGCCCGCGAAGAAATTTTCTGCGACTCGTGGAATAGATGACGCGCGCCGCCCGTTGGGACAGGTCAGCAAGGTTGAGCGAGTTGGACTCAAGTTAAAGTTGCGCACCGCCGCCGGCGGAGGCAAGATTGAGCCGACCACGCTCAGTGTCACTGAGATGTAGTTCCAACTAGGAGGAATCACCATGGCTCGTGCGGTCGGTATCGACCTCGGGACCACGAACTCTGTCATCGCCGTTCTCGAAGGCGGCGAGCCGGTCGTCGTGGCCAACTCGGAAGGATCGCGGACCACCCCCTCGGTCGTCGCGTTCGCCAAGAACGGTGAGGTGCTCGTCGGGCAGCCCGCCAAGAACCAGGCCGTCACCAATGTCGACCGCACCATCAAGTCCGTCAAGCGCCACATGGGCGAGGACTGGTCGGTCGAGATCGACGGCAAGAAGTACACCCCGCAGGAGATCTCCGCGCGCACGCTGATGAAGCTGAAGCGCGACGCCGAGGCCTACCTGGGTGAAGAGATCACCGACGCCGTGATCACCGTCCCCGCCTACTTCGAGGACGCGCAGCGCCAGGCCACCAAGGAGGCCGGCCAGATCGCGGGCCTGAACGTCCTGCGCATCGTCAACGAGCCGACCGCGGCCGCGCTGGCCTACGGCCTCGACAAGGGCGACAAGGAACAGACCATCCTGGTCTTCGACCTCGGTGGCGGTACCTTCGACGTCTCGCTGCTGGAGATCGGCGAGGGCGTCGTCGAGGTTCGCGCCACCTCCGGTGACAACCACCTCGGTGGCGACGACTGGGACGAGCGCATCGTCGGCTGGCTGGTCGACAAGTTCAAGGGCACCTCGGGCATCGACCTGACCAAGGACAAGATGGCCATGCAGCGTCTGCGTGAGGCTGCCGAGAAGGCCAAGATCGAACTGTCGTCCTCGCAGTCGACCTCGATCAACCTGCCCTACATCACCGTGGACGCGGACAAGAACCCGCTGTTCCTCGACGAGCAGCTGACCCGCTCGGAGTTCCAGAAGATCACCTCCGATCTGCTGGACCGCACCCGCAAGCCGTTCCAGTCGGTCATCAAGGACGCCGGCATCTCGGTCGGCGACATCGACCACGTGGTGCTCGTCGGTGGCTCGACCCGTATGCCCGCCGTCTCCGATCTGGTCAAGGAACTGACCGGTGGCCAGGAGCCGAACAAGGGCGTGAACCCGGACGAGGTCGTCGCCGTCGGCGCCGCCCTGCAGGCCGGTGTGCTCAAGGGTGAGGTCAAGGACGTCCTGCTGCTCGATGTCACCCCGCTGTCGCTGGGCATCGAGACCAAGGGCGGCGTGATGACCAAGCTCATCGAGCGCAACACGACGATCCCGACCAAGCGCTCGGAGACCTTCACCACGGCCGACGACAACCAGCCGTCGGTGCAGATCCAGGTCTTCCAGGGTGAGCGTGAGATCGCCTCGCACAACAAGCTGCTCGGATCGTTCGAGCTGACCGGCATCCCGCCGGCCCCGCGCGGCGTGCCGCAGATCGAGGTCACCTTCGACATCGACGCCAACGGCATCGTCCACGTGACGGCCAAGGACAAGGGCACCGGCAAGGAGAACACGATCAAGATCCAGGACGGCTCCGGCCTGTCCAAGGAGGAGATCGACCGGATGGTGAAGGACGCCGAGGCGCACGCCGCCGAGGACAAGGCGCGTCGCGAGGAGGCGGAGACCCGCAACCAGGCCGAGTCGCTGGTGCACCAGACCGAGAAGTTCATCAAGGACAACGAGGACAAGGTCCCGGCCGACGTCAAGACCAAGGTCGAGGCGGCCATCGTCGAAGCCAACGACGCGCTGAAGGGCACCGACATCGGGGTCATCAAGACCGCGGTGGAGAAGCTCGCCACCGAGTCGCAGGCGCTGGGCCAGGCCATCTACGAGGCCTCGGCCGCCGACCAGGCCGCGCAGGGCAACGGCGCGGGCGCGCCCGAGTCCGATGACACCGTCGTCGACGCCGAGGTGGTCGAGGAGCCGGAGAAGAAGTGACGAACCAGAACCCGGACAACATGGTCGATCCGGCCACGGGTGAGGTCTTCGAGGCCGCGGCGGACGCCGCCGCGGCCGCGGGGGCCGAGGGGACTCCCGAGGTCAGCGAGGACGCCCTCGCCGACACGATCACGGCCGAACTGGCCGAGCGCACCTCCGATCTGCAGCGCCTGACCGCGGAATACGCCAACTACCGCCGCCGGGTCGAGCGGGACCGCAAGGTCACCATCGACACCGCCAAGGCCGCGGTGGTCAGCGAACTGCTGCCGGTGCTCGACGATCTGGACCGCGCCCGCGCGCACGGTGACCTGGACAACGGCCCGCTCAAGTCGGTCGCCGACAAGCTGGTCACCGCCCTGCAGAAGCAGGGCCTCGAGGAGTTCGGTTCGGAGGGTGAGCCTTTCGACCCGACCCTGCACGAGGCCGTGCAGCACGAGGGCAGCGGTGCGGACCCCGTGCTGGGCATGGTGATGCGCAAGGGTTACCGCTTCGGCGATCGCGTGCTGCGGCACGCGCTGGTCGGCGTCACCGACGGTGTGGCGGATCTGTCTGCGGCGCAGCCGGATTCGCAGAACGCTGGCACCGATGCCGCTGGCACTGATTAACAGCAATCGGACGCACCCCGCGTCCTCGACAACACCGACGCCTCCGGCGTCACCGACAACACGGAAAGGAGGAGATGCCCGGTGAATCGAGAGTGGCTCGAGAAGGACTTCTACAAGGATCTGGGTGTTTCCTCCGGCGCCAGCCAGGACGAGATCAAGAAGGCCTACCGCAAGCTGGCCCGAGACCTGCACCCGGACAAGAACCCCGGGGACAGCAAGGCCGAGGAGCGGTTCAAGGCCGTCAGCGAGGCGAACGCCGTGCTGTCGGATCCGGAGAAGCGCAAGGAGTACGACGAGGCCCGCAAGCTGTTCGCGGGCGGCGGTTTCGGCCGCGGCGGATTCCCGCCCGGGGGCGGCTACGGCCAGCCCGGCGGCGGGTTCTCCGGTGGCGAGTTCAACCTGGGTGACATCTTCGGGGCCGGCGCCGGTGGCGCGGGCGGCGCGGATGGCGGCCTGGGCGACCTGCTGGGCGGACTGTTCAATCGCGGCGGCACGCGGGCGTCCTCGCGTCCCCGGCGCGGTTCGGACGTGGAGACCGAGACGACCCTCGGCTTCCGCGAGGCCGCCCAGGGCGTGACCGTCCCGCTGCGCATGACCAGCCCGGCCGCCTGCACCACCTGCCACGGCAGTGGTGCCAAGCCCGGCACCAGTCCGCGGGTCTGCCCGCACTGCAATGGGACCGGCGTGGTCAGCCGGAACCAGGGCGCGTTCGGCTTCAGCGAGCCGTGCGAGGACTGCCGGGGCACCGGGTCGATCATCGACGACCCGTGCGTCGACTGCCGCGGCTCGGGCATCCAGAATCGGACCCGCACCATCACCGTGCGCATTCCCCCGGGCGTGCGCGACGGGCAGCGGATCCGGCTGGCCGGTCAGGGCGAGGCGGGCCTGCGCGGCGCGCCTCCGGGCGACCTGTACGTCACCGTGCACGTCAGTCAGGACAAGGTCTTCGGCCGCAATGGCGACGACCTGACCCTGGTGCTGCCGGTCTCCTACGCCGAACTGGTGCTGGGCACCACGGTGTCGGTGCCGACCCTGGACGGCCGCGTGGGCGTCAAGGTGCCGCCGGGCACCGCTGACGGCCGCACCCTGCGGGTGCGCGGGCGCGGTGTGCCCAAGCGTGACGGCGGCGCGGGTGACCTGCTGGTCACCGTGAAGGTCGCGGTCCCCCAGAAACTGGACGACGATGCCACCGAGGCGCTGCGGCGCTACGCGGAGGCGGAGAAGACCAGTGGATTCGATCCCCGTGCGGGATGGGCGGGTGCGTAATGAGTTCCGATCCGAAGCAGACCGAGGCCCAGTACTTCCTGATCTCGGTGGCCGCGCAGCTGGCGGGCATGCACGCCCAGACGCTGCGCACCTATGACCGGCTGGGTCTGGTTACGCCGCAACGCACGTCGGGCGGCGGGCGGCGCTATTCGAACCGGGATGTGGAGCTGCTCCGCGAGGTGCAGCGCCTGTCCCAGGACGAGGGCGTGAACCTGGCCGGCATCAAACGGATCATCGAACTCACCAACCTGGTGGACGAGCTGCAGCAGCGGGTGAGCGAGCTGACCGCCGAGGCGGAAAGGCTGCGGGCCGGGTACCGGCCCACGCACCTGACCCCTCAGCCCAGCACCGCTCTCGTGGTGTGGCAGCCCCGAAACCGGCGTAAGCCGCAGTAGGGCAAGACAAGCCGGAAGGCGGTGTCCCGAATGGGCACCGCCTTTCTGCTGTCTGGATACCGCCTGGGCACGTTCACCCGGTTGCGATTGTTGCGGCCGATGTGCTGAGTTGCGGCAGCGGGCTGTGTGATTGTTGAAGCCCGGTGGGACTGTTTATAACAAACGGACCGGTAGGTTATTAATTGCTGCCGATCGTGAGTTTTGTCCGTATGCTGCAGGGGAATTCATGGCCTGACGTAGTTGCGGCGGGATCGCTGTTTTCCTGAGCCTTGCAAAACGGATCAGCCAGAATCGACGACTGAAAACCCGTGTCGCGCGGCGTTTTCCAGTTGATCAGTCGGTTTTCTGCTCGGAAGGCCCGCAACGTTCACGTTTTCGAGGAATAAAGAGCCCGTTATTGAAACGTCCCGTTCCGTTGCTGACTAACCTCGCTTACACTTGCTTGGCAACGGCTGCTGTCGAGTGTCCCGCAGCACTTCACTCGCCGGTCACGCCTGCGTTCGATTGCGAAATGGGGTTGTGGCACAAATGGATTCGCGGACCGTCGCATTGATAAGAACAACGTTCAAGGCGGTTGCTGCGGAAGAAGGTGGCCCCGAGAAACTCGCGCGATCGTTCTACGCCATCCTCTTCACGGAGTACCCCCACGTGCGGGACTTCTTCCCCGCCGCCCTGGACGCCCAGCGCGACCGGCTGGTGAAGGCCATCGCCTACGTGGTCGACCGGCTGGAGGAACCCGACCGGCTGCTGCCCTTCCTCGCCCAGCTCGGCCGCGACCACCGCAAGTACGGCGTGGTGGCCGATCACTATGAGGCCGTGGGGAAATCGCTCAAGAGCGCGCTCGAGGCCTACGCGGGCACCGAGATCTGGACCGACGAGGTCGGCCACGCCTGGGACGAGGGCATCGGCATCATCGCCGGCACCATGATCAAGGCCGCCGACGGCGAGACCACCCCGCCGGTGTGGACCGGCACCGTCATCGAGCACCGCGAAGTGCTGCGCAACCTGGCGGTGGTGCGCCTGAAGCTGGACCAGCCCATGCAGTACGCGGCCGGTCAGTACATGAGCGTGCAGATCCCGTCCCGCCCGCGCATGTGGCGCTACCTGTCCCCGGCCATCCCCGCCAATGCCGACGGCGAACTGGAATTCCACATCCGCGGCGTCACCGGCGGCTGGGTCAGCCCGGCCATGGTCGGACACAGCCGGGTCGGCGAGCAGTGGCTGATCGGATCGCCGCTGGGCGGTCTCGGCGTGCCCCGCAACACCCGCCGCAAGATGCTGATGATCGGCTGCGGCACCGGCATCGCGCCGCTGCGCGCCCAGCTCATGGCCATGACAACGCGGCGGTCCAACCCCAAAGTGGACGTGTTCGTCGGCGGCCACTACCCGTGCGACCTCTACGACCTCGAGGTGCTCAGCCAATTGGCCTGTGCCAACAAGTGGCTCACCGTGCACCCGGTCACCGAGTCCACCGAGAACCCGTGGTGGCATTTCAACAATTCCGAGGAGACCCGCGAATACCCGGGCCTGCAGCCGCGTATGGTCGGTCAGATCGGCAAGATCGTGGCGAGCCATGGTTCCTGGGAGGATCGCGACGTGCAGATCGTCGGAGCCCCGGCCATGGTGCAGACCACCAAGTTCCGGCTCATGGCGGCCGGCACCTCCACCGAGAACATCCGCCACGACCCGCTGTTCTGACCCGCCGCTGCGGGACTACAGCGGGCGGCGAAGAGCCGTGGCCGTTTTCGAGTCGCCGCGTCGGCAACTGTCAAAAACCCTCATAGCGAATGGATTCGGCCGGCGCGCCGATCGCGACGAGCTGGTCGATGGTGTTGCGCACCATGGCCGCGCCGCCGCACACCAGGATCTGGTGGTGGTCCAGCGGGCCGAATCGCTCCGGGATGTCGGCGATGGTGCCCGGCATCATCTCCTCCGGGCGGAAGCCGATGTCGACGCGGCACTGCTCGTACCAGGTGTCGACGAAATCCGGGTCGTACTCGTCCTGCACCACGGGAACCACGGTGAGCCAGGGCATTTCGCCGGTCAGCAGGTAGAGCATGTCGGAGGCGTACAGGTCGCGCGGGTAGCGCGCCCCGACGAACAGGTGGGTGCGCGGCGGCTGCTCGCGGCGCGCGAGATCCAGCAGCAGCGCGCGCATCGGCGCCAGCCCGACCCCGTCGGCGATCATGACCACCTCGGTGGCGTCCGGCTCCACCGCCAGCCAGCCGCCGGGCGCGCTGATCCGCCATTCGTCACCGGGATGGGAGTCGGCCACGATGGAACCGCTGCACCACCCGCCCGGCAGAGTCCGCACATGGAACTCCAGCTTGCCGTCCAGCGACGGCGGCAGCGCGGAATACATGCGGCGCACCATGTTCGGATGCTGCGGCGTGCGCACCTCCACCGACTGTCCCGCCGCGAACGGCACGAACTCGCCGATCAACCGCACCACCGTGGTGTCCTCGCGCAACCGGTGCGCACCGACTACCGTAGCGGTCCACTCGGTCTGCGCGTCCACAGGAATAGCACCGGTCTCATCAGGGCCGATCGTCAAAACAACTCCTCATCGAAACACTTTGCGCCCCTGCGGACTCGATCCGCATCGCCCACCGGCTCGCCCCAAGGTTCATGGCCGTCCCGATTCCGGACTGCGGCTTGATCGACCTCCGCCTGGGAGCGGGGGAGCGAAGCGGAGGAGGGAGAATCGGGACCAGGGGCCGCGAACCCGCCCGGAGCGGGCGTAGGGCAAATCAAACGGGGTCTGAGCTTATTGCGGACTCGGGGGCTCCCACCGCGAGCAGGGCTCGCTTGGTGTCGGCGATCATGCGGGCCGAACCGGCGATCTGGATCTGCCGATCCGCCCAGGCGCCGAAGCTGGCCACTACCGCACCAAGGTTCCCGATCAGCCGACGGTGCATGCCGAAGGGTGGATCGGCGGGCGGGTAGGGGTGCCACCAGGGGTTGGTCTCGTTCTCGCAGACCGGGATCACCGTGAGCCACGGATTGGACTGCGAGAGCTGCCACATGTTCTCCACGTCGTAGAGGTCACACGGGTAGCGGCCGCCCATGAACAGGTGCACGCGCGGGTTGATGCCGCGCCGTCCCATCTCGATGAGCTGGGCCCGCAGCGGGGCGATGCCGGTGCCCGCGCCGATCATGAGCACGTCCTTGCGGCGGCTCAGGTCGACGTGCAGGCCGCCGAGCGGGGCGGCGATCATCCAGCGGTCGCCGACCTGGGTCTCGTTCACGATGCCGGGGCTGACCCAGCCGGTCCGGACCTTGCGCACGTGGAATTCGATCTCGCCGTACGGGTTGGTGGGGATGGCGGGGGACAGGTAGCGCCACATCTTGGGCCGCTGCGGGATGGCGACCGGCACGTACTGCCCGGCCTGGTAGGGGATCGGGGTGTCGGTCTGCAGGCGCACGATGGCCAGATCGTCCACCACCCGCCGGTGCCCGACCACGGTCGCCTCCCAATAGGGCTGCGACTTATCGGAATTCGCTCCGATGGCCATGGACGCCGAGATCAGGATGGTGATGTCGCGCCAGCCCGCCTCGAGCGGCCGCGACCAGTTCGCAACCCCGTTGTAGCTCCGGAAAGCATGCAGCAGGGCGCGCCCGGCGATGTCGTAGTGCGCCGCCTCCACCCCGTACTTGCGGTGGTCGCGGGCGAGTTGCTCCAGGAAGCGCTGGGCGCGATCCCAGTCCTCCAGGTTGTCGAGGACGAACGAGATGGCCGTGACCAACCGTTTCGCCTGCATGTCCATGGCGGAGGGGAAAAGTTCCCGCAAAGCGGGGATCTCCGCGAAAAGATGACCGTAGAACGCGCTGATCAGCCGTTCCGGCCCGTTGGGGGCCTCAACGACTGTCCGAAAGTTTGCGCGGACCAGCGCTGCCGAACGCGCATCCACGACGTCGAGCTTTCCTTCCTGTCCAACTACCCCGAACCGCCTGCTGCCAGGCGGCCCTCCGCGTCAAGTATCCCTTAAAACCCGGTGGTCGCACGGATATAGCCGGAGGTGGATCGATTTCCGTAACCCGGGGTTCAGATCACCAGCACCGTCTTGCCGCGCGCACCCGACGCGCCGATCATGGCGGGCGCGTCGGCCAGCGGCGGCAGATTGCGGATCGGCACCACCAGATCGCCGGTCGCGACCAGGCGCAGCAGTTCGCTCAATTCGGCCGTGCCGCCGCGGGATTCGAGGTTGCCGCCGGCGATGCCACGGGTCTTCAGATCCGCCTCGTCGGCCGATCCGATGGTCGAGTAGGCATGGCCGCCCGGCTGCACCAGGCTCGCGTTGTCGGCGAACACCGGCGGCGGGCTGACCAGATCGAAGACCGCGTCGATGCCTCCCGGATCGGTGATCCGCACCGAATCGGCGACCGACAGCCGTGCGGCCTCGGCATGGGTGGGCGAGTCGGTGACGGTCGTGCGGCCGTAGTTCACCACCTCGGTCGCGCCGAGCCGGATCATGCGGTCGGTGTCGTCGGGCCGGGCGGTCGCGATGACGTGCGCCCCGGCCATGGCCGCCAGTTGCACCAGGTAGGAGCCGACGCCGCCGGACGCGCCGACGATCAGCACCCGCTGCCCGCGCTGGACCCCGGCCGCGTGCAGCAGGTCCAGGGCGGTGATGCCGGCGGTCGGCAGCGCGGCCGCACGCACCGCGGTGACCTCGTCGGGGAGCTTGACCAGGGTGCCGCCGTCGGCGGCGACCACGTATTCGGCGAAGGTGCCGTGCCCGAGCGGCGGCGACAGGAACTTGCCGACCACCCGGTCGCCGATGTCGAAGTCGTCGACGCCCGCGCCCACCGCGCTGACGGTGCCGGCGCCGTCGACGCCGGGGATCATCGGAAAGTCGTGGGGCAGTTGGCCGTCCAGGAAGCCGTCGATGATCCGCTGGTCGACGGGGTTCACCCCGGCCGCCTCCAGATGGATCTGTATCTGTCCCGGTCCGGCCTCCGGGACCGGCATGTCGGCGGGTTCGGGGGTGCCACCGAATTCTCGGACGACGATCGCGCGCATTGCTGCTCCATTCGTTCGGGCGAGCCGGGATGGATGAGCTGGTGTGATGCGTCAACGAATGGGGCCATCGTACGCGTAGCGTGTGGAGGGGCCGCTGGTCGTGAGAGAAAGGGCCTTGGTCCCTGGTGCCGTCGCCGGAAATTGGTCAGACTTGAGCGGAACAGACTCAACTTCTACCGCGTTGTAGACAGCAACGACTAGTAGGAAGGTGACAGTGGACTCGTTCAATCCCACCACCAAGACCCAGGCGGCCCTGACCGCCGCGCAACAGGCGGCCTCGGTCGCCGGTAACCCGGAGATCCGTCCGGCTCACTTGCTGGTGGCGTTGCTGGATCAGACCGACGGCATCGCCGCACCCTTGCTCAAGGCCGTCGCCGTCGACCCGGCCACGGTCCGGCGTGAGGCCCAGGAGATCGTGGATCGCCTGCCGCGCGCCACGGGGGCCACCACCACACCCAACTTCGGCCGCGAAGCCATCGCCGCGCTCACCTCGGCGCAGCACCTGGCCACCGAGCTCGGCGACGAGTACGTCTCCACCGAGCACCTCGTCTACGGCTTGGCCGCAGGCGATTCCGATGTCCAGCAGCTGCTGCTGAAGTACGGCGCGACCGCGGACGCGCTGCGCGAGGCGTTCACCGCCGTGCGCGGCAACGCCCGCGTCACCTCGCCCGATCCCGAGGGCTCCTACCAGGCGCTGGAGAAGTACTCCACCGACCTGACCGCCGCCGCCCGCGAGGGCAAGCTGGACCCGGTCATCGGGCGCGACACCGAGATTCGCCGCGTCGTGCAGGTGCTGAGCCGCCGCACCAAGAACAACCCGGTGCTGATCGGCGAGCCCGGCGTCGGCAAGACCGCCATCGTCGAGGGCCTGGCCCAGCGCATCGTCGCGGGCGACGTCCCCGAATCGCTGCGCGGCAAGAAGCTGGTGTCGCTGGACCTCGGCGCGATGGTCGCGGGCGCGAAGTACCGCGGTGAGTTCGAGGAGCGGTTGAAGGCCGTGCTCGAGGAGATCAAATCCTCGGCGGGGCAGATCATCACGTTCATCGACGAGCTGCACACCATCGTGGGCGCGGGCGCGACCGGCGAATCCGCCATGGACGCCGGCAACATGATCAAGCCCATGCTGGCTCGCGGCGAACTGCGTCTCGTCGGCGCCACCACCCTCGACGAGTACCGCCAGCACATCGAGAAGGACCCGGCCCTGGAGCGCCGGTTCCAGCAGGTGCTGGTCGGCGAGCCGTCGGTGGAGGACACCGTCGGCATCCTGCGCGGGCTCAAGGAGCGCTACGAGAACCACCACCACGTGCGGATCACCGACTCCGCGCTGGTGGCGGCGGCGACCCTGTCCGACCGCTACATCACCTCCCGGTTCCTGCCGGACAAGGCGATCGACCTGGTCGACGAGTCGGCCTCGCGGCTGCGCATGGAAATCGATTCCCGCCCGGTGGAAATCGACGAGATCGAGCGCGTGGTGCGACGGCTCGAGATCGAGGAAGTGGCCCTGGCCAAGGAGACCGACGACGCGTCCAAGGCGCGCCTGGAGAAGCTGCGCTCCGAACTCGCCGACGACCGCGAGAAGCTCAACCAGTTGATGACCCGCTGGCAGAACGAGAAGCAGGCCATCGACGCGGTGTCGGTGCTGAAGGAGGAGCTGGAGTCGCTCAAGGGCGAGTCCGAACGGGCCGAGCGCGACGGCGACTACAACAAGGCCGCCGAACTCCGGTACGGGCGAATCCCCAAGCTGGAGAAGGAACTCGCCGAAGCCGAGGCCAAGGCGAAGACCGCCGCCGACGGTGACGTCATGCTCAAGGAGGAGGTCGGGCCGGACGATATCGCCGAGGTGGTGTCGTCGTGGACCGGTGTCCCCGTGGGTCGCATGATGGAGGGCGAGACCCAGAAGCTGCTGCGCATGGAGGACGAGCTGGGCCGCCGGGTCGTGGGGCAGAAGGAAGCCGTGCAAGCGGTGTCGGATGCCGTGCGCCGGGCGCGGGCCGGGGTCGCCGACCCCAACCGGCCCACCGGTTCCTTCATGTTCGTCGGCCCGACCGGCACCGGTAAGACCGAGCTGGCGAAGGCGTTGGCGGACTTCCTGTTCGACGACGAACGCGCCATGGTCCGCATCGACATGAGCGAGTACGGCGAGAAGCACTCGGTGGCCCGTCTGGTGGGCGCGCCCCCCGGCTACGTCGGCTACGACCAGGGCGGCCAGCTCACCGAGGCGGTGCGGCGACGCCCGTACACGGTGGTCCTCTTCGACGAGATCGAGAAGGCCCACCCGGACGTCTTCGACATCCTGCTGCAGGTGCTCGACGAAGGTCGGCTCACCGACAGCCAGGGCCGCACCGTCGACTTCCGCAACACCATCCTCATCCTGACCTCGAATCTGGGTGCGGGCGGTGATCGGGACACGGTCATGAACGCGGTGCGCCGCGCTTTCAAGCCGGAGTTCCTGAACCGGCTCGACGACGTGGTCATGTTCCACGCCCTCGACGAGGAACAGCTGGAGCGGATCGTCGACATCCAGCTGAACCAGCTGCAGAAGCGGCTCGCCCAGCGCCGCCTCACCCTGGACGTGTCCGACTCGGCCCGCTTCTGGCTGGCCGTGCGCGGCTACGACCCGGCCTACGGCGCCCGCCCGCTGCGCCGGCTGATCCAGCAGTCCATCGGCGATTCGCTCGCCAAGGAGCTGCTGGCCGGGGAGGTGCAGGACGGCGACACGGTGAAGGTGAACGTCACCCCGGACGGTGACGCCCTCATCGTCGGCCGCTGAGGTACCGAGATGAATGGCCCCGAGACAAGAGTCTCGGGGCCATTCGCACAAGGTTCGCGGCCCGCCTCGATTCCGGACCGCGGCTTGATCGACCTCCGCCGTGGAGCGAGGGAGCGAAACGGAGGAGCGGAGGAGGGAAGAATCGGGGCCGAAAGGGCCGCGAACAGCCGAAGCGAAGCGGAGACAAATCAAACACCGCTCGAGTTCGCGGCTGGGTAGCCGTACTCCGCCTACCCTGGAGGCCATGACTGATCCGAGCGATCCGTGGTCGCGGCGGCCGGAACCGGGCTCCGGGGAGGGGCCCGCCGAGCAGGCCGTCCCCGGCGGCCACACCTCGGACAGCGCCGCGGCGTACGGGCCCACCGAGTCCATACCCGCCGGTCCGACCGACTATTTCGGGCAGCAGCCCGGGCCCGAGGCGACCCGGGTGTTCCCGCCCGCCGACGCCGGGTGGGGTGGGTACGACACCGGCGGCGGCTACGAGCCGACCGCTGTCTACCCGGGGCAACAGGGGTACGCGCCCGCGGGGGCCTACGGCGCTCCGGGCTATCCGCCCGCGCCCGGTGCACCCGGCTATCCGGGTGGTGCGGGCATGCCGCCGCCGGGCGGCTATCAGCCCGCGGGTTTCCCGCAGAATCCGGCGCCGCCCCCGCCGCCGCGCAAGACCACCATGTGGATCGCGCTGGGTCTGGCCGCGATCATCGCGGTCGCCATCGTCGGGGTGATCGTGGGAACGCTGCTGAGCAACAACAACTCGTCCGACAGCGCCGCCGGACCCAGCACCTCCGGTCTCGGCCTGCCCGCCTTCCCGGGCAATACCTCCGCCCTGCCGCTGCCCAGCGGCGTGCCCACGATTCCGGGCCTGGGGGATCTGGACCAGCTCGGCGCGGACATGGGCACCATCGCCTCCAACGACGGCTCGACGCTCACCATCACGGCGCTGTCCGGCAGCACGGTGACCGTGAAGACCGACGACAAGACGCAGGTAATCTCCCTGGGCAGCACCAAAGTCGCGGACCTGCCGGTCGGCGAAGTGGTGATGGTGCAGGGCGACAAGAACTCCGATGGATCCATTCAGGCGAAGTTGATCTTCAGCACGTCCCTGCCGAGCGGGACTCGATGAGCAAGAATGCTGTGGGCGTGCCGGGCAAGACGCCCTCACTCTGGATAGGGTAGGCGGCGATGACGGCTATATGGTTCGGGCTGGCGGCGATCGCGCTCGTGGGTGCGATCGTGCTCCTCTATTTCGATCGGCTGCAGCGGCAGCGCACCGGGCATGTGCGACAGGTCTGGGCGAAATCCCAGGGCTATACCTATGTTTCGGTGGAGCCCGCGCTCGCCTCCACCTGGCGGCGCGGCGCGCTCGCCAAACTGGGCTACCTGTCCGCGGTGGACGTGGTGTCGGGTAACCGCAAGGGCGAGAAGTTCGTGCTCTTCGATCTGGAGGACGCCGCCACCCTGGTCGCGGTGCGCCGTCAGATCGGCTCGGACATCGATATCGACCTGCGGCTGAAAACGGCGGCGCCGCCGAAGGATCACGATCTCGAACTACTCGGCGCCATCGGCGACCGGGTTGTCTTCGCGACCAATCCCGATGTCGCGCGGCACGCGGTGGATCAGCGCATGGTGGCGTTCATCGAGTCGCTGCCCGACGAGGTGCAGCAGCTGTGGTCCGAGGGCAACTGGACGCTCGGCATGCTGCCGGTCGGCGCGGTCGCCAAGGACTGGGAGACCGCCATCGACGCGGTGCTGCGGCTGTCCGGCCTGCTGCACGTGCTGCCGCCGGTCATCAATGCCGAGCGTGGCCGCGACGAACTGCCCGAACCCGGTCGCTCGCAAGCGGTTCCCGGAGACGACGACTACGACGGCCACGACGAGTTCGGCGACTACGGTGACCAGGAGCGCGACCCGCGCGCCCAGCGTCCCGCCCGCGACGACCGCCCCCGTGACGACGCCGGCGATTACGACTCCCCGCTGGTCAGCGATATCGCCGGGGGTGGGGAACCGGACGGCGAGCCCGAAAGCTGGCGCCCCGCACTGAAAGTCGTGCCGGATCCGCGCAATCGCCCGCGCCGCAACTGGCCGCCCGCCCCCGAGGGCGAGCAGGACGGCTACGACGTCGACGGCCCCGACCACGAGGACCGTTGGGACGAGCCGGAATCCGGCGACCGGCGCGCCGAATCGGATCCGGACCGCGAGCCCGAGGAGGGCTGGCGCCGGGATCAGGGCCGTAGCGCCCCGCCCGGCGGACCCTTCCATCCGGGCTTCCGCCCCTACCAGGGACCCGCGCCGAGGTGACGCCTGGCCGTGTCTACGCGCGGCGCGCCGCAGCCACAGAGTGTCTGCGCGAATTCGCCGCGTGTGGGTCGGCCAGGGACCAGAATGAGGGCGCAGTTCAGGTCATCGCCGACCACTCCCCGATCGTGCGAGTGATGGGCCGTCGATGACCGAGAGTTTCCCTGATCAGGTGCGCCTGCCGGGCGCCCGCCGTCCGGTGGCCTTGGTCACCGGGCCGACTTCCGGCATCGGCAAGGCGTACGCCACCAGGCTCGCCGCCCTCGGCTACGACCTGGTGCTGGTGGCGCGGGATGAGGAGCGGCTGGCCGCGCTGGCCCACGACCTGCGGGTGCGGTTCGCCGCGCGCGCCGAGACGCTGCCCGCCGATCTGAGCCGGGCCGCGGATCGCGACCGGGTGGCCACGCGCCTGGCCGAGGGCGTCGAATTCCTGGTCAACAATGCCGGATTCGGCATGTCGGGTGAGTTCTGGACGCAGGACGCCGACGCCCTGCAGCATCAACTTGATGTGAACGTCACCGCTGTCGTGCAGCTCACCCGGGCGGCCCTGCCGCCCATGCTGCACGCGGCCAAGGGCACCGTGGTGAATGTGGCCAGCGTCGCGGGTCTGATCTCCGGGCGGGGATCGACCTATTCGGCCTCCAAGGCCTACGTCGTATCCTTTTCCCAGGGGCTGGCCGGCGGGCTGGCCGGAACCGGAGTCCGGGTGCAGGCCTTGTGCCCGGGATTCGTCCGCACCGAATTCCATGAGCGGGCCGGCATCGAGATGGCCTCGCTACCGCGACCCCTGTGGTTGAGCGTGGACGAGGTGGTGGCCGGTTCGCTGCATGATCTGGAGAGAGACCGGGTGATCAGCGTGCCCGGAAGGCAGTACAAAGCGATCGTCGCGATCGCCGGGCTCATCCCACGAACCCTGGTGACCCGCCTGAACCGGGGCCTGTTCAACGCACGCGGAAGGACATAGACACAGCAATGCAGGTAACGACGACCGACCGGGACAGACTCGCGGCTCTGGTGCGCGAACTCGCTGTCGTGCACGGGCGGGTGACCCTGTCCTCGGGCAAGGAAGCCGACTACTACGTGGACCTGCGCCGCGCCACCCTGCACCACGAGGCGGCCCCGCTGATCGGCAAGCTGCTGCGCGAGCTCGTGGCGGACTGGGACTTCGACGCGGTGGGCGGGCTCACCATGGGCGCCGACCCGGTGGCGGCCGCGGTCCTGCACGCGCCGGGCCGGCCGATCGACGCCTTCGTGGTGCGCAAGGCCGCCAAGACCCACGGCATGCAGCGCCAGATCGAGGGCCCCGACATCGTGGGCAAGCGGGTGCTGGTGGTCGAGGACACCACCACCACCGGTAACTCCCCGATCACCGCGGTGCGCGCGCTGCGCGAGGCGGGCGCGATCGTGGTCGGCGTGGCCACCGTGGTGGACCGCGAGACCGGCGCGGACGGCATCATCGCCGCCGAAGGTTTGGAGTATCGATCGATTCTGGGCCTGAAAGACCTCGCATTGGGGTAGGACTTATGGCCCTGGCGCCAGGGCATGTCCTTACTGGACGGTTAACAAGACTTGGCTCTGGGCTGAAACCTTGCTCTGGGTTAGCCTGTGTCCTGGTCTTACGTCCGACAACGGTGTCGACAATGATTGTGCGAAGGGTCGTGTGAGTCACCTGTGGTGAGCATTGCAATCAACAAGGGTCAGCAGAATATTGCGATGCTCGGCATCGGTGCCTACCGGCCCCAGCGCGTCGTCAGCAATGCCGAGGTGTGCGAGGTCCTCGACTCCACCCCGGAGTGGATCTTCGAGCGGACCGGCATCCACAACCGGCGCTGGATCTCCGGCGACGAGACGCTGCGCAGCATGGCGGTCGCCGCGGGCGAGCGGGCGCTGAAGAACACCGGCATCGACCGATCCAAGATCGGCGCCCTGATCCTGGCCTCCTCCAGCTGGCTCAAGCTGACCCCGCACGGCGCGCCGACCGTCGCCTCGGACCTGGGCATGAACGGCATCCCGGCCTTCGACCTGGTCTCCGGCTGCGGCGGCTTCGGCTACGGCCTCGGCGTGGCCGCCGACATGATCCGTTCCGGCTCGGCCGAGTACATCCTGCTCATCGGCGCCGAGACGATGACCGTCGGTCTCGACCCGACCGACCGCGGCACCGCCATGATCTTCGGTGACGGCGCGGGCGCGGTCGTGATCGGTCCCGCCGAGGAGAACGGCATCTCCCCGACCGTGTGGGGCTCCGACGGCGAGAACGCCGAGGCCATCGCGCAGGACGTGGACTTCCTGGAGTTCATGAACAAGGCGCAGCGCCTGCAGGGCACCGACCCGGCCGTGGAGTCCGTGGGCCGGATGTCGCTGCACATGGAGGGCCCCAAGGTCTTCCGCTGGGCCGCCGTCACCCTGCCGCGCGCGCTGTCCAGCGCGATCGAGCTGTCGGGCGTGGCCAAGGACGACATCGAGGTGTTCGTCCCGCACCAGGCCAACGCCCGCATCAACGAGCTCATGAAGAAGAACCTCGGCCTTCCCGACGATCTGCCGATGGCCAATGACATCGAGAACACCGGCAACACCTCCGCCGCCTCGATCCCGCTGGCCATCGAGGAGATGCTGGTGACCGGCAAGGCCAAGGGCGGTCAGCTGGCGCTGCTGCTCGGCTTCGGCGCGGGCCTGTCCTACGCCGGCCAGGTCGCGGTGCTGCCGCCCGCCCCGGCCGAGCCCAGCTTCTGATGGCGAGCCCGTTCCGTGCCGCCTTCGTCGGCGCGGCGGCGGTGACCGTCTACGGTGCGGTCACCGGTCGCGAGAAGCTGCAGTGGGTCGCGAAGCCGTTGCTGATGCCGCTGCTCGCCGCCGACGTGGCCGTCAACGGCAAGCGCCTGCATCCCACCGACCGCACCGTGCTGCTCGGCTCGCTGGCCGCGGCCACGGTCGGCGACGTGCTGCTCATCGAACCCGACGACGACCGCCGATTGATCGCGGGCGCTTCGTCTTTCGCGGTCATGCAGACCGGCTACTCGTGGCTGTGGTGGCGGCGCGGGGCCCGGCCCCGGCCCGCCATCGCGGGCCAGCGGCTGGGCGCCTGGCTGGGCGCGGCGACGCTCATGCGGTTCAAGGCCCCCACGGTGGCGGTGCCGCTCACCGTGTACGGCGCGACGCTGGGCACCGCGGCCACCCTGGCCTCGGATCCGGAACTCGCCCGCGACGCGAAGAACATTGCGGGCGTGAACGTTCCCAACGCCGATCCGCGCAGCCGATTGGGTCTGGGCGCGCTGCTGTTCACCGTGTCGGACGGATTGATCGTGCTGCGCCGCATTTTCGCGCGCGGTGAGAAGTCGCGCCGGATCACCGAGGGTGTCATTCTCGGCACATATGCCGCCGCGCAATATCTGCTCGCGGATCCGCGCGCGCATCGGTAGGCAAATCGGTAGGTGTATCGGTAACCGAATAGGTCACCGTATCCGTCACCCGGAATTCGATACGAAAGAACCATCCGGAAATATCTGGATGGGGTTCTTCGTATCTACGATGTCCGGGGGATCAGGGCAGGATCTGCGGAACGGAATTCGGGGCGATCGCTCCGACGAGCAGGCCGACCAGCGCGAGCTGCAGGCCCGGGCCGACCGCGCAGAGCGGGATCAGCGGAATTCCGATGATGGTGACGCCACAGATCACGGCGCCGGTCGCGGCCCCGATCACGAAGCCGAGGGCGGCGGCATTGGCCATCGGATCGTGGTTCTGGGCATTCGGGTCGGTGGCGATGTCCTGCGGCTGCGAGACCTCGGCCGCGGCGGGGGTGACATCCGAGGTCACGGGCTGTGCGGCCGCGGGAGCCATGGGCTGCGAGACCTCGGCCGCGACCGGGACCACCGGGGTGAACGCGGCGAGCTGCACGACCGGGGCCGCCTGCGGGGCCTCGGTCGGCGCGGTGGCGGAAGCCGTTCCCGCGCTCGCGAAGGTGGCGGCCACCGCCAGCGGCAGAGCCGCGACAACTGCCTTACGACCGAAATTACGAAGAGTGCGACGCATGATTATTCCTATCCTCCCGGACCCCCGATGCACGCTGAACTCAGATGGCGTGCAGAACGATTCGCGTTGCCAGAAAAGCAACAGAACAAGTTCTAGCGGATCGCGGTCGCGGAATCAAGTTCACTTCGCGTTCACTTCGCGGCGGCTATGGCGGCCCGCAGTTCTCGGCCGGAAACGGATTCCCACCATTCGGTGTGGCCGAGAAAGTAATCGGTGTAGGCGATTTCGGCATTCTCCGGATTACCGCCCGGTACCACCCCGAGGAAGTAATCGATCTCGGACAGTTCGTATTCGCAGTGCACCAGGGGCAGCAGGGCGGGGAGGGCCCGGCGTTCGGCGGGCGTGCGGGGCCGGACCGATTCGTAGGCTTCGAGCAGGGCGCGGATCTGATCGAAGCGCACGTGCGCGGGGCCGCCCGCACGGACCGAAATCCAATCCACCGCAGCGCGTTCGATGGCGGTGGCCAGGTCGTGGACGGCCGTGGTGCGGTCGCACAGCCCGAAGTCGATGACCGAGGTGACGGCGTGGTCGCGCCACAGCAGGTTGGTGCCGTGCCAATCATTGTGCGTCCACAGCGGTTCCAGGTCGGCGAGCAGCGGGTGCAGGCGCTCGCAGGCGGGGAGCTGGACGCGGGTCATGTCGGCGCGCCACTCGCGGCCGGCCAGGAACGCACCGAGCGCGGGGCGCAGGGCCGCGCGACACGCCACGGCCGCAAGGGGATCGGCGGCGGAGAACAGGGTGAATCCTGCCTGGAGGGGCCGGCCCGGGCGGGCCGGGGCGTCGTATCCGGTGGCGGCCAGGTGCAGGCGGGCCAGCATGCGACCGGCCGCGGCGGCGTCGGCGAGTGAACGGTACGGGGACCAGGAGAAGACGCCGGCGTAGGCGTCGTCGCCGGGGCCGAGTTCCTGTACCTCGTAGGCGAATTCGTCGAGCTCGGCAGTGCGCAGGACACTCGGCACCGGAATTCCGTGCGCGCGTAGGTGGTCCATGAAGGCGTGTTCCTCGCCGAGCGCGGCGGCGTCGCGCAGCGCCCGGGGCAGGCGTTTGAGGATGACCTCGCGGTGGTCCGGCAGCCGGATCCGCGCGGTGGCCGAGAGCGGTCGCGGACTGCGCCAGGCGATCCGGGCGTCCGCGCCGAGCACGGCTTCCACCTCGGCGGAGGTGAGTGCGGGCCAATCGGGTTCGACCAGTGGGTCGAGCCCCATGCCGTAGACCCGGCCGTCGGTCATCCCCGGCGCAGCCGCACCAGGATCGCCGTCACGGCGGCGGCCGCCAGGAACGAGTACAGCGAGGCCGAGGCCCACCAGCCCGGATGGATGCCGAGCGCGTTCTGCGCCTTGGTCCAGAAGTCGCTCCACCAGGTGATCGAACCGGGGTTGAAGAGCTGGTAGACGACGAATCCGAGCGCCCACGGCAGCAGCATGAGCGGACGGGTGGGGGCGTACTCGGTGAGGTCCCAGCCGGTGCGGCCGCGGCCGAAGAAGTAGTCGACGACCAGGACCGCGCACAGCGGCACGAAGACCGACCCGATCAGGTACAGGAAGTTGGCGTAATTGCCGAAGTCGCGCACGGGCAGCGCGAGCAGCGTCACCAGCGCGCCGACCAGGGTCGCCAGCAGCCGCCGATCCACCCGGGGCAGCAGGTTCTGGATGGACATGGCCGTCGAATAGATATTGGCGAAGGACTGATCCGATTCGCGCAGCACCAGCACCGCGAAGAACAGCCACCCGGCGGTGACGCCGAGGAAGGTGTCGAAGATGTGGTCGGCGCTGCCCGCCTGCAGGATCGCGAGGATGCCGAGCAGATAGCACCAGACCTGCGCGACCGAGTAGCCGATCACCGTGGCCCCGGCGGCGGTTCGAGCCGATCGCGAGTGCCGGGTGTAGTCGGCGGCCAGTGGCACGAAGGAGATGGAGACCGCGAGGGTGGCGTCGACTGCGGGCCAGAACCCGCTCCAGCTGGTGTCGACCGGCATCGGAACCGGTTGCCGCAGTAGCTGAATCGTGAAGTAGACCAGGGCGATGCCGACCGCCACGGAGACGTATTTGCGCAGCGCGCGCACCGCGGACAGTGGCCACACGGCCATTACGGTGGACAGCACACCCGCGCCGACGATGACGATCCAGTGCGGCACCCGGTCATGGGTGAGCGCGGAGACGCCGAGCGTGATGACGGTGAGCTCGTACACGCCCCAGCCGATGCACTGCACGATATTGGCGACCGTCGGCACATACGACAGCCGGGTGCCGAACAGTCCGCGCAGCACCGCCATGGCCGGCGCGCCGGTGCGGGCGCCGATGGCGGCGGGCCCGGCCACCATGGCCGCGCCGACCACGGTGCCGAGCACGGTGGCCAGTAGCGCTCCGGTCAGCGGCAGGTTCGCGCCGGCGGGGGTGAGCACGACCGCGGCGCCGCTGAACCCGATCAGGCTGACGCCGAGATTCAGCCAGAACGCCGCCTGATCGGTGAAGCCGAGGGTGCGCGGCGGCTCGGTGTCGAGTACCAGCGGCGCTTCCCGGCGGTCCGGTGTGTCGGCGATCGTCATGGTCAGGATGCTACGGCCCGGATCGGGCGAATCCGGCAGACCGTCCCGGCGAGCGCACCCGGCCCGGGCGCGGTGCCACCCCGTGCGGGCGGTCCGGTGAGCGCCGGGTCACCGGCCCGCCGGGACGCGGCTCACAGCACAGCGGAGCGCGGCTCACAGCAGAGCGAGACGCGGGTCACACGCACGGCGGGATGCGGTTCACAGGTACAGCGGGATGCGGTTCACAGGCACAGCGGGACGCGGTTCACAGGCACAGCGGGACGCGGTTCACAGGCACAGTATGATGCGGTCGCGGTTGCGCGGATCGACGCGGATCGAAATCGTGCCGCCCACAGCGATTCTCGGCTTGACCACGGGTTCGACGTCGAACACGATGCTGCCGTAATAGGTTTCCGACCCCGGCACCACCAGCTCGAGGTCGAGTTCGGTGAGCTCGGTGCAGTGGTCGGTGCGCTGCAGCGGGTGCACGCCTTCGATATTCGCCCAGCCTTCGAGACCGTGCCGCAGCAGCTTCCGGTCCGAGCGGGTGGGGCGCTGGGCGAGCAGCATGCCGAGTCCGAGGAAGGTTCCGTACAGGCCGACCAGTGTGACGACCTGGACCGGGATGGTTCCGGGCGGGGTGAGCGGGACCAGCCAGCCCAGCCAGAGGCCGAGTGCGACGAGATATGCCGCCGTCACTCCGAGCACGGTTCTGGCTATGCGCGCGTGGTCCATAGCACCCTCCAACCACGGCCTCCGGGACTCCAGGATAGTCCCGAATTTTGTCCCGTGTGGACCGATCAGGCGAGGTCAGAGGGTATGCGCGGCAAATCGAGAACTGTCCGGGATCACACCGAGACGCCAGCGGGGCGGAGCGCGGTGAGCGCGTCCAGGTCCAGGGGCAGGCCGAGGTCGTCGAGCTCCAGGGTCACCTGTCCGACATGCTCACCGGTCGGTATGTACCGGCCATCCTGCAGTCGAAAGGTATACAGCCGCAACGCATCCTCGGTCTCCAGCAGCCAGTAGTGTCCGATTCCGGCCGCCGCGTACTCCGCGAACTTCATCACCCGGTCCACCCGCCGCGACCCCGGCGCCACGATCTCGATGGCCGCCAGCACATCCGGGGGCCGTACCCGGGTGGCGTGCTCGGCTCCGGCCGCACCGCCGACGATCAGCACGTCCGGCACCCGCACCGTCGGCGGTGTGCCCTCGTCGATCAGCAATTCGATGCGCGCCATGGCGGCCATGCGCCGCGGCAGCGCGCGCTCGAGCTGAGCTGCCAAGCGCCACACCGCGAGTTGATGCCGCGGCGGTTGCGGCGCCACGACCAGCACGCCGTCCACCAGCTCCCGGCAGTGCCGGTTGTTCTCGGGGAGCAGCGACCACTCCGCGATGGACAGCAGGTGATTCGGCCAGTATTCAACCGATTTCAGCAATTCCGCGGAACTCGACCGAGTCATGGTTCCAGTCTTCCACGCCCGGCAACCGCGCAGCGATGTTTCAAACCTTCGACCGCGGAAGCGTCCGCACCCGTTGTGGCGCACCACCACCTAGGCTTGCGCGCATGACCTACGACGCGCCCCCGCCGGGCTGGGATCCGCAGTCCCAGGGCCAGCAACCGGGCTACTACCAGCAGCCCGGTTACAACCCCGGCTATCAGCCGCCGGTCCCCGGCTACTACCCGCCGGGCTATTACGGCGCGCCCGCCCCGGACCATCCGCAGGCCGTCGTGGTGCTGATCCTCGGCGTGATGAGCCTGGTGTTCTGCCAGCTGCTGGGTCCGGTGGCCTGGATCATGGGCGGCAAGGCCCGCCGCGAGATCCGCGACTCCCACGGCGCCATCGGCGGGGCCGGGATGGTGACGGCGGGCTGGATCTGCGGGATCGCCGCCACCGCGCTGATGCTGATGCTGATCCTGTTGGTCGTGTTCGCGATCATCGTGGGTGGGGTCGGGGCGTCCCAGTACTGATTCGCCCGGCAACTACCATCGCCGGGTGAGCTTCACCCCGATCGCCGACGAATCCGGCGCCCCTGGCCAGGCCGAAGCAGAGGCCCCCGGTCCGACCGAGTGGGGCGAGCATCCGCACGGCGTCGGACCGTGGCGGGACGAGTTCGGCACCGAGCCGCCCGCCGATCCGCGACTGGATCCGGAGTTGCTCGCGCACGGCGACCGCCGCAATGTGGTGGACGCGTACCGGTATTGGCGGCGTGAGGCGATCGTCGCCGACATCGACAGCCGAAGGCATCCGCTGCACGTGGCCATCGAGAACTTCGGCCACGACGCCAATATCGGCACCGTGGTGCGCACCGCCAACGCCTTCGCCGCGGCGGCCGTGCACATTGTCGGGCGCAAGCGCTGGAATCGGCGCGGCGCCATGGTCACCGATCGCTACCAGCACATTCGCCATCACCACGACACCGCCGAGCTGCTCGGCTTCGCGGCGGAGGCCGGGCTGACCGTGGTCGCGGTCGACAATGTGCCCGGCGCGGTGCCGCTGGAAACGGTGGAGCTGCCGCGTGATTGCCTGCTGTTGTTCGGTCAGGAGGGGCCGGGGGTGACCGAGGCCGCGAAAGCGGGCGCGTTGCTGACCGTTTCGATCGCGCAGTTCGGTTCCACCCGCAGCATCAATGCTGGGGTGGCCGCGGGCATCGCCATGCACGCCTGGATCCGGCAGCACGCGGACCTCGCGCGGGCGTGGTGAGGCGTACGACTCTCGGTAACAAATAAGCCACGAACACTGTTGTCCGATTGGCATTATTAGTCCCATGACATCGCGGACCGGACGCAATATCGAGCCGACGGCTGCCCTCTGGTCGCAGCGGGCCGATCTCGCCGAATCCGCGATTCTGTCCCGTCACCTGCGCAAACTCTGGGGCTGCCCGGGCACGCAGCTCGGGGTGGTGGGCTGGCCCGCCACCAAACGCGAGCGCACCTTCGCGTTCTGGCACTACTGGTGGCAGGCCCACCTGATCGACTGCGCGGTCGACGCCGCCAATCGCGCGCCGACCCCCGGACGACAGCGTCGGCTGTGGTCCATCGCGCACGGCATGCGGCTGCGCAATATCACCGGCTGGACCAACAACTACTACGACGACATGGCCTGGCTGACCATCTCGCTGGAGCGGGCCGAGCGCACCCAGGGCGTCGAAGAGGTCCGGGGCGCGCTGCTGATTCTGGAGAAGACGCTGGTCAACGGGTTCGAGCCGGAGTTCGGCGCGGTGCCGTGGCGGAAGGGCTCGGATTTCTACAACACCCCCGCCAACGGACCGGTCGGGATTGCCATGGCGCGGCTGGGCCGCTACACCCGCGCCCAGGAACTGGCCGACTTCCTCGACGCGAACCTGCGCGACCAGGAGACCGGTCTCATTTTCGATGGCATCCACTTACCGTCCGGCGAGGTGGAGAAGCCCGTCTACAGCTACTGCCAGGGTGTCGCCCTCGGGCTCGAGACCGAACTCGCGGTGCACACCGGCGAACACCGGCACGCCGACCGCGCGGTCCGGCTGATCGACGCCATCGACGAGCACCTGACCGAGGACGGCATCGTGGTCGGTGACGGCGGCGGCGACGGCGGCCTGTTCAACGGCATCCTCATTCGCTACCTCGCGCTGGCCGCGCTCATGCTGCCCGGCGACGAACCCGACCGGGTGACCGCCCGCCGCAAGGCCGCCGCCATCGTCCGCGCCTGCGCGACCGCGGCCTGGGAGCACCGCCTCGATGTCGAGGGCGAACCGCTGTTCGGCGCGGACTGGCGGCAACCCGCCCGGCTGCCCGGCATCGCGGGCGCCGGCGCCTTCGAGGGCGGATCGGTGAGCGCCTCCCAGAGCCCGGAACGCGATCTGTCGGTGCAGCTCTCGGGCTGGAAACTGATGGAGGCCGCGCACACGATCACGGCCGCGGGACTCTAGCGGCGGATCACGCCGGGATCAGGCGTGGTGCTGCCGGGGGAGCGGAATAGTCGCGGGATCGTCGATATCGACGTCGAAATCCTCGGCGGGCCGCGCCATTTCGGCCCGATACTGCCGTACGCCGATCACGGTTCCTAGAACCAACCCGACGACCAGGGTCCCGATGACCGCGGGCATCAGCCAGGAGATGTCCTCGATGAAGCTGCCCGCGTAATAGCTGGCCAGCAGGATCACCGGCGCCCAGATCACCGCCCCGATCGACGAGGCGATGGTGTACTTGCGGTGATCCATCCCGGCCGCGCCCGCGACCAGCGGGCACAGCGTGCGCACCCAGGGAATCCAGCGGGCCACCAGCACCGCCAGGAATCCGTGCTTGTGCAGCAGTTCCGAGACCCGCGCCAGATTGCGGGTGTTGATGTACTTGCCGTTCTTGCGCGCGACCAGGTGATGCCCGGTGCGCTGCCCGAACACGTATCCCACCTGATTGCCCGCGATCGCGGCGATCATGGTGCCCACCGACAGCGCCCACACGTGGCCCTCGCCATTGACCTGGGAGGCCAGCACCACGCCCGCGGTGATGAGCATGGAGTCACCGGGCAGGAACAGTCCGATGATGAGCGCGCACTCCAGGAACACGAACGTGAGGACGATGGTCCACACGAGCACCGGTCCGGCCGTCTCGAGCGGTCCGAACCCGCCGGAGGCGAGGGTTGTCGTTAGCGGGGTGGTCGTCGGCACCGAATGGCTCAGCGGGTCGACTCGTTCGACGAGGTGGCGAGCTCGGCCTGCTCCGGGTGCTGACCGCGGTGCAGCAGATTCTTACCGACCGCGATGATGCCCGGGAGAATGGACACGAACACGATCAGCAGGAAGATCGCCTCGACGTTCTTGCGAATGAATTCGACATTGCCCAGGAAGTACCCGAGCACGGTGACGCCGCCGCCCCACAGGACCGCGCCGATGATGTCGACGGTCGCGAACTTGCGGTAGTCCATCTTCGAGACACCGGCCAGCACCGGCATGAAGGTGCGCACGATGGGCACGAAGCGGGCCAGGATGATGGTCTTGGGGCCGTGCTTCTCGAAGAAGGCGTGCGTCTCGGTGATGTAGCGCTGCTTGAAGAAGCGGGTGTCCTCCTTCTTGAACAGCGCCGGGCCGATGCTTCGCCCGATCCAGTAGCCGCTCTGGTCACCCAGCCAGGCCACGAACGCGGTGGCCGGTACCAGCCACCAGATGTTCATGCCGGCCGGTGGGTGCGCCTGGGCCGCCAGCAGACCGCCAGTGAACAGCAGCGAGTCGCCGGGGAGGATGGGGAACAGCAGGCCGGTCTCGATGAAGACGATGGCCAAGATCGCCGGGAGCACCGCGTGGGACAACCACGTCTCCGTGAGGAGGTGCATGGGGTCCAAGATCGCGGGCAGCGCGGCGTTGGTCGTCACGGCATCGGATACGGCCAGCAAGGTCACGGCCACCACAGTACCGGTACCCCGGACATCACACCGAACGTCGAAGCAACCTCACAAAGTTGTCGAGTATCCGAGGCCCCGGGCCGGGGAAAAAGGCGCTCCCCTATGGTGTGGGCTGACAGAATTTTGTTGTATCGCAGCACACACCCCACGGAGGTCCACGTGCCCATCGCGACTCCGGAGATCTACGCCGAGATGATTGCTCGGGCAAAGCAGAACTCCTTCGCGTTCCCCGCCATCAACTGCACGTCCTCGGAGACGATCAACGCGGCCATCAAGGGCTTCGCGGACGCCGGTTCCGACGGCATCATCCAGTTCTCCACCGGTGGTGCGGAATTCGGTTCCGGCCTGGGCGTGAAGGACATGGTCACCGGCGCGGTCGCGCTCGCGGAGTTCGCGAACGTGGTGGCGGCCAAGTACGACGTCACCATCGCGCTGCACACCGACCACTGCCCGAAGGACAAGCTGGACACCTTCGTGCGCCCGCTGCTGGCCATCTCGGCCGAGCGCGTGAAGAACGGCCTGAACCCGCTGTTCCAGTCGCACATGTGGGACGGTTCCGCGATCCCGATCGACGAGAATCTCGAGATCGCCAAGGAACTGCTGAAGCAGGCGCACGCCGCCAACATCATCCTCGAGGTCGAGATCGGCGTCGTCGGCGGTGAAGAGGACGGTGTCGAGGCCGAGATCAACGAGAAGCTCTACACCTCGCCCGAGGACTTCGAGAAGACCATCGACGCGCTCGGCGCCGGCGAGAACGGCAAGTACCTGCTGGCCGCCACCTTCGGCAACGTGCACGGCGTCTACAAGCCGGGCAACGTGGTGCTCAAGCCCGAGGTGCTGGCCGAGGGCCAGCGCGTGGCGGCCGCCAAGCTGGGCCTGGGCGCGGACGCGCAGCCCTTCGACTTCGTCTTCCACGGCGGTTCGGGCTCGCTGAAGTCGGAGATCGAGGACTCGCTGCGCTTCGGTGTGGTGAAGATGAACGTCGACACCGACACCCAGTACGCCTTCACCCGTCCGGTCGCCGGCCACATGTTCGGCAACTACGACGGCGTCCTGAAGATCGACGGCGAGGTCGGCAACAAGAAGGTCTACGACCCGCGCAGCTACCTCAAGAAGGCCGAGACCTCGATGGCCGCGCGCGTGGTCGAGGCCTGCAACGACCTGAACTCGGCGGGACGCTCGATCAGCGCCAAGTAAGCTCAACGCTCGGGATTCCGCGCAGCGCAGCGGAATCCCGGGCAATTTTCGAGCGGCGGGCGCGCCGCGGTCTCTATCGAGGCAGGTGGCATGACTGTCGATGTACGGGTCCTGGGCCCCGTGCAGCTGTTGGTCGCCGGCCGGTCCATACCGGTCGGCGGTCCCAAGCCCCGCGCACTGCTGGCGGCGCTGGCCGTGAACCGGCGGCGTGCCGTGTCCTCGCAGGCCCTGGCCGACATCGTCTGGAACGATGATCCGCCGGACTCCTATCAGGCCAGTCTCCAGGTGTTCGTCTCGAACATCCGCAAGACGCTGCGCACCGCCGGGATCGACCCGGTGGCGTTGCTGCGCACCGAATCCTCCGGCTACCGCCTCGAAATCGAGGACGACGAGTGCGATCTCGGGCGTTTCGAGACGCTGCGCCGCGAAGGCTCCGAGGCCGCCGCGATCGGCGACCCGGCCAGCGCATCGCGGCTCTTCGGCGAGGCCCTCGCCGAATGGAGCGGGCGCGCGCTGGACGACCTGTCGGGTCTCGGTTTCGCGGAGAGCTTCGCCACCGCCATGGACGAGGAGCGGCTGCTGGTCGCCTCCGCCCGCATCGACTCCGAAATCGCCCTGGGCCGTGCGTCTTCCGTGGTCGGCGAACTGGTGTCGATGACCAACGCCCATCCGCTGCGGGAACCGTTGTGGGCGCAGCTCATCACCGCGCTCTATCTGTCCGGCCGTCAGGCCGACGCGCTCGACGCCTGCCGCCGGGTGCGGACCGTGCTCGCCGACGAGCTCGGCATCGATCCGGGGCCCGCGCTGATCGCGCTGGAACAGAAGGTGCTGCGCCAGGAACCGTTGAGCACCGGGCAGATTCACGAGGTCGAGCGGATGGCGAAGGCCATGACCGAGACCGTCACCGAGATGCCGCGCGCGGTGCGTGCCGGGCAGCTGCGCCTGGCCGACGGACGCGTGGTGCCGATCGGCGCCAATGGTGTGAAGATCGGTCGCATGACCGACAACGATCTGGTGCTCGATGATCCGAAGGCCAGCCGGTACCACGCGCAGATCACGCCGAGCCGGGCCGGGCTGCTGATCAAGGATCTGCACTCCGCCAACGGGATCTACATCAACGAGCAGACCATCGAGTCGGCCGCGGTGCTCGCCGACGGCGATGCCATCCGGATCGGCACGACCGTGATCACCTTCCAGGCCCTGCGCTGATCTGTGGGGTAGGGTCCTTGCCCGGATGATGTCCGGATAACCCTAATGTCGAGAGGGTTGAACGCATGGCCAAGCGGCTCGTGGCGGCTGCGGGAGCGGTGATCTTCGGGGCGGGAGTACTGGTCGGTATGGGCCGACCGGTGGCGTCGGCGGATTCGGAAACCGGTGCGACACCGGCGGTTCCGGGCATCGGCGCCTGCAAGACCGATCCCAGACCCGAACACGAGTCGTTGGTGCCCAAGACCGTCGAGGTGCCGATGGCCTACCCGGTCGTCACGGTCGACACCGGGCCGCTGCCGGAGAACACCAAGCGCGTGACGATGGAACTGCCGCCGGACCCGTGCGTGAACCCGTGCCCGGACCTCACCGACGCACCCGCCGGGCCACCGGGACTCGCCGAACAACTCGGCATCCCGAAACTCATCGTGCGGCCGCAGCCGTTCAATTTCGCACTGCCCAACCCGAATCCGCCCACGCTGCCGCCCGGGCCCGAACCCGCGCATCCGTCCAGCGAGCCCGCCGAGCGCACCCCCGCCCGGCCCACGCCGCAGGTCTCCGACGTGCGCGAGGTGTCCAAACTGACCGGCGCCAACTCGATCAACCGCACCGACAAGCGCTGGCAGGTGCAGGGCACCGACCTCGGCATCATGTGGCAGAGCGCGCCCGACGAGATCGCCATCGCCTTCGGCGACACCGTCGGCCGCGACTTCCATCCGCCCGGCGGCATGGGTGAGGACTGGCGCTCGAACCTGCTGGCGTTCAGCAAGAATCGCGACCTCGCCAATGGCGTCGTCTTCGACCGCATGGTCACCGACGACCGCTGCCACGCCGTGGAACTGCTGAGCAGCCGCAAGCTGGACAATATCGAGATCACCACCATCCCCACCTCGGGGTTCGCGCTCGGCGACCGGCAGTACATGAGTTACATGTCGATCCGCACCTGGAACAGCCTGCCGGGCACCTGGTTCACCAACTACGGCGGGCTCGCCTACTCCGACGACCACGGCGAACATTGGACCAAGGACCCGTACGCCAAGTGGGAGAACATCTTCGGCGTCTCCAGCTTCCAGGTCGCGTCCATGGTGCCGCAGGGCGACTGGGTGTACATGTTCGGCATCCCGAACACCCGGTTGGGCGGGGTCGGGCTGGCGCGGGCGCCCAAGGAACAGGTGCTCAACCCGACCGCCTACCAGTACTGGCAGAACGGCTCCTGGGGGCCCGCCGTGAACGGAAATGTCAGCGCCACACCGATCGTCGACGCGCCCGCGGGGGAACTGTCGGTCCGCTACGACGAGAACCGCAAGGTGTGGCAGATGAGCTACCTGGACACCGCGAAGGCGGCTCTGGTTGTGCGGGAATCGGATTCACCGCAGGGCGCGTGGTCCGACAGCGCGGTCACGGTCAGCGCGCTGCAATTCCCGGAACTGTACGGCGGTTTCATCCACCCGTGGTCGACCGGTCAGGACCTGTACTTCACCATGTCGACCTGGAACGACTACAACGTCTACCTGATGCACGCCACACTGAACTGAGTGGACGAAAAGAGCGGGCCCGCACGGATTGTGCGGGCCCGCTCTCGTCAGGTTCCGAGGCTCAGCTGAGGCGCACTTCGGCGATGGCGCGACCGAAGAGCTTCTTGCCCTCCGAGGTCGCGCCCAGCACGACGGTGGCAGCACCGGTGGCCGCGTCCACCGACTTCACCTTGCCGGTGAATTCGACGTAGGTCGGGGCGGTCGGCTCGACCGGCACGAAACCGGAGAAGCGGACGCTGAACTTGCCCAGCGCCGACGGGTCGCCCAGCCAGTCCACCAGGTAGCCGGCGGTCAGGCCCATGGTGAGCATGCCGTGCGCCACCACGGTCGGCAGGCCGACCAGGGTGGCGGCGGTGTCGCTGAAGTGGATCGGGTTCGGGTCGCCGGAGACGCCGGCGTAGTTGACCAGGTCGCCCCGGGTGACCGGCACCTTCGCGGCGGGCAGTTCGGCGCCCGCGGCCACGCCCGCGGCGGTCGGGACGGTGTTGACCGGCAGCGGCGCGGCGGGGGCGGCGGGCTCGGCCACCTCTTCCGGGGCCAGCAGGATCAGACCGTTCGGGTCGGTGTCGAACTGGCCGGGCTCGACGACATGGCCGTGCATGACCACGCCCGACACCGTCTCGACCGCGACCGGGTCGATCTCGACGCCCTTGCGGGCCACGATGGTGGTGGTGGCGACCAGCACCGGCCGCACGTCGGCATCGGTCAGGGTGACCTTGACGGTAATGAAGTCGTTGTCGCCGAAGCCGCGGATGTTCTCCACCACCACGTCCACGCCCAGCCGGTCCCCGGCCAGGATCGGGCGGTGGTACTCGAAGACCTGGTCGGTCTGGAGGATCTGCGAGACGTCGTACTCGGTGAGCACCGAGCCGATCAGCGAGCGGGTGGTGGCCGCGCCGATCACCGAGGCGAAGGTCGGCGAGGCCAGCAGACCGCCGTAACCGAGCTCGGCGGCGACGGTCTCGCGGTGGTGGGCGGCGTGGTCGTTGCGCACGGCGCGCGCGAATTCGCGGATCTTCTCGCGGCCCACGTCGTAGTGATCGCGCACCCGGAAGTGACGGCCGACCAGTTCGGCGGCGGTGGCCTTGGTCGGTTCCACGATGGTCTCCGCTTCCAGAACCGCCAGGGTCTCTGCCGTATCCGGCACGATGTGCTCAGCCGTATCCGGCATCCGTACTCAGCTCCTGCATTCGTAACTTTATGGACGGTGTACAACACCGCTGAAGTGCCGGAATGCCGAAATGGCCAGCCCAGACAACCCAGACACCCTACCGACGTGCAGGTCTATTGACCAGGTGTATGTGATGTTCATCGCGAGCACGAGCGAGAACGTGTCAGGCCATTTCGCCGAAGCTGTCGATACCGGTTTTCGCGCCGGTCAGTGCGCGTTCTTGGGCTCACACACCTTCCACGAACCACCCTCGTTGCGCAGGTCGAAGGTCCGCGAGGAGAGCTTCGCCGGATCCGCCTCGGTGAACACCGTCGCCTGCGCCAGCGCGGCATCGCCGGTGATCTGGATGGCGTCCACGCTCTTCACCTGCGGGATGCTCTTCTGCTCCTTGGAGGTCTTGTACACGCTCGCGAACTGGTCGGCCGAGATCTTCTGATAGAAGTCGTGCTGCGCACCGCAGGTCACCGTCCGCAGCGTGTCCAGGTTCCCGCTGTCCAGAGCATCGGTGTACGACGTGATCGTCTGCTGCACCAGCGCTTCCGGCGAATTGTCATCGTTGTGCTTCTTCACGCCGAGCACCACGCCGACGATCGCGACCACCGCGACCACCGCCGCGGCCACGCCGATCCATAGCTTCTTCGACCCGCCACCGGACTTCGCGGCGCCGTCGACCGGCTCGGCCGCCGGAACCCGCTGCGGCTGCGCCAGCCCGCCGATCCCGGGCACACCCTGCGATCCGCCGATCCCGGGCTGCGGCGCACCGAGACCCGGCCGGCCACCCGGTCCCTGCGGAGCACCCGAACCCGGCTGCCCCTGCGGCGCATTCGGCCCGTGCGGAGCGTTCGGTCCCTGCGCACCCGGTCCCTGCGGTGCGTTCGGGCCGTTCAGCGACTGGGGTCCCTGCGGCCCACCCGGTCCCTGCGGACCCTTGGGCGCGTTCGGTCCCTGCGGTCCGCGCGGACCCTGCGGCGCACCGGCCCCGACCCGCTGCGGCGACGCGATCCTCGGCCCGCCGATCGGCTGACCCGGCATGGTCGACTGGGTGTCCGCCGGAGACGGCGCGGTCGCGGGCCGGCGCGGGCCCATCGGAGGAGCCATCGGCGGCCGCGGCGGCGACGGCCGCGTCTCCTCGACGGGCGCGTCCGGAGCGGTCCCCTTCGGCCCGATATTCCGCGGCCCCGCGTTCAACCGAGGCGTCTGCGGCGGCTTGCTGACCGCCCGACCCTGCGGCCCCGAAACCCGAATCTTCTCGGTCCCGGTCTCACCCGACACCACCGGCAGCGCCGTCGTGGCGTCATCGGCCGGATTCGGCACCCGCTTGATCACCACGGTCGCCGCGTCCCCGGAGCCCTCGGCCCCGGACCCGCCGTCCTTCGCATCGGCGGGGGTCCCGGAATCACCTGTGCCACCGGACTTCTCACCGGCCGCGGCGGCATCGCCCGACTTCTCGTCGTCATCGGCTGAAGCGGCGGGCATCCCCTGCGTCGGAACATCCTCCGGCGCGGTCTTCCCCGACTTCCCGCCCTTACCGGCAGCTTCGGTCGAGGCCGCAGCAGTCGTGCCCGCGCCCGCGGCGCCGACGGCCGCGCCGCCCGCGACGGTCTTCCCGGAATCGGTGGAGCCGGATTGCCCCTGCTCGCCGCGCTTCCCGGCGCCCGGACCACTCGCACCCTGTGCGGGCCGCTGAATCTTGATCATCTGCGTGGTGGCATCGGCCTGCGCGTCGGCGCCCTGCGCGCCTCCGCCCGCCTTCTCCCCGGCGGGTCGCTGAATCGGAATGAACTGGGTCGGAGCGTCATCGGCGGGCGACGGCGCTCCCGGCCCCTGCCCACGTCCGGCCGGCTGCGCGCCCGCATCGGATTGTCCAGCGCCGCTGGGCTTTCCGCCGGTCGCGGGCTGTCCGTCGGACGCCGCGGCACCCTGGCGTTCCCGGGACTCGGGAGCCTGGGGCTTTTCGTCCGGCCCGGATCGCGCGCCCTCCGAGGGGCGTCCACCCGCGGCGTTCCCGGAACCGGGTGCGGCAGCGCCGGACTGCGCGGACGCGCCCGGCTGTACGCCCGAGTCGCCGGGCGAGGGCTGCCCACTCGGCGTGCTCTGCGGCTTGAACTCACCCGAGCCCTGGCGCGCGGCCGCCGGCTGTCCGCCGGACCCACCCTGCGCTCCGGCAGGGTTGCCCGGTAGTCCACCGGGCGCGCCTTGTGATCCGCCGGATCCGCCCTGCTGTCCGGCAGCTGTGCCCTGAGCTCCAGCTGACGTGCCCTGGGGTCCGGCAGGTTCACCCTGCGGTCCGGCCGGCGTGCCCGGCGTTCCGGCGGGCGGCTGCACTCGGCCCGCGCCGGCCTGGTCGGCGGGAGACTGGCCTCGGTTCGCGGCCGGGGGCTGGACGCGGTTCGCGCCCGGAGTGCCTGCGGGCTTGGAGGTTTCGTAGTGGATGGTGGCGAAACCGGCGGGGCCGGACTTGGCCTGCGGGGTCTTGGGGGCGCCGGGTCGAGGTGCGCCGGTGCGGATTTCCTCGGTGCGCGCGTTGGGGGAGGGGATGGCCTCGGTGGCGGCGGTCGCGGGTGCGGCGTCGGCGGTCGCCGGCGTGCTCGTGCCGTTCGCGGCCGCGGGAGCGGACTGGTCGGCCGGGTTCGCCGGGCGGGCGGGGGTGGCGCTGGTGTCCGTGTCGCCTGCGGCGGGACCCGATGCCTGGTTGGCAGAGCCCTGCTGCTGTTGGTCGTCTTTCGGGTCGGACACGCGCTGCACCCCTCGTATCGGCGGAACTGTGATTCGAAGGTCAGCCTACTGAGCATTCCGGGTACCGGTGCAGAATGATCGGCATGACCTCCTTCGGCGATCTGCTCGGACCGCAGCCGGTCCTCCTTCCGGAAAACATCGACGCGGAGGACGCGCTGCTCCAGAAACAGGACCCGGTGCAGGTCGCCGCGGCCCACCCGACCGCCTCCATCGCCTGGGCCCACCTGGCCGAAGCCGCCCTGGAGCGGGGCGCCGCCGCAGACGGCGACGTCAACCTCGACATCATCTCCGCCTACGCGTTCGCGCGCACCGGCTACCACCGCGGCCTGGACCTGTTGCGCCGCAACGGCTGGAAGGGCTTCGGCCCGGTGCCGTGGAGCCACGAGCCCAACCAGGGCTTCCTGCGCAGCGTGGGCGCGCTCGCCAAGGCCGCCCGGGCCATCGGCGAGACCGACGAGTACGCGCGCTGCCTGGACCTGCTCGAGGACTGCGACCCGCGCGCCGCCGCCGAGCTCGGCCTCGACTGAATTGACCGGTGGCCTGGGCGAAACCATCGACGCCGCCCGCGAGAGCGGCGTCACCCGCATGCGCAAGGCCGCCGGACGGGTCCGCTCGTCACTGTTGCCGATCGTGCAGTGCGCCATCGGCGCGGGCGTGGCCTGGTTCATCGCTCACAATGTGATCGGGCACGAACACCCGTTCTTCGCGCCGATGGCGGCCATGATCTCCATCGGCGTCTCGTTCGGGGCCCGGCTGCGCCGCTCGATCGAGCTCATCGTGGGCGTGGCCGTCGGCATCGGCATCGGGGACCTGTTCGTGTCCCGGGTCGGCACCGGCGGCTGGCAGATCATGCTGCTGGTGGTGCTGGCCATGTGCACCGCAGTCTTCCTCGACGGCGGTCCCGTCATCACCATGCAGGCGGCCAGTTCCGCGGTGCTGGTGGCGACCCTCTACCCGCCCGGCCAGGGCGGCGCGTCGCTGCGCATGATCGACGCCCTGGTGGGCGGACTGGTCGGCATCGTGGTGGTGGCGGCCATTCCGCTGCACCCGGTCCGCCGCGCTCGGGAGCAGGCGGCCGGAATCCTGGAGGTGATGGGCGCCGCCCTCACCGAATGCGCGGACGGCCTGCTCGAACACGACGCCGCCAAGATCAAGGCGGCTCTGGAGGCGGTGCGCGGCACGCAGGGTGCGATCGACTCGCTGCGCAACACTCTCGAGGGCAGTCGGGAGATCATTCGAATCTCCCCGCTGTACTGGAACTCTCGCGCCCGCCTGAGCCGGTTGCGCTACGCCGCCGACCCGCTCGACAATGCGGTCCGCAACACCCGCGTGCTGCTGCGCCGCGCCCTCACCTCGGTCCGCGACGACGAGGTGCTCGACCCGGGCCTCATCGTGGAGGTCGAGAAGCTCGGTCAGGCGGTCGACGTGGTGCGACGCATGATGCTCGCCGACCCGGACGAGAAGCCCGATCCCGCCGAGGCGACCCGCGTGCTGCGGTCGGTCGGCAAGGGCGCGACCAAGGATCTGGTCGACGGTGCGGGCCTGTCCGCGCACGTGGTGTTCGCCCAATTGCGGTCCATCGTGGTGGATCTCATGCAGGTGTGCGGGGTGCGGCGGCTGTCGGCCATGGCACTGCTGCCCCCGACCGTCGCGCACCCCTACGTCACGCCGATCGACTGACTCAGAGCCAGAAGCGCGTCAACCGGCTGCCCATCGACCACCACCAGCCCGGCAGCCCGGACAGCTCGAACAGCGCGTTCACCCCGTCGAAGAACAGCCGGTTCAGCTGCGGCGTGAACAACAGCGCGAACAGGATCAGCAGGCCGTACGGCTTGATCTGATCCAGCGACCGCCGGGTCTGATAGCTCAGCGACGGCTCCAGGATCCCGTACCCGTCGGTGCCGGGAATCGGCAGCAGATTCAGGACGGTCGCCGAAATCTGGAGGAAGGCAAGGAAACTCAGCCCGAACCAGAACGCGGCGTTCGAATGCCGACTACCCCACAGCGACACCATCACCAGCAGCACCACCGCGCACAGCGCGTTCACCGCGGGCCCCGCCCCACTGATCATCCGCTGCGTGCGCGGACTGAAATTGTGCGAGTGCACGTACACCGCGCCACCCGGCAGCGCGAACCCGCCGAGCGCGATGAACACCACCGGCAACCCGATCGACAGCAGCGGATGGCTGTACTTGAGCGGGTTCAGCGTGAGATACCCGCGCATCTCGACTTCCCGGTCCCCGGCTCGCCACGCCACGAACGCGTGCGCGAACTCGTGCAGGCAGACCGTCACGATCCACCCGGCCACCACCAGGATGAAGACTCCGAATTGGGCTTGGCGCGAATCGAGGTCGGCGTTCCAGGCGAGTACCCCGCCCAGTACCGCGACCGCCACCACCGCCAGGAACACCGGGCTGGGCCGGACCGCCCCGGAGGCCCGTCTCACCGCGCGCGCGTCATCCACCTGTCACTCCCAACCGGCCCGGCTCGTTGTCGCCGTGCCGACACCCATTCTGGGGGTGAATCAGCGAACCAGCAGCCAAGGCTCGTGGTGTCGATAGAACGTGGAGCGCTTCACCACCCGATCGGTGGTGATCCCGTCGCGGGTGACCAGCGCGCCCGGGGTGCCGAGCTGCATGGCGCGCCCGGCGACCCAGCGCTTCTTGCGCAGTCCGCGGTGCACGGTGGCGTGCAGGCCCGGCATCTCCAGCATGGGCGAAACATGCAGGGCCGCGACCTTTCCGGTGAACAGCCGGGTGTCGTCGACGTAGGCCTCGCCCTCGAGTTTCGCGCCGCCCTCACCGACGATGGTGGCGCGGCCGATGAGCACCTTGCCGGTGTCGTCGCGGATCAGCGGGGTCTCGACGGCCCGGCCCTCGAGCGCGCGCTTGGCGGCGGCGGATCCGGTGCCGGTCTCGTAGGCGCGGGAGCCGTAGGTGCGGTCGATGGGCACGTAGCCGATCTCCACGCCGAGACGTTCGGTGCGCATGAGATGGGTGAGCACGGCGGCCAGTCCGGCATCCTCACCGAGCACGATGAGGCGCGGCAGACTGTCCGCGGCCATCACCGGCAGCAGCTCGTCCAGGGTCCCGGTATCGGGAATGGCGGCGGTCTGCGTGAGGGACAGAGAAGCGAGCGCGATGGGAACGGGTGCGCCGTCGCAGCGGAGAACATGGGTACTCAACTGCCGAACACCCTCCTCTGGCCTGCCAACACCTATCCGCCTCGCTGCGTCCCGATGGAACCCCCTGCCGGTCCCTCTCCCCGTGCCACCATAGCCCTGTCTCATTTGCCCTGCTGTCCTCAGTGCGTATCCGTTATGTCTGGTTCACACAGGGTCGGGTCGGGTGCATGCAGAGCCGGGGCGTGCACCTGGACGTATGTGGTCATCCAGTAAAGTGTGCCCACGGCCACCGCCTTCTGATGGCGGGTAGCTGCAGCAACATGGGTGCTGCGCGTCGAACCCGTAGGAGACACTCGCATGCCGGCAATCGTGCTGATCGGCGCCCAGTGGGGCGACGAAGGCAAGGGCAAAGCCACCGATCTGCTCGGTGACCGAGTCCAGTGGGTAGTTCGATACCAGGGCGGCAACAACGCGGGGCACACCGTGGTGCTGCCGAACGGTGAGAGCTTCGCGCTGCACCTGATCCCGTCCGGCATTCTCACCCCCGATGTGACCAACGTCATCGGCAACGGCGTGGTCGTGGATCCGGGCGTGCTGCTGGCCGAACTCGCCGGTCTCGAAGAGCGCGGCGTGGACACCTCCCGCCTGCTGCTCTCGGCCGACGCGCACCTGATCATGCCGTACCACGTGGCCATCGATAAGGTCACCGAACGCTTCCTCGGCAACAAGAAGATCGGCACCACCGGCCGCGGCATCGGCCCCTGCTACCAGGACAAGGTCGCCCGCGTCGGCGTCCGCGTGGCCGACGTGCTGGACGAGAAGATCCTCACCCAGAAGGTCGAGGCCGCACTGGAATTCAAGAACCAGGTACTGGTCAAGATCTACAACCGCCGCGCGCTGGACCCGCAGCAGGTGGTGGACGAGGTGCTGGAGAAGGCCGAGGGCTTCAAGCACCGCATCGCCGACTCCCGCCTGCTGCTCAACGAGGCGCTGGAGCGCGACGAGATCGTGCTGCTGGAGGGCTCGCAGGGCACGCTGCTCGACGTCGACCACGGCACCTACCCCTACGTGACCTCGTCCAACCCGACCGCGGGCGGCGCGGCCGTGGGTGCGGGCGTCGGCCCCAACAAGATCACCACGGTGCTCGGCATCCTGAAGGCGTACACCACCCGCGTCGGCTCCGGCCCGTTCCCGACCGAACTCTTCGACGAATCCGGCACCTACCTGGCCAAGACCGGCGGCGAGGTCGGCGTCACCACCGGCCGCGCCCGCCGCACCGGCTGGTTCGACGCCGTGATCGCCCGCTACGCCACCCGCGTCAACGGCATCACCGACTACTTCCTCACCAAGCTGGACGTGCTCTCCAGCCTGGACACCGTCCCGATCTGCGTCGCCTACGAGATCGACGGCGAGCGCGTCGAGCAGATGCCCACCACCCAGACCGACTTCCACCACGCCAAGCCCATCTACGAGGAGATGCCCGGCTGGTGGGAGGACATCTCCGGCTGCCGCACCTTCGAGGAGCTCCCGGCCAACGCCCAGGCGTACGTGCAGCGCCTGGAAGAGCTGTCCGGCGCGCGGGTCTCGTGCATCGGCGTCGGCCCGGGCCGCGATCAGACCATCGTCCGCCACGACATCCTGGGCTGACACGCCCGAGCCGTGAAGCGACTTCGCCCCCGCCGCATCGAATGCGGCGGGGGCGAAGTGTTTCCGGCGGTATCAGTAGGTGATGAGGGGAGCCAGCGGGTCGGCCGCGTGCGGGGTGAGGCCCTGATACGCCGCGGCGATCGACTTCACCGCGACGCGGATATCGGCCTCCTCGTGGGTGAAGGGGAGGCGGATGAACCGCTCGAACGCGCCCTGGACGCCGAAACGTGGTCCGGCGGCGAGCAATACGCCGTGATTGGGGGCGGTGGCGGCGAGCGCCGTCGAGACCGGAGCGGGGAGCTGAGCCCACAGGGACATGCCGCCCGCGCCGGGGGTGACCCGCCAATCGGGGAGTTCCTCGGCGAGGGTTTCCAGCAGGACCGCGCGGCGGGAGCGGAGTTGCGCCCGGCGGGTGGTGAGGATCTCGTCCTCGTTGCGGAGCAGATGGACGGTGGCCAGTTGGTCCATCACCGGGGTGCCGAGGTCGACGGTGGAGCGGGTGCCCAGCAGTTTGGTGATCAACGGCTGATTGGCGCGGACCCAGCCCACCCGCAGACCGCCCCAGAACGACTTCGAGGCCGAACCGATGGTGACGATCTCCGAGCCGCGGGCGAAAGCCGCCGCGGGCGGCGGGGATTCGATATCGGAGAGATTCAGGTCGCCCATCGACTCGTCGACGATCACCGTCATCCGGGTCTCGCGGGCGATGGCGGCCAGTTCGGCGCGGCCCTCCGCGTCCAGCAGATGCCCGGTGGGGTTGTTGAAGTCGGGGATCAGGTACGCCATGCTGGCGGCGGTTTGCCGTGCGGCACTGCGGATTCCGTCCAGATCCCAGCCGTCCGGGCGCATCGGCACCGGCACCGGGCGCGCGCCCACATCGCGAATCGCCTCGATGGCGTTCGGGTAGGTGGGGTGCTCGATCAGGACCCGCTCGGCCGGGGTGGTGAGCACATTGAGCAGCAGGCGCAGGCCGTGCTGCGCGCCCAGGGTGATGAGGATCTGGTCCGGTTCGGTGGGCAGGCCGCGTTCGGTGTAGCGGCGGGCCAGCGCCTCGCGCAGCATGAGCACGCCCACCGGGTCCATGCCGTGCGTACCCAGATAGGTCGGAAGACCTTGCAGGGCAAAGGAGTACGCCTCGGTCATCTGCGGCGGGGCGGCCATGGACGCATAGGTCATGTCGATGGTCGGCAGTTCCGGCTGCGCCATCATGGCCAGGATGCTGCGGGCCGGCTTCGCGCCGTCGTGGACCACGGTCGGCGGCAACGCCACCGTGCTGCGCGAACCCTGACGGCTGATCAGGTAACCGTGTTCGCGCAGTAGCGAATACGCGGAGGTGACGGTGGTGCGGCTGACCGCGAGGCTGGTGGACAGGTCGCGTTCGCTGGGCAGGGCCACGCCCAGCGGGGCGCGGCCGTCGTGGATGAGCAGGCGGATGCTCTCGGCCAGGGCCACGTACGCGGGCCGCGTGGACCGCTTGCCGTTGTCGGCGGCCGCGCCCGATTCGTCGTTACGCCACCGGCCCAGGTCGCGTGTGAGGCTGGCCGCGCCGATCACTCGTGTCGCCATACAGGCCAGTATCCAGGCACTGGATATTTTCTTCAAGTCCAGGGCGGGTCCACCATGGGGGCATGGTCGCACTACTCGGTTCCCTCGTGATTGTCGCCGCGTTCGCCGGTCTCGTGTACCGGTTCGCGCCCGCACCCGGCGAGCGCTGGGGTGTGCTGCTGGAGCGGTATCGCCCGCATGCCCCCATGTCGGACTGGTCGGTCGGCGAATATGAAGCGGCCCGCCAGTATTCGGACCTCGCCGCCATCGCCTCGCTGCGTCCCGACGTGCCCTCGGAGCCCGCGCGCCGGAAGGCGGGCCGCGGCGCCCCGGCCGCGGCGGCCCTCTCCACCATTCCCTGCCGCAATGAGTCAGTCCAGTTCTAGCAAACTGGCCTTGAATCTGCGTTCTGTCGGTGCCAGCGTGCACACTGGCCTTATGTCCGCCCCGGTCCGCCCCCAGGCGTCGGCGGCGCTCTTCGATACCGCGATCGGCGTCTGCGCCATCGCGTGGAGCGCCACCGGCGTCCTGCGTTTCGCCCTCCCCGACCGCGACCCGGCGGCCACCCGCACCCACATCCTGCGCCGCCACCGCCGCGCCGACCTCCACGAGGCCGCCCCCACCCCCGAGATGGCCGAGGCCATCGCCCGCATCCAGGCCCACCTGACCGGCGACCTCGACGACCTCCGCTGGATTCCCGTGGACCCCACCCTCTTCAACGACTTCGACCGAGCCGTCTACGAGGTCACCCGCGCCATCGACCCCGGGCACACCCTCAACTACGGCGCGGTCGCCAACCGCATCGGCGCCCCCGGCGGCGCCCAGGCCGTAGGCCAATCCCTCGGCCGCAACCCCATCCCGCTGATCATCCCCTGCCACCGAGTCCTCGCCGCCGACCACGCCCTCCACGGCTTCTCCGCCCCCGGCGGCCTCACCACCAAACAGCGCCTCCTCGAAATAGAGCGCACCCCCGGCTTCGGCGAACCCACCCTCTTCTGACCCTGCTCACCCGAACAACGACAACGCCCACACCGACCAGACCGGTGCGGGCGTCGCCACGAAATCCGCTGTCAGTCCCGAGTTCTCATGACGTGATTCCAGCCGAGCTACGGGCGGATGAGAGCCTCCACGTCCAAGTCCGGGAGCTGGTTGCGTGTGCAGAACACCCACACGTCGGCGCCGGGGGTGAAGGTCATCCGCGCCGTGCCCCGGTCCCTGCACGAGACCGATCGGCGGCGCGCCGTTGACGTTACGGCGGCTGCAGACTCCAGCCACCGCAGTTCCACCACTCGCCGGGTGCGGTATCCGCCCGGATCACGCCGCCCGGCTCGGTCGTGATGACCGGCGCCATGGCCGAGGCCGAATCAGAGGGCACTGCCCAGGAAGCCGCCGATGGCAGCGCCACCCGTGCCGCCGACGGCGGCACCGAGGGTGGCAGCGGGAAGGCCCACGGCCGCGGCGCCGGCCGCCGCGCCGATACCGCCACCGATGAGCGCGCCACCGACCATGCCGCCGGGTACATCGATCGGAGCGAGTCCCGGCATGACCACTGCGGCGGCGGATCCGAGGCCGAATCCGATCGCGGTGCCGATGGCCGCACCGGCCGTTCCGCCCATGGCCGCACCGACCAGGGCGGCGGGGACTCCCGCGCCCACAGCTCCCGCGCCCGCTCCGATGGCGGCTCCGCCCAGGGTGCCCGCGGCGATCTTGTCGGAGCGGGTCGGGCTGACGCCGATGGAGTTGAGGCCGGTGGCGAGGCTCGCTTCGGCTTCGGCGGCGACGCCGTTGACACCGTCGAGGACGGTGCCGGGGAGTTCGTCCGGGGCGAGGGTGGTGAAGTCGCCGATACGGACGGTGCGCGGGGGCGGGGCGATGGGGAGGACCGGCGTGACGACGGTGGGGGCGTGCAGGGATTGGACGTCCAGGGCCGGGGCCGCGTCCCGGGTGTTGGGGACGGGGCGGAAGTTGGCGGGGACCGGGTAGTCCGCGAGCTGGGACGGTGGCTGCGGCGACGCGGGCCGGGGGCGCGGGATGGTGACGCCGGGCTGCACGGTCGTCACGCGGACGGGGTGGTCCTGGTCGCCGGTGGGGAGCGCTACGCCCGGCTGGGCGGCGGCGGTGCGGAGTGAGGGGAGGATGCCGGAGCCGGTGGCGTCGATGCCCTGCGAGTCCGGGTCGGCGGTTCCGGGCCGGGCGGTGTTGTGCGGGGAGCTGTTGCCGCCGGGTGTGCCGGTGCCGCCCGTCAGGGGCATGGAAGCCTGGGTGGCGGTGCCGTCGGCCACCTGGGCCGGTTCACCGGCGTTCGAGCAGGCCACGGCAAGTGCCAGCGGAATGGCCCCGACCACGAGCGCGCGCCGGGCGACGCTGCTGTTCATTTCACGATTTCGTCCACGCACGCGAAACACCAACTTTCCGAACGTATTTCGTTTCACCGGTCCGGCGGACCGTCCATCGATGCCGGTGATTCGCGACCGCCGCTGCCGGAGCGTTGCCGCCGGTCCGGTGTGACCGCGTTGACGCACGTCACAGCACCGGATCGGGGGTGCGAAGTTTTCCGGCCCTCAGGTTGTGACCCTCATCGGGTTCACGCTGCGCGGAAAGGTGACTGATGGAGAGCTGTTGGCTCCAGCCTCAATTGCCGACCCGGTGACATGACCGTGGGTGGCGGGAGGTATCGCATATTTTGCTGGTAAGCGGTGCGAACAACCCGACGTCGGGTCAGTTCACGGTGCTGCCGGACGATGTCCCGCCCCGCATGAGATCGGCCAGCGCCTCGCGATCGGTGACATCGAGCTTGATGCACGCCCGGTACAGATGCCCCTCGACCGTGCGCACCGAGACGGTCAGCCGATCCGCGATCTGCCGGTTCGACAGCCCGGCCGCGACCAGATTCGCGATCTCCCGTTCCCGCGCGGTGAGCGGTAACGGCTGTGCGGACTGCCGCAGCGCCGGGGTGGAGGCTCCGCCGCAGGCGGCGGCGAGCCGGTTGGCGGTGGCCGCGGATTCCAGCAGGCGGCGGCGATCCCCGGCCCGCTCGTGCGCGGACGCGGCCTGCGCGGCGGCGTCGGCGGCCGACAGCATCGCCCCGATGGACTCGAATTCCGCTGCGGCGGTGTCCAATCCGGGCCCGTCGTGGGCGGCGACCGCGACCGCGTGCCGGGCCTGCACCTGCACCAGCCGCCCGTCGATGCGCGCCGCCAGATCGGCGAGCCGGCCTGCCACCGTGGCATCGCCGAAGCGGGCGGCGGTGTGCAGCGCCATCGCTTCGACAGCATGCTGATGCGATCGCGCGGCCAGGTCGGCGGCGCCGATGGCGAGCCGGACCGCGGGCGTCGCGGTGCCTTCGGCGGCGGCCTGCATCGCGCGCGCCAAATCCAGCATCGCCTCGTACACCGCGCTGTGCCGCCCGCCCCGGAAGGACGCCGCCGCAATGGCTTCCGCGGCGTCGGCGGAGCGCCCGAGCGCCGAATAGGCCTCCGCGAGGCGCAGTTGGGCCGGGAACATCCAGGCCGCCGCGCCCTCGGTGGTGAGCGCGGCGAGCGCCTGCTCGAGATTGTCGATGCCCTGGGGGAACTTGCCCTGCGCCACATCCACGGTGCCCTGCAGGATCTTGGCCAGGCCCCAGGCCAGGTATTGCCCGGCGGAGGAGAACGGGTAGGGCCGGTTGGCGCACCCCCGTGCGGCTTCGAGTTCGCCGGTGAAGGTGAGCGCCAGGACTTCCGCGTGCGTGAACATGAACCGGTTCAGGCCGTCGATGTGCGGTTCCACGGCGTGCCCGCGGGCGGCGTACTGCCGGGCCGCCTCGCCGCGCCCCATGAGCGCCAGCGCGAGCCCGCCGCCGAACGCGGCCCAGTACACCGCCCAGGGCGGCGCCTCGGGCGTGGACATGACCGATTCGGCGAGGGTGAACGCCTCCTCGATGCGGTTCTCGTTGACCGCGCACGCGGAGGCCAGGCCGTCCAGCGCCGCAATGATTTTCGGGTGGCTGACCCGTTTGCGCACCGAGGCCAGCACCTCGTCGGCGCGGTCGGCGTCGCCCATGGACCACAGCAGATTCGCGACCCGGGTGCTGCCCCAGCGCGCCAGCTGGACCTCGGTGAGCTGGTCGGGGTCGAATCCGGCGAGGGTGCGTTCGGCCTCGATGCGATGCCCCTGCCAGAGCAGGGCGCGGGCGAGCAGATCGGCGGCCTCGACGCCGCCCTGTCGTTCCACCGCGGCGCGCGCGAACCGTTCTCCCAGTGACAGATTCGCCAGGCTGATGGCGTCGGCGGCCGCGGCCTGGAACAGCTCCAGGTCCGCGGATTTGTCGCTGTCCAAGGCCAATTCGGCGAGCCGGATGCGTTCGGAGGCGGAGTTGACGGGCCGGTCCTTGAGCGAGGAGTACAGCCGCCCGCGCAGCCGCCGCGCCGACGCGATGCCCAGTCGCCGCCGGATCACCTCGCCGAACAGCGGATGGTTGTAGCGCACCAGCAGCTGGTGCTCGTTCTCGACAATTCTGATGAGCCCGCGGGTTTCGGCCGATTCGACGGCTTCCTCGCCCGCGATCTCGGATAACACGTCCAGGTCGATGGGCTCGCAGAAGGTGAGCAGTTCCAGCACCCGCAGCACCGATTCGGGCAGCTGTTCCACCCGATCCTCCAGCAGCGCCGCCAGTTCCGAGGTGACCGCGGCCCGCCCGCGCAGCTGCCACACCCCGTTGACCTGTCGCAGCGTGCCCGCCTCGAGCGCGCCGTCGACGAGGTGGCGCAGGAAAAGCGCGTTGCCGCCGGAGGATTCCCACATCAGGTTGGCGGTGAAGCCCTCCAGCTGCCCGCCCAGCATGGATTCCACGAGTTCGACGCTCTGCCGCTGGGTGAACGGCTTGAGGTCGATGCGCAGCAGATGGCCGTCCTTCCACAGCGAGGTGATGGCGTCGGGCACCTGCACCCCGCTGCGCACGGTGGCCACGATGTGGGCGGCCTTGTCGATGGCCAGCTGCAGCAGCAGGGTGGCGGAGAGCTGGTCGAGCAGATGGGCGTCGTCGACGCCGATGATGGTGTGCCCGTCGGAGAGCAGCGCTTCGCGGGCGGCGGCCATGAAGGTCACCGGGTCGTGGGCGGTGTACACCCCCACCATGTGCGCGAAGACCCCGAGCGGAATGCTGCGGGCGGACTCGGTGCCGGCCACCCAGCGGACATTTCCCGCGGAGGCGGTGGCCATTCGCGCCAGCGTGGTTTTCCCGACCCCCGCGTCACCCGTGAGCACCACACCGACGAAGTCGCCGCCGGTGAGCGCCGACCTGATCGATTCGAGCTCGTTCTCCCGTTCGACCATCGGCCAATTCCGAGCCATAGGTCAACTGTAGTTCTCCGGGCCCGCCCCGGCGGTCGGAACGCGGGCCTGCGAGCTGCGGTTTTTATTCGTTGACCAGCCGCAATCCGGGGGTTCGGGCGTGTCGCCGGTCGACCAGCCAGATCATGACCGTCTGGTCTGCGGCCGGATCCAGGGTCTCCACTTCGACCTCCACCTCGCCGCGCAGCGGGTGTTGCAGGCGCACCACGACGGAACGGAAGTCGGTGAGCCGGTGCTCGCGCCAGCGCCGCTCGAATTCGGGATTGCGGCTCAGGGTCTCGATGGTCCCGGCGACCGACGGGTCGTCGGGGAACCGGGTGGCGGCGGCCCGCAGCGCCGAGGTGGCCATGTCGGCGACGTCGGGCCAGTTCAGGAAGGTTTTCCGGGCGGCCGGATGGTCGAAGACGTAGATCGCGAAGTTGCTGTGCGCCTCGGTGTCGAACATGCCGAGCGGTTCGGCGAAGTCGCGGAAGGACGGGTTCCAGGACAGCAGGTTCAGCCAGCGGCCGAGCACGAAGGCGGGCGTGGGCTGCAGGGCGTCGATGACGGCCTGGATGGTGTCGGAGACCTGTTCGCGGGCCTGTCCGGCGGCCGGGCAGGAGGTCTTCTGTTCCAGGCTCAGGGCCAGCTTGCCGAAGTGGTGCTTCTCGACTTCGTTGAGCCGCAAGGCATCCGCGAGCGCGGCGAGCACGGCGGTGGAGGGGTTGGTGTCGCGTCCCTGTTCCAGCCGGGCCAGGTAGTCTGCGCTGACTCCGGCGAGCGCGGCCACCTCCTCGCGGCGCAGGCCGGGTGTGCGCCGGCGGCGGCCGCTGGGCAGGCCGACGTCCTCGGGCTGCAGCTGGGCGCGTCGGGCGATCAGGAACTCGGCGAATTCGGAACGGGACACCCTTCCATACTGCCTGGTCCGTGTTCCGTTATCCCCGCCCTGCCAGTCCCCGGATAACCACGGTGTGGATAAACGGACCGGAGTCCACTTACGGTAGGTGACATGACGACTTCCGAGCAGACCACCCTCGCCCCCGGCTCCTGGACCCTGGACGCCGCCCACTCCTCGGTCAACTTCACCGTGAAGCACCTGGGCATCTCCAAGGTCCGCGGCCGCTTCAACCGCTTCGAGACCGGCTTCGTGGTCAACGAGGCCGGCGAGGCCGCCATCGAGGCCACCATCTACTTCGACTCCTTCGACACCGGCAACGAGATGCGCGACGGCCACGTCCGCAGCGCCGACATCCTGGATGTCGCCAACCGCCCGCACCTGACCTTCCGCATCCCGGAGCCGATCGCCCTCTCCGAGGAGTTCGAGGTCACCGGTGAGGCCACCATCGGCGGCATCACCAAGCCGGTCACCCTCGCGGTCGAGTGGGGCGGCGTGCAGGTCTTCCCGCAGGACAACAAGGAGCACGCGGGCTTCAACGCCACCGGCTCCATCAAGCGCAGCGATTTCGACGTCGCGCCGGGCATGCCGAACGCCATGCTGAGCGACAAGATCGCCATCGAGCTGGACATCCAGCTGGTCGCCCCGTAATTCCCGAGCGACACCCCGCCGCATCGGAAAAGTCAACGCCCCCTGTGGAATTCCAGAGGGGGCGTTCGGCCGTCTACGGGGAGGTCAGTCGGCCCAGACGTTCTCGATCGGGGTGCCCTCGTTCGGCGGCGGCGTCGGAACCGCGGCCGGAGTGCGCGAGAAGCGCGGCGCCGGGGCGTGCTGTACGACGCCGTCGATCTCGACCAGGCCGGTGCGGGCCTGGATGTGCGGGTTCTGCTCGGCCTCGGTGAAGGTCAGCACCGGGGTGGTGCAGGCGTCGGTGTGCTCGAAGATCGCCCACCACTCGTCGCGGGTCTTGGTCTTGAACTTCTCGGTGAACAGCTTGCGGAGCTGGTCCTGGCCGTTGGGGTCGAGCTGGTTGGGCAGGCCCTCGGGCGAGATCTCCAGGCCCCGCAGTAGTTCGGCGTAGAACTGCGGCTCGATGCAGCCGACGGCCATGTACTTGCCGTCGGAGGTCTCGTAGGTGTCGTAGAACGCCATGCCGGTGTCGAGCAGGTTGGTGCCGCGCTCGTCCGACCACAGGCCGACGCCCTTCATGCCCCAGATCATGTGCGACAGCGCGAGCGCGCCGTCGATCATGGCGGCGTCGATGACCTGGCCCTTGCCGGAGTTCTGACGTTCCACCAGCGCGGCCAGGATGCCGAAGACCAGGAACATGGAACCGCCGCCGAAGTCGCCGACCATGTTCAGCGGCGGAACCGGCCGCTCGCCCTTGCGGCCGATGGCGTTCAGCACACCGGTGAGGGAGATGTAGTTGATGTCGTGGCCCGCGCGGTCGGCCATCGGGCCGTACTGGCCCCAGCCGGTCATGCGGCCGTAGACCAGGCGCGGGTTGCGTTCCAGCGCGGCGTCGGGGCCCAGGCCCATGCGCTCGGTGACGCCGGGGCGGAAGCCCTCGAGCAGCACGTCGGCCTTGTCGATCAGGCCGAGCACCTTCTCGATGTCGGCGGGATCCTTGAGGTTGGCCTCGACGATGGTGCGGCCGCGCCACTGCGGGCGTTCCATGAAGCCGGGCAGCATGCCGGGCCGCTGGACCCGGACCACGTCGGCGCCGAGGTCGGCGAGCAGCAGTGCCGCATGCGGACCGGGGCCGATGCCGGCCAGTTCAACAACCCGGATGCCCGCGAGCGGGCCCTGCTTGGCGGTGGATGGAGTGCTCACGCCCTACCTCGGTTCGTCGTCGAATGCTGCGCACCGGCTCACCCGCCGGTGTTGACGCTATGACAATAACGCGAAGGTTCGGAAGCGCGGAGGGCGCGGCCTATCGATCGATGCGGGGCAGCGGGAGCGTGGCAGGGTGCTGGGGAGCGGGCAGTTCCGAGCGCGGCAGCCGCAGCGTCGGCGGTTCCCCGGTCGAGCGGTTCGCGGCCGGGTCCTCGAAGTCGCGCACCTTGGCGGGCAGGCCGTAGAAGGCGCGGGCATTGTCTTCCAGGACCTTGTGCAGATCCGAGCCCACGGAGTCGGCGAGCAGGGAGATGTCGGCGTCGCGGAAGGGCCGTCCGGCCCGGGTGCCCGGCAGATCGGTGCCGAACATGAGGGCTTCGGGGTTGACGGTGTGGATCTTGCGCAGGGCCGAGCCGACATTCATCGCCACCCGCCCGAAGCCGGAGGCCTTCACCTTGGCTCCCCGGTCGACCAGATTGAGCAGGTACGGCAGGCAGTCGTCGGACATGCCCAGGTGGTCGATGGACAGCTTGGGCAGCTTGGTGATGACCGGTTCCAGCGAGCCCAGCATGGACCCGTCGATGTAGAGCTCGACATGCCACCCGGCCAGTTCGTAGGCGCGCAGGGCCAGCATGGTGAGTCCGACGATGTCGCCGCCCGCCCGCTTGAGGTTGAACCGGATGGCCCGCACCCCGGCCTTGCTCAGCGCGAGGATCTCGGCGTCGCTCGCGTCGACGTGGAGATTGGTGACGCCGACCCAGCCCTCGCCGAGTTCGGCGAGGGCGGCCAGCAGATAGCTCTGATCGGTGCCCTGGAAGGACCCGCTGACCACCGCGCCACCGTCGATATCGAAGCGGGACATGCGCTTGCGATAGTCGGCGATGGTGTACGGGTCGGGCAGGTAGCCCTCGTTCTCGACCAGCGGGAACCGCGGATCGAAGATGTGGAGATGGGCATCGAACACGTGATCAGCATGCCTCAGAACGGTGACAAGTGTGGACAACCTTGTCCAGCAGGCGGATTCACGCTGGTCAGGACGTCGGGTCGGTGACCGCTCAGGAGGCCTTGTCGGGCTCGGAGGCGGCCAGCATCGCGTCGCGCTCGACGACCTTGACCCGCTCGCGGCCCTGCGGCTCGCCGAGGGCGCGCTCGTGCGCGTCCAGGCGGTACCAGCCGGCCCAGGTGGTGAACGGGATGCCCTTGCCCTCGAGGAACTCGGTGACGGCCTCGAGCTCCGGCTTGGCGGCCGGGGCGAAGTTGGCGGCGTCGTCGAGCAGGCAGGCGATGGTCTCGTTGGCGTCGCCCTTGGTATGGCCGATCAGGCCGACCGGGCCGCGCTTGATCCAGCCGGTGACGTAGGTAGCGGGCATGTAGCGGGCCGCGCCGTCGGCGTCCTCGTCGATGATCACGCGACCGGCCTCGTTGGGCACGGTGCCGGCCTGGTCGTCGAAGGGCAGGGCCGGGATGTTCTGCGACAGGTAGCCCACCGCGCGGTACACGGCCTGGATGTCCCAGTCCTTGAATTCGCCGGTGCCCTTGCAGTTTCCGGTGCCGTCGAGCTGGGTGCGCTCGGTGCGCAGGCCCACGACCTTGCCGTCCTCGCCCAGGATCTCCGAGGGGTTCTCGAAGAAGTGCAGGAACAGCTTGTGCGGGCGGTTGCCGACGTCGCGGATGGCCCACTGCTCGAGGGTGTTGCAGATCATGTCGACCTGCTTGGAGTGCCGGCGCGCGGCCTCGGAGCCCTCGTCGTAGTCGATGTCCTCGGGGTCGACGATGACCTCGATGGTCGGCGAGTGGTCGAGTTCGCGCAGCTCGAGCGGGGTGAACTTGGCCTGCGCGGGACCGCGGCGGCCGAACACGTGCACCTCGAGCGCCTTGTTGCCCTTGAGGCCCTCGTAGACGTTCGGCGGGATCTCGGTCGGCAGCAGCTCGTCGCCGGTCTTGGCGAGCACGCGCGCCACGTCGAGGGCGACGTTGCCGACGCCGAGGACGGCGACCTTCTCCGCCTCCAGCGGCCAGGAGCGGGCGACGTCGGGGTGGCCGTCGTACCAGGACACGAAGTCCGCGGCGCCGTAGGAGCCGTCCAGGTCGATGCCCGGCACGCCCAGCGCGCGGTCGGCGTTGGCGCCGGTGGAGAAGATGACCGCGTCGTAGAACTGCTGCAGGTCCTCGAGGGTGATGTCGACGCCGTAGTCGATATTGCCGAGCAGGCGGACCTGCGGCTTGTCGAGCACCTTGTGCAGCGCGGTGATGATGCCCTTGATGCGCGGGTGGTCCGGCGCCACGCCGTAGCGGATCAGGCCGAAGGGCGCGGGCATGCGCTCGTAGAGATCGATGCTCACGTCCGCGTCGGACTTCATCAACGCGTCGGCGGCGTAGATGCCGGCCGGTCCTGCGCCCACGATCGCAATGCGTAGCGGGCGGGTCGCTGCACTCTGTTCGGTCATTCTTCCGCGCACCCTTTGGGTCGAAACTAACTTGCCGTCAAAACTCAGCCGTCGCTCTTAGCTTAGGCTAAGTTGACGCTCTGGCCTCGGCGGCCTCCGTTGGCCCCCGACGCTGCAGCGTTGCTGCGTAGTCTTGCTATTCCCGCGCTGGGGCGGGAAATTCTGCTGATTCTATCGATGGCACGCGGCGGCCCGCACAAGGGGACCAGGCATGATCTACCCATGAGCGACGCCGAGGAGACCCCGATCCGGATCGACCAGAACGAGACCCGCAGCATGTGGCCGTTCCTGGTGGCGGCGGGAATCATCGCGATGGTGATCCTGGGAATCGTGATCGCGTCGGTCGTGTCGCCGGTTGAGAAGAATGTCACAGATTCCGATCGGCTCTCGCTGGCGGCGACCAAGTTCGTGATGGCCCGCAACGAGAAGGGGCAGTACGACCCGGCGCTGTCCTGCAAGGGATTCGACGAGAACGCCTCGCCGCTGAAGGCGGCCACCGCGACCGGCGGCTCGATCGCCTTCGACAAGCTGACCGACGCGTCCGTCACGGGCGACCAGGCCACCGCGCAGGTCACGTTCACCGTCGCCGGGGCGCCGTCGACGTCGACGTGGCACTTCGCCAAGGAGAATTCCCGCTGGTTGGTCTGTAATTCGTGACAACAGCCGAGTGCGCCGCCGGGGTTTGACAGTGGGGATGGTTCTTCGGCAATCTCAATCCCAGGTCATGAGTACCAGCGCCAAGCCCCGGCTGGCTGGTCGGCAACCCTCCTCCGCGGTGGGGTGCTCCGGGTGACGACCTGGCCTCGCATCGGACAGCGGTGCGGCAAGTGCGGATTCTCAGGAGGTACAAGTGAGCTACGCCGGTGACATCACGCCCAAGCAGGCGTGGGAGTTGTTGCGCGACAACCCCGACGCGGTCCTGGTGGACGTGCGCACCGAGGCCGAGTGGCGGTTCGTCGGCGTGCCCGACACCAGCGGCATCGGCCGCCCGACCGCGCTGATCGAATGGGTCGACGTGACCGGTACCCCCAATGCCCGGTTCACCGACCTGCTGAAGCAGTCGCTGGCCGACCGTACCGCGGACTCGGACGCGCCCGTCATCTTCATCTGCCGCTCGGGCCAGCGTTCGATCGGCGCGGCCACCGCCGCCACCACGCTCGGCATCACCCCTTCGTTCAACGTGGTCGACGGCTTCGAGGGCGCCCTCGACGGCCAGGGCCACCGCGGCAGCACCGGCTGGCGCGCCGACGGACTTCCGTGGAGGCAGTCATGATCACCGGCGGCTCTTTCGAGAAACCGCTCCCCGAGGGCGTCGGCCCCGCCACCCAGGCGGTGCGCGGCGGCACCCGGCGTTCCGGCTTCGACGAGACCTCCGAGGCGCTGTTCCTCAATTCGGGTTTCGTCTACGAGAGCGCCGAGGCGGCCGAAGCCTCCTTCACCGGCGATATCGAGCACTTCGTGTACTCGCGCTACGGCAACCCGACGGTCGCCATGTTCGAGGAGCGGCTGCGCCTGATCGACGGCGCGGAGGCCTGTTTCGCGACCGCGTCGGGCATGTCGGCGGTGTTCACCGCGCTGGGCGCGCTGTTGTCCGCCGGTGACCGGCTGGTCGCGGCGCGTAGCCTGTTCGGCTCCTGCTTCGTGGTGGCCAACGAGATCCTGCCGCGCTGGGGCGTGGAGACGGTGTTCGTCGACGGCGAGGACCTGAACCAGTGGGAGCAGGCGCTGTCCGTTCCCACCCAGGCCGTCTTCTTCGAGACCCCCTCGAACCCGATGCAGACCCTCACCGATGTGCGCGCGGTCTCGGATCTGGCGCACGCGGCGGGCGCGAAGGTGGTGCTGGACAACGTCTTCGCCACCCCGCTGCTGCAGCGCGGCTTCGATCTGGGCGCGGACATCACCGTCTACTCGGGCACCAAGCACATCGACGGCCAGGGCCGGGTGCTCGGCGGCGCGATCCTGGGTCCGCAGGACTACATCGACGGCCCGGTGAAGAACCTGATGCGCCACACCGGTCCGGCGCTGAGCCCGTTCAACGCCTGGACCCTGCTCAAGGGTCTGGAGACGATGCCGCTGCGCCTGCGTCAGTCGGTGGACTCGGCGTTGAAGATCGCCGAGTTCCTGGAGTCGCATCCGGCGGTGGCGTGGGTGAAGTACCCGTTCCTGTCCTCGCATCCGCAGTACGAGCTGGCGAAGCGCCAGATGTCGGGCGGCGGCACGGTGATCACCTTCGAGCTGAAGGCCGACGACAACGAGGCCAAGAAGCGCGCGTTCGAGGTGCTGAACCGGCTGCGGATCATCGACATCTCCAACAACCTCGGTGACGCGAAGACGCTGATCACCCACCCGGCCACCACCACCCACCGGGCGATGGGGCCGGAAGGCCGTGCGGCCGTGGGCATTACCGACGGTGTGCTGCGCGTCTCCATCGGTCTGGAGGACGTGGAGGATCTCCTCAACGATCTGGATCACGCGCTGAGCTGATCCGAAGATCTCTGCGAAGGGCCGGAACCCGCTGGGTTCCGGCCCTTTCGTCATTCCGTCAGCCCGGCACCACCCCGGCGCCTGCGACCGGCCGATACCGCCTGTGCTGCTGGGAATTTCGCGGCAGGGACTGGGGTGTGACCGGATCGGCCGCACCCCGGTGGAATGGCGTCAGGCCGGGTTGTACTCGGCTGTGACGTCGAGGATCCACGTGATGCCGAAGCGATCGCGCAGCATCCCGAAACCGGGCGCCCACTGCGCCGGGCCGAATTCCTCGATGACGCTTGCCCCGTCCGCGAGGCGTTCCCACAGCGCGCCGACCTCCTCGACGGTGTCGCCGCGGACGGAGAGGAAGAACGGTTCCGTGGTGCGGGTGGTGCCGTTCTCGCGGCGGGTGGTGGGCGCGTCCTGGGCGACCGGTGTGTCCGCACCGGGGACGTCGTATGCCATGACCCGGAAGCCGCTGCCGGCGATGATCTGTCCGAACATCACCTTGGTGGCTTCTGGCAGTTCCGCGGGCATCCCGAAGTCGCCGTAGGTGGCGATGGTGGTCTGACCGCCGAACACCGACTGGTAGAACTCCAGGGCCGCACGGGCCTGACCGTGGAAGTTCAGGTGGGCGACAGCGTTTACCGACATGGTGATCGGGTCCCTTCGGAGGTGATGTCGCCGCCGGAGGGTTCCGGCGACAACGCCACCCTGGCAGCAGTACCGGCCAGGGAACGTCCGCTATTTCTGGCAGCCTGGGGAGCATGCCGACCGCGTCTTCGAAGGTGACGTCTCGCCGCCTGCTCTCGCTGCTGTCGTTGCTGCAGGTCCGCCGTGACTGGCCGGGATCGCTGCTCGCCCAGCGGCTGGCGGTGAGCGAACGCACGGTTCGCCGCGATGTCGATCGGCTGCGCGAACTCGGTTACCCCGTCCGGGCGGTCAAGGGACCCGAGGGTGGTTATCGGCTCGAGGCGGGTAGCGAGCTGCCCCCGCTCCTGTTCGACGACGAGCAGGCGGTCGCGCTCGCTGTGGCGTTGCGGATCGCGGCCGGGACGGGTGCCGGTATCGAAGAGGCAGCCGCGCGCGCGTTGGCGACTGTGCGGCAGGTGCTGCCGTCCCGCCTGCGGCAGCGTGTCGACGCCCTCGACGTGACCGCGATCGAAGCGGCCGGGCCCGGCGCCGATCCCCAAGTCGACACCGCCGTTCTGCTCGCGCTGAGCGCCGCCGTCCGATCCGCGGAGGAGGTGCGGTTCGACTACCGGTCGGCGGCCGGGCCGCGGGATCCCGGGTCGCGGCCGGCGCGGCGGGTACAGCCGCACCACCTCGTGGTCCGGGCTGGACGCTGGTATCTGATCGGATGGGATCCCGAGCGGCAGGATTGGCGGATTCATCGTGCCGATCGGATGGCGTTGCGCGTCCCGAACGGGCCGCGCTTCATACCCCGGCAAGTTCCAGGTGGCGACGTCGCCGCGTTCCTGTCCGCCCGGTTCAAGGGTTCCGACAGCGCGAACATCTGGCCCTGTCGCGGTGAGGTGGTCCTCGACCTCCCCGCCGCACAGGTTGCCCCGTTCGCCGGCGACGGCATCGTCGAGGAACTCGGCCCCGCCCGAACCAGACTGCTGACCGGTTCCTGGTCCTGGGTCGCGCTCGCCGCGATGCTGGCGCGTTTCGACACCGAGATCGAGGTCATTGGCCCGGACGCACTGCGTGATGCCTTCGCCGCGCTGTCCCGGCGCGCCGCACGTGCCGCACGCCCGGAGTCATAAGCCTGTTCGAAGCATCGGCCGAACTCGCGCGGCGACGGCCTCGAGAGGGGGAGGTGGTTGTCGCTCGCGGCACTACTGCGTGTGGGCGCTTCTCCGAGTTATTGACAGCATGCTGTCAATCATGACAGCATGCTGTCATGATGAAAACAGTTCACATGGCCGTCTACGACACCTTCTCGGACTGGGAGGTCGGCCATGCGACCGCACACATCAATCGCGCACTCTGGCACCGTGACCCGGGAACGTGGCAGGTCAAGACCGTCGCCATCAGCGCCGAACCGATCACCTCGATGGGCGGCATGCGCATCCTGCCCGATCTCGCCCTCGAGGATCTGAAGTCCGGCGACAGCGCCATGCTGATCCTGCCGGGTCTGGAGACCGAGCTGGATTCCGAGACGCCCGCCGCTTTCGCACGCAAGGCCCGCGAGTTCGTGACGGCCGGGGTGCCGGTGGCGGCGATCTGCGGCGGAACCTTCGCGCTGGCGCAGGAGGGGCTGCTCGACGACCGGCCGCACACCAGCAATGCCGCTGAATACCTCGCCTACAGCGGCTACGCGGGCGGCGAGCACTTCGTCCAGGCGCCGGCCGTCACCGGTGGCGATGTGATCACCGCGTCCGGCACCAGCCCGGTCGAGTTCGCGCGCGAGATCCTCGCTCGCCTGGACATTTTCGAGCCGCACGTCCTGGAGGCCTGGTACAAGCTGTACGGGAACAACGATCCCGCGGGCTTCTACACGCTCTACGAGTACGAGCAGCAGCGGGCGGCGGCGCGGTGACGCGTACCGGGCAGGAACTATTCGCGACGGCGGCGGTCACGTCGTTCAAGCTGAACGGCCAATTCCTCGGTATCGCCGAGGAATTGGCGAGGCCGTCCGGGATCACGGTGGCGTGGTGGCAGGTGCTGGGCGCGATCCTGCACCAGCCGCTGCCGGTGGCGGGCATCGCCCGGGAGATGGGTATCACCCGGCAGAGCGTGCAGCGCATCGCGGATGTGCTGGAGGGCAAGGGATTCGTCGAGTACAAGCCGAATCCGGCGCATCGGCGCGCCAAGCTGGTGGCCATCACCGAGTCGGGTCACGACGCGGTCCGCGCGATCGACCCACAGCACGCGGCGATGGCGAAACGCCTTGTCGCGCACCTGGGCAGGGCCGAGCTGGAGCGGGTCGTGGACGCGCTGACGACCCTGTCGGCCGCCCTCGACGTGCTCGAGGACGACGCGACGGGCGCCGCCTGACTACAGCGCGAACGGGTCCTTGGTCTTGCCGACCAGCGAGGCGACCGACGGCAGGATGGCGGTCGGGCGGTACGGGAACTGCTCGACCAGGGCGGGCGTCGAGATGCCGGTGGTGACCAGGATGGTCCGCATGCCCGCCTCCAGGCCGGAGATGACGTCGGTGTCCATGCGGTCGCCGATCATGACGGTGGACTGCGAGTGCGCGCCCAGCCGGCGCAGCGCCGAGCGCATCATCAGCGGGTTGGGTTTGCCCACGTAGTACGGCTTCTTGCCGGTGGCCTGGGTGATCAGCGCCGCGACCGAACCGGTGGCCGGGAGGATGCCCTCGCGCGAGGGCCCGGTGGCGTCGGGATTGGTGGCGATGAAGCGCGCACCCGCCGCGATCAGGCGGATGGCGGTGGTGATGGCCTCGAACGAGTAGGTGCGGGTTTCGCCGAGCACCACGTAGTCGGGGTTGGAATCGGTGAGGACGTAACCGATCTCGTGCAGCGCGGTGGTGAGCCCGGATTCGCCGACCACGTAGGCGGTGCCGTCGGGCCGCTGGTCCTTCAGGAAGGTGGCGGTCGCCAGGGCGGAGGTCCAGATGGATTCGACGGGGATGTCGAGGCCGGTGTGCTGGAGCCGGGCCTGCAGGTCGCGCGCGGTGTAGATGCTGTTGTTGGTGAGCACCAGGAACGGGATCTGATTGTCGCGCAGTTCGGCGAGGAACTCGTCGGCTCCGGGCACCAGGTGGTTCTCGTGGACCAGGACGCCGTCCATATCGGTCAGGTAGGAAAGGATCGGTTCTCGGCTCGCGTTGGTCACGCGCATATTCTCCGCTATCCGCGGATCGAAAGCTCACATATTCCTGCGGTGTGACCGCTGCCGCATCGTCTTCCGGTGCTGACTACTGTGCGAAGTAGGCCGTTCGCGCCGACCGGTGCGAGCGCAGCATGGCGACAGGAGTGCCCAGGTGAAGGACCTCAAGCTCGGCTACAAGGCGTCCGCCGAACAGTTCGGCCCGCGTGAGCTGGTGGAGCTCGCGGTGGCGGCGGAGGAGCACGGCCTCGACAGCGCGACGGTGTCCGACCATTTCCAGCCGTGGCGGCACAATGGCGGGCACGCCCCGTTCTCGCTGGCCTTCCTGGCCGCGGTGGGGGAGCGCACCAACCGCATTCAGCTCGGCACCTCGGTGCTGACCCCGACCTTCCGCTACAACCCGGCGGTGATCGCGCAGGCATTCGCCACCCTGGGCTGCCTGTACCCGGATCGCATCATGCTGGGTGTCGGCTCCGGTGAGGCGCTCAACGAGATCGCGACCGGGTTCCAGGGCGAGTGGCCGGAGTTCAAGGAGCGGTTCGCCCGCCTGCGCGAGTCGGTGGAATTGATGCGCGCGCTGTGGACCGGCGAGCGCGTGGACTTCGACGGCCAGTACTACAAGACCGTCGGCGCCTCCATCTACGACGTGCCCAAGGGCGGCATCCCGGTGTACATCGCGGCGGGCGGCCCGCTGGTCGCCCGGTACGCGGGTCGCGCGGGTGACGGTTTCATCTGCACCTCGGGCAAGGGCATGGACCTCTACACCGAGAAGCTGATGCCGGCGGTCGCGGAGGGTGCGGCCAAGGCGGGGCGTGCGGTCGAGGACATCGACCGGATGATCGAGATCAAGATCTCCTACGACACCGATCCGGTTCTGGCGCTGGAGAACACGCGTTTCTGGGCTCCGCTGTCGCTGACCGCGGAGCAGAAGCACTCGATCACCGATCCGATGGAGATGGAGGCGGCCGCCGACGCGCTGCCGATCGAGCAGATCGCCAAGCGCTGGATCGTGGCCAGCGACCCGGACCAGGCCGTCGAGCAGATCAAGCCGTATCTGGATGCGGGCCTGAACCACCTGGTCTTCCACGCCCCGGGCCACGACCAGCGTCGCTTCCTGGACCTGTTCCAGCGCGACCTGGCCCCCAGGCTGCGCGCCCTCTGAGGTATTCCGCCACTCGGGTGGGGGACGGGCGTCCGATCCGGATGTCCGTCCCTGCGGAAAACAGCGCATAACGGTCGGTAGGCTTTCGCCCATGGCTGCCACACCGGTCTCCAGTGTGTACATCGCGTCCCCCGAGGGCGACACCGGCAAATCGACGGTGGCGCTCGGCGTTCTCCAGGCCCTGGCCGCCACGACCCCACGAGTGGGCGTGTTCCGGCCGATCACCCGGTCCGCCACCGCCCGGGACTACATTCTCGAGCTGCTGCTCGAATACTCGACCTCCGACGTCGACTACGACCAGGCCACCGGCGTCACCTACGAGCAGGTGCACGCGGACCCGGACGCCGCGATCAGCGAGATCGTCATGCGTTATCACGCCGTCGCCAAGCAGTGCGACGCCGTGCTCGTCCTGGGTTCGGACTACACCGATGTGGCCAGCCCCAGCGAACTGCGGTTCAACGCCCGCATCGCGGTCAACCTGGGTGCGCCGGTGCTGCTGGTGGTGCGCGGAATCGGCCGCACCCCGGGCGAATTGGGTCAGCTGGTGGAGTTGTGCCGCAACGAGCTGGTGGCCGAGCACGCCAAGCTGGTGGCGGTGATCGCCAACCGCTGCGAGCCCGATCAGCTGGAGGCCGACGCCGAAGCCCTGGCCAAGGCGTGCGCGGTGCCGTCCTGGACGCTGCCGGAGGTGCCGCTGCTGCAGGCCCCCACCATGGAGGAGCTGCGCGAGGCCATCGGTGGCGAGATCTACAGCGGCGACCCGGAACTCATGCACCGTGAGGCGCTGCACGTGATGGTGGGCGGCATGACGGCCGAGCACATTCTGGAACGCCTCACCGACGGTGTCGCCGTCATCGCCCCCGGTGACCGCTCCGACGTGCTGCTGGCCCTGGTGAATGCCCATGAGGCGGAAGGTTTTCCGTCGCTGGCCGGCATCATCATGAACGGCGCTATCCGCCCCCAGCCCGCCATCGCCCGGCTGATGGCGGGTCTCAAGCCCCGGCTGCCGATTCTGGCCACCGATCTCGGCACCTACGAGACCGCCAAGGCCACCGCGCTGACCCGGGGCCGGGTGTCGTTGTCGAGCATGCGCAAGGTGGACACCGCCCTGGCCGTCATGGAGGAGCGGGTCGATCCGAGAGAGCTGTTGCGGCAGATCGAGGTTCCCATTCCGAACATCGTCACCCCGCAGATGTTCGAGTACCAGCTGATCGAGCGCGCCCGCAACGACCGCAAGCGGATCGTGCTGCCCGAGGGCGACGACGACCGCATCCTGCGCGCGGCCGGCCGGGTGCTGCAGCGCAAGATCGCCGATCTGACGATTCTGGGCGACGAGACCGCGGTGCGCGGCCGCGCCGCCGAACTGGGCGTGAACATCGACGCCGCCGAGGTGCTCGATCCCCAGACCTGCCCGCTGCGTGACGAATTCGCCGAGGAGTACGCCCGCCTGCGCGCCCACAAGGGCATGACCGTGGACCGGGCCCGCGAATACATGGGCGACATCTCGTATTTCGGCACCATGATGGTGCACATGGGGGTCGCGGACGGCATGGTGTCGGGCGCGGCGCACACCACCGCGCACACCATCCGCCCGTCGTTCGAGATCATCAAGACCGAGCCGGGCGTGTCCACGGTGTCGAGCGTGTTCCTCATGTGCCTGGCGGACCGGGTGCTGGTGTACGGCGACTGCGCGGTGGTGCCGGACCCGACCTCGGATCAGCTGGCCGATATCGCCATCTCGTCGGCGCGGACCGCCGCCCAGTTCGGCATCGACCCGCGCGTGGCCATGCTCTCCTATTCGACGGGAGAGTCGGGCACCGGCGCGGATGTCGACAAGGTGCGTGACGCCACCAAGTTCGTGCACGATCGCGCGCCGGAGCTGTTGGTGGAGGGCCCGATCCAGTACGACGCGGCGATCGAGCCCGCGGTGGCCAAGACCAAGCTGCCGAATTCCGAGGTAGCCGGGCAGGCGACGGTCTTCATCTTCCCGGACCTCAATACCGGCAACAACACCTACAAGGCCGTGCAGCGCAGTGCGGGCGCGGTGGCGATCGGCCCGGTGTTGCAGGGTTTGAACAAGCCGGTCAATGATCTGTCGCGGGGCGCGCTGGTCGCCGACATCGTGAACACGGTCGCGATCACCGCGATTCAGGCGCAGCAGGAGGCGTAAATGAAGGTCCTGGTGATCAATTCGGGTTCCTCGTCGATCAAGTACCAGCTGCTGGAGCCCGCCACGGCCGACGTGTGCGCGCACGGCATGGTGCAGCGCATCGGCGAGGCGGTCGAACCGGACGTGGTGACCGTCGAACACCACACGGGAGAGAAGACTTTCGAGTACCAGGGCTCGATCGCCGATCACGCGCAGGGCCTGCAGGTGGTGTTCGACCTGTTCATCGCGAGCGGCCAGGATCTGGCGCACGCCGATCTGGGCGCGGTCGGGCACCGGGTGGTGCACGGCGGCGAGGTGTTCTACGAGCCGACGCTCATCACCGACGACGTCGTGCAGGCCATCACCGACCTGTCCTCCCTGGCGCCCCTGCACAATCCGCCGAACGTCACCGGCATCGAGTCCGCGCGGGCGCTGCTGCCGCGGGTGCCGCAGGTCGCGGTGTTCGACACCGCCTTCTTCCACAATCTGCCCGCCGCCGCCAAGACCTACGCCATCGACGCGGAAACCGCCGCGGCGCACGGGGTTCGCAAGTACGGGTTCCACGGCACCTCGCACGACTACGTGTCCGGGCAGACGGCGGATTTCCTCGGCAGGGATCGCGCCGAGTTGAACCAGATCGTGCTGCACCTGGGCAACGGCGCGTCCGCCTCCGCCATTCGCGCCGGGCAGGCGGTGGACACCACCATGGGCCTGACGCCGTTGGAGGGCCTGGTCATGGGCACCCGGTCCGGGGATCTGGATCCGGGCATCATCTTCCATCTGATCCGCACGGCCGGCATGGATGTCGACGATGTGGACGCCCTGCTGAACCGGTATTCGGGGATCAAGGGCCTGTCCGGCGTCAATGACTTCCGCGAGCTGGGCCGTCTCATCGAAACCGGCCATCCCACCGCGAAACTCGCGTTCGATGTCTACATCCACCGGTTGCGGCGCTACATCGGCGCGTATCTGATCGAGCTGGGCCGGGTGGACGCGATCACGTTCACCGCCGGGGTCGGCGAGAACGACGCGCGGGTGCGCGCGGAGGCGCTGGCCGGTCTGGAGCGCTACGGCATCCGGATCGACGCCGACCGGAACACCGCCGAAGACCGGATGGCACGTCGCATTTCGGCCGACGACTCGGAGATCTCGGTGCTGGTGGTGCCGACCAACGAGGAGCTCGCCATCGCCCGCGCGGCCGCGCGATTGGTCGGCTGAGGCTTCCTCACGAAATCATCATGATGCGGTCGGCACAGTGGTGCCCGGACCCGGTTCCCGCCGGTCCACCGGAACCCGTGTCGCACCACGCACAACCGCGGTGGTGGCCGAAAATCCCTCGCCGGTCACATGGTCTCAGGCTGCCCTCGAGACCGCCGCGGGCGGCACGGGGCTCCTCCGGATTCCTGAGACCGGCTGTCAGAACCAGGATTTGGCGCGCACCGCGTTGGCCAGATCCACCAGCGCGTACCGGTGATTCCGTTCGGGCGCGGACCGGGCCAGTCCACGCAGCCCCGTCTCGATGCCGCGCCGCAGATCCCGCTCGGTGAACGGCGAACCGAACAGCGTGGAGCCGGCCGACTTCGGCTTGTTTCCCGCCTGCACCCAGCCCAGCGCGATGCCCATCGACAGGATCCGCAGTTGCGCCGCACGCCCCTCGCCCGGCGGCAGGTCCTGCACGCGCGCCGCCGCCACCTGGAGGGTCGATTCGTCCAGTTCCGCGGCTGGAGCGCAGGTCAGCAGCATGAGAATGGCCGTCATCCGGGCTTCCGCGTAATGCCGGGAGGCGGGCGGCACCTGGTCGAGTGCGTGCACCGCGGCGGTGATGTTCCCGGCCGCCGCGAGCTGCCGAGCCAGGCCGAACGCGGCGCTCACCACGCCCCGGTCGGTGCGCCACACGGTGGCGTAGTAGTTCTCGGCGTAGGAGCGCCATTCCTCGGGGTCCGGCGAATCCCAATGCTGGAGAATGAGTTCCGCGGTGGCGGCGAGCGCCAGCTTGGGCGCGATCTCACCGGGCAGCGCCTCCAGCACCGCGTCGAAGCGGGCGAAGGCGCGCTCGTACTCCAATTCCAGCAGTTCGGTGAGCCCGAGATACCAGTCGATGCGCCAGTCCCAGGCGGGCGGCTCGGGTTCGTCGGTGAGCCGGGCCAGCAGCATGCGCGCGGCCGCGGGCTCGTTCAGGTCCAGATGCGCGCGGGCCTCGGCGAGGGTGACCTCCAGTTCGAGGGTCTCGGGCGCGCCACCGGGTTCGGCGGCCCCGCGTTGGCGGGCGTGCCGCAGTTCCTCGAGCGAGTGCCGGGGTTCGGGGTGGGCGGCGCCGGCCAGCAGCGGCGCGGACGGGTCGCTCGGATCGATGATGGGCACCGGTAGCGCGGCCACCACGTCACCGGGTTGCAGCAGGGTGCCGCGGCCGATGCCGTCGATGATGCCGTCGGTCTGCGCGATGAGTTCGCCGGTGCCGAAGCTGGTGCGCGGCGGGCTGAACAGGGTCGACAGCTGCGGGTGCTCGTTGCCGGTCTCGGCGGCCAGGATCTCGCGCAGCACGCCGGTGAGCTGGGCGGCCAGGACCCGCGCGGATGGGAAGCGGCGGTCCGGATCGGGATCGGTGGCGCGCAGCAGCAGCCGGTAGAGGAACGGATGCTGGGCCAGCATCGGCTCGTCCTTCGGATCCGGGATACCGTCGACGTAGGCGCCGCGCTCCATAGGCAGGTGCAGGGTGAGCACGGCGAGCGCACGTCCGACGGTGTAGATGTCCGAGGCCACGGTGGGCCCGGTGTGGGCGATCTCGGGGGCCTGGAATCCCCTGGTGCCGTACAGGTTTCCGTACGCTTCGAACTGGGTGACCGCGCCCAGGTCGATGAGCTCCACCCGGTCGGTGGTGATCATGATGTTGTCGGGCTTGAGGTCGTTGTAGGCCAGCCCCACCGAATGCAGATAGTCCAGGGCCGGAAGGATTTCCAGCAGGTAGGCGATGGCCACCGAGACCGGCATGCGGGCGGGCGCGTAGTGGTCGAGCAGGTGGCGCAGCGAATGCCCGCCCACGTACTCCATCACGATGTAGCCGATCGGCGTCCCGTCCGGGCCCGGATGCTCCACGAAGTTGTGGATCTTCACGATGCTCGGGTGCACCACCTCCGCGAGGAACTGCCGTTCGGCCAGCGCGACCGCCTGCGCTTCGGCGTCACCGGCGTGCAACAGGCCCTTGAGCACCACCCAGCGGTCGCTGACATTGCGGTCGATGGCGAGGTAGATCCAGCCCAGGCCGCCGTGCGCGATACAGCCCTGGATCTCGTACTGGCCCGTCACCCGGTCGCCGGGGTAGAGGGAGGGCCGGAAATCGTAGGGGGCGCCGCAGGTTTGGCAGTCACCCGCCGTGGTGGACGGCAGCGTCGGGGTGGCCCGGCCGACCGGTTTGCCGCAGCGCCAGCAGAATCGGCGGCCCTCGGCGACCACGGGATCGTCGAGCACCGCCTGCTCCGGATCCACCGGCTCCACGGTCGGGATCGGCACCAGGCCCGCGCCGAGCCGCCGCACCACCGGGCGCGGGCGGGCCATGCGCGCGGTGCGCTGGGACGGCCGGGTGGGGGTGCGCGGTTCGCCCTCGGAGCCCGGAACCGCCTCCGCCGGTGGAACTTCCGGTTCGTCCTCGATGCGGGGTGCGCGCTGGGTCATCTCGGTGCGCGGGGTGGCCTGGGTCGCGGCGGGTTCGTCCGGCTCGGCGGCGTGGCGTGCGCGTTCGCCGCGCGGGGGCACCTGCCGGGTGGTGATCTCGGTGCGGGCGGGCCAGTGCGGTCCGACGTTGGTGGCGTGGGTCGGGACGCCTTCGGCGTCGCCGCGGTCGGGGTGCTGCGGATCGGACGGAGTGCTCATCGTCAGTCCTGGTACCTCGGGGGCGGCGGGATGGCGGCGTCGCCGAGTTCGGCGCTGAGCCAGCGGCGGTAGAGCCGGTTCCAGGTGCCGTCGGCGCGAATGCGTTCCAGCGTGCCGTTGACGAATCGCACCAGATCGTCGGAGCCCTGCGAGATTCCGATGCCGTACTGCTCGGTGCTCAGGTTGGGCCCGACCACCTCGATGGCCGGATCCTGCTGGGCCAGCCCGGCCAGCACGGTGTCGTCGGTGCTGATCGCGTCGACCTGCCGCTGCTGCAGCACCACCAGGCAGTCGGCCCAGCTGGGAACGGTGAGGATGGAGACGGCGGGCTGGGTGCGCCGCACCAGGTCCAGGGAGGTGGTGCCGCTGACCACGCACAGCCGCTTCCCGGCCAGATCGGTGAGTCCGTCGATCCCGGAATTGCGTACCGTCAGCACGCGCTGATGCGCCTGCAGATAGGAGGTGGAGAACGTGACCCGTTGCCGCCGTGCGCAATTGATCGTCATCGTCTTGACCACGACATCGACGGTGTGTTCCTGCAGCGCCTTCTCGCGGTCGGCGGAGCCGAGGATCCGGTATTCGATGGCGCCCGGATCGCCGAGCAGGTCGCGGGCCAGTTCCCGGGCGATCTCCACGTCGAAGCCCGCCAGCGCCCCGGTGGTCGGGTCGCGGAAGCTGAACAGGTTGCTGCCCGGATCCAAGCCGACCAACAGCCGGCCCCGGGCCCGGATGGCGTCGAGTGTCGGCCCGCTGCGCACGCCGGTGGGGCGCAGGCTGGCGGTGGGGTCGCCGCAGTCGGTCACCTCGGGCGGTGGTGTGGCCTGCGGCTGGGCGGCGACCGCGCCGGAGGGCAGCGGCGGTTCGACGTAGCTGGGGACCCGGGTCGAGGGCGCGGGCGGGGGCGGACTGTTGTCCCCGCAGGCGGCGGTGCAGGCCACGGTCGCGGCCAGGGCCGCCAAGGCCAGGGAACGGACCGGTCGGCTGGTCATCGGTACTCCCGCAGTCGCGGCCAGAGCCCGACGGCGATCAGCACGGCGGCGGCGGTGCTGAGCACCAGCGCGCCGGGGCCGAGCAGATCCAGGGTGCGGGCGGCGTGGGATGTGTCGGCGCGCAACCGGTTCCGGGTATCGGCGATGCCGTCGCCGAGCGCGCGGTCCAGGGCATCGGTCTGCGCGGTGGCCTCGACCGCGCCCGGCCCGGTGGCCACCGCGGCCGCGCCGATGAAGTCGCCCTTCGAGAGGGCGTCGTTCATCCGCTGGTGGGCGGCCCGCCAGCGGTCCAGGGCGGCCGCCGCGGTCTTCACGTCACCACTGCCCGGCGCGTCGGATCGGTAGCCGGACAGGATGTTCCGCAGTTTCTCGATGGCCTGGTCGTAGGTGCGGTCGTAGTCGGCGCTGGTGTCGCGGCGCACCAGTTTCAGGGTTTCCGCGGTGCGGGCCTGCTGGGCGAGGATGCGGCTCTCGGTGAGGGCGGCCGTCGGCACGCTGCCCTTGTCGCGGGCGTGGGTGGTGTCGACCGCGGAGATGAAGCCCGCGATCACCGTCCAGGACAGCAGCACCACCATGGTCGCGGTGGCCAGCAGCAGTCCGAAGTTCAGCACCCGGTGCCAGCGCCGGAACAGGAACAGCTGGGCCGCGATCAGCGCCGCCACCGCCAGCAGCGGCAGCAGGATGGCGGGCCACGGCGGTCGCACGTGATTGCGCTGGGTTTCGGTGATGGCGGTCGCGCGATGCTCCTGCAGTTCCTGCGCCATCGGCAGCACGGACTTCTGCATGAGGTTGGAGGCCTCGCTCAGATAGGCCGCGCCGACCGGCTGCCCACTGCGATTGTTGGCCCGCGCGGTCTCGACGATGCCGGTGTACACCGGCAGCCCGGTCGCGATGCCGGTGCGCAGTTGCGCGTCGGTGTCGGCGTCGCCGCCGGTGGACTGCACCACCAGTTCCGCGGCGGCCTGGCCGACGGCCTGGTTGTAGCGGTCGCGGACCGGCTTCGATTCCAGCCCACCGGAAATGAAGGCGGTGCCCGCGGAGGCGTCGGCCACCGACAGCGAGGTATAGAGGCGCTGCGCCGAGTAGGCGTCGGGTTCGGACTGGTCGAGCAGGACGTCGAGCGCGTGTTGCCGATCGGTCACCGCGGTGGCGGTGACGATGCCCGCGGACACGCACAGCGCGAGCAGCACCAGCCCGACCGCGATCAGCTTGGCGGGCGACGATTCGGCGAAGGCGCGCAGTTCAGTGGTAGCGAACCGTTCGCGCCACGCTGCCGCGGCGGCGCGCGGGGAAAGCTCGTCCAGCCTCAACTCCTCGGCTCGAGCCATCCTCACCTCCCACTGACCGAAATCGAACGACCGACTTGTTCCTGCCGGATGAGCTTATTGTGGACGTACCGCCGCCGTGACGCGGGAATCCCCGCGGCAGTTCTCGGCGCGGTCGGACGATGGGATTGCGAAGATGCGTGGTGACGGCGACGGGTGGGCGGAGAGCGCTGACGGCACCCGCCAGTGGGGTCGTTTCGGGGCTGCTGGATTGTTGCTGCGCGCCCCGCTGGTCGATGGCGGTTCTGCAGTGCTGCTGCATCACCGGGCCGCCTGGACCCATCAGGGCGGCACCTGGGCGCTGCCCGGCGGCGCCCGCGACTCGCACGAGACCAGCGTCCACGCCGCGGTCCGCGAGGCCGAGGAGGAGGCGGGGATCGCGTCCGGCTCGATCCGGGTGCGCGGTTCCCGGGTGACCGCGACCGCGCCCAGCGGCTGGACCTACACCACGGTCATCGCCGACGCCGCCGACCGGCTGCGTACCCGCGGCAATATGGAGAGCCAGGATCTGGTGTGGGTGCCCGAGGACGAGGTCGTGGACCGGCCCCTGCATCCGGGATTCGCCGCCGCCTGGCCGACCCTGCGCGCTACCCCCACCCGGGTCAGCCTGACCGGGATCACCGACAGCGGCGCGGTGGCGGCCGCGTTGCCGCGCACCCTGGATCTGGCCGAATTGGGTTTCCTGTGGCTGCACTCCACCGGCGACGAGACCGGCCGCACCGCCCGGATCGGGACCGCCGAACTCGGCCTGGAACAGACCGATATGGCCGGAAATGTGTTGTTCCTCACTCTGGATCAGGTGTTGTCTTGAGGCGTGAGCACGCGCGAGCTTCCCACGTACTGCCGGATCTGTGAGCCGCTCTGCGGCCTGATCGCCACCGTCGAGGACGGCAGGCTGGTGCGATTGCGCGCCGACAAGGATCATCCGCTGTCCCGCGGCAACGCCTGCCCCAAGGGCATCGCGTTCACCGAGATCCAGAACGACCCGGACCGGGTGCTGCATCCGCTGCGGCGCACGGCCTCCGGCGAGTTCGAGCGGGTGTCCTGGGATACCGCGCTCGACGAGATCGGCGAGCGGCTGCGCGCGCTGATCGGCGAGCACGGAATCGACAGTCTCGGATGGTATTTCGGTAATCCGTCCACCTTCTCCTACTCGCACACCCTGTGGATGGTGGGTTTCCAGCTGGCCGCCGGGCTGAAGCACGTGTATTCGGCGGGCTCGCAGGACATCAACAACCGCTTCGTGGCCAGCGAACTGCTCTACGGCTCGGCGACCTCGGTGCCGGTCCCCGATCTGGACCGCACCGACTTCCTGCTCATGCTGGGCGCGAATCCCCTTGTCTCGCACGGCAGCGCGATGAGCGTGCCGCGGGTCCGCGACAAGCTGACCGGGATCACCAAGCGCGGCGGCCGGGTGGTGGTGGTCGATCCGCGCAAGACCGAGACGGCGAAACTCTTCGAGCACGTCGGCATCCGGCCCGACGGGGATGCCTGGCTGCTGGCCGCGCTGCTCCAGGTGATCTTCGCGGAGGGCCTCCAGGACGAGCAGGCCCTGCGCCGTCAGGCGCGCGGCGTCCGCGAATTGCGGTCCGCCGTCAGTCGTTTCACCCCCGAGGCGACCGCCGGGATCACCGGCCTGGACCCCGATCTCGTCCGCACCCTGGCCCGTGACCTGGCCCGTGCCGACTCCGCCGCCGTCTACGGCCGCACCGGCACCTGCCTGGGCCGCCACGCCACCCTGGTGGCCTTCCTCGTGGACGCGCTCGCCCTGGTCACCGGCAATCTCGACAAGCCGGGCGGCAGCGTCTTCGGCAAGGAGCTGGTGGCGGTCTCCGAGCTGAGCGCCCGCCTGGGTTTCGCGGGTTACGGCCGCAACCACTCCCGGGTCGGCGGATTCCCGGACGTCCTGGGCGCGTTCCCCGCCGCCATCATGGCCAAGGAGATCACCACGCCGGGCCCGGGTCGCCTGCGCGCCCTGTTCACGTCCGCGGGCAACCCGGTCTCCTCGGTCCCGAACGGCCGCGAACTCGCCTCGGCTCTCCCGGAACTGGACCTGTTCGTCTCCATAGACCTCTACATCAACGACACCAACCGCATCGCGGACTACATCCTCCCCGCGACCACTTTCCTCGAACGCGACGACATCCCGCTCCCGTTCACCGCGCTCTCCCCGACCCCGTATACCCAGTACACCGAGCGCGTCGTCGAACCCTACGGCGAGGCCCGCGAGGAATGGCGGATCATCGACGCCATCGCCACCCGAATCGGCGTGCAGCCCTTCGCCGTAGGCCCCGCCCGCCCGCTCGGCCGCGCGTTGAGTTCCCTGCGCCGCCGCGGCCCCCGGTTGGCCTCGGCCCGCCCGACCCCGCCGCTCCTCGCCGATCTCGCTCTGCGAACCGGTCCCTACGGCGACCGTTTCGGCCTCCGGCGCGAGGGTCTGAGCCTGCGCATGCTGCGCCGCCACCCCCACGGCGTGGTCCTGGCCGACAGCATCGCCACCGGCGTCCTGCGAAACATCGTGCGCCACAAGGGCGGCCGCGTCCGCCTCGACCCCGACGAGATCATCATCGAACTCCGCACCCTCACCGCCCGCCCCGCCGACCCCACCTACCCCCTCCGCGTGATCGGTCTCCGCGAACTCAAGTCCCACAACTCCTGGATGCACAACGTCGAACCCCTCATGCGAGGCGACCGCGAACACGCCGCCCGCATCAACCCCAAAGACGCCGCCGTAGCGGGCATCTCCGACGGCGACCGCTGCCGCGTCACCTCCGCCCACGGCACCATCGAAGTAACGGCCCGTCTGACCGAGGACCTGACCACCGGCACCATCGCCATCCCCCACGGCTGGGGCCACACCGGCGGCTGGCGCCGGGCCAACGCCGCCGGCGGCGCGAACGTGAACGACCTGATGTCAACAGATCTGGCCGACGTGGAACGCCTGGCCGGCATGGCCAACCTGAACGGCGTCCCGGTGCGCCTGGATCCGGTGAGCTGACCTCACAGCCCGGAGCAGCTGGAACCGGTCGAGTTCTGAGCGACCTGGACCCCGACCGGCGGGTTGGATCCGTCGCGGGTGAATTTGAGCGTTGAGGTGAACCACACCAGCCCGAGCTGGACGTTGTACCGGCCGCCGCTGGCCAGGGAGAAGTTGCCCAGGCTGCCCGGAACGTGCAGGCAGGATTCGGCGTAGACCACCACGAAACTGCCGTCGGTCGGCACGAAGATGTTCTTGGCCTCGTCCCACGCCTCGATCCGCAGGGCCTTGGCGCGTGTGGTGTGCTGACCGTCGGCGGGGTTGATCAGCCCGATGGCGGCGCCGGTCCCGTTCCACACGGTGATCATGACGACGGGGATGGTGTCCGCCTGTGCCGGTTGCGAATTCGCCGCGCCGAACGCGATCGTGATCAGCATGGCGACAGCGGCGAAGAGCCTGTTGAACCTCATGGGTGTACTCCATGTTTCGAGGGCTCCGGCCGTGGTTCGCCGGAGCCACGCGGCAGACGGTAGCAGTCGGCAGCTCATCTGAAACGCGAATGACTCTATTTCGGGGAACATGGAACAACTTGTGCTGCAAAGGATTCCGGTACTGGTAGCTTCCCACCCCGAGACCCGGCCGCACCGGCCCGGCTCACCGTTGGAGAGCGCACATGAAGATGTTCAAGCAGTTCCTCGCCGCCGTGTCCCTGGCCGCGGCCGCCGCGACCATGACAGCCGGTCCGTCACAAGCGATTCCGGACCTCCAGCCCGCGCAGGCCTCCCTGGTCTACGTCTGGATCCACAACAACACCGGCGCCGCTATCGGCATCATCAACCCCCAGGATTCCCACCACAACACCCGGGCCACCGCCCTCCCCATGGGCGCCTGGTCCAACCAGGCCATGTACGTCCTCTCCACCGGCTTCACCGTCATCTACGGCGAAACCTGCCTGAAGGTACCCGGCAGCCTCCCCAAGACCACCAATTTCTACTCCACCCAATCAGACAACGGCTTCACCCTCCGAAGCACCAATTACGATGTCGCCCTGGGCATCAAGAACAGCCTCGGCGGCGCCCTGATCATGACTCAGGAATACAGCAACCCCGAGAACAACGTCTACGTCAACCACGGCGTCTCCGGCGCCAGCTGCGCGGGCCTGTAGCCATACGCCCTCCTGCTTCGCTGTTCCACTGCGGAGCAGGAGGATTCATCGCTCGGTGATCGCCCCCGGCATCCGCCGTTCGATGACGTAGGCGCGGTGGCGTTCGGTCGAGGGCCGGCTACCGGACCCGCGGTGTCAGCTCCGCGGGTTCCACCGATTGTCCGCACGCGCAGGTCAATTGGGCGGTGACGATGCCGTCGCACCCGGCGTGGCGGAATTCCAACGGCCCGTCCTCGTCGTTGGGTGATGCTCGACGAAATGCCCGACGATCACTTCATGGTCGCCGGAAAGACGTGGGCGCAACTGAAATCCACCCGGATCGAAGGCCCCGCGAGCTGAGGAGTCTCGACCCGGTGAGTGTTATGCCGATTCGCCCGAAGAGTCGGCCTCGGGCTCGAGGATCTTTGCGGCGGAATCCACGATGAGTGCCAGATCCAGCCACCGCGTCAATCTGGCCAGATCCGAACAGCCGACCCCGGTGTCCTGACTGCCGCCGCCGCTTCCCGGCGGCCGAATGTCGCGGCGTGTCAGCCGGCGCTGCCGCTGCCGATCTGTTTCGGTTCGCCGCTGCCGGTGGAGAGGAAGGTGGCGGAGAGCTGGGAGTCGCCCTGTTTGACGGTGACGCTGTGGATGCCGCTGGCGAAGAGGGGGATGCTGGCCCAGTAGTGCTTGCCGTCGATGGTGACGGGGGTGGCGGGGCTGCCCGGCATGAGTTTGCCGTTGTCGTAGAAGGACACGGGGGCGGTGCTGTCAACGTCCGCGGCGAGGTTGGACTGGGCGTCGCTGACTTGCTGGATCCAGATGCGGGTGACCGACGCCTGTGCGGGCGCGGCCGTGATGACACTGCCGACCGCGGTGGCGGTCAGCAGTAGCGCGCCGAATCCATTGCGTACCACAGAACTTGCAAGCATTGGCAACCTCCGAAGGATGTGGCGATCGGACTGATCGCCATCGCAGCCGAACCTAGGTGACATCCGGATCTTTGAAATGCCGCCAGTTCCAATGGCACGACGGAGCTACCCGTGCGGCCGTCGGGCTCGCGACTACGCATTCGTCACCGAAGTTCGCGCCGCCCGACAGCACTCGAGATCCGTGCTACCGGTCGTTCTCCAGGATGCGCTGCTTGATGGCGCGGGCGGCGGCTTGGGGGTTGTCGGCGGCGGTGATGGCTCGGACGACGACGATTCGGGTGGCGCCGGCGGCGAGGACTTCGGGGAGGGTGTTCTCGTCGATGCCGCCGATGGCGAACCAGGGGCGGGTGGGGTGGGAGTCCGTGGTGGAGCGGACGAAGTCGAGTCCGGCGGGGGTGCGGCCGGGTTTGGTGGGGGTGGCGTAGACGGGGCCGGTGCAGAAGTAGTCGATGTGTTCGTCGATGGCGGCCAGACCGGCTTGGGCGCGGTTGTGGGTGGAGCGGCCGAGGACCACGTCGGGGCCCAGGATCTGGCGGGCGTACCAGGGCGGGAGGTCGCCCTGGCCGAGGTGGAGGACGTCGACTCCGGCGGCGAGGGCGATGTCGGCGCGGTCGTTGCAGGCGACCAGGGCGCCGTGGCGGCGGGCCACCGCCTTCAGTTCGGCGAGGGCGGCGAGTTCGGCCTTCGCCTCGAGCGGGCCGAACTGCTTCTCACCGGCGGAACCCTTGTCGCGGAGCTGGATGATGTCGACGCCGCCGGCGAGGGCCGCATCGGCGAAGTCCGCCAGGTCGCCCCGGTCGCGGCGGGCGTCGGTGCACAGGTAGAGCCGCGCGGTGGCGAGGCGTTCCCGTGGGGTGGCGGGCCGGTTCGGGTGGGAGGGTTGCACAGGGGTGACGGTAGTCGCGCTACGGTTGTCGGGTCGAAACGACCCGAGGGAAAACGCCCGGTGCGGCGGCTCGCGGCTTTCCTCGCGGCCGATGTTTCGGATCGGATATATGCGGGTCCCCGGGAACGCGGGGACGAGTTAGGTGGATTCACATGCGGACTCTGGCCGTCGTCGGCGGCGGTGTGATCGGACTGTCGGTGGCCTGGCGGGCCGCCGGAGCGGGCTGGACCGTCACCCTCTTCGACCCGGCCTCGGGTACCGGATCCTCCTGGGTCGCGGGCGGGATGCTCGCGCCGCTGTCGGAGGGCTGGCCGGGGGAGGACGCGGCCCTCGCGTTCGGCGCCGCCTCGCTGGTCCGCTGGCCCGAGTTCGCGGGTGATCTGAAGGCCGTCACCGGGACCGATGTCTTCGTCGCCGACGCCACCCTCACCGTCGCCCTGGACGCGGCCGACGCCGCTGACCTGCGCACCATCGCCGACTGGGTGAATGCCCGCGGCCACGAGCTGAGCCTGCTGGATCGCGCGGGCGTCCGGGCGGCCGAACCGAGCCTGGGTCGCGGCGTGCGGGCCGGACTGCTGGCCGCCGCCGAACCCGCCGTCGACAACCGGGCCCTGGTGAACGCGCTGAAATTCGCCTGCCTCGAGGCCGGAGTCGAGTTCCGCCGGGAGAGGATCGAGGACGTGGCGGCGCTGCCGCACGATCGCGTCGTGCTGTCCGCGGGCGCCGCCTCCGGCCAGCTGTGGCCGGGCCTGCCTGTGCGTCCGGTGAAGGGTGAGATCCTGCGCCTGCGCCGCCGCCCGAGCGCCCCCACCCCGCCCACCCGGGTGATCCGGGCCCGCGTGCACGGCCGCCCCATATATCTTGTGCCGAGGGCTGACGGGATCGTCCTGGGTGCAACACAATACGAAGTCGGGTTCGACAACGCCGTCACCGTCGCCGGTGTCCGGGACCTGATCACCGATGCCGAGGCCGTCCTGCCGGGCCTGGGCGAATACGAGTTCGCCGAGGCCGTCGCGGGTTCGCGTCCCGGCTCGCCGGACAATCTGCCGTTGATCGGATACCTCGACGACAAGGTGATCGTGGCCGCGGGCCACGGCCGCAACGGCATCCTGGACACCCCGGTCACGGCGGACGCCGTACTGGCCCTGCTCGCCGACACCGAGCTGCCCGAGGCGCGAGCCGCGGACCCGCACCGTTTCATCTCAGGAGGAGTTCGATGACCGCAATTCCGGTCGGCGTCACCGTCAATGGTGAGGACCACGTGTTCCCGGAGGAGCTCACCGTCCGCGAGCTGCTGGAGCGCCTGAACCTGCCGTGTCAGGGCGTGGCGCTGGCGATCGACGGCGCGGTCTTCCCGAAGTCCCGCTGGGACGAGCCGGTGGGCCGCGGCTGGGAGATCGAGGTGCTGACGGCGGTGCAGGGTGGCTAGCGCGGTCGAGCCGCTGGTCATCGCGGGCCGCGAGTTCGGTTCGCGCCTGATCATGGGCACCGGTGGCGCGGAGAACCTGGCCGTGCTGGAGGAGGCGCTGCTGGCGTCGGGCACCGAGCTGACCACGGTCGCCATGCGCCGGGTGGACGCCGCGGGCGGCACCGGCGTGCTGGACCTGCTGAAGCGCCTGGAGATCGCCCCGCTGCCGAACACCGCGGGCTGCCGCACCGCCGCCGAGGCCGTGCTCACCGCGCAGCTGGGCCGCGAGGCCCTCGAAACCGATTGGGTGAAGCTGGAAGTCATCGCCGACGAGCGCACCCTGCTCCCCGATGCCATCGAATTGGTGTCCGCCGCAGAGCAATTGGTGGACGACGGCTTCACGGTGCTGCCCTACACCACCGATGACCCGGTGCTGGCCAAGCGCCTCGAGGATGTCGGTTGCGCCGCGGTCATGCCGCTGGGTTCGCCGATCGGCACCGGCCTGGGCATCGGCAATCCGCACAATATCGAGATGATCGTGGCCGCCGCGGGCGTCCCGGTGATCCTGGACGCGGGCATCGGCACCGCCAGCGATGCCGCCCTGGCCATGGAACTGGGCTGTTCGGCGGTCCTTTTGGCGACCGCGGTCACCCGCGCCCGTCAGCCCGCGGTGATGGCGGCGGCCATGGCCCGTGCGGTGGAGGGCGGTTGGCTGGCTCGCCGGGCGGGCCGCATCCCGAAACGCTTCTGGGCGCAGGCTTCCTCGCCCGGTTTCTGATTCCCCGGTCCGCGGCCTGAACCCGGAGCCGGGTCCGGGCCGTAATCATCCCCGAGGATGAGCGACGCGCGACCTTTTGGCGATAGTGCGCGCTCACTACATGGGGAAGACTGGGCAGCATGATCGAACTGAGAGGCCTGACCAAACATTACGGCCAGACCGTCGCGGTGTCGGATCTGTCGTTCACGGTCCGTCCGGGGCAGGTGACCGGCTTTCTCGGCCCGAACGGGGCTGGTAAGTCGACCACCATGCGCATGATCCTGGGGTTGGACACCCCGACCTCCGGGACCGCGCTCATCGACGGCAAGCCGTACCACGACCTGAAACGTCCCCTCGACACCGTCGGCGCGCTGCTGGACGCGAAGTGGGTGCACCCCAATCGTTCCGCGCGCTCGCATCTGCGCTGGATGGCGGCGTCCAATGACATTCCGCAGTCCCGGGTCGAGGAGGTGCTGCGCCTGGTCGGCCTCAACGAGGTGGCCGGGAAGAACGCGGGCGGCTTCTCGCTGGGCATGTCGCAGCGGCTGGGCCTGGCGGGCGCGCTGCTCGGCGACCCGCAGGTGCTGCTGTTCGACGAGCCGGTGAACGGCCTGGACCCGGAGGGCATCCTCTGGATCCGCCGTTTCATGCAGCGGCTGGCGTCGGAGGGCCGCACCGTGCTGGTGTCGAGTCACCTGCTCTCCGAGATGGCGCAGACGGCAGAGCATCTCATCGTGATCGGCCGCGGTCGGCTGATCTCCGACACCTCCACGAAGGATTTCATCGAGAAGGCGTCGGAACAGTCTGTGCGCGTGCGCAGTCCGCAGCTGGATCAGTTGCGCAGCCTGCTCACCTCGAACGGCATGACGGTGCGCGAGGACGGGGCGGAGGCGGACGGCCGGGCGCTGATGGTGGCGGGCGTGACCAGCGACGCGGTCGGAAAGCTGGCCGGGGCCAATGACATCACGCTCTACGAGCTGTCCCCGCAGCGCGCGTCGCTGGAGGAGGCGTTCATGCGCATGACCGGTGGCGCGGTGCAGTACCACGGCGAAGGCTTCGATCAGGTGATGGGAGGTGGCCTCTGATGGGAGTGCTCACCGCGGAACGAATCAAACTGACCTCGACCAAGTCGCCGGTGTGGTGCACGGTGCTGCTGGCGGTGTTCGCGCTGGGCATCGCGGCGCTGTTCAGCCTGGCGTTGAACGCGTCGTGGCGGGTGTTCCAGGACCAGCTGGCCGAGGGCAAGATGCATCCCTCGGACGCGCCGTACGCGGAGAACTCGATCGCGGGCCTGGGTATCACGGGTCTGGCGCAGGGTATGCCGGGCTTCGGCTACCTGATGGTGATGATCCTGGCGGCGCTGGCGGTCACCAGTGAGTACCGCTTCGGCACCATCAAGACGACCTTCCTGGCGACCCCGAGCCGGACCACCGTGCTGCTCACCAAAGCGGGCCTGATTGGTGTTGCTATGGGTTTGCTGAGCTTGGTGCTGACCTTCCTCGGCTTCTTCATCTTCAAGGCCATGGTGACCCACGACGCGGGCGCCCACCTCAGCCTCACCAGTGGCGACCTGCGGGTCTTCTACGCCGTCCCGATCTTCATCCTGCTCATCGTTTTCCTGGCGGTCGGCGTCGGCACCCTGATCCGGCAGTCGGCGGGCGCGCTCTCGCTACTGATCGTGTGGCCGGTGATCCTGGAGCCGATGGTCGGCGCGTTCGGCAAGGTCGGCCGGGAAATCCAGGTGCTGCTGCCCTTCCAGAACGCGGGCCTGTTCCTCGGAACCGTGGACGAGAAATCCGAGTATTGGCATTGGGGTCCTTGGGGTGGTCTCATCTACTTTGCGGCCTTCGTCGCAGTCGTGTTCGGAGCCGCGCTCTTCGTGGTGAACAAACGCGATGCCTGACTCGTGTTACGAGTGATATAGACCCTGCCCGGGGAGCCGCCGGCCACTGCCCGGCACGGCGGCGCGCATCGGCCCGATACGGATTCCGTATCGGGCCGATGTCATTCGGCGGGGTGGTTCATACCGTTCCGACAGTGTGGTCCAGCTTACGTTTGATTCGCGCCGTGGTGATGTGGCGCGTGGCACCGGACGGTCGGTAGCATCGGTTCAGCAACCAAAACACTCAAACCTTCGGCGGGTCCAACGATGTGGCCGCTAGCACCGATCGGGAGGTGTCCGGTGGCAATCGTTGATCCATCCCATGACGGAACGCTGGGATACGCTCTGGGCGTGAGCGAACGACCCTCCGACGGCGGAGACCGCGCCAAAGACGCGAACCGCACGGACGGACTGGGGACCGATCGCAACCGCTCGCGTGACGCGGGCGGGAACCGGGGGCGCGACCAACCGCGTATCGACCCGGATGTGGTCATCCCGCTGATCCCCGCAGAACTTTCCGAGGACCCGGAGGACCCGGACGAGCTCGACGGGCAGCCGCGTCGCCGCGGCCGCTTCCCCGGCCAGCTCTCGGCCCTGGTCAATGCCGCCAATCAGCGCGGCGACATCATCGGCGCGATCCGCAAGGCGCGCGAGAATCTGCCCGGCGACCCGGGTTTCGGCGATCCGCTGTCGGTCTCCGGACCGGGCGGGGTGCGCGCGGTGGCCCGCGCGGCGGACAAGCTGGTCGGCGATTCGCCCAGCGCCGCACGCGAATTGGGGCTGGGTGCGCTGCAGGTGTGGCAGGCCATGCTGGAGCGGGTCGGCAAGGGCCGCGGCAGTGACGAGATCACCATCATGTTCACCGACCTGGTGGCCTTCTCCAGCTGGTCGCTGGCGGCGGGCGACGAGGTGACCCTGGACCTGCTGCGCCGGGTGGCCAAGGCCATCGAGCCGCCGATCGTGGATCGGGGCGGCCAGGTGGTCAAGCGCATGGGCGACGGTGTGATGGCCGTCTTCCCGTCCGCGGACCGGGCCGTACGGGCGGCCATCGCCGCCAAGGAGAACCTGTCCGCCGTGTCGGTGGACGGTTACCGCCCGCAGATGCGCCTGGGCCTGCACACCGGCAGCCCCCGTGAGATCGGCGGCGACTGGCTCGGCATCGACGTGAATATCGCGGCCCGCGTCATGGAAGCGGGCGGCAACGGCAACACCATGCTCTCGGGTGCCACGCTGGACGCCCTGAAGCCGGAGACCCTGGAAGAACTCGGCTTGGGCGTGAAGCCCTACCGCCGCAGCTTCTTCGCAGCCCCGCTCAGTGGAGTCCCCGAAGACTTGCGCATCTTCCGCCTCGAAGCCGAGTGAAGACGCTGCGGGCGTGAGAGGGGTTTCGCGGGAAGCCCCTCGGAGCCCGAGAGTTCAGTTGCTCATCCACAGGATCGCGCCCACCGCTGCGAGCACGCCGCAGACGGCGAGTGCCACGGCCAGTGGGCGCGAGGTCTTGAACAGCGAGTACGCGCCGCCGAAGAGGAATCCGGCGAGGGCGAGCAGGATGAGCGCGCTGACGTCTGTGGACACCCGTTCAGTCTGCCTGACGGTTGCCGTCGCCCTGGTACCCGGCCCTGACCGGGCCTTTCGGCAAATAACAAGCACGCGGGCTTGATTTTTTCCGCCCCTGATGTGACCCTGTAACCGACCGCAGCACCGAGGCTGCGCCGGCTTCGGGCGCACACAGGGAGGCCCTTCATGAGTCAGCTCGCCGACAGTCCGGATCTCATCCGGATCGGCAACTGTTCCGGGTTCTACGGCGATCGCATGAGCGCCATGCGGGAGATGCTCGAGGGCGGTCAGCTCGACGTGCTCACCGGCGACTATCTGGCCGAGCTCACCATGCTCATCCTGGGTCGCGACCGCATGAAGGACGCCAACCTGGGCTACGCCAAAACCTTTGTGCGGCAGCTGGAGGACAGCCTCGGGCTGGCCCTGGAGTCGGGCGTGAAGATCGTCGCCAACGCGGGCGGCCTCAACCCGGCGGGCCTGGCGCAGCGGGTGCGCGAGGTCGCCGAAAAGCTCGGTCTCACACCGAAGGTCGCGTACGTGACCGGTGACGACCTGCTCGCCCGCGCCGGTGAACTGGGCCTGGGCGCACCGTTGACCGCCAACGCCTACCTGGGCGCGTGGGGCATCGCCGAATGCCTGACCGCGGGCGCGGACATCGTGGTGACCGGCCGGGTCACCGACGCCTCCGTGGTGGTCGGCCCGGCGGCCGCGCACTTCGGCTGGGCCCGAACCGATTACGACGCCCTGGCGGGCGCGGTGGTGGCGGGTCACGTCATCGAGTGCAGCACCCAGGCCACCGGCGGCAATTTCGCCTTCTTCACCGAGATCGCGGATCTGGGCCGCCCCGGCTTCCCGATCGCCGAGGTGCGCCGCGACGGCAGCAGCGTCATCACCAAGCACGAGGGCACCGGCGGCGCGGTCACCGTGGACACGGTGAAGGCGCAGCTCATGTACGAGATCCAGAGCGCGCGCTACGCGGGCCCGGACGTCACCACCCGCCTGGACAGCATCCAGGTGAGCCAGGAGGCCCCGGATCGGGTGCTGATCAGCGGCGTGACCGGTGAGGCCCCGCCGCCGCAGACCAAGGTGTCCACCAACACCATCGGCGGCTTCCGCAACGAAATGCAGTTCATCCTCACCGGTTTGGACATCGAGGCCAAAGCGGCGCTGGCACAGCGTCAGCTGGAGTCGTGGCTGACGGTGCGTCCCGCCGAACTGGACTGGACGCTGGCCCGGCTGGACCGCCCCGACGCCGCCACCGAGGAGCAGGCCAGCGCCCTGCTGCGCTGTGTCGTGCGCGATCCCGACCCGAACAAGGTGGGGCGCGCGTTCTCCAGTGTCGCGGTGGAGTTGGCGCTCGCCAGCTTCCCGGGCTTCTCGCTGACGGCCCCTCCCGGCAACGGCGGACCCTACGGCGTGTTCAAGCCGGGGTACGTGGACTCCAAGGAGATCCCGCACACCGCCGTGCTGCCGGACGGCTCCGAGGTGGCGGTCGCCCCGGCGGGGGAGACCCTGGAGCTGGACGCGGTCGCGGAACCGGAACTGCCGCAGCCGCTTCCGGCGGGTGAGACCCGGCGCGTCCCCCTGGGCTCGATCGCCCTCGCTCGCAGTGGCGACAAGGGCGGCAATGCCAATGTCGGCGTCTGGGTGCGCACCGACGAGCAGTGGCGCTGGCTGGTCCACGCCCTGACCGTCGAGGAACTGCGCCGCCTGCTGCCCGAGACCGCCGACCTGCCCGTTACCCGGCACGTGCTGCCGAATCTGCGGGCGCTGAACTTCATCGTCGAGGGCCTGCTGGGCGAGGGCGTGGCGTATCAGGCCCGCTTCGATCCGCAGGCCAAGGGCCTGGGCGAATGGCTGCGCGCGCGGCATCTCGATATCCCGGTGGAGCTGCTGCCATGAGCGGGCACCCGGACGAATCAGTGGACACCACACGGCATTCCGGCCGTGCGAAGGGGAGTGAGGCGGTATGAGCGCCCAATACGTGAACCCGTGGCAGACGCCCGAGCGCCGCGAATTGCGCGCCACCGTGCGCGGTTTCGCCGAACGTGAAGTGCTGCCCTACCTGGATCAGTGGGAGCGCGACGGCGAGATTCCGCGCGAGCTGCACAAGAAGGCGGGCGCGCTGGGGCTGCTCGGCATCCAGTTCCCCGAGTCCGCGGGCGGTTCCGGCGGTGACGCCATCGACGCCGCCATCGTGGCCGAGGAGATGCACTACGCGGGCTGCTCGGGCGGCCTGTTCGCGTCGCTGTTCACCTGCGGTATCGCGGTGCCGCACATCATCGCCTCGGGCAATGCCGAGCACATCGAGCGCTGGGTGCGGCCGACGCTGGCGGGGGAGAAGATCGGCTCGCTGGCCATCACCGAGCCGGGCGGTGGTTCCGATGTCGGACACCTGCGCACCGCCGCGGTGCGCGACGGCGACGACTACATCGTGAACGGCTCCAAGACCTTCATCACCTCCGGTGTGCGCGCCGACTACGTGGTGACCGCGGTCCGCACCGGCGGTCCGGGCGCGGCGGGTGTGTCGCTGCTGGCGGTGGAGAAGGGCACGCCCGGTTTCACGGTCAGCCGCAAGCTGGAGAAGATGGGCTGGCTGGCCTCCGACACCGCCGAGCTCTCGTATGTCGACGTGCGGGTGCCGGCCTCGAACCTGGTCGGTCCGGAGAACAGCGGATTCGCGCAGATCGCACAGGCTTTCGTGAGCGAGCGGGTGGGCCTGGCCGTGCAGGCGTACGGTCACGCGCAGCGCTGCCTGGACCTGACCCTGCAATGGACCCGCGACCGGGAGACCTTCGGCCGCCCGCTGATCAGCCGTCAGGCGGTGCAGAACACGCTGTCGGAGATGGCCCGCCGCATCGACGTGGCCCGCGTCTACACCCACGTGCTGGCCGAACGCGCCGCACAGGGGGAGACCGATCTGATCGCCGAGGTCTGCTTCGCCAAGAACACCGCGGTGGAGACCGCCGAATGGGTTGCCCACCAGGCCGTGCAGTTGTTCGGCGGCCTCGGCTACATGCGCGAGTCCGAGGTCGAACGGCATTACCGCGATGTCCGCATCCTCGGCATCGGCGGCGGCACCAATGAGATTCTGACCAGCCTCGCGGCCAAGCGATTGGGGTTCCAGTCTTGAGTATTCTGCGCACATCCGTGGACCCGAATTCGGCGGACTATCAAGCCGCCGCCGAGGCGATGAGCGCCAAGCTCGCCGAGGTCGAGGTCGAATACGCGAAGAACATCGCGGGCGGCGGCCCGGACAAGATGGCGCGGCATCGCAAGCGCGGCAAGCTGACCGCGCGCGAACGCATCGAACTGCTCATCGACGAGGATTCGCCGTTCCTGGAGCTGGCCCCGCTGGCCGCCTGGGGCAGTGACTTCCATGTGGGCGCGAGCGTCATCGCGGGCATCGGCATCGTGGAGGGCGTCGAGTGCTTGATCACCGCGCCGGATCCGACCGTGCGCGGCGGCACCTCCAACCCGTGGACGCTGCGGAAAACCCTGCGCATGAACGACATCGCGCTGGAGAACCGGCTGCCGGTGATCGGCCTGGTGGAGTCCGGCGGCGCGGATCTGCCGACGCAGAAAGAGGTCTTCGTCCCCGGCGGCCGCATGTTCCGGGACCTGACCCGGCTGTCGGCGGCCGGAATCCCCACCATCGCACTGGTTTTCGGCAACTCGACGGCCGGTGGCGCGTACATCCCGGGCATGTCCGACTACACGGTCATGATCAAGGAGCGCTCCAAGGTCTTCCTGGGCGGTCCGCCGCTGGTGAAGATGGCCACCGGTGAGGAGTCCGACGACGAGTCGCTCGGCGGCGCGGAGATGCACGCCCGCACATCGGGTCTGGCCGACTACCTGGCGGTGGACGAGCAGGACGCGATCCGCCTGGGCCGCTCCATCGTCAAGCGCCTGAACTGGCAGAAGCAGGGTCCGGCCGCGCGCCCGGTCACCGAGGTGATCGAGCCGCTGCACGACCCGGAGGAACTGCTCGGCATCGTGCCGACCGACCTGAAGATCCCGTTCGACCCGCGCGAGGTCATCGCCCGCGTGGTCGACGGCTCGGACTTCGACGAGTTCAAGCCGCTCTACGGTTCCAGCCTGGTGACCGGCTGGGCGGAGCTGCACGGCTACCCGGTCGGCATTCTCGCCAACGCCCGCGGCGTGCTGTTCTCCGAGGAGTCGCAGAAGGCGACCCAGTTCATCCAGCTGGCCAATCAGAAGAACACGCCGCTGCTGTTCCTGCACAACACCACCGGCTACATGGTCGGCAAGGAGTACGAGCAGAAGGGCATCATCAAGCACGGCGCGATGATGATCAACGCGGTCTCGAACTCGAAGGTGCCGCACATCTCGGTGCTGATGGGCGCGTCCTACGGCGCGGGCCACTACGGCATGTGCGGTCGCGCCTACGACCCGCGTTTCGTATTCGCCTGGCCGAGCGCCAAATCCGCCGTCATGGGCGGTGCCCAGCTGGCGGGCGTCATCTCCATCGTCGGCCGGGCGGCCAACGAGGCGCGCGGCATCCCGTTCAACGAGGAGGCCGACGCCGGTCTGCGCGCCATGATCGAGGCGCAGATCGAGGCCGAATCGCTGCCCATGTTCATGTCGGGCCGCCTCTACGACGACGGCGTCATCGACCCCCGCGACACCCGCACGGTGTTGGGAATGGCCTTGTCCGCCATTCACAATGCCCCGATCAAGGGCGCCGAGGGCTTCGGCGTCTTCCGGATGTGAGGCCGAAAATGACTGTATCGCGGAGCGATTCCCCCAGGGGTGGCGGCGGGGCGACGGGTGGGCTTACGAACGTTCTGGTCGCCAATCGTGGCGAGATCGCGCGGCGCGTCTTCGCGACCTGCCGTCGGATGGGTATCTCGACGACCGCCGTCTACTCCGACGCGGACGCCAACTCGCCGCACGTCGCCGAGGCCGATGCGGCGATTCGCCTGCCCGGCAACACTCCTGGCGAGACCTACCTGCGCGGTGAGCTGATCATCGAGGCCGCGCTGGCCGCCGGTGCCGATGCCATCCACCCCGGCTACGGATTCCTCTCCGAGAACGCCGAATTCGCGAAGGCCGTGCAGGCCGCCGGGCTGACCTGGATCGGCCCGCCGGTCGCGGCCATCGAGCAGATGGGCTCCAAGGTCGAGTCCAAGAAGATGATGGACGCCGCCGGTGTCCCGGTGCTGAAGCAGCTGGATCCGGCCGAGGTCACCGCCGACGTGCTGCCCGTGCTGATCAAGGCGTCCGCCGGTGGTGGCGGTCGCGGTATGCGTGTGGTGCGGGAGCTGTCCGAGCTGACCGGTCAGATCGAGGCGGCGCAGCGGGAAGCTCAGTCCGCCTTCGGCGATCCGACCGTCTTCTGCGAGCGCTACCTGGAGACCGGCCGCCATATCGAGGTGCAGGTCATGGCCGACACCCACGGCACCGTGTGGGCGGTCGGCGAGCGTGAGTGCTCGATCCAGCGCCGGCACCAGAAGGTCGTCGAGGAAGCCCCGTCGCCGCTCGTCGAGAAGATCGACGGGATGCGGGCCCGCCTGTTCGAGGCGGCCCGGCTGGCGTCGGAGGCCATCGGCTACGAGGGCGCGGGCACCGTCGAATTCCTCGCCGACGAGAAGGGCGACTTCTTCTTCCTGGAGATGAACACCCGTCTCCAGGTGGAGCATCCGGTCACCGAGCAGGTCACCGGCCTGGACCTGGTGCGTCTGCAGTTGCAGGTGGCCGCCGGCCGCCCGCTGCCCGCCCGGCAGCCCGAGATGCGCGGCCACTCCATCGAGGTGCGTCTCTACGCGGAGGACCCGGCCCACGACTGGCAGCCGCAGTCCGGCGCCGTGCACCGGCTCGACATCCCCGGCACCCTGGGCGAATTCACCGTGCTGACCGAGCCGGGCGTGCGCCTGGACACCGGCATCGTGGACGGCTCGGTGGTGGGCGTGCACTACGACCCGATGCTGTCGAAGGTCATCTCCTTCGCCGAGACCCGCGACGAGGCCGCCCACCTGCTGGCTTCCGCCTTGCAGCGGGCCAAGATCCACGGCCTGGTCACCAACCGCGATCTGCTGGTGCGGGTGCTGCGGCATCCGGCGTACCTCGCCGGCGACACCGACACCGCCTTCTTCGCGACCCACGATCTGGAGAAGCTGTCCGCGCCACTGGTTTCCGAGGCGGACGAGGAGCTGTCCATCGTGGCCGCGGCGCTCGCCGACGCCGCCGCCAACCGGCGTACGGCCCGGATCGGCGGCGGTCTGCCCAGCGGCTGGCGCAACCTGCCGTCGCAGGCGCAGTCCAAGTCCTACGAGTCCCGGCTGACCGGCCGCCACGACGTGCGCTACCGGATCACCCGCTCCGGCCTGGAGGTCGAGGGCCACGAGGGCCTCGAATTGCTGGAGGCCACACCGGATCTGGTGATCCTCCAGGTGCCCGGTGAGCGCGGCCCGGTGCGCCGCCGCTTCGAGGTCGCCCGCTACGGCGATCTGGTGACGGTGGATTCCCCGCTCGGCCCGGTGGCGGTGCGCCGCCTGCCGCGCTTCGAGGATCCGGCCGACCAGGTGGCCGAGGGCTCGCTGCTGGCCCCGATGCCCGGTGCGGTCATCCGCCTGGGCGCGGCCGCGGGTGACCGGGTCGAGAAGGGTCAGCCGATCCTCTGGCTGGAGGCCATGAAGATGGAGCACACCATCGCCGCCCCCGCCGCGGGCGTGCTCACCGAATTGAACGTTTCCGCGGGCCAGCAGGTCGAAGTCGGCACGGTGCTCGCCGTCGTCCACAGCGAAGATCAGGAGTAGGCAATGGGTTTCATCGAGACCGACGAACAGAAGGCGCTGCGGGAGGCGGTGGCCAAGCTGGCCGCCAAGTACAACTTCCGCGACTACGCCGGGCCCAAGGCCCGCAAGGGCGAGCCGTTCGACGAGCTGTGGGACGAGGCCGGCAAGCTCGGCTTCCTGGGCGTGAACCTGCCCGAGGAGTACGGCGGCGGTGGCGCGGGCATCTACGAACTCGCGCTCGTCCAGGAGGAATTGGCGGCGCAGGGCTGCGGTCTGCTGCTCATGGTGGTCTCGCCCGCCATCTGCGGCACCATCATCACCAAGTACGGCACCGAGGCGCAGAAGCAGGAGTGGCTGACCAAGCTGGCCGACGGTAGCGGCAAGATGGTCTTCGGCATCACCGAGCCGGACGCGGGCTCCAACTCGCACAAGATCACCACCACCGCCCGCCGCGACGGCGAGGACTGGATCCTCAACGGCCGCAAGATCTTCATCTCCGGCGTGGACCAGGCCGAGGCCGTGCTCATCGTGGCCCGCACCGAGAACGCCAAGACCGGCAACCTGCAGCCCGCCCTGTTCATCGTCCCCGTCGATACCCCCGGCTTCGTGAAGACGAAGCAGGAGATGGACATCATCGAGCCGGACAACCAGTTCACCCTGTTCCTCGACGACGTCCGGCTCCCGGCGACCGCGCTGGTCGGCCAGGAGGACGCGGCCATCGCGCAGCTGTTCGCGGGCCTGAACCCGGAGCGCATCATGGGCGCGGCCATGGCGGTCGGCATGGGCCGCTACGCCATCGACCGGGCGGTCTCCTACGCCAAGGAACGCGCGGTGTGGAAGGGTGTGCCGATCGGCGCGCACCAGGGCATCTCGCACCCGCTGGCCCAGGTCAAGATCGAGCTCGAGCTGGCCAAGGTGATGATGCAGAAGGCGGCGTTCCTCTACGACGCCGGTGACGACTTCGGCGCCGCCGAGGCCGCCAATATGGCGAAATACGCTGCGGCCGAAGCCAGTATCAAGGCGCTCGACCAGGCCATCCAGACCCACGGCGGCTCCGGCCTGACCGCCGATGTGGGCCTGGCGGGCATGCTGGCCGCCTCCCGCATCGCACGGGTGGCTCCGGTCAGCCGTGAGATGATCCTCAACTTCGTGTCGCAGCACTCACTGGGCCTGCCCCGGTCCTACTGACCGCGGCGACGAGTGGCGGTGTGCGCGCGGCCACCGCCACTCGTCCCGCTTTTCCGTAAGTCACTCAGCAGCAGGAGTATTCGATGACCGACACAGCCGGTGCCACCGCGGACGCGCCGTTCGTGCGCTACGAGGTGAGCGACGGATTCGCGGTACTGACCCTGGATTCGCCGCACAATCGCAATGCCCTGTCCTCGCGGCTGGTGACCGAACTGCTCGCGGGCCTGGAACGGGCCGCCGCCGACGACGCCGTGCGCGGCGTGGTGCTCACCCACACCGGCAACACCTTCTGCGCCGGAGCCGATCTCAAGGAGGCGGTGGACGCCGATCCAGCGGCCGCCGCCGAGATCCGCACGCAGTGGATGATCTCGGTGCTGCGCACCGTCCTGGCCATGCCCAAGCCCGTGGTGGCGCAGGTGAACGGCAATGTGCGCGCGGGCGGCATGGGCATCGTCGGCGCGTGCGACCTGGCCGTCGCGGGCCGTGACAGCAGTTTCGGCCTCACCGAGGTACGTATCGGCCTGGCCCCGTTCATGATCTCCCTGACTCTGCTGCCGCGCATGTCCGCCCGCGCGGCCGCGCGCTACTTCTCCACCGGCGAGACCTTCGACGCCGCCGAGGCCGAACGCAACGGCCTCATCACCGTGGCCGCCGACGACCCCGCCGCCGAGGTGGCCCGCCTGCGTGCCGAACTCCGCAAGGGCTCCCCCCAGGGCCTGGCCGAGGCCAAGCGTCTGGTCAACACCGACCTGCTCGAGGTCTTCGACCAGCGGGCCGAGGAACTGGCCAAACGCTCCGCAAGCTACTTCGGCACCCCCGAGGTGATCGAGGGCATGACGGCCTTCCTGCAGCGCCGCCCACCGAGCTGGGCACAATAGGTCACCATGGCGACACCCCACGAACCCAAGCAGGACCGCAGCCGGGCCACCCGGCAGCGGCTGCTGGAGGCGACCATCGACTGCCTGTCCCAGATGGGCTGGGCGGCCGCCACGGTCGCCGTCGTCGCCGAACGAGCCGGGGTGTCGCGCGGTGCCGCCCAGCATCATTTCCCCACCCGTGAGGATCTGATCACCGCCGCCCTGGAGTACATGTTCGAAACTCGTATGGCCCAGGCCAAGGCGGACGCGCTGGCGGTCGCCGAGGTCGCGCAGGGCGTCGCCCGCACCGAGGCCGTGGTCGCGGGTTTGGTCGAGTCCTACACCGCCCCCATCTTCAAAGCGGCCCTCCAGGTCTGGACCCATGCCGCCGCCGACCCGGTCCTCCGCGAACGCATCGTCCCCATGGAAGCCCGCTTCGGCCGCATCTCCCACCGCATGGCCATCGAAGCCCTGGGTGTGGACGACACCGACCCCGTCACCCACCATCTGGTCCAAGCCACCCTCGACCTGGCCCGTGGCCTCGGCCTCGCCGACGTCCTGACCGATGACTCCTTGCGCCGCAAGGAAATCGTCCAGCAGTGGGCCGCCACCCTCCACACCGCCCTCGAAGCAGCCCGCTGACCTCCCGGCCAGCGGTGCCGAAGCGGTGCGGCTTCGGTCAGCCGGCGATCAGATAGCTGTGGACCGGTTCGAACGAGATACGGGGCTCGCTGGTTACTCCAGCCTTTTCGAGCGCCGGGGCCAGTCGTTCGTTGGCGAAGCGCTGGAATTCCTCGGGGGAGTTCCAGACGTCGGTGACTCGGAGCCCCCTGTCCGTGGTGGTCGCCCAGTGGAATAGTCCGCCCGTAGCCATGGGGCCGCCGGGCGCGAATCCCAAGATCTCGAGAATCGAGTCGTACTCCTCGACCGTTGTGTCGTCGAGTTCGACGATGACGGCGACGGCCATGATGATCTCCTTTCGCGACAGCGGCCCGACGCGGGTGTCGGGCCCTGGGTCGAGCGTAGATCCGGCCTAGCTGGAGTTTCGTCGAATAGGAGGAAGCGGGCAGACGCGCCGGATGGCACGCCTGACAGCCGCTGTCGCGGCCACACCGATGACTTTCCGCTCGATTCGTCGTCGGTATATCGAGGTGAACCGACAGACAGGAGTTCGGCATGACGGGACCGATTCGGATGGGCGTGACCTCGGTGCGGGCGAACGGTGTGGACCTCGGCATCGAGGGCTTCGGGCGGGCGGACGATCCGCTCGTCCTGCTGGTCGGCAGCCCGACGATGCTGTCCTGGCCCGACGAGCTGTGCGAGCGGCTCGCGTCCGGCGGGCGGCATGTGGTGCGCTACGACCTGCGCGACTCCGGTGCGTCGACGACCATCGACCCCGAAAATCTGGGGTACGACCTGCGGGATCTTGTCGCGGATGCGGTTGCGTCGGTCAAGGCGCTCGGTGCCGGGACCGCCCATCTCGGTGGGGTGGGCGTCGGTGGGATGGTTGCTCAGGTCGCCGCGCTGGACCACCAGGACGTATTCACCGCACTGACCCTGGTCAACACCCGGCCGGTCGCACCGGGTCCGGTCGACGACGACCTACCCGACCATGACCCCGCTGTGATGGGCGCGTTGTTCGCCCACCCGCAACCGGACTGGACCGACCGAGGCGCTGTCGCGGAGTTCGCCGCCGCGGGAGCCGAGCTGTTGGGCAACGATCCTGAGGACGCGCGGGCGACCGCTGCCCGAATCTGGGATCGCACGCCGTCAACCGATCCCGCGGTGCACCAGGCGAACCAGCTCGGGATGACGTTCGCCCGCATCGATTGCGCCCCGCGCTGGCGGGACCGGCTCGGTCGGCTCGCCGTACCCACGCTCGTGGTGCACGGCCGCGCCAACCCGTTCTTCCCGCTCGGCAACGCCGAGGTCCTCGCCGCCGAAATCCCTGGGGCGCAGCTACTGGTCCTCGACGGCGTGGGTACGGCCTTGTCCCGCACCGTGGCCGACCAGACCGCCGCCGCCATGCTCGCCCTGTAGCCCCCGAGCGCGGTTGCTCGGCCTGTGGTATTCGAGGGCTGCCGAATCAGCGACTGCTGCCGGTGCCGTTGAGCAGCAGGGGGATTCGGGCCGCCATGTCCACCGGGAGGTAGGTCGTGGCGCTGGTGGTCCAGGCTTGACCGGATTGCGAATCGTACTGGCTGGGCATGGTGATTCCGGCGGGTGCGTAGGCGTGCAGTCCGTTGTCGCGAGTCGTGTACGTCGCGCGCCACAGGTGATCCTTGAACGCGATGACACCGGCGACATCGGTGGCCTGGGAGGTGCCACGCAGTGCCGCAACCTTTTTCGCCACCCCATCGGTGGACAGGTAGGTCAGCGTGCCATCGGCCTGCTGATCGGCGGCGATCGCGACGACATCGGTCATGCCGTACTTGGCGCGAAGCACGTCGGCGATGACGGTCTGGGCGTAGACGGGAATGCTCCTGCCGCCGCGAGCGGCCACGACGGCGGCGGCAAGCGCCTCGTTCACGGGCCCGGGCTCACCCTCGGTGCGCGCGGGATCGGCCCCGGCCGGAATCCGATTGCCGAAACTGTAGGCGACCAGAAACGTGAACTGATCCGCGGCCGCCGTGGGCACGGGCCACAGGTCACTCGACCCCGACGCCGACCCGCTCGCCGACCCGGACGCGGATGACCCGCTGTCGGCCAGGGCAATCGGCGCCTGAACGGCGAAGCCGACGGTGAGAGCAGCGGCGAGCACAACGAGCGACGACCTCATAACCGCGAAACCTAGCAGCCCCGATCCGCCCCACAGCCCCTTCACCCGACCTCGTCCGCTCAGCGGGACAGCGGTGGCCGGCGGAGGCTCCCCTGGACCGCACCGATCATTGTTTTCGGTATCGGTAGCCCTATCGGTCGTGTGCTGTGGTGCGAGTTGAATGGTTGGCGATTCGCGATAGGCTCGCGTGGACATATTTCTTGGGGGCGGGAGCTTTTCGTGCCCATCGGAAGTTAGGAAACGGAAGTCGACATGGGCGTTCTCGGGGTTCTCTTCACTCTGCTGTCGCAGGCGTTCGGGATTGTGACCAATGGGTCTGCGTACATGAACAGCCCGCACTGATCAGAAGCCGAAAACTTCTGCCAATTCGATCGATTCGTCGTCCCAGCGGCGTTCGATGCGCTCGCGTTCGATGTCGGGGAGGAACGGATCCCATCCAGCCCTGCGCCAGAAGGCTTCTCGATGCTCATCGGGGAGGGGATGCGGCGTGCTCATGCGGATTCCCTGGATCGTGACGGCCGTCACATTCAGTTTATCGGGTCGTGGTGGGGCGCAATGAAGAACCGAGCGCCCGCATCCGGAGGGGTGCGGGCGCTCGGTTGTGTTGTGGCGGTGGCAAGGCCGCCGGTCAGTTGGCTTTGGGGGCGGTGAGGTCGTAGAGGGTGATGCCGTCTACTTCCTCGGCGATGAAGTGGTCCTTGACCCAGGCGGTGATCTGGGAGCTGGTGCCGTTGCCGCCGCGTTCGCCGCCCATCTGGCTGCCCGCGATGAAGTAGTGGATGCGGCCCACCTGGACGTACTCCTGGAACTGGGCGAGGGTGGGTGAGGGGTCGCTGCCGTTGAAGCCGCCGATGGGCATGACCGGTAGTTCCGTCGCCAGCTGGAAGCCGGCCGCCGAGTTCGAGCTGACGGTGGCCGCCACCCAGGTGTACTCGGAGCCGCTCGCCTTCAACAGGTCGGTGACCTTGGCGCTGGGGCGGCTCGCCATCATCATGTTGCCCGCCGCACCGCCGAATCCCTCAGGCCCACCGGCGGTTCCGCCCGGGCCGACGTTCGTGGCACCGCCGTGGTTCATGCCCGCGCCGTGCTGGCTGCCGCCGGGCTGACCGCCCGGAGTGCCGTTGCGCGGGCCGCCATTGCCGCCGTCGCCGCCATTGCCGGGCGCGAATCCGTTCCCTTCGCCGAAGACGTTGCCGGGGAACCCGTTAGGACGGTCGCCGCCGCGGGGTCCACCCGGACCCCAGCCGCCGCGGACCGCCGGACCGGCCGAAGGCATCGGTCCCTGGTGCGCGGTGGCGATCCCGTTCACGGCGTAGGCGGTGGGCGCCGCCAGGCCGAGGATCACCGCGGCCGCCGCGACGGACACACCGGCCTTGCGGGGCAGGCGGAGGAGCAGCAGCACGGTGACGGCGATGCCGCCGACCAGGACCGTCCAGCGCATCCACGGTACGAAGGACGTGCTGCGGGACAGGATGATCCACGCGGTGGCGGTGGTCAGACCCATGGTCGCGACCAGGGCCGACCGCACCCAGAGCTGGTCGCGGTGCCGCCAGGCGAGCACCGAGCCCGCGCCGATCAGCGCGGCCACACCGGGGGCCAGCGCCACCGTGTAGTACGGGTGGAAGATGCCCTTCATGAAGCTGAAAACCAGTCCGGTTCCGACCAGCCAGCCGCCGAACAGGATGAGCGTGGCGCGCTGCGGGTCGGTGCGGGTCAGCGTGCCGCGCAGGACGATTCCGGTCACGAGCAGCACCAGCGCCGCCGGGATGAGCCAGGCGATCTGACCCGCCTGCTGCGGCTCGAACAGCCGCCCGATGCCGGGCGTGCCCCACATGCCGCCCCCGCCGTTCGGCATGTCGCCGCCGAAACCGCCGACGCTTCCGCGCTCCTCGCCGTTCAACCGGCCCAGGCCGTTGTAGCCGAGGGTCAGTTCGATGATCGAATTATGCTGCGAGCCACCGAAGTACGGCCGGTCCGCGGCGGGCCACAGCTCGGCGAGCAGCACCCACCAGCCCGCACCGGCCACCATGGCCGCGCCCGCCGCGACCAGCTGCGCGATCCGCTTGCCCAGCGCGGGCGGCCCGGCGATCAAGTAGGTGAGCGCCAGCGCGGGCACTACCAGCAGCACCTGCAATTGTTTGGCCAGGAAGCCCAATCCGATGAACGCGCCGGTGAGCACCAGCCAGCGCCACCGCCCGTCGGCGACCGCCCGGGTCATGGCCCAGGCCGCCGCCAGCATGAGAAACACCAGCATCGCGTCGGGGTTGTTGAACCGGAACATCACGGCCGCGATGGGAGTCAGCGCGAGCACCAGCCCCGCCAGCAGTCCGGCGGTCGCCCCGAAGTTCCGGCGCACGATCGCCCACAGCAACGCCACCGACGCCACGCCGAGCAGCGCCTGCGGCAGCAGCATGCTCCAGCTGTGCAGCCCGAAGATCCGCACCGAGATCTCCATGGGCCACAGCGACAGCGGCGTCTTGTCCACGGTGATCGAGTTGGCCGCGTCGGAGGAGCCGAAGAAGAACGCCTTCCACGACACCGAACCCGCCTGCACCGCGGCCGAATAGAAGGAGTTGGCCCAGCCGTTGGCGGACAGGTTCCACAGGTAGGCGACGGCCGTGCCGGCCAGCAGGGCGGCCAGGGCCAGGTACTCCCGGCGGTCGCCGCGCGCAGCGGGCGGCTCGGCCGGGGGCGGGGCGACCCGGGTCTCGGTCAGTGTCGCGGTCATCGGTCGCCTCCTCGGCTGATTCGATCGGTCTGGGGATCGTTGGGGATGGTCCAGAACGGCAGTTCGCCGTGTTCGGGGCGGTGACGGTACGGGAAGTCGACGGCGGCGAGCCGGAAATCGTCCGGAAGTCCTTGCTGCGCACGGGAGAAGGGGGTCAACGCGTCACCTCGGGCGTGGCGTGCTTCCCGGCATTGCGGAACACCCAGCGCAGTCCGACGAACCGCAGCAGCGTGGCGACCAGGTTGGCCACGACCAGCACCACCAGTTCCAGATGGACGGCCGCGTCGGGAGCCCAATGGTGCAACGCGAACAGCGAGCCCGAGGTCAAAGCCAGTCCGACGCCGAAGATGGCCAAGCCCTGGAAGTGGTGCGACACAGCTTGATTGGACCCGCGCACCCCGAATGTGAAGGCCCGGTTGGCCGCGGTGTTACCGACCGCGGTGATCAGCAGTGCCAGGAAGTTGGCGGCCTGCGCCCCCGTAATCCCTTGCAGTAGTACATAGAGCAGCAGATACGCCAGCGTCGAGGTGACACCCACGATGCCGAACCGCACCAGCTGCCCGACCATCCCCAGCGGCACACCCTCGACCAGCGGCTCCCGCCCGATGGCCGCCCGCAGTTCGTTGATCGGCAGCCGCCCGGTGGTCAGCGCCCGCCCCACCCGCCAGATGCCGAGCAGGTCCTTGCGGGCGGTGTCGACGATGTCGACCCGGGAGTCCGGGTCGTCGATCCAGTCCACCGGCACCTCGTGGATACGCAGCCCGATCTTCTCGGCCAGCACCAGCAGTTCGGTGTCGAAGAACCATTCGCCGTCCTCCACCAGCGGCAGCACCAGCTTGGCCACCTGGGAGCGCATGGCCTTGAACCCGCACTGCGCGTCGGAGAACTTGGCCTGCAGGGAGGTCCGCAGGATGAGGTTGTAGCAGCGGGAGATGATCTCGCGCTTGGGTCCGCGGACCACCCGGGACTGGGAGGCCAGCCGGGTGCCGATGGCCACGTCGGAGTGCCCGGACACCAGCGGCGCGACCAGCGGCAGCAGCGCGTTCAGGTCGGTGGAGAGGTCCACGTCCATGTAGGCGACGACCTGAGCGTCGGACGCCTGCCACACCTCGCGGAGCGCCCGGCCGCGGCCCTTGCGGTCCAGGTGCGCCACGCGCACCCCGTCCAGCTGGGCGGCCAGCTGGCGCGCCACGGTGAGGGTGGAGTCGGTGGAGGCGTTGTCGGCGATGGTGATTCGCGCCGTGAACGGGAAGTTCAGGGTCAGGAAGGCGTGCAGCCGGCGCACGCAGGGCCCGAGATCGACCTCTTCGTTGTAGACGGGAACGACCACGTCCACGACGGGCGCGGTCACTGCTGCAGTGGGTTCCGCCGCCCGGACGGCGGTCACGGTGTCGTTCATGGTGACCAACCTCGATCACCAGACTCACATCAGCCTGCGCCCTGCCTGGGAGGTTCCTGGGAGCGGGATTCCGCCGACCGGCGAGCTCAGGCGTGCAGCCGCCACAGCGGCGACACCGGTCCGTGTCCCGCGCCCAGGTCGTAGGAGGCTTCCAGACAGCGGAAGGTCCATTCCTTGGCGAAGGCGACCGCGTCGGGCACCGAGTACCCGTGGGCGAGCGCGCAGCAGATGGCCGCGGCCAGGGTGTCCCCGCCGCCGTGGTCGTTGCCGGTGGCGAGGCGTCTGGCCGGGAGTTCGTGGAAGGTGTCGCCGTCGAAGAGCAGGTCGGTGGACTGCTCGGAGGTGCGCAGGTGCCCGCCCTTGACGATCGCCCACTGCGGGCCGAGCGCGATCAGCGCTTCGGCGGCCTTGCGCGCGGACCGGTCGTCGACCACCTCGATGCCGGTGATGAGCCGGACCTCGTCCAGGTTCGGCGTGACCACGGTGGCCAGCGGAATCAGCGTGTGCCGCACCGCGTCCAGCGCCTCGGCGTGCAGCAGCGCGTCGCCGTGCATGGAGGCCGCGACCGGATCCACGACCAGTGGGATGCCGCCCTGCCGCCCGATGCCGACCTCACGGCACACCTCGGCGACCGCCTCGATGATGGCGGTGGAGGCCAGCATGCCGGTCTTGGCCGCCCCGATCCCGATGTCGCCGACCACGGTTCGCACCTGGTCGGCGACGATCTGCGGCGGGATCTCGTGGAACCCGCTGACGCCCAGGGTGTTCTGCACGGTCACCGCGGCGACGGCCACGCACGCGTGCACGCCGCACAGAGCCATGGTGCGGGAGTCGGCCTGGATGCCCGCGCCGCCGCCGGAGTCGGTGCCCGCGATGGTGAGGGCGCGAACCGGGGTGGTGCCATTCGGGGCAAGCGGTAGGAACTGCACGTCACAGACCCTACCGATATCCCCGGGGACCTCGTCTTCCCGTCCTCCGCGGCCGGTCGTCCGCCGTCCGGAAATTCCTTCCGAATGAAATGATCAAAACTAAAACACGTTCTAGTCAGACCATGCATACTGGCGGCGTTTAGTTCGGATTGTCCGGTTCCGTCGATGTGACCGGGCGTAAGGAGTCCTGTGAACCATTCGTCCAAGCGGCTCGCCGTCGTGCCTGTCACCGGCGCGGCCATGCTCGCCGGGGTGCTGCTCACCCCGGGTACAGCGAGCGCCGGTGACACCAGCTTCACCAGCTCGTGCCAGGCGAAATCGATCATCACGGTCGACAAGTCCGTCGCCGCCACCATGAGCGTCACCGCGCCCGCCTCGGTCGCGGCGGGGGAAACCTTCACCTATCGCATCCAGCCCAACGCGTCCTCGTACCCGGACAAGGACTCCGGCGCGACCACCACCAACCTGTCGCGCATCAAGTACGACTACGCGATTCCCGACAACGCGACCTTCGTCAGCGCGGCGATCGTGCCGGGCACCGCCGTCAATATCGACAATGTGGCCCCGAACGTGCTGCGCGTCAACGATTCCGGCGCCGTCGACAACGCCGGTGGCATCCTGCGGCTGTCGGGCAATAACGAGGTCGTCGGCAACAGCCCGACCAGCAGCACCAATTCCGAGGGCGGCATTCGCGCGCCGAAGCTGAAGAAGAACCTCGACGGCACCGCCAACTCCGCGGGCGAATCCTGGTACCGGCTGCCCGCCGTCGACGTCACCGTCACGGCCGTCGCGGCCGGCGTGATCACCCCGAAGGTGCGGACCGCGGGCAGCGCCGCCAGCTACGGCAACGACCAGAACTTCAGCACCTCGCTGGCCAAGGCCTCGCTGCTCGGCACCCAGTGGGCCCCGACCCGCTGCATTCCCAGCGACGACAAGAGCACCCTCAACGCGGGCGCGGGCCCGCTGGCCACCATCACCGTCACCGGGCCGGTCAACAACTCCACCACGACTACCCTGACTGCTCCGGCGACCGCGACCACCGGCCAGGCGGTCACCTTGAGCGCCACGGTGGCCCCGGCCGCCGCCACCGGCACCGTCCAGTTCAAGGACGGCGACGCCAATCTCGGTGCGGCCGTTCCGCTGAACAACGGCACGGCGACCCTCTCGCAGACCTTCACCACCGCGGGCGCGCATTCGATCACCGCCGTCTACGGTGGTGACTCGAAGAACCAGCCGTCGACGTCGGCGGCCTCGGTCGTCTCGGTCACGGCCGCGATCGTCGACACCACCACCACGATGAATGTCCCCAGCACCGCGACGACCGGTCAGGCGACGGATCTGTGGGCGACCGTGAACGCTCCCGGCAATGTGCCCGCCGTGGGCGGCACCGTGCAGTTCAAGGACGGCGGCGCCGACATCGGCGGCCCGATCGCTCTTTCCTCCGGCGGCGCGAAGCTGACCTACACCTTCAATGCCGCGGGCGCCCACGCGATTTCGGCGGTCTACTCGGGTGCGGAGGGCTTCAACCCGTCGACCGGTGCGGCCGCGACCGTGACGGTCAGCGATCCGGCTCCCGTCGAGCTGAACACCACGACCACCCTGACGGTTCCGGCCGCGGCCACCAAGGGTGACGCGGTGGCCTTCACCGCCGAGGTAAAGACCGAGGCCGGCGCGGCCGTCACTTCGGGCACCGTCCGATTCATGGACGGCGGCACCCCGATCGGCGACGCGGTGACCGTGGTCAACGGCAAGGTGACCCTGCAGTACACCGTCGGCCAGACCGGCAACCGGGTGATCACCGCGGTCTACACCGGCGGCACCGGGTACAAGGGCTCGACCTCGGCGCCCTCGACCCTGAACGTCAAGGACGCCACCACGCCCGGCGGGGGCGGCGGTTCCTTCGGCCTGCCCGGTCTGCCGACGGGCTCCCTGGGCAAGTGATCGAACGCTGAGCTGATCGAACGCTGAGCTGATCGAACGCTGACGCCCGGCCGGATTTGTTCCGGCCGGGCGTTTCGCGTTCTCGGGCACCGATCGCAACCTGCAAATGAAAACCGTTACCATTAACGCCATGACTTCCGATCCGCAGACCCAGCCCTTGCCCGTGACCGTGCTGTCCGGCTTCCTCGGCGCGGGTAAGACGACCCTGCTCAACCACATCCTGGCCAATCGGGAGGGTCGCCGGGTGGCGGTCATCGTCAACGACATGAGTGAGGTGAACATCGACGCGGCGCTGGTCGCGGGCCAGGGGCACCTGGACCGGACCGAGGAGAAACTGGTCGAACTCACCAACGGCTGCATCTGCTGCACGCTGCGCGAGGACCTCATCGAATCGGTGGGCACGCTCGCCCGCGAAGGGCGCTTCGATCAGCTGGTCATCGAATCCACCGGCATCTCCGAGCCCATGCCGGTGGCCGCCACCTTCGAGTGGGAGTTCGAGGACGGCTTCCGGCTCGGCGAGCTCGCGCGACTGGACACCATGGTGACCGTCGTCGACTGCTCCACCTTCCTCGCCGAAGTCGTCAAGGGGCAGGCGCTGGCGGAACGGAATCTGGAGGCGGGTGAGGGGGATGCGCGCACCATCGCCGACCTGCTCATCGAACAGGTCGAGTTCGCGAATGTGCTGGTACTCAACAAGACCGACCTGGTGAGCGCCAACGCCGTGGGCACGGTGGAGGCGACCGTGCGGCGACTGAATCCGGGGGCACGCGTCGTGCGGTCCGCGCGCGGCGTGGTCGATCTCGCCGAGGTGCTCGACACCGGGCGCTACAACCCGGACCTGGCGGCCCAATTCGACGGCTGGACGGAGGAATTGGCGGGCGGCCACACCCCCGAGACCGAGGAGTACGGCATCGGCAGCCTCACCTTCACCGCCGATCGGCCCTTCCATCCGCAGCGTCTCGACGCGGCCCTCTCCCAGCTGGAACGGCTGCTGCGCAGCAAGGGCTTCTTCTGGCTGGCCAGCCGTCCGGACCTGGCGGCCATCTGGTCGCAGGCCGGTCCGAATCTCACGTTCGAGCCGGGCGCGCACTGGGACGCACTGGATCTGGCTCCGGGACAGGAGATCGTCTTCATCGGTGTGAAGATCGACCGGCCGCATGTGCGGGACCTGCTGACGGCCGCGCTGCTCACCGACGCCGAGTGGGAAGCCGGGCCGCGGGCGTGGCTGCGGTACCCGGATCCCTTCCCGTCCTGGGGTGACATGCACGAGCACGCCTGACCTGATCAGTGCGAAATGCCCGGCGTACGACGCACATACGAGGTGTCGGTGAGCTGCTCGACCAGGAACCCGGCCACGTCGGCGCGCGAGATCTTCAGCTTCAGACCGGATTCCGTGCCCGGGAAGCCGCGGCGGTAGTCGCCGGTGGCCGGACCGTCGGTGAAGGCGCTGGGCCGCACGATGGTCCAGTCCAGATCGCTGGCCAGCACGTACTCCTCCTGCCGCACGTGATCGGCGAAGGCCGGGCGCAGCAGCATGCCGAACATGATGTACTTCCAGACGAAGTTCAGGTTGCCCGCGCTGTCGCCGACGCCGAGCGAGGACTGGCAGATCAGCCGTTTCACGCCGGTCCGGTTCATGGCCTCGATGACGTGGCGGGTGCCCTCGGCGCGCACCACGCCCTTGCGGCCCGCGCCGAGCGCCACGATCACCGCGTCCTGTCCGATGACGGCCCGCTCGACGGCGGCCGGGTCCAGGACGTCGCCGGTGACGACCCGCAGCCGCTCGTGGGTGACGGTCAGTTTGGCCGGATCGCGAACCAGGACGGTGACCTGGTGCCCGGCCGCGAGGGCCTGGGTGACTGCGTGGCGGCCGACGGTTCCGGTGGCTCCGAAAAGGGCGATGTTCATGTCTCTCACCTCGGGTTATTCGTTGTCGCGAAGGTGAGATAAGTACATCAACGGGAGCCGCCGGGGAACATCGCCGCGCGTCTCGCGAACATGCGGGAGGGTCCAGGCATGCGACGGGCCCGCAACCCTGAGGGTGCGGGCCCGTCGGAGACGAATCAGCGCAAACCGGCGAAGAATTCGCGGATGTCGGCGACCAGCACGTCGGTCGCCTCGTGCGCGGCGTAGTGCCCGGCGGCGTCATTGGCGCTCGTCGACGTGGACGAATTCACGTCGTACGCATGCCAGCTCACGATGTTCTTGTGATCCCGCTCGGCGAAGCGGCGAATGGACTGGAAGTCACCCTTGAACATGGCCAGCCCGGTGGGCACCGTGGTCGGGCCCTGCGGCTGCTCGGCGTGCGCGTCCTCGTAGTAGAAGCGCAGCGACGACCCGGCGGTGCCGGTCAGCCAGTAGATGGCCGTGTTGCCGATGACGAAGTCATCGTCCAGGCCCTCGCTGAACAGCTGCGCGTTCCAACCCAGCAGGCCCACCGGCGAATCCGCGAGCGCGAACGCGATGGTCTGCGGCTGCTGGCTGTGCAAGGTGTTGAAGGCCATCTTGTTTTCGTAGAACCACTGCAGATGCGCCAGCGCCGCCATGTCCTCCTCGGACAGGCCGGCCATCTCGGCCGGATCACCGGACGGGAACGAGAACAGTTGCGTCACATGGACTCCGACCACCCGATCGGGGGCGATGCGGCCGATCTCGGGGGAGACCATCGAGCCGCCGTCATTGCCGATCGCGCCGAAACGCTCGTACCCGAGCCGGTTCATCAGCTCCACCCAGGCGCCGGCGGTGCGGTAGCGGCTCCAGCCGGTGGACCGGGTCGGGCCGGAGAACCCGAAGCCCGGCAGCGAGGGGATGACCACGTGGAAAGCGGGCGCCTCGGCGTCCTCGGGCTCGGTGAGCGGGGCGATCACGTCCAGGTATTCCAGGACCGAGCCGGGCCAGCCGTGGGTGAGGATGACCGGGGTGGCGTCCGCCCGCGAGGACCGTACGTGCAGGAAGTGGATGTCCTCGCCCTCGATCTCGGTCGTGAACTGCGGGTAGGCGTTGAGCGTGGCTTCCAGCGCTCGCCAGTCGAACTCCTCCAGCCAGTACTTCGCCAGCCCGCGCACCCGGTCGTTGGTGACGCCGTAGGCGTCGGCGACGCCGGGGAGCTCGTTCGGCCACAGGGTCTTGCGCAGGCGGTCGGCCAGATCGTCCAGCTGGGCCTGGGGGACGTCGATGCGGAACGGGCGGATGGCGGTGGTGGGCTGGGCGTTCATCATTCTCTCCTTTTTGGAACGGAATGCTTCGTTCTGTTCAAACCATAACGGAACGGATCATTCCGTTCAAGTGCTATTCTCGATTCATGCCGAAAACAGCCGAAACCACAGCTCAGCGGGCCCTGCCCGGCCGCAAGGCCCAGGCCGCGCGCAATGACGAACTCATCCTGGCCGCCGCCCGCGACGTGTTCCTCGCCGAACCCAAGGCCCCGATCTCGGCCGTCGCCGAGCGCGCGGGCGTCGGCATCAGCGCGCTGTACCGCCGCTATCCGAGCAAGGAGGATCTGCTGCGCACCCTCTGCTACAGCGGGTTGCGTCGCTACAACGCGGAAGCCGAAGCGGCCCTGGAGAATCCCGACGGCTGGGCGGCGCTGGTGGAGTTCCTGCGCAATGTCGTCGACGCCGACGTCCACTCGCTGGCGGTGCACCTGGCCGGCACCTTCACCGCCGACGACTCGATCCTCCCGGATGTGATGCGCAGCGCCGAGCTCAATGACGAACTCCTGCGCCGCGCACGGGAATCCGGCACCTTGCGCCCGGAGGTCACCGTCGCCGATCTGGGCCTGATCCTCGAGGCGTGCGCCGCCGTCACGCTGCCGGATACCGAACGCACCGCCCAGCTGCGCCGCCGGGTGCTGGCCCTGCTCGTCGACGGCCTCACCGCCACCGGCGACCTGCCCGGCCCGCCGCCCGCCCCGGGCGAATTCGCGCACCGCTGGCAGCGTCGTGACCAGTGACCGGCAGCGCCGTGACCAGTGAACGGTAGCGTTGGCCGGGTTCTCACCGACATTCGTTTGTCCCCGTAATCAATTCGAGGAGTCGCGATGCGCTGGATCCGTCCCCTGTTCGCCCTGCCGCTCGCCGCGGCCGCGCTGTTCGCGGTCACCGGCACCGCCGCCGCCGACCCGATTACCACCTTCACCCCCGCCTACACCGCCGGGTCGGGTGCCTTTCCCTGCTTCGGTCAGATCCAGGCGTTCCACGATCCCCAGAACACCTACTACGGCAAGCAAACCGTCTGGGTGCGAGCCGAATTCACGTTCCTGCCCATCCCGAACCCGGGCTGCGGCGCGACGGCGACCCTGAGCTGGCGCAATCTGGATACCGGGGCGAGCGGCAGCTTCCCGCCGGTTCCGCTGGGCGACGGCACGCCGTTCGGGCCGAGCAACGCGCTGTGGGTGCCGGAGACCCTGCCGACCGGCACCGGGCGGGTGGAGGTCACCATCGACACCGATCTCCCCCACATCGCGGGCAAGGGCACCTTCTACTCGCCGGAGTGACGCCCTCGGGCAGATAGCGTTCACGATGATTTCCGTGCCGTCGCTCCGACTACTGGGAGAAACACTCGAATCGGAAGGATCCGTCATGAATTGGACGCTCGAAGTGGTCATCGTTCCGGTGTCGGACGTGGACCGCGCCAAGGAGTTCTATGCCGACAAGCTGGGGTTCCATGTGGACCACGACACCGCGCCCGCACCGGGGATCCGGATCTGCCAGCTCACGCCGCCCGGCTCGGGCTGCTCCATCGTGATCGGCGAGGGCGCGGTCCCGAAGATGGAGCCGGGCAGCATCAAAGGGCTGCAATTGGTGGTCAACGATGTGCGGCGGGCGCACGCCGAGCTGGTCGAGCGGGGCGTGGCGGTCAGTGACGTCCAGGTGCTGCCGGGGCCGGTCACCGAGGGCGATCCGTTGAACAACGCCGGGTTCATCTTCTTCGACGATCCGGACGGCAACAGCTGGGCCGTCCAACAGATCTCGAACCGGCCCTGACCGGAATACGATTCGGGGCGAGCGGCTCGAAAGTCACTCGCCCCGAATCGGATTCGACGGTTAGACGACCGGCAGGTACACCTTGTTTCCCGCGTCGGCGAATTCGGCCGACTTCTCTGCCATTCCGGCCTCGATGGCGTTCACGTCGGTGAGGCCGTGCTTCTCCGCGTAGTCGCGCACGTCCTGCGAGATGCGCATGGAGCAGAACTTCGGACCGCACATGGAGCAGAAGTGGGCGGTCTTGGCGGGCTCGGCCGGCATGGTCTCGTCGTGGTACTCACGCGCGGTGTCGGGGTCCAGCGCGAGGTTGAACTGGTCGGTCCAGCGGAACTCGAAGCGCGCCTTGGACAGCGCGTTGTCGCGGTCCTGGGCCCGCGGGTGCTGCTTGGCCAGGTCGGCGGAGTGGGCGGCGATCTTGTAGGTGATCACGCCGACCTTCACATCGTCGCGGTTCGGCAGACCCAGGTGCTCCTTCGGGGTCACGTAGCACAGCATCGCGGTACCGGCCTGGGCGATGATGGCCGCGCCGATGGCCGAGGTGATGTGGTCGTAGGCGGGCGCGATATCGGTCGCCAGCGGGCCGAGGGTGTAGAACGGAGCCTCCTCGCAGAGTTCCTCCTCCAGCCGCACGTTCTCCACGATCTTGTGCATCGGCACGTGGCCGGGGCCCTCGATCATCACCTGCACGCCATAGGATTTCGCGATCTTGGTGAGCTCACCCAGGGTGCGCAGCTCCGCGAACTGGGCCTCGTCATTGGCGTCCGCGATGGAACCCGGACGCAGACCGTCACCCAGGGAGAAGGTGATGTCGTACTTCGCCAGGATCTCGCAGAGCTCACGGAAGTTGGTGTACAGGAACGATTCCTGGTGATGCGCCAGGCACCACGCGGCCATGATCGACCCGCCGCGGGACACGATGCCGGTGACGCGCTTGGCGGCCAGCGGCACGTAGCGCAGCAGCACGCCCGCGTGCACCGTCATGTAGTCGACGCCCTGCTCGGCCTGCTCGATCACGGTGTCGCGGTAGATCTCCCAGGTGAGCTTGGTGGGATCGCCGTTCACCTTCTCCAGCGCCTGGTAGATCGGCACGGTGCCGACCGGGACCGGGGAGTTGCGCAGGATCCACTCGCGGGTCTCGTGAATGTTCTTGCCGGTGGACAGGTCCATGATGGTGTCGGCGCCCCAGCGGGTGGCCCACACCATCTTCTCGACCTCCTCGGCGATGGAGGAGCTCACGGCCGAGTTGCCGATATTCGCGTTGATCTTCACCGCGAACTTCTTGCCGATGATCATCGGCTCGGACTCGGGGTGCTTGTGGTTGGCGGGGATCACCGCGCGACCGGCGGCCACCTCGTCGCGCACCAGCTCGGGCGAAACGCCTTCGCGGGCGGCGATGTAGTGCATCTCGCTGGTGACGACGCCCTGGCGTGCCCAGTTCAGCTGGGTCGGTGGGCCGTCGACCCGCGGCTTGTCCCAGCCGTCGCGCAGCTTGGGCAGACCCGCCTCGAGATCGATGGTGGCGGTGTCGTCGGTGTACGGACCGGAGGTGTCGTACACGTCGAAGTGCTCGCCATTGGTGAGGTTGATGCGCCGCACCGGAACCCGCAGCGTCGTGCCGTCGGCCTCGACCTGCTCGTAGTGTTTGACGCTGCCCTGGATGGGGCCGGTGGTCACGGTGTCGACCGGGGCGGCCGAGCTGGAGACACGACTCGATGACATTGCAGATCCTCCCTACGCCGGCATTACCCGGTCAGGTTCATACGGTCGACGGCCCACTAGCCGTCCTCTCAGCCCGCTGGTGCGAGCCCCCGTTGGCAAACTTTTTCCGAGCCGACCATACCCGGCCCCGGGGCACGGCAACCCCGGGACCGTGGAATATACGATTCGGTCTGCTCCGAGCGGGTGTCCCGCCGTTCAGTTCTCGCGCGGCCCGATCGGCCGGCCCAGCGCGCCGAATACGGCGTTCAACTGGATCTCGATCTGCGTCGCGAGCGCGTCCGGAGCGCCGAGCATGGTGACCACGTCCTCGGTGCGGCAGCCTGCCGGATCGGGTGCGCCCGGTGCCAGGCGCGCCTTCACCCAGTTGAAGGCATCCGCCATGCCGAGCGTGGTCAGGGTGAGGTGCTCGCTGAGGTGATCGCGCTTGTAGTAGACCGACGCACCGCCGTCACACCAGCGCCGCACCATGCGGTCGTTCGTGAACCACGGGACGGCCTCGTCGTACACGCCCTGATAGACCATGGTCGGCGCGGTCGGCGCGGTGCCGCCCAGCACGGTCGCGTCGAAGACCTCGTGGATCTCCGGCAGGGCCAGGTAGTCCGCGATCGGGATGGTCAGCAGGCGTTGGTAGTCGGTGAACATGAGGGTCAGGGCATTGCGCACCAGGCACTGGTGCGCGGTGCGGTCCATGAGCGCGCGGCCCTCGGGGGTCAGGTACTTCTCGGTGGTCTCCGCGAATCGCGGGTACGCGTTGCGCAGCGACGCGATGCCAACGCCGATGAGGCCGGCGAACAGGGAACCGTTGACGTGCAAGAGGGATTCGACATCCGAGACCGGCGCACCGAGCGCGATGCCCTTGATGTTCAGCTCCGGCGCGTACCCCGGCTGCATCTCCGCGGCCCAGCCGCTGCCCATGCCGCCGCCGGAGTAACCCCACAGTGCCACCGGGGTATTCGCGCCGTCCAGGCCCAGCGGCGCGAAGCTCTCGGCGGCGCGGACACTGTCCAGAATCATGTAGCCGGGTTCCTTCGCCACCGCGAGATGCCCATCCACCCCCTCGTAGTCGGGGATGTTGATCGCGTAGCCCTGACTGATGGAGGCCGCGAGTTCCAGGTATTCGGCGGTGGAGTGGATGCCCTCCACCGCGGGCAGCCCGCCACCCTGTCGCAGGACATAGGACGGCGCGCAGGCCGGTGAGGTGCTGTCGTAGAAGAATTGGTGCGAGACCAGCGGGCGACCGTGGGAGGTGTTCGCCCCCTCGGGAACCGCGACGGTGGTGGCCGCCACGGCCGGCTGCCCGAACAGATCGGTGGTGCGGTACAGCAGCTGCCACGACCGCACGTGCACGGGCAGCACCGTGAGTACCGCGAGTCGCACCTCGCGTGTGCGCAGCACGGTGCCCGGCGCGGTCGATTCGAATCCGTCCGGCGCTCCGTAGAACGGATCCTGATTGACCGGAAGCGGTTGTGCGGCGGCTGTTCCCGAATTCGCGCCGCCTAGTAGTACGGCCGCGGTGGCCGTCAGTGCCGTCGCGAGCGCGGCCGCGAGCAGCCGCCCCCCTCGCGGTCGGCGATCCCCATCGATTGCCACGTCTCCGTTCCCTTCCTCGACGTGACAGCGATTACAGCACGGCCCCGGGTTGCCAACAAGATGTCTTTCTGAAATGTGCTTGGCTATCGTTTAGGTATGTCCCGCAGCAAATCTGCCGCGTCGACCGGCGCGCCACCCGTCCGGCGTCGCATCCGCGGCCTCGACGCCGGCGAGCGCAGCGCCCAGCGCCGCCGTCAGCTCCTCATCGCCGCCACCGAACTCTTTGCCCGGCAAAGCTATTCGGGCACCTCTATCGAGCAGATCTGCCAGCACGCCTTCGTCGGCACCAAGGGCTTCTACGACCACTTCGACAGCAAGGAGGCGTGTTACACCGCCCTGCTGGAACAGATCACCACCGGCATCCAGCAACGTGTCGCCGAGGTGGCCGTCGAGACCGCCGACGCCGACTGGCCCACCCGCCGCGCCACCGTCCTCGCGGCCTTCGTCCACGCCATCGCCGACGACCCCCGCCTCGCGAAGGTCACCTTCGGCGAAGCGGGCGGCATCTCGCCCGCCGTCGAGGGCATGCGCCGCGCTAATCGCCGGTGGTCCGCAGAATTCCTGAAACGCCAATGGCTGCAAGCCGACCCGCATGAGGAACCCCGGCTGCTGGCGCTGGCCCTGGCCACCATCGGCGGCATGTTCGAGCTCGTCGCAGACTGGCTGCACCACCACGACGACGGCGGCGCCCCGGAATCCGTCGACATCCTGATCTCGGACCTGGAGAACTTCGTCGCCGTCGTCGACGCGGGCCGCGCCGCCCGCCGCTAGCGGGCCAGCGCGACCTCGCGGTCCTCGTCGCCGGCCGCCGCCGCGCCCGGCTCCTCCTCCAGCCCGATCCGCTTGTGCAGGGCGGCAAGGGGTTTGGGGGCCCACCAGTTCGCGGTGGACATCAGGCGCATGAGGGCCGGGGCCAGCAGGCCGCGGATGACGGTGGCGTCGGAGACGACGGCCAGCGCCAGGCCGATGCCGAACAGCTTCATGGGGGCCACCTCGGAAGTGGCCACCGCCAGCAGGACCACCGCCATCAGGCCCGCGGCGGCGGTGAAGATGCGGCCGGTGCGGGCCACGCCCAGCGCCACCGAACGGGTGTTGGCCTCGGGCGAGCGGTCGGAGGCCAGCCACTCCTCGCGGATGCGGGAGAGCAGGAAGACCTCGTAGTCCATGGACATGCCGAAGGCCAGGCAGATCATCAGGATCGGCATGAACAGGTCGATGCTGCCGGTGGAGGTGAAGCCCAGCAGGCTCGCGCCGTGACCCTGCTCGAAGACCCAGATCATGGCGCCGAAGGTGGCGGTCAGTGACAGCAGGTTCAGCAGGAGCGCCTTCACCGGGAGCACCACGCTGCCGGTGAACAGGAACAGCAGGATCAGGGTGATGATCGCGATGATCGCGCCCGCCAAGGGAAGCCGGGTGATCACCGAATCCATGGTGTCCTCGTTCAGGGCGGCCGCGCCGCCGAAGAGGACGTCGCCGGGAGCGGGCACCGCGCGGAGAGCGGCGAGCTGCTGCTTGCCCTCCGCGGAGTACGGGGCGATCCGGGTGCCGACCGACAGGTACGCGCCGTCGGGTCCGGTCATCTGCTGCACGCCGGGAGCCATCTTCGCGCCGTTCACGTAGACGCCGTCACCGGACAGCACCGCCGGAACCCCCGGCACCTGCGACAGGCGGGCGGCGTACGCGCCGATCTCCTTGGTGTCCCCGTGGAATCCGGGCAGTGCCACCACGGCACTCGAGGCCATATCGGCGCCGAAGTCGTGCCGCAGCGCGTCACCGACCTGACGGCTGGAGGCGAAGGTGCCGATCACCCGGTCGTCCGGCGTACCGAAATGCGCCTTCAGGAACGGGGATCCGAGCGCCAGCAGCACCGCCGCGGTGACCACGGCGACCGGCAGCGCCCGCCGCATGACACCGGTGACCAGCTTGTACCAGAAGGTCTCCTCCGGCTGCTTCGGCGCGGGCTCACCGCGACCCAGCAAGCGGCGCACCGGCTTCCGCAGATCCCAGGCATTGACGCGATCGCCGAGCAGCATCAGCGCGGCGGGCAACAGCAGCACCGACGCGCCCACGGCCGCGACCACCACGGCGACACCGGCATAGGCGAAGGACTTGAAGAACGGCTGCGGGAACACCGCCAGCGCCGCCAGCGCCAGCGCGACGGTCAGGCCGGAGAACACCACGGTCCGCCCGGCCGTCTGCACCGACCGCAGGATCGCCGCCCGGGTGTCGCGCCCATTGGCCAGCTCCTCCCGGTACCGGCTGACGATGAACAGGCTGTAGTCGATGGCCAGTGCCAGGCCCAGCGCGCTGGTCATGTTCAGCGCGAAGATCGACACGTCCATGAACGTGGTCATGGCGCGCAGGATGCCGAGGGTGGCGGCGATCGCGAACAGCCCCACGCCCACCGGCAGCAGGGCCGCGATCACGCTGCCGAACACCAGCACCAGCAGCAGCGCCGACACCGGCACCGCGATGGCCTCGGCCAGCAGCAGATCCTTCTCGACCTGGTGGTTGATATCGGCGAACGATCCGGCCATGCCGCCCACCCGCACCCGCACGCCGTCGCGGTCGCCATTGAGCTCGGTGGACAGGTCCGCGGCCCGGTTCTGCACCTCGGTGTCGGTGCCGGTCACCGTGGCCATGATCAGCCCGCGCTGCCCGTCCTTGCTCTTCAGCGCGGTGGCCAGGTCGGGCCGGGCCGCGCTGTTGGCCCAATAGGACTGGACGCCGGTGACCGTCGAGTCGTGGCTCAACGTGTCGGTGATGCGCTGCGCCTCCGCGCGCACCTCCGGACTGTTGACTCCGCCGTCACCGCTCACCATGACGATGAGGTTCGGGTTGCCGCCGGGGAAGCTCTTCGTGATGAAGTCGTTGGCCTGCACCGACTCCAGCGAGCCGGTCAGATATCCGCCGCCGACCATGTGCGATTTCACGGTGGCCCCGAAGCCGCCGCACACCAGCATCAGCAGCAGCGCGGCCACCAGCACGGCGCGCGGGCGCGCCATGGCGAACCGGGCAGAAGTGGTCAACATCGACGCCGCCCTCCGAAAGTCGCAAACTTTCGGAACGGTACTTTCCCTGATCGACCGACCGGTAGGTTCAGTGACCATACTCATGGCCATGCGTGCTGGCTATTACTCGGCTTTCGCGATGCGCCCGCGGACTTCGCCCAGCTCCAGCCGCCCGCCGCCGACCGCCGGGGCGGTTGCCGTAAGCACCACCTCATCGCCGTCCTGCAGGAACGTCCGCTGCACGCCGTTCAATTCGACAGGTTCGGTGCCACCCCAGCTGATCTCCATCAGCGACCCGCGCTCGCCGCGATCCGCGCCGGAGATCGTGCCGGACGCGAACAGGTCCCCGGTGCGGGTCGAGGCCCCGTTCGCCGTCAGGTGCGCCAGCATCTGCGCCGGTGACCAGTACATGCGCCGGTACGGGGGAGCGGAGACCAGCTGCTCGTTCCAGGCCACCCGAACCGTGATGTCCAGACCCCAGGCCGCGGCATCGCGCAGATACGGCAGCGGCTCGGGATGCTGCGGCGGCAGCGGAATGCGGGCCGCGGCGAGGGCGTCGAGCGGAGTCACCCACGCCGACAGGCTGGTTGCGAAGGACTTGCCCAGAAACGGGCCCAGCGGCTGACCCTCCCATGCCTGGATATCGCGCGCCGACCAATCGTTGACCAGAGCCACCCCGAAAACGTGGTCGGCGAACTCGCCGGTACCGATCGGCGTGCCGAGCGCCGAGCCCGCGCCCACCACGAAACCCAGTTCGGCCTCGATGTCGAGGCGGCGACTCGGACCGAAATCCGGTGTGCCGGAGTCGGTCCGGCGCTGCCCGTGCGGCCGGATGACATCGGTGCCCGATACCACCACGGTGCCCGCGCGGCCGTGATAGCCCACCGGCAGATGCCGCCAATTCGGCAGCAGCGGTTCACCGTCCGGGCGCAGCATGCGGCCCAGGGCGGTGGCGTGATCGAGGCTGGCGTAGAAGTCGACGTAGTCGCCGATCTCGATCGGCAGATCCAGGCGGACCGCGCGCACCTCGTGCACCGCGGCGGCAGGGAGTTCCGCCTCCGCGGCGGTCCGCACCCGCTCCCGGATCTCGCGCCAGCACCGCGGCCCCTGGGTCATGAAAGCGTTCAAGCTGGGCTGATGGAACATCGGGTCGTCGAGTGCCACCGCCAGATCGATCACGGTGTCGCCCAGCCGGGCGCCCACCCGGGGTTCCCGGCCGGAGGGCCGGAATACGCAGTACGGCAGGTGGTCCAGGCCGAAACCGGAATCCGCGGGGACCTCGATACGCACCCGGCTGCTCAATTCAGATCCATTCCGACGGCCCCTTACCCGACCAGGTCCACGCGTAGCGCGGGTCCTCGCACGCCAGCGCGCCCTCACCCAACTGCAACGGATGGAAGGTGTCCACCATGACCGCCAGTTCGTCGAAGAAGTCGATTCCGATGCTGCCCTCGTAGGCTCCCGGCTGCGGACCGTGCGCGTACCCGCCCGGATGCACCGACACCGAACCCTGACCGATCCCGGATCCCTTGCGCGCCTCGTAGTTTCCGCCGCAGTAGAACATGATCTCGTCGGAGTCCACGTTCGAGTGGTAGTAGGGCACCGGGATCGAGAGCGGGTGGTAGTCCACCTTGCGCGGCACGAAATCGCAGATCACGAAGTTCTGGCCCTCGAACGCCTGATGCACCGGCGGCGGCTGGTGCACCCGGCCGGTGATCGGCTCGAAATCGGCGATATCGAAGGTGAACGGGTACAGGCAGCCGTCCCAGCCCACCACATCGAAGGGATGGGTGGCGTAAACCATGCTGGTGCCGACGATCTCACCGGCGGGACGGTGCTTGACGAGCACCTCCACATTCTCGCCGCCGACCTCGACCGGCTCGGTCGGCCCGTGGAGATCGCGTTCGCAGTAGGGCGAATTCTCCAGGAACTGACCGTATTTCGAGAGATACCGTTTCGGTGGGGTGATGTGGCCGGAGCCCTCGATGATGTAGGCGCGCAACGGTTCCGGGCCGTCCGGAACCCAGCGGTGAGTGGTGGCGCGCGGCAACAGCACCTGATGACCCTGCCGCACCGGCAGCGTGCCGAACACGGTTTCCAGTCGCCCCGAACCGGATTCGATATAGGCCAGTTCGTCGCCGATGGCATTGCGGTACAGCGCCGATTCGCGCAGCGCCGCCACATAGGAGATGCGCACGTCGGCATTGCCGAGCAGCAGCCGCCGCCCGGTCACCACGTCGCTGTCGCCCGGTCTGTCGCCCAGGAACAGTTCGTGCAGTTTCAGATGCCGGTGCCGCAGTGGGTGATTCGGGAACAGCCGCTGCTGCGGCAGCACCCACACCGACGAATCCACGATGGCCGGGGGCAGTCCGCGGTGATAGAGCAGCGAGGAATCGCCGGAGAAGCCCTCTTCTCCCATCAGCTCTTCGTAATAGAGCCGGCCGCTCTCATCTCGATGCTGCGTGTGCCGCTTGGGCGGCACCGAACCAACCTGCCGATAGAACGTCATGGCGTCCTCCCGCTGACCGATGGTCGATTTCCATCGTAGTCAGGCGTGACGCAGGGCGCGGTAGACCGCCGCGCCGACGAACTCTCCGAGAGTGTCGGGATTCCAATCGCCCGGTTCGGTCAGCAGTGTGCGGACCGCGCCCTCGCCGGCCGACACCCACAACTCGACCAGGGCCGGAAGCTTGTGTTCGGCATCGGCGGTGCCCCAGGCCGCCAGGGTCGGGCGTAGTCGCCGGGTGCAGCGTTCCACCGCCAGCAGCCGACCCTTGCCGAACGAATCCGCCACGGCCGGATCGGGATTGCCGTACAGCAGCCGCCAGGTGTCGGGGCGTTGGGAGACCGTGTGCAGCAGGGCGCGGAAGCCCTCCACGAACACCGCCTCATCGGCTTCCACCCGGCGGCGGGGTAGCGTCTCCAGCACGCCCTGCACCAGGTAGTCCTCCTCGCGCCGGATGAGCGCCTCGAGTAGCTCGACCCGATCGGCGAAGCAGGCGTAGATGACCGGGCGGGTGACCTGCATGCGGTCGGCCACCGCGGCGATGGTGACCGCCGCGATGCCGTCGGCGACGGCGATCTCCAGAGCGGTGTCGAGGACCTGCGGGCGACGGCGTTCGGGACCCAGATGCCGCGCGCGCTGGCGTGGACGTGTCGCCGAATCGGTGCCCATGCGCACCGACGATAGCAGCGGCCCCGGCGATCCTTTCCTACAGCTACGAACAAAAATGCTACATTCACGAATGAAAACACCCGGAGGAGCCGGGCGAGCCCACGGCCGGAGGAGACGAAGACCGATGAGTCAGACCCTGTTCAACCCGAAGACCTGCGAATTCACCGAATTCGACGCGGAGACCCGGCGACTGCTGCGGGCCACCGTCGACTACTTCGAGGCGTTCGGCAAGGTCCGGCTGCTGGCCGAGAGCCGCGACCGCGTCTGGTACGCCGACTTCCTCGACTTCATCAAGCGCGAACGGGTCTTCGCGACTTTCCTGACCCCGGCCGCGCAGGCCGGCGGGGACCCGCACAAGCGCTGGGACACCGCCCGCATCGCCATGATGAGCAAGATCCTCGGCTTCTACGGCATGCAGTACTGGTACGTGTGGCAGGTGACGATCCTGGGCCTGGGCCCGATCTGGCAGAGCGCCAACGCCGAGGCCAAGGCCCGCGCCGCCGGACTGCTGGAATCCGGCGAGATCTTCGCCTTCGGCCTGTCCGAACGCGAGCACGGCGCCGACATCTACGCCACCGACATGGTGCTCGAGCCGACACCGGGCGGCGGGTGCACCGCCACCGGCGGCAAGTACTACATCGGCAACGGCAATCTCGCGGGCATGGTGTCGGTCTTCGGCCGCCGCGCCGACAAGCCGATCATCGACTCGTCCGACTTCCTGCGGAAGATGACCGACGAGGAGTACTCCGGCTACCTGTTCTTCGCCGCCGACTCCCGGCACAAGAACTACAAGCTGCGCAAGAACGTCGTCGACTCCCAGATGTATGTCGCCGCCTTCGATCTCGACGAGTACCCGGTCGCCGAATCCGACATCCTGCACACCGGCCGCGCCGCCTTCGACGCCGCCATGAACACCGTCAACGTCGGCAAGTTCAACCTCGGCTTCGGCGCGGTCGGGGCCTGCGAGCACGCCATGTTCGAGGCCGTGACCCACGCCGAGAACCGAATCCTGTTCGGGCACCGCGTGACCGAGTTCCCGCAGGTGAAATCGCTGCTCGCGGACAGCTACGCGCGCCTGATCGGCATGAAGCTCTACAGCGAGCGCGCCATCGACTACCTGCGCTGCGCGGACGAGAACGACCGGCGGTACCTGCTGTTCAACGCTATCGAGAAGATGTCGGTCACCCGTCACGGCCAGCAGCTCTACGAGGACCTCGCCGACGTGATCGCCGCCCGCGGGTTCGAGAACGACATGTACTTCCCCATGGCCATGGTCGGCATGTTCGGGCTGCCGCGGCTCGAGGGTACCGTGCACGTGAACATGGCGCTGTCGCTGAAGTTCATGCCCAACTACATGTTCCATCCCGCCGACGCGGGCCTGGCCGCGCTGCGCTACCTGCCCGGCGCGGGTCTCGCCCCCCAGGGCGCGGTGCGTGCGGTGTCCGGCGCGCTGAGCTGGACCAGCCGCCGCGCCACCGGTCCGGCCGCCAAGGCCGTGCCCGCGCTGAAGACCGAATTCGCCCGTGCCGCACACGCTCCCGTGCCCACCCGCCGCGATGCCGCCGACGACGAATTCCTGTTCCGGCAGGGCCCGAGCAGCGGCCTGGGCAAGATCCGCTTCGCCGACTGGCGTCCGGTATTCGAGAAGTTCGCGCACATCCCGAATGTCGCGGTCTTCCTCGAACAGGCCCTCGCCTTCCAAACCCTGCTGGCCGCGGCGACGCCGACCGCCGAACAGCAGCAGGACGTCGACTTCCTCTTCGGCCTCGGCGAGCTGTTCACCACCCTCCCGTACGCGCAACTCATCCTCGAGCAGGCCGAGATCGCGGGCGCCGACGAGGCCGTCCTCGACCAGCTCTTCGACCTGTTCGTGCGCGAATTCTGCAAGCACGCACTGACCTTGCACACCAAGCCGACCGCCACCAAGGCCCAGCAGGTCCGCGCCCTGGACCTGGTCCGCCGCCCGGTCGCCGACCCGGCCCGCTTCGAGAACGTCCTCACCCAGGTCCGCGCCCTGGCCGGAACCTACGAGATGAACCCCTGATCCGACACCGCACCCCGGCGGCCATCGCCACCCTGCCCGAGTGGATGCGGGTCGCCGGTGGCTTCGATCGGTCCGCCGTGCTCGACGCCGCCTACCCGCCCGCGATGCGCGCGGCCATGTCGGCGATGACGAGCGATCGGCTGAAGCCGGCCTGTCGTCCGCCATGGAATTGGTCGGATGACCGGTCGGCTTTTGGTGGAACATATGCGAGCCGGGGTTCCCGTGAATCCCATCACGGTCACTCCGCAGCAGGCCAAGGAGCCGTACGGACGCAGATCCAGCTCGAGCGCATAACGGCGCGGTTAACTTTTCGGGATCGGGCCGGGTCGGTGCGGGCCCGAATGGTTAAGACGTCTGCCTACGCTTGCGTAACCGGACAGGCGTACGGAATCGTTCGGGTCGATCCCGGATCTTGATCTGAGGAACCGCGTCGAAACTTCAGCCGAGGAGGCCCTTCCGTGTCCCATTACAAGGCGAACCTGCGAGACATCGAGTTCAACTTGTTCGAAGTACTGGGGATCGGGGAACTGCTGGACAGCGGCGCCTACGGCGACCTCGACGGCGACACCGCGCGGGAGATGCTCGCCGAGGCCAAGCGCCTCGCGGAAGGCCCGATCGCGGAGTCCTTCGCCGACGCCGACCGCAACCCGGTCGAGTTCCTGCCCGAGCAGCACACCATCACGGTGCCCGGATCGCTGAAGAAGACCGTGGCCGCGGTCAACGAGGCCGGCTACTCCGGCCTGGGCATGGCCGAGGAGATGGGCGGCGTGGCCGCCCCCAACGTCCTCATCTGGGCCATCCAGGAAATGCTGGTCGCCGCCAACAACTCGGCCTCCTTCTTCAACATGGGCCCGCTCATGCACAAGGTCCTCTTCGACGAGGGCACCGACGAGCAGAAGCGCTGGGCCGCGCACGCCTGGGAGAACCGCTGGGGCGGCACCATGGTGCTCACCGAACCCGACGCCGGCTCCGACGTCGGCATGGGCCGCACCAAGGCCATCGAACAGGCCGACGGCACCTGGCACGTCGAGGGCGTGAAGCGCTTCATCTCCGGCGGCGACGTCGGCGACACCGCCGACAACATCTTCCACCTGGTGCTGGCCCGCCCCGAGGGCGCCGGACCCGGCACCAAGGGCCTGTCGCTGTTCATGGTGCCGCGCTTCCTGTTCGACTCGGAGACCATGGAACTCGGCGCCAAGAACGGCGCGCTGGTCACCGGCGTCGAGCACAAGATGGGCATCAAGTCCTCGCCCACCTGTGAGATCACCTTCGGCGGCGACATCCCGGCCGTCGGCTACCTGGTCGGCGGGGTGCACAACGGCATCGCGCAGATGTTCAAGGTCATCGAGAACGCGCGGATGATGGTGGGCACCAAGGCCACCGGCGCGCTGTCCACCGGCTACCTCAACGCCCTCGAGTACGCCAAGCAGCGCGTCCAGGGCGCGGACCTGACCCAGATGACCGACAAGGCCGCCCCGCGCGTCACCATCACCCACCACCCGGACGTGCGCCGCTCGCTGGCCACCCAGAAGGCGTACGCCGAGGGCCTGCGCGCGCTGTACATGTACTGCGCCTCCTACCAGAACGCCGATGTGGCGCAGGCCAATTACGGCGCCGACGCCGAACTGGCCGAGCGGGTCAACGACCTGCTGCTGCCGATCGTGAAGGGCTGCGGCTCCGACCGCGCCTACGAGTCGCTGACCGAATCGCTGCAGACCCTCGGCGGCTCCGGCTACCTGCAGGACTACCCGATCGAGCAGTACATCCGCGACTGCAAGATCGACTCGCTGTACGAGGGCACCACCGCCATCCAGGCGCAGGACTTCTTCTTCCGCAAGATCATTCGTGACAAGGGCGTGGCGCTCGGACATGTCGCGGGCCTGATCCAGCGGTTCGTCGACGGCGGCCCCGACCAGTTCAAGATCGAACGCGGACTGCTCGGCGCGGCCCTGACCGACGTGCAGGCCATGGCGGCCGCGCTCACCGGCTTCCTGATGGCCTCGCAGCAGCAGGTCGACGAGCTCTACAAGGTCGGCCTCGGCTCGGTCCGATTCCTGTACGCCGTGGGCGATCTCGTCATCGCGTGGCGACTGCTCGAGCACGCCGCCATCGCCCAGGCGGCGCTGGACGCGGGCGCGGCCGAGAAGGACAAGAACTTCTACGCCGGCAAGGTCGGCGTGGCGTCCTGGTTCGCCAAGAACAAGCTGCCGCTGCTCAGCGCCTCGCGCTCGGTGATCGAGAACCTCGACAACGACATCATGAAGCTGGACGAAGCGGCCTTCTGATTCGCACTCGAGCTCCGGCCCCGCACCCGTGGTGCGGGGCCGGATTTCGTTGGGGGATCAGATGACACACCGTCATGACACGCACACTTCATTGCTGACCCACCGATACGTGTCGTGCCGAGCGGGTACAACTACGGCATGGTCTTCCCGGTTACCTTCGGCTGGATCCAGATGGTGCTGTTGGTGCTGGGCATCGCGGCCATCGGATTACTGGTCTCGGCCGTACTGAAAGCCCGCACGGTCGGCTGGCGTGTGCTGGTCGGACGCGGCATGGGCGCGGCGGGTCTGGCGTTCGTCGCGGTGGTGATCCTGTGGATCACCACGCTCCTGCAGGCCTTCCTCGGACTCGCCGGCGAAGTCAAGGCCGCGCATGTCGAGGTCGAACCCGTTGCGGGACAGGAACACCTGCTGGATGTGAACCTCACCCTCTACGGCGACGAGGGCCACGGCGACCAGCACAAGACCTACCAGGTCGAGGGCGACATGTGGGTGCTGCAGGCCAATATCGTGGAACTCGAGGCGTGGGTGAACGCGCTCGGCTTCAATGCCGGATACAAGGTGACCCGGCTCTACGGCCAGCGTCTCGACGGCGTCGCCACCAAGCAGAACCAGATCTTCCTCAATGGCAGCGACGCCGACTTCTTCCAGGACATGAAGGACAAGACCTGGTACACCAGGCCTTTCGTGCGCTCGACCAACGGCAACGCCGTCATCGCCGTCCCGGGCACCTACGACGTCTTCATCTCCCGCGACGCCATCAAGGCCCGGCCGGTCTGAAGCCGGGCCCGGCCGAACTAGTCCGCGAGGACGGCTGTCACGGGCGCGTGATCGCTGGCGCCCTTGCCCTTTCGCTCCTCCCGGTCCACGTTCGCGTCGGTGACGCGCGCGGCCAGGGCGGGGGAGGCCAGGATGAAGTCGATGCGCATGCCCTCCTTGCGGGGGAAGCGCAGTTGCGTGTAGTCCCAGTAGGTGTAGACGCCGGGGCCCGGGTGGAAGGGCCGCATCACGTCGGTGAAACCGGTCTCGCCGAACGCGTCGAAGGCATCCCGTTCCCGTTCGGACACATGGGTTTTGCCCTCGAAGAACTCCGGCGACCACACATCCAGATCGGTCGGCGCGATATTCCAGTCACCCACCAGCGCGATCTGCGCGTCCGGATCCTCCGACAGCCACTTGGCGCCCGCGGACCGCAGCGCCGCCAGCCACTCCAGCTTGTAGGTGTAGTGCGGGTCGTCGAGCGCGCGGCCGTTCGGCACGTACAGGCTCCACACCCGCACCCCGCCGCAGGTCGCGCCGATCGCGCGGGCCTCCACCACCGGTGTGCTCAACAGGGATTCGCCCGCGTCCTTGTCGAAACCGGGCTGATCCGGGAAGTGGATCTCGACATCGTCCAGGCCCACCCGGGAGGCGATGGCCACGCCGTTCCACTGGTTCAGGCCCACGTGCGCGACCTCGTACCCGGCGGCCTCGAACGCCTCGAACGGGAACTGCTCGTCCTTGCACTTGGTTTCCTGTATGGCCAGCACATCGATATCGGCGCGGTCCAGCCACGCCAGCACCCGATCCTGCCGGGTGCGGATCGAGTTCACATTCCAGGTGGCGATACGCACAGCGATAAACCTTTCGGAACTAGTGTCTTACGCGAGCGGGCGGCGCGCGATCAGGGCGCGGCGTACCGGTAGCTGTGATGCTCGACGAAGCCCATCTCCTGGTACAACGCCAGCGCCGCGTCATTCTCGTCCGACACCTGAACATAGGCGTGGGTGGCCCCGTGCGTGCGGCCCCAGCGGATCATCTCCGCGCACACCAGCGCGCCCAGCCCGTGCCGCCGATGCCCGGTCGCCACCGCGACGCAGGTCAGGCCCACCCAGCGGCGGCCGTCGGGAGCCGTGGTCACCGCGGCCCGGCCGATGGCGATCGGCGCGGGCAAACCCAGCGTGGCGAAGGTGAGCTCGCCGTCGCGAACCGCGGTCAGCACGTCCACCACCGGGCTCGAGCCGATATCGGTGTCCCCGCCCCGATGCCGGTGCATGGACAGCCACGCCCCGTCCGGTTCGGGCGTGAACCGCACCATGGACGGGCCCGACGGCAGCGGCATGGTCTCGATGTCGACCGCCAGCACCCGGGTCTCGTGCCAGGTCCGCCACTCCGCGGGCCGGGTCGCCAGCCGATCGGGCAGCTGCAGTTGCAGCGGCAGGCCGTGCGCGGTGTACCACTCGCCGATCCGGTGCAGGGTCTCGGTGTTCATCAGCGCCGGTCCGTCCGTACCGCCCAGCGGCACCGCGGAATTCGCGCGATAGGTGTAGCCGTCCCCGGCACGCAGCAGCCAGCCGTCGATCCAGGATCGCATCAGACCCGGCCAGCCGTCCGCGGCCGCCGCTTCCAGGGACCGGATCTCACTGGTCCGAATGGGTCTGGGGCCGAGCGGTTTCCAGGCCACCACCTGATCCCGGGCGACCGACACCACCTGGCCGTCGGCGGTGCGCACGGTCAGCGGGTCGGCGGCGATCAGCTCGCCGATCACATCCGTCAACGGCTGTGGATAACCCGCGGGCAGCCGGTAGCGCACCACTACCCGCTTGCCGAGCGGCGGGAGCGCCCCGGCGCCGTCGGGGCCGGGCTCGGAATCGGTCATGACCGATCAGTCGTCGAGATCGTCGTCGTCGTGTCCGAAGGGGTCCGGCACGGTGCCCGGGACCCAGTTCAAACCCGGCTTGCCCCAGCCGTTTCGCTTGATCGCCTTCTTCGCGGCGCGGGCATTGCGGCCGATCAGCACGTCCACGTAGAGGAAGCCGTTCAGGTGGCCGGTCTCGTGCTGCAGCATGCGGGCGAAGAAGCCGTGGCCCTCCAGCTCGACCGGCTCGCCGTGCTCGTCGGTGCCGGTGACCTTGGCCCAGTCGGCGCGGCCGGTCGGGAACTGCTCGCCGGGAACCGACAGGCAGCCCTCGTCGTCATCGTCTGGATCCGGCATGGATTCGGGGATCTCGGAGGTCTCCAGCACCGGATTCACCACGCAGCCGCGGCGGCGGACGGTCTTGCCGTCCTCGGTCTCGTCCGGGCAGTCGTAGACGAAGACGCGCGGCGACAACTCGTCCTCGTCGGCGATGATCACCTGATTGGCGGCCAGACCCACCCCGTGCGCGGCGTCCATCGTCTCGTACATGTCCGCGATCAGCTGCGCCAGCTCTTCCGGGGTCTGCGTGACCGGCGTGGTCGCGCGGTGCAGAACCGGGTCGCCGACAATGCGAATCGGGAGAATAGCCATGCCGCAGAGCCTACTGGGCTGCGATTTTTCCACGGATCACACCCTGGACATGCGCCCGCAAGTTCGCGGCCGTCTCGATTCTGGACTGACGGAGCGAGGGAGCGAAGCCGAGGAGCGGAGGAGGGAAGAATCGAGACCTCAGGGCCGCGAACCCTCGCCCCGGAGCGAAGCGGAGGGGCAAATCAGACGCCGACACGCCGGGGCCTACGTCACAAAACACGCCGATCGGTACGCATCGCGTTGTCTGCGGCGCGTGGTTGAATGACACCGACGCACAAGCACCATATTCGTCTGGTGACCACTCGGCGAGGGAGCACTATGGACAGCGCAGCGGCACGCGACATGCCCGCAAGCGAGGACGGTCCTTCCGACGAGGATGGCGCGCACGGGCTTTCCCGCCGTGAGCTCGAGATTCTCGACTTCGAGCGCAAGTGGTGGAAGTACGCCGGTGCGAAGGAAGAAGCCATCCGCGAACTGTTCGACCTCTCGGCAACCCGCTACTACCAGGTCCTGAACGCGGTCGTCGACAAGCCCGAAGCGCTGGCGGCGGACCCGATGCTGGTCAAGCGCCTGCGGCGGCTGCGCGCCAGCCGCCAGAAGACCAGGGCCGCACGCCGTCTCGGTTTCCAGGTGTGAGCCGCGCCGCGATCGTGAGCCAGGTCTCCACCCGGCCCGCGTCCGCGCTTGATCCCGCGCGGGCGGCCCTGCACCCATTAGGCTCGACGCCGTGAGCAACCCGAATTCGCCGACCGGCGGTCCGCCGCTGCGGGCCCTGGCGATGGTCCTGATCGCGCTGGCCATCGTGTTTGCCGGGATCGGCGCGATGTCCCTGTCGAGTTCGGACTCCTCGGACAGCAGCGCCGGATCGACCTCCGAGGCCGCCACCACCACTGCGGCGCAGCAGAATTCGACCGGGGCGGGCACCCCGTCGGTAGTGCCCGGCACCATCGCGCCCACGACCACCACGGCCGCGCCCACCACGACCGCCGCGGCGACCACCTCCGGTGCCGCGGGCGTCGACAAATCCCTCCCGGTCCGGGTCTACAACAACGGCACCGTCGCCGGACTGGCCAAGAAGACCGGCGACCAGCTCAGCGGTGAGGGTTACAACATCACCGAGGTCGGCAACTATCCCGGCGGCGTCATCCCGAAAACCACCGTGTACTACGGCAGTTCGCCCAAGGAGCAGGCGCTGGCCAAGGCCATCGCCGCGGAACTGGGCTGCGCCGCCGAACCCCGCTTCCCGGGGATCTCGGATTCGCCCACCGGTGTCATCGTCATCGTCACCGGCAACTGAATCGTTGTCCGTCGGCCGCCGGACCGCCACCCGAAAGAAACCGTGCGGCCCCTCCACGGGACACAGGCACGTCTCTGGCATCATCTTGTCCGGTACGAAGTATGTCCACCCTGCTTTCCCGATAAACTCGGACTCGTAAAGGAGTTCCCCGATGGCCTCGTCCTCAACTCGTCGCCCGTCCTGGTGGACTGTTGCTCCGGTGCTCGCGGTCGCGGCCCTGGGGCTCACCGCCTGCTCCAACAGCCAGGAATCGAGTGACGTCAAGGGGACGACCCCGCCGGTGTTCACCAGCTCGCCCGCTCCCGCGGGCGCTGCGCCCGGCCACGGCACCGAGGGCGACACCAACGCCCCCCGGGAGTCCACCGCCGTCACCCTGAAGGACCCCTCCGGTGGCACCGTCGGCACCGCGTCCGTCGTGAAGGTGGGCAACCACCTCGAGATCACCGTCGAAGCCCACGGCCTCAAGCCCGGCTTCCACGGCCTGCACATCCACCAGTTCGGCAAGTGCGAGACCAACTCCACCGCCCCCTCCGGCGGCGCGCCCGGCGACTTCCTGTCCGCCGGCGGCCACCTGCAGGTCGGTGAGCAGAACGCGCACCCCGCCAGCGGTGACCTGGACTCGCTCCAGGTGCTCAAGGACGGCACCGCCAAGCTGGTCACCACCACCGACGCCGTCACCCTGGAGGAGATCAAGGGCAAGGCCCTGATCATCCACGCCGGCGCCGACAACTTCGGCAACATTCCCACCCGGTACGCGCCCGCACCGGATGCGGACACCCTCGCGACCGGCGACGCGGGTGCACGGGTCGCCTGCGGCGTCGTCGCCTGAACCCCTTGAGGTGAGCATGGCCGGGGCAGGCATTTCGAAGGTCCCCTTCAATTCATCGCCCCGGCCCACGCTCGGTGTGGAATGGGAGGTCGCGCTCGTCGACAAGACGACGCGTGACCTGTCCAATACAGCCGCCGCCGTTTTCGAAGCCTGCGGTGATCTGCGCGCCTGGGACGGCACCCCGCAGATCACCAAGGAACTCCTGAAGAACACCGTCGAACTGGTCTCCGGCAAGCACGACACCGTGAGCGAGGTCGTCGACGAACTGCGCGCCACCCAGGACGCCGTGCGCCGCGCCGCCGACCAGGTCGGCGTCGACCTGTTCTGCGCGGGCACCCACCCGTTCGCGCAATGGTCCACCCAACAGCTCACGCGCAGTGCGCATTACGACGAACTCATCGAGCGCACCCAGTGGTGGGGCCGCCAGATGCTGATCTGGGGCGTGCACGTGCACGTGGGAATCTCGCACCCGGACAAGGTCTTCCCGATCCTCAACGCCATGCTGCCGTCGTACCCGCACCTGCTGGCGCTGTCCGCCTCCTCACCCATGTGGGCGGGCGTCGACACCGGCTACGCCAGCAACCGGGCGCTCATGTTCCAGCAGCTACCCACCGCCGGACTGCCCTTCCAATTCGACAATTGGGGCCAGTTCGAGGGTTTCGTGCACGACCAGATGAAAACCGGTGTGATCGAACAGATCGGCGGCATGCACTGGGACATCCGGCCCGCACCCAAATGGGGCACCATCGAGGTGCGCATCTGCGACGGCATCCCCACCAAGGTCGAACTGGCCGCCATCGTCGCCCTGATCCACTCCCTCGTGGTCGATCTCGACCGGCGGGTGGAGAACGGCGAAGCCCTGCCCGCCATCCTGCCGCCCTGGCACGTGCAGGAGAACAAGTGGCGCGCAGCGCGATACGGGCTCGACGCCATCATCATCACCGACGCCGACAGCAATGAGCGGCTCGTCACCGACGACCTCATGGACCTGCTCAACCGGCTCGAGCCGACCGCCAAGAGCCTCGGCTGCGAGAACGAGCTCGCCATGGTCGCCGACATCCCCAAGCGCGGCGCGTCCTATCAGCGACAGCGCCGGGTGGCCGCGGCCGCACAGGGCGATCTGGTGTCGGTGGTCGACTCGCTGGTCCACGAACTCGAGCAGTGACGCCGGGGCGGTACGGTTCACCGTCGCGAGTTCCATTGCTGTGATTTCAGTTACGCGATTCTGCGGCCGCTGTACGCCGTGGCCAGCGGCAATACCACGCTGACCGGCGGCTGTTCATCCGGGGTGGGATGCGGCGTTCAACTGGGTATGGGGTCGGCGTTCACACGGCGTTTACTATGGCTGGATGTTGCTCGACGATCCGCGTTCCCAGACCGGCGGCGCAGCACGCCGATCAGGGATGCGGATGCCGTCGCCGCGCGTCCGGATGACGGCCGTGCTCACCGTCGGAGCGCTCGCGCTCCTCGCCCTGCAGATCGTCGCCTCCCAGCACCACTTCACCGGTCCGCTGGAGAGCATCCGGGACGACTTCGTCGGCAATGCCAAATCTTTCACCGTGCCGTGGGCCGGACTCGGGCTCGCGCTCATCGGACTGGACTGGCGGCGGCGCTTCGTGGCCGTCGGCACGGCGCTCGGCATCGACGTCGCCTACCAGACGATTCGCAGCCTCTCCGGCGGTCCGCTGGCCATGGGCAACGGGCCGGTGCTGGTGCTGCTCGGCATCCTCGGGCTCGCCCTCTGGCGGTGGCAGGGCAAGGACCGCTCCAACGCGCTGCACGCCGCCGCGCTCGGCATCCTGCTGGTGCTGTCCAGCAAGGTCGCCGACGTCTGGCTCGGCATCACCGTGCTCGCCGGACCCCGCGTCCTCGACGAGCACATCGTGCTGGTGGACCACGCCCTCGGCGATCCCTCCTGGATGGCCGGGCAACTGCTGGAATGGCTGGGACCGGTGGCTTCCGCTGTCCTGCACTGGGTTTACATCGAACTGCCCGTCGGCGCGATGATCGTGACCATCTGGCAGCTGCGCAACGTGGTGAAGACCGGGGTGTGGCCGGGGCACTACCTGGTGCGGACCTTCCTGGTGATCGGGCTGATCGGGCCGCTCTTCTACGTCATCTTCCCCGTCGTCGGACCGATCTTCGCCTACGGCACGGAAGGGCACGCCTTCGCCCTCGGCAACTACTGGCCGAATGTGGTGCCGCCGGTGGACCTCTCGCCCGGCTCGATCGCCTTCGACCGATTCGCCCCGCGCAACTGCATGCCGTCGCTGCACACCGCGTGGGCGCTGTCGATCTTCGTCCACTCCCGCCGCGACCCGCTGACCGGCGCGCCCGCACCGACCTGGCTGCGCTGGGGCGGAACCTTCTGGTTGCTCGCCACCATCGGGGCCACGCTGGGCTTCGGGTACCACTACGGCGCGGACCTGGTGGCGGGCGTGGTGCTGTGCCTGGCCATCGAATCGGCGCTGCGCGCACCCGAACGCGGCTGGGATCGCGCCCGCGTCCAGCTGGTCGGCGCGGGGGCCGCGCTGTTCACCGCACTCCTGCTGTCCTACCGGTACCTGTCGGTCGAATTCGCCGAGCACCCGGTCCCGGCGGGCGCCCTCGTGATCGGCCTGTTCGCCGCCTACGTGACGGCGTTCTACCGGACCTGGTTCGCCGAACCCGCCACCGCTCCGGCCGCGGAACTGGACCTCGCCGCCCGCGCCTGACCGTACCCCGGTCTAATCGGCGGTGCCCCCGTTCGACGACCCCTCGGGCGGGGTGGCCGCCGCCGCGGACGGCACCGGCAGCGGCCGCAACCGCCGCAGCAGGAACATGCCCGCCAGACACCCGCCCGCCACCAGCACCGAGGTCCAGCCGGGTGTCGCCGTGGAACCCGAGCTGACCGTGCACATCCCCGAATTGCCCGACAGCATCGCGTAATCGCCACGTGCCACGTAATCCCGCATGCCCAGCACCGCCGACGGCACGAACAAGATGGAGGTCCCCAGCACCCGGCTCGGCACATACCGCGGCCGGGCCGCCAGCAGGCCGAAACCGAGCAGCCAGGACACCAGCGCCGCGCTGCCCACGATCAGCCACGCCTTGGCGGTGTCAGCGGTGAACGCCGTCGACACCCCGACCAGCATGGACAGCCACAGGGCCGGCATCGGCGCGGACACCTGACTGCCCGCCCACATGCCGAACGCGCTCACCGCCACCAGCAGCGGAATCGACCAGGCCGGCATCTCCGCCGCGATGGTGGCCGCGCCCACCGCGCCGACGCCCACCGCGATCAGCACGATCTCCCCGTCCCGCCCCGGCAGCAGCATGGACGCGATCATGGCGGTGCCGACCGAGGTCACCACGGCGAGCACGATGCCCGCCACGCTGCCGCCGTGCCGGGCCAGCCACTCCGCGCTGAACAGGGTGATCAGCACCATCAGCGTGCCCGCCAGGATCGGGGCCAGGGGCAGCTCGATCGACAGCCGTTGCGCGGCCGGTCCTTTCCGATTGATCAGCAGCGAGACCACGGCCAGTGCGAAGGCCAGCACCACCATCCACATGGGCGGGATGTCGGAGGCGTGCCAGTGGTCCTTTAGGTTGTCGGTGATGCTGCCGCCGCCCACCCGCGGCACCGGATTCACCGAACCCAGCAGCAGACTGATCAGAATGCCCAGCGTCCAGGCGAAAGAGGGCAGCCGGTGATGCAGCACCGCCGCCCCGAGCGCGCCCAGGATCACGCCCCCCGACAGCGAGTCGATGAAGTTCATCGTCGACAGCGAGGCATTCGGGTCGCCCGCGTGCCCCAGCGTGTGGTTGGCGACCAGCACCAGCAGCCCGCCCACCGTGGTCGACCAGGCCACCGACGGGCTGCCCATGGTGGTGATCAGCACCGCCACGATCATGGCGATGAGCACGCCCGCCGAGATGGCGCGGGGCAGGCTGTAGGCGAGCAGATCCAGTTGCAGGGCGGAACTTTGCGAGGTCCAGCCGAAGTCGATGGGCAAGGTCAGCGCGAGGCCAGCAACCAGTGCTGCGACCAGCGCGGTGATCGTTTCGGTAGCGACCTTGTACGACCTCACCTGCGCAAAAGTACCGGCCTACGGAGAGTCGATCGGTCCGACTCGCTTACTTTGTAGATTTTTGGCGAACTTACGGCCACATTCGGGCGTAGGCGGAGGAATCAGACCGAGCGCATCAAATCAGACATGGCTCGACTCGATCAGACATAGCCCGACGGGTCGCCCGGCGGACCCGACATCTCCCGCTTCGCCGCGAACAAGCGCAACGACTCCACCTGCACCGGATCCAGCGACGGCCGCACCGCCTTGCGCGCGGACGCCACATCCGCCGCGGTCACCTCCCCGGCCTCCACATCGCGGCGCATGGCGGCCAGCGCCGCCTCCCGCAACAGGGCCGAACAGTCCGCCGCCGAGTAGCCGTCCAGCTCACGGGCCAGCCGCCGCAGATTCACGTCCTTGGCCAGCGGCACCGACGTGGCCGCGGTGCGCAGGATCTCGGCCCGGGCGTCGGCGTCCGGCGGCGGCACGAACACCAGCCGCTCCAGCCGGCCCGGCCGGGTCAGCGCCGAATCGATCAGATCCGGGCGGTTGGTCGCGCCGACCACCACCACGTCCCGCAGCGGCTCCACCCCGTCCAACTCGGTGAGCAGAGCCGCCACCACCCGATCCGACACCCCGGAATCCGAGGACTGCCCGCGCTGCGGGGCCAGTGCGTCCACCTCGTCGAGGAAGATCAGCGACGGCGCGGAATCGCGTGCGCGCTGGAACAACTCGCGCACCGCCCGTTCCGAGGAGCCGACCCACTTGTCCATCAGCTCCGCGCCCTTCACCGCGTGCACGCTCAACTGCCCGGACCCGGCCAGCGCCCGCACCAGGAAGGTCTTGCCGCAGCCCGGCGGCCCGTAGAGCAGCACCCCGCGCGGCGGCTCGATCCCCAGACGGGCGAACGAATCCGGATGCTTCAGCGGCCACAGCACCGCCTCGGTCAACGCCTGCTTGGTCTCCGCCATGTCGCCGACATCGTCGAGACTCAGGTTGCCGATGGACAATTCCTCCGACCCGGACCGCGACAGCGGGCGGATCACCTCCAGCGCCCCGGTCAGATCCTCCTGCCGCAGTACCGGATCCACGTCCTGACCGCTGTCGTGGTGTTCGCGGCTGGCCCGGGCCGCCGCCCGCAGCGCCGCCTCGCGGACCAGCGCCGCCAGATCCGACACCACGAATCCCGGTGTCCGCAGCGCGATCTCGTCGACCTCGAGGTCCTCGGTCGGGGCCTTGCGCAACAACTGTTCGAGCAGCGCGGCCCGCACCGCGGCGGTCGGCAGCGGCAGCGACACCTGCCGGTCGAACAGGTCGGGACCGCGCAGCCGCGCGTCCAGGCCCAGTGGATTCGAGGTGGTCGCCAGCACCGCCACCGCGGGCACCGCGATCACCCGGCGCAGCTGGTCCAGGATCATGGTGGCCACCGGCTCGGCCTCGGCCGGCAGCAGTGCGTCGATATCGGTGATCAGCAGGACTCCGCCCGCGCCGGAACCGATCTCCTGCATCTTGTCGCCGACATCGCGAAAACGCTTGCCGCTCTCGGTCGCGCCGACCGCCGGGCCGTCCAATTCCACCAGCCGCCGCGACCCCACCACCGCCCGCGCCAGCGTCGCCTTACCGACGCCCGCCGGGCCCGTGATCAGCACGCCCAGCTGCGAACTCGCGCCCAGCGCCTTCAGCAGCTCGGGCTCGTCCAACGCCAGATTCAGCCACTCCCGCAGCTTCGCGGCCTGGGCCTGCACCCCGGCCAGATCGGCGACGGCCACCGCCGAGGTCGGGGCGGTCGTCACCGGGCGCTCGGCGGCGACGAGCGGCGAACCGTCGAGGGGGACGTCGTCGAGCAAGCCGAGCGGCGCGTCGGTCGAGCCGAAGGTCGTGCCCAGCGTCACCGCCGTGCTCGGCAGGATGGTGACCGGGCCCGGATACGGCTCGGTGGCCACCACCGTCAGCACCTCGGAGGTCCAGGCGATCCCCAAGCCCTTCAACGCCTTCCGGGCCGCGGCCGGATTGTCGCTGGGCAGCAGGTCACGCGGCAGCAGGGTGACGGTGTCGCCCACGGTGACGATCTTCCCCAGCAGCGCCTGCCGCAGCGTCGACTCCGGAATCGCGGCCATGGCCAGCGACGAACCCGTCACCGAGACGCGGCGGGCGTCGGTCTCGGTGGCCGGGGCGATGGTGACGTCACCGCCGTCGCGCACCTTCGCGTTCGACAGCGTCACCTCGTCGAGCAGGGCGACGCCGGTGCCGAAGCCCTGCGACGGCTTGAACGTCCCCACCACGGCCGTGGTGCGCCGCCCGCCGGTCAGGGTGACTCCCTGCCCCGGATGCAGAGCCAGCGCCATCAGGACTTCGGGGTGCAGGCGCACCAGCCCCCAGCGGGCGTCGCCGCCCGAGGAGTTGCGTTGCGCGGTCAGCGTGAATTCCGGCACCCGTCAATTCTGCCCGGGGGAACCGGCCGCCGGTGACTATCCGCGTGGGATGGTCATCCGCGCTGGCCCGGACGGCGCAGGCGCAGCCGCGCCGTCGACACCCGAGGCACCCGTCCGGCCAGCGGCCGCTCGCGGCGCTGGGCCTTGCGCTGGGCGCGGCGCTCGGCGGGCTTGTGGTTCCAGGTCTCCGGCCGGGCGGCCACCCAGCGCGCGGAGTGCACCGCGAACGGGATGTGGCCCAGGTACAGCACCACCAGCGCCATCATCAGGATCAGCGGGTAGGTGACCAGCAGCGCGGCCGCCAGGGCGACCAGCACCAGCAGGATCGGCGCGGTCCTCGGGGCCACCGACACCGACTTGACGGCCAGCGTCGGCAGCGTGCTCACGCACAGCAGACCGGTCAGCACGGTCCACACCGCCACCATCGGGAAGCTCACCCACCAGCCGTCGCCGAACTGCTCCGACAGCGCGATGGGCGTCAGCACGATCAACGCGCCCGCGGGCGCGGGCACCCCGACGAAGTACTCCCGCTGCCAGTCCGGCCGGTTGTCGTCGTCCATCAGGGTGTTGAACCGGGCCAGGCGCAACACCATGCAGACCGCGAACATCAAGGCCAGCACCCAGCCGATGCTGTCGGCGTGCAGGAAGGTCACGTACAGCACCAGGGCGGGCGTGACGCCGAACGCGATCGCGTCCGACAGCGAATCCAGTTCCGCGCCCATCTTGGAGGTGGCGTCCAGCATGCGGGCGATTCGGCCGTCCAGCATGTCGAACACCGCGGCCGCGCCGACCAGCGCCAGCGCGAACCCCAGCTGCCCCTGGATGGCGAACTTCACCGCCGACAGGCCCGAGCACAGGCCCAGCACGGTGACCATGCTGGGCAGCAGCCGGATGGTGCGGTTGCGGCGGCGCGCAGACGGCGCGGGCGCGAGTTGCTCCATCATGAATCCAGTTCGGCCAGTACCGTTTCCGCACCGATGGTGCGCTGCCCGGGGGTGACCAACAGCTTGGTCCCGGCCGGGAAGTAGGTGTCGACGCGCGATCCGAACCGGATCAGGCCGTAGGTGTCGCCGATGCTCAGCTTGTCGCCGGTCTTGGCCTCGCACACGATGCGGCGCGCCAGCAGACCGGCGATCTGCACGACCACGATCCGCTGCCCCGACCCGGTCTCGATGACCATGCTGTTGCGCTCGTTGCGGTCGCTGGCCTCGGGCAGGTCGGCCGACAGGAAGTGCCCCTTCTGGTAGGCGATCTGCTCCACCAGGCCGCTCACGGGCACCCGCTGCACGTGCACGTCCAGCACCGACAGGAAGATGCTCACCCGCGGCAGCGGGGCGTCACCCAGGCCGAGCTCGGCCGGCGGCACCGCGGTGTCGACCAGGGCGACCTCGCCGTCGGCGGGCGCGACCACCACGCCGGGGCGGTTCGGCGGCACCCGGTGCGGGTGCCGGAAGAAGGTGGCACAGGCCGCGGCGGCGGCCAGTCCGGTGCGCCGCACCCACTTCCGGCGGAAGCCCAGCGCGGCCACCGCCAGCGGCGCCGCCACGAACGGCAGGCCGGCCGGGTGCAGCGGTGGAATGGAGGATCGGACCAGGTCGGCCACGTGACCGAGTCCGGTCGTTTCCGGGGTGCCGGGCGGGGTGGGGCGACGGGCCACGAGCTCCTCTTTCATGCGCGGATGGTTGCGGTCATAGACCGCGTCACACACTACGGGAAGCGCGTCGGACGCTCGCGTTCTCGGTTGCCCAAGGCCTCGGTGAACGATCTTCCAGCGGTATGTGAAGCACTGGTCACCGTATGCGTAATTGTGAGCGGAAGCACATACGTGAGAAGCTGTCCGGATTAAGCTGAGGGAGCCTCATGTATGCGGCATTCCGGCCGCGGGGGTGGGGAACTCGATGAAGGTCACGTTCGACGCGCAGTACGCAGTACATAAGGGAGAACCAATGTCTGCTCGAATTGCCTCGATCAGCGGGGCAGAGCACACGGCAATGCTCGGGCTCGGCGTGTACCGGCCGGAGCGAATCGTCACCAATGACGAGGTGGCGGGGCCGATAGATTCCAGCGACGAATGGATCCGGACCCGGTCCGGCATCCGTACCCGGCGCTTCGCCTCCCCCGAGGAGACGATCATCAGCATGAGCGCCGCGGCCGCCCGCGACGCCATCGACGCCGCGGAAGTCGATCCCGCCACGATCGACTGTGTCATCGTCGCGACCTCTACCTGGCTCTTGCTGACGCCTGCCGCGGCTCCGCAGATCGCCACCGAACTCGGCCTGCAGAATGTGGCCGCCTTCGACGTCTCGGCCGGGTGTGCGGGCTTCTGCCACGCGGTCGCGTTGGCCTCGGATCTGGTCAAGGGCGGTACCGCCCGCAATGCCCTGGTCATCGGCGTGGAGAAGCTCACCACCACGGTCAACCCGAAGGACCGTGGCACGGCTTTCCTGTTCGCCGACGGCGCGGGTGCTGTGGTGATCGGCCCGTCCGACGAAGCCGGGATCGGGCCCACCGTGTGGGGCTCGGACGGCACTCAGCACCGCGCCATCCGTCAGGACAAGGACTGGATGGAGTTCTTCGCCGAGATCGACGAACACGGTCTCGACGCCGTCCGGCCCTATCTCGCCATGGAGGGTACGGCCGTGTTCCGCTGGGCCGCACACTCTTTGGAGAAGGTCTGCCGCGATGCCATCGAAGCGGCCGGGCTGACCCCGGCCGATCTGGACGCCATGGTTCCGCACCAGGCCAACGGCCGGATCATCGAGATCATGGCCCGGGTGCTGAAGCTCCCCGAGGACTGCGCCCTTGCCAATGACATCGAGGAGGCCGGCAACACCTCCGCCGCCTCGATTCCGCTGGCCATGGAGGCCATGATGCGCAAGGGCGACGCCAAACCCGGCGGCACCGCCCTGCTCATCGCCTTCGGCGCGGGCCTGTCCTACGCGGCCCAGGTGGTCCAGCTGCCGAACTGGAAGTAGCGGTCAGTCCATATCCCAGGCGGCGGTCACGGTGAACGTGACCGTCTGCTGGCCTGGCTCGAGGTTGATGGTGGGCGCGGCCCCGGAGGGCAGGGCGTCCTTGTACATCGGCGTCGGAGTGGGCCCGCTGCCGTTCTCGCTGATGGTCTTGACCTTCTTCAGCTTCAGCCCCGACAGGTCCGCGTACTGCTGGGCGCGGCTCTTGGCGTCCTCGAAGGCCCGGGCGCGGGCGTCCGCCAGCAGCTTGGTGTTGTCCTCGAGCCCGAAGGCGACCGAGCTGATGCGGGTGTCGTTGCCGCCCGCCTGCACCGCGGCCGACAGGATGCCCGACGCCTTGGGCAGGTCCCGCACGGCCACGTGCATGGTGTTGGTGGCGCGATAGCCGGTGATGGTGCGTCCCTCCGGCCCGTAGGAGGGCTGGACTGACAGGTCGCTGGTCTTGATGTCCTCACGCTTGGCGCCCGCGGTGACCATGGCGTCGGTGATGGCCTTCGCCTTGGCATTGGCCTGATCGACCGCCGCGGACACGTCGGTCGCGCTGACCTCGGTGCCGAGGTCGGCGTTGAGCACGTCCGGGGTGCCCTGGACCTTGCCGGTGCCGGTGACCGTCACGGTGCGGTCGCCCGAGTCCGAGCTACCGCATCCGGTCGCCAGAATCGCGACACCGGCGGCCGCGGCGCAGATCGCTGTGAGTCGTCGCATAGGCCGAACCTACGCTCAGCGCTCCAGAAGTTCCTTGATCCGGCCGAGGGTTTCGTTCATACCGTCGACCAGCCCGCCCTCGAAGGCCGCCTCGCCGCCGAAGACCTTGTCGACGGTGAACTGCAGCCAGCCCGGCAGCTTGCCCTTGGGCACGTCGCGGCGCTGGATCAGCTTGGTGCCGCCGGCCGCGGTGGGTTCGAGAGTGTAGCTCCAGACGGTGCCGTTCTCGTTCATCCGGAACGCCAGCGCGTGGTTCGGCTCGAAGCGCACGATCCGCGACGTGCTCGGGTACACGTAGCCCTCGGCCTTGTTGAGGTTCACCGTCCAGGTGCCGGTGCGGACCGTGCGGCCCAGCGGCTGCATGCGCAGGGTGTTGGGGCTGAACTCGCGGATTCGCTGCAGGTCGGAGACGACGCTCCAGACCTGGTCCGGCGCGGCCGCGATGTCGATGCTGGCTTCGAGGGTGTTCGGCAACGCTGCCTCCGGGGACGTGACGGTCGGTTACGGGCATCCTAGTTCGCGTGGCCTGGGTCACCGGGCGGCCGTGGCGTGGATCACCCGCTCCGACCTGGGCGTATGAAATGTGACCCCGCGGTCGTTCCCGGCGACCAGATCGCTTGGGTCACATTGTTGGGGTGTTGATGTCCGAAATGTAATGACTGGCGCACAATATGAGATAAACGAAGTTACAGACACAGCCACCTGCTTCCGACTGGGAAACGTGAGGTGATCGGCCGTGAACCTGCGTTCGCTTCTGCATCTGGAGAGCAAGACCGTCCCGCTCCTCCCTGCCGACGAGTCCGGAACCGATGCGGATTCCGCCGAATCCAAACCACCCGGCACGTCCGGCCGCAAGGCGAATCGGGCGCTCGAGGAACGCCTCGAGCGATTACTGACCCCGACCGAGATGGATCTCATTCAGCATCACCGAATTTGAGTCCGCGATACTGGTCAGGTGACTTCACCCTCTGCCGTCAAGCCGGCCATTCTCAGCGTCGACGACGACCCCGGCGTCTCGCGGGCCGTCGTGCGCGATCTGCGCCGCCGGTACGGGGCTGATTACCGGATTCTGCGGGCGGAGTCCGGCGCGGACGCCCTCGATGCCCTGCGTGAGATGAAACTGCGCGGCCAGCCGGCCGCGGTGCTGATCGCCGACTACCGGATGCCCGGGATGAACGGCGTCGAATTCCTCGAACAGGCCATGGACCTGCACCCGTACGCCCGCCGGGTGCTGCTCACCGCCTACGCGGACACCAATGCCGCGATCGAGGCCATCAATGTGGTGGACCTCGACCACTACCTGCTCAAACCGTGGGACCCGCCGGAGGAGAAGCTCTACCCGGTCGTCGACGCCCTGCTGGAGGCCTGGCGCGGCGACGAGCACAAGCCGGTGACCGAGACCAAGGTGGTGGGCCACCGCTGGTCGGCCCGCTGCTCGGAAGTGCGGGAGTTCCTGGCGCGCAACCAGTTGCCGTATCGCTGGTACCAGGTCGACGAGCCGGAGGGCGCGCGCCTGCTGACCGCGGCGAACGCCACCGAAGACCAGTGCCCGGTCATCATCAGCCCCGGTGGCGACGTGCTGATCATGCCGACCGACGCGCAGCTGGCCGAGGGCGTCGGCCTCAATACCGACGCCTCCAGCGACTTCTACGACCTGATCGTGGTCGGCGGCGGACCAGCCGGGCTGGGCGCGGCCGTCTACGGCGCCTCCGAGGGCCTGCGCACCGTGCTCGTCGAACGCACCGCCACCGGCGGCCAGGCCGGGCAGAGCTCCCGCATCGAGAACTACCTCGGCTTCCCCGACGGCCTGTCCGGCGCCCAGCTCGCCGACCGCGCCCGCCGCCAGGCCGTGAAGTTCGGGGCCGAACTGATCACCGCCCGCGAGGTGGTGGCGCTGGAGGCCTGCGGGTCGGCGCGCGTGGTGAAGTTCGCCGACGGCGGCAGCGTCGCCGCGCATTCGGTGCTGATCGCCACCGGCGTCAACTACCGCCACCACCCGGCCCCCGGCGTCGACGACTACACCGGCCGCGGCGTCTATTACGGCTCCGCCATGACCGAGGCCAGCGACTGCGCCGGCAAGGACGTCTACATCGTGGGCGGCGCGAACTCGGCGGGTCAGGCCGCGGTGTTCCTGTCCCGCCGGGCCCGCACCGTGCACATCCTGGTGCGCGGTGAATCGCTCGAGGCGTCCATGTCGCACTACCTGATCCAGCAGATCGCGCAGATCCCGAACATCAAGGTGCACACCCGCACCGAGGTGGTGTCCGCCGACGGCGACGACCACCTGGAGCGGATCGTGCTGCGCGACAACGCCTCCGGGACGGAAGAAAAGGTGGACGCCGAACGGTTGTTCCTGTTCATCGGCGCCGCACCGGAAACCGACTGGCTCGACGGCATCGTCAAACGCGACGACGCCGGCTACGTGCTGGCCGGACCCGATCTCATGGTGGACGGCGAACGGCCCGCGGGCTGGGAACTGCCGCGTCCCCCACAGCATCTGGAGACCAGCGTGCCCGGCGTCTTCGTCGCCGGTGACGTGCGTTCGGAATCGGCGAAGCGGGTGGCCTCGGCGGTCGGCGAGGGCGCGATGGCCGTCATGCTGGTGCACCGCTGGCTGGCGAAACAGTAGGAGTAGGCGCATATGGGCAACACCCGATTGATCTGCGACCCGAACGAACTGCGGCACCTGTTCCTGTTCGAGAAGCTCGACGACGAGCAGCTGGCCTGGCTGTGCCGCGACGGGCGGGTCGAGATGTTCGAGCCCGGACTGGTTTTCCGTGAGGGCGACCCGGCCACCTGCTTCTACGTCCTCATGGACGGCGAGGTGCGGCTGACCAAGATGTCGGGCGGCGAGGAGATCGAACTCGTCCGCACCGAGCATGTCGGCTCGTACTCGGGCGCGTGGACCGCCTACATGGGCGACAAGGTCGAGCAGACCTACACCGCGTCCTTCTACGTGACCAGGCCCTCGAAGTTCTTCGTCCTCGACGCGGGAACCTTCGCGAAGATGATGCAGGACTGGTTCCCGATGGCCCTGCACCTGCTGGAAGGGGTCTTCTTCGGCAATCGCAATGCCAATGAGCGCATCGGCCAGCGGGAACGGCTGCTGGCGCTGGGCTCGCTGTCGGCGGGCTTGACCCACGAGCTGAACAATCCGGCCGCCGCCGCCGTGCGCGCCACCTCCTCGCTGCGCGAGCGGGTGGCCGGGATGCGGCACAAGCTGAAGATGATGGCGCACGGCAAGTTCAACTCCGAGACGCTCGAGGCGTTGGCCCAGTTGCAGGAGGAGGCGGCCGCGCAGGTCGCCAAGGCCCCGGTGCTGACGCCGCTGGAGGCCGCCGACCGCGAGGACGAGCTGGGCGACTGGCTCGAGGACCACGGGGTCGGCAACAGCTGGGACATCGCGCCCAACTTCGTGCAGGCCGGTTTCGATCTGGACTGGATGGAGAGGGTGCACGGCACCCTGTCCGGTTGCGGCGGTGACGTCTTCGAGGCGGCCATGCGCTGGCTCAACTACACCGTCGAGACCGAGTTGCTGATGAACGAGATCACCGACTCGACCAACCGGATCTCCACGCTGGTGCACGCGGCCAAGCAGTACTCGCAGATGGACCGGGCCCCGTTCCAGGTGGTGGATCTGCACGAACTGCTGGACAGCACGCTGGTCATGCTGGCCCGCAAGATCGGCGACGACATCACGGTGGTCAAGGAGTACGACCCGGCGCTGCCGCCGGTGCCGTGCTACGCGGCCGAACTCAACCAGGTGTGGACGAATCTGATCGACAATGCCGTGTCCGCGATGGGCGGGCGCGGTACGCTCACCGTCCGTACCTATCGCGAGAACGAGTGCGCGGCAGTGGAAATCGGCGATACCGGGCCGGGCGTGCCGGACGAGATCCGCACCCGCATCTTCGAACCGTTCTTCACCACCAAACCGGTGGGCGAGGGCACAGGGCTGGGTCTGGACATCTCTTTCCGGATCGTGGTGAACAAGCATCACGGCGATATCCGGGTCGAATCCGAGCCCGGGAGTACGCGTTTCATCGTGCGGCTGCCGCTGGAGGCGGCGAACCCCGCGCCGGCCGAGGCCGAAGCGGAACCGGCGACGACAGGAGGCAACTGATGACCGAGCAGATCAAGGGCATCGATCCGAGCGTTCCGCCCAGCGGGGCGGGCTGCGCGGAATGCGACGCGGCCGGCGGCTGGTGGTTCCATCTGCGGCGCTGTGCGGAGTGCGGCCATATCGGTTGTTGTGACAACTCGCCGAGTCAGCACGGCACCAAGCACTTCCGCGAGACCGGGCATCCCTTCATTCAGAGCTATGAGCCCGGTGAGGACTGGTTCTACAATTTCGAGACCGAGGATATGTACAGCGGCGGTCCCGAACTGGCCGCCCCGACCTCGCATCCGGCCGATCAGGGGGTGCCGGGCCCGCGTGACCGGGTGCCCGCGGACTGGCAGCAGCGCCTGAACTGACCGGCTCACCGGCCGGTAAAAACCGGCCGACCAGACTTTTCCTTTCCGGCTCCGGCGGAGCCGGGTACGCTGCTGCGAGCGCCGGGGCGGTCCGGCGATTCGGCACTCTCGGGAAAGTTCGGAAAGCAGGGTATGAAGCGTCTTTCGATGGTCGCCCTCACCGCAGGTGCGATCGCCCTCACCTTGGGCGCGGCTCTCACTGGCTGTGGTTCGGACAAAGCCGGTAGCAGTAATGGCCTGAAACAGGCCGAGACCACCACCGCGGCGGCCAGAACCACCAGCGCCGCCCCGACCACGGCCGCGATCCCGGCCGAGTCGCCCGTCGACGCCCCCGCCGCGGTCCCCACCGCCGCGACGGTGGCCAAGAAGACCAGTGCCCCCAACGGCGCGCAGACCACCTGCGCCGACTTCCGCGACCTCACCGAGGACGCCGAACGGCAGGTCATCCAGCAGGTGCTGGCCGCGCACCCGGGGTCCTTCCTGGACGGCAGCCCCAATGCCGCGCTGAGTACGGCGAAACTCGCCTGCATGTCCGGAAATTACGCCAACACCCCGGTCGCCGTCGCGATCCGGGTGGCGCCCAAGTAGTCTCACGGGAGAATTTCCGGGAGGCGGCACACGTGGTGGAATTCGAACGGCACCGGCCGCGTCTCTTCGCGCTCGCGTACCGCATGCTCGGATCCGCCGCCGAGGCCGAGGACGCCGTCCAGGAGACCTACCTGCGCTGGCACGGCACCGATCGCACCGACATCCGTTCCGTCGAAGCCTGGCTGACCACCATCCTGGTGAATCTCTGCCGCACCTGGCTGGATTCGGCCCGCGCCCGCCGCGAGACCTACGTCGGGCCCTGGCTGCCCGAACCGGTCCCCACCGGCCACGGCGAACTCGGCCCGCTGGAATCGGCGGAACAGCGGGAACTGGTGTCGATGGCGTTCCTGGCGCTGGCCGAACGGCTCAGCCCCACCGAACGCGCGGTGTTCGTGCTGCGGGAGGCCTTCGGCTACGCGCACCGCGAGATCGCCGACATGCTCAGTCTCACCGAATCCAATGCGCAACAGGTGTACCGCCGCGCCGCGCACCGGGTGCACGAGGAGAGGCCCCGCTTCGAGTCGGCCCCGGCGCACGCGCGGGAACTGGTCGAAAAGTTCCTCAGCGCAGCGCAATCCGGTGATCTCGCCGCGCTGGAGTCCATGTTCACCGCCGATATCGTGGCGCTGGCCGACGGCGGTTCGAAGGTCAATGCCGCGAAGCGGCCGATCGTCGGCGCGGAGAAGGTGGCCCGCTACCTGCTGGGTCTGTTCGGCAAGATCCCGAGTTTCGGCGCCGACATCAGCGTCGTGATCGAAGAGGTCAATGCCGCGCCCGCCTTCGTGGTGCGCGCGGACGGGGCCGTGCTCGGCACCATCTCCGTCGGCTTCGACGGCGACTCGATCGCCTCGGTCCAGCTCGTGGTGAACCCGGACAAGCTGGCCTATTTCGCGTCGCACGATCGAGTGTGACGCAGGGAACACCCGGATTCTGTCAGGGATCGGGGGGCTGTCCGGTCTAGAGGGTGTCGGCTACCGAGCGGGGCCGGAAAAGGAGCACTCTCATGACCGGGCAGCATCGAATCGTCGTTCTGGGCGCGGGCTACGCGGGACTGGCCGCGGCGCGGGAAGCGATCAAGGCCAAGGGCGCGCACGTCACCGTCATCGACCTGCACACCGAATTCGTGGACCGGGTGCGGCTGCACCAGGTCGCCGCCGGGCAGGACGTGGCCCGCTGGGAACTGCGGAAGACCTTGGCGGCCAAGGGGATCGAGTTCGTCAACGGCCGCGCCGAGCGCATCGACACCGAGGCTCGCCGCGTCGAACTGGCCACCGGCGAGGCCGTCGCGTACGACTCGCTGATCTACGCCCTGGGCAGCCGCGCCGACCTCTCGATGGTGCCCGGCGCGGCCGAATTCGCGCACACCGTGGCCACCTCGGAGGATGTGCGCCGGATTCCCGCCCTCACCGGCCGGGTCGCCGTGGTCGGCGGCGGGGCGACCGGCCTCGAGACCGCCACCGAACTGGCCGAGAGCAACCCCGGCCTCGAAGTGGTGCTGGTCAGCTCGGACGAGCCGGGCGGCTGGCTGATCCCCAAAGCCGTCGCGCACATTCGCGCCGTCCTGGATCGGCTCGGCGTCCAGGTGCGGGTCGCCAAGGTGGCGGCGGTGACCGGCACCGGCCTCGACCTGGTGGACGGCGACCACGTCGACGCCGACATCGTGCTCTGGACAACGGGTTTCAAGGTGCCCGAGGTGGCTGCCCGCTCGGGTCTGCCGGTGGACGGACGCGAACGGGTGCTGGTCGACGACCGGCTGCGGGTCCGCGGTCTCGCCGATGTGTACGCGGTCGGTGACGCGGCGGTGATGATCGGGCACAACGGCCGCGAGGCCCGGATGTCGTGCCAGGCCGCGCAGCCCGCGGGCAAGTACCTGGGTGCGGCCGTCGCGGCCCGGCTGCGCGGCAAGCAGCCGGGGCCCTTCACCCCGCGCTTCGTCCTGACCTGCATGAGCCTGGGCCGCCGCGACGGTCTGGTCCAGTTCATGAAGGCCGACGACTCGAACGGCAGCATCGCGCTGACCGGCCGTACGGCGGCGTGGATCAAGGAGCAGATCGTGGGCGCGGTGGGCCGGGCTGCCAAGCTCTGATCGACACGCCGAAGAATCGTCAACCAATGGTTGACCAATCCATCTTGGTCAACCTAAAGTTGACGCATGACGAACTCGATCCGCCTCGACGACCTGATCGACGGCATCAAGAAGGCCCGCCCCGACGACGTGCTCGAGCAGCTCTCCGACGCCGTGGTGCTGGGCAACCACATCGGCGAGGTGGCCGACCATCTGATCGGCCACTTCGTCGACCAGGCCCGCCGCTCCGGCGCGTCCTGGACCGATATCGGCCAGAGCATGGGCGTCACCAAGCAGGCCGCCCAGAAGCGCTTCGTCCCCAAGACCCCCGCCGACGCCGGACAGGCGGCGGCTCTCGACCCGAATGCCGGTTTTGCCCGCTTCACCCCGCGCGCCCGCCAGGTGGTGATGGCCGCCCAGGAGGAGGCCCGGGCCGTCGGCAATCTGGAAACCCGCCCCGAACACCTGATCCTCGGCCTGCTCTCGGAGCCGGAATCGCTCGCGGTCAAGGTGATCGAGGCCAAGGGCATCTCCGCCGACGCCGTCCGCCGGGTGGCCACCGCCGCGCTGCCCGCCGCCACCGGTGACCCGGTTCCGCCGCTCATCCCCTTCGACGCGCAGGCACGCAAGGCCCTCGAGCTGACGTTCCGTGAGGCGCTGCGGCTCGGCCACAACTACGTCGGCACCGAGCACCTGCTGCTCGCCCTGCTCGATCTGGAACACGGTGCGGGCATCCTGTCCGGCCTGGGTCTGGACAAGGATGCGGTGCAGGCCGACGTCGCGGGCCTGCTGGCGTCGCTGACCGCGCCCGCCGCGCCGGCGGGTACCGAGGACACGCAGTAGTCCGCGTGTCGTTCCGCCCCGCTGCCGACCTGGTGATGTAAGCCCCGGTACCGATGTCCTCGCGCCGGATCCCCTGGGGAGCATGTTGCGGCAGATACGATTGTGGAATGGCGGACGACGAGGGTTCCGACCTAGTTGCGGGGGAGCAGCGCGCTGACCTGCTGCGCGCGCTCAGCTATGTCTCCACAGAGGACACGCCCGACGGCGGCTACATCGTGAACGGAGACCTCCCACCCGAGGTCGCGCCTCCGTTCATCCGGGCGATCATGCGTATCGAAGCCGAACTCCTGCTGCAGGACGCCGAACTCGTCACCATCGAGCACGGCGAGCCCCGCACTCCCGAGGAGCGCCGCACGGATGCGCTGATCGCCCTGCTGCTGCGGGTCGACGACCGCTCGCACTTCTCGTAGTAGCGGGCGGGCGGCCGGACCGCACGAGGCGACTCGTGCGGTCTTGCGCGCGTTCCGGGGCCCGGCCCCAACCTTGCAGTCGCAGGGGGTGAGTGCTAGAAATGGGTTTGGCACTCCATACCTGTGAGTGCTAGGTCGGGGCGGTGAGGCCGGGCTGGTTAACAAGCTCCTCGGTCGTCCGTCGCGGGCACCATGCCTGGCCAGAACACTGTCAATCCCCAGATCTGGAGGATCTCAACGCAATGGCCAAGACAATTGCGTACGACGAAGAGGCTCGCCGCGGTCTCGAGCGTGGTCTGAACGCTCTCGCTGACGCCGTCAAGGTGACCCTGGGCCCGAAGGGCCGCAACGTCGTGCTGGAGAAGAAGTGGGGCGCCCCCACCATCACCAACGACGGTGTCTCCATCGCGAAGGAAATCGAGCTCGAGGACCCGTACGAGAAGATCGGCGCGGAGCTCGTCAAGGAAGTCGCGAAGAAGACCGACGACGTCGCGGGTGACGGCACCACCACCGCCACCGTGCTGGCCCAGGCGCTGGTCCGTGAGGGCCTGCGCAACGTGGCCGCCGGCGCCAACCCGCTCGGCCTGAAGCGCGGCATCGAGAAGGCCGTCGAGGCCGTCACCGCCAAGCTGCTCGACACCGCCAAGGAGGTCGAGACCAAGGAGCAGATCGCCGCCACCGCCGGTATCTCGGCCGGCGACTCGTCCATCGGTGAGCTGATCGCCGAGGCCATGGACAAGGTCGGCAAGGAAGGCGTCATCACCGTCGAGGAGAGCAACACCTTCGGTCTCCAGCTGGAGCTCACCGAGGGCATGCGCTTCGACAAGGGCTACATCTCCGGTTACTTCGTGACCGACCCCGAGCGTCAGGAAGCGGTCCTCGAGGACCCGTACATCCTGCTCGTCGGCTCGAAGATCTCGACCGTCAAGGACCTGCTGCCGCTGCTGGAGAAGGTCATCCAGGCCGGCAAGCCGCTGCTGATCATCGCCGAGGACGTCGAGGGCGAGGCCCTGTCGACCCTGGTCGTGAACAAGATCCGCGGCACCTTCAAGTCCATCGCCGTCAAGGCGCCGGGCTTCGGTGACCGTCGCAAGGCCATGCTGGCCGACATCGCCATCCTGACCGGTGGCGAGGTCATCAGCGAAGAGGTCGGCCTCTCGCTGGAGACCGCCGGCATCGAGCTGCTGGGCCAGGCCCGCAAGGTCGTCATCACCAAGGACGAGACCACCATCGTCGAGGGCGCGGGCGACGCGGAGGCCATCAAGGGCCGCGTGCAGCAGATCCGCACCGAGATCGAGAACTCGGACTCGGACTACGACCGTGAGAAGCTGCAGGAGCGTCTGGCCAAGCTGGCCGGCGGTGTCGCGGTCATCAAGGCGGGCGCGGCCACCGAGGTCGAGCTCAAGGAGCGCAAGCACCGCATTGAGGACGCCGTCCGCAACGCGAAGGCCGCCGTCGAAGAGGGCATCGTCGCCGGTGGTGGCGTGGCCCTGCTGCAGTCGGCTCCGGCCCTGGACGCGCTGACCCTGTCGGGTGACGAGGCCACCGGTGCGAACATCGTTCGCGTCGCGCTGTCCGCGCCGCTGAAGCAGATCGCCTTCAACGCGGGCCTGGAGCCCGGCGTCGTCGCCGAGAAGGTCTCGAACCTCCCCGACGGCCACGGCCTGAACGCCGACTCCGGCGAGTACGTCGACCTGCTGGCCGCCGGCGTTGCCGACCCGGTCAAGGTCACCCGCTCGGCCCTGCAGAACGCGGCCTCCATCGCGGCCCTGTTCCTGACCACCGAGGCCGTCGTCGCCGACAAGCCGGAGAAGGCCGCCCCCGCGGGCGACCCGACCGGCGGCATGGGCGGCATGGACTTCTAGTCCGCCGTTCCGGCAACGGAATTTGATCGACCTGAGCCCGGTCACCTCACGGTGACCGGGCTCAGTGCTGTGTGCGGTGAGGTTCGGCAACGGAATCGAACGACCTGGGCTGTGCGTGGTGAGGATCGGCACCGACAACACTCGGCGGCGGCCCGACCCCGAGCCCCGGTGGGAAACCGCGAATGCCGGGCCGGAATCGGCGAATGGCGGGCCCACATTGTCGCTCCGAGGAGGCGGGCCGGGTGTTGCCTGCGACCAGCACGGTGGCGCCGGTCAAGTCGGCGGCGCTGGGCACCGGCGGCGGCATGACCGGCAGGTCCAGGCGATCGTCGACGCCGGTGTAGAACTCGGAGATCGTCGTGTGCGGGCCGAGGTCGTCGGGTCGCGGGTTGGAGTCAGTCGGTGGTGGGGAGGCCGACGAGGTCGGCCATCAGGTTCATGTGGTGGTGGAAGTAGTCGGCGACGGCTTCGATGGTGCCGTCGAGGCGGCCGAAGATCTCGAAGGTGACCAGGCCGAAAAGCTGTGTCCAGCCGACGAATACGCGATCGAGGGCCTCCTCGGGCAGGTCGGCGGACTGTTGTTCGATGAGGGCGCGGAGGTCCGCGCGGACGGGGGCGGGCAGGGGGGTGGGCAGGGCGGCGGGGGTGAGTTGGTCGGCGGCCGCGGCCCGGGTGGCGATGCCCGCGAGCAACAGGACGACGGTGGCGGCGGGGCCGACGGTGTCCTTCGGCGCGTCGTAGCCGGGGATGGGACTGCCGTAGAGCAGGCCGTATTCGGTGGGGTTGGCGAGAGCCCAGTCGCGGACGGCGGTGCAGACCGAAAGCCATTGTGCGCGTGCGTTGTTCGCATCGGCGGCGTCGTGAGCGGCGGTGGCGGCCGCGCTGAGGGAGCGGTAGCCGTCCAGGATGAGCGCGGTGAGCAGGTCGTCGCGGCTGGGGAAGTAGCGGTACAGCGCGGAGGCGACGATGCCGAGGTCGCGGGCGACGCCGCGCAGCGACAGATTGGCGCCGTCGGTGGCCAGCCGCGTGCGGGCGGTGGCCTTGATCTCCTCGATCATCTCGGTGCGGACGCGGGCGCGCAGGGATCCGGCGGACATGGTCGCAGTGTAGAGAACAGGAAACCGTTGAGAGAACGGTAGGCGACTGAGAGAACAGTGTTCTTGACAGGAAACGGCGTGCACTCCTACCGTCGAGAGTGCGAGAACAGTGTTCTCGGAACACCCATCCGACAGGATCGAGGACCCCATGTCCCTGCACGTCGTCATAGGAGCGGGCCCGGTGGGCACGGCCACCGCGCGGCTGCTCGCCGCCCGGGGCGACCACGTCCGCATCGTCACCCGCAGCGGCTCCGGCCCCGAGCACCCGAATATCGACCGCGTCACCGCCGACGCCACCGACCCGCAGTCGCTGCTCGCCCACTGTCAGGGCGCGACCGCCCTCTACCAATGCGCCCAGCCCGCCTATCACCGCTGGTCACAGGATTTCCCGCCCCTGCACCACGCCGTTCTGGCGGTGGCCGAGCGCTCCGGCGCGCCCCTGATCACTGTCGGAAACCTGTACGCCTACGGCGAATTCGACGGCCCGGTCTCCGAGTCCCACCCGTTGCGCCCGAACTCGGTGAAGGGCCGAGTTCGCGCGGACATGTGGTCCGAGCAGTTGGCCGCCCACCGATCCGAGCGCATCCGCACCGCCGAGGTGCGCGGCTCGGACTACCTCGGTCCGGCCGCGACCTCGGTTTTCACCGTCATGGTGTTGCCGGCCGTGCTCGCGGGCAAGCGGGCCCTGGCTCCCGCGGACCTGGATGCCCCGCACAGCTGGACCGCGACCGCGGACGTCGCCCGCCTGCTGGTCGCGATCGCCGACGACGAAACCGCCTGGGGCCGAGCCTGGCACGTGCCCACCGCGCCGCCGCTGTCGATCCGAGCCCTCGCCGACCTGACCGCGTCGGTGGCCGGCGCGCCGACCGCCCGCATCGGCCGCCTGCCCGCCGCACTGCTCTGGGCGGCGGGCCTGTTCAACCGCGACGCCCGCGAAATGCGTGAGCTGCGCTATCAGTTCGACCGCCCCTTCGTCCTGGACTCCTCCGCCGCCACCAGCCGTTTCGGGCTCGCGCCTACGTCGCTCGAGGACACCCTGCGCGCCACGCTCGACGGACTTCCCGGCGGCGTTCCCGCTCGCACCGCCGCGGGAAGGTAGGTCACGCGATGTCTCCGATGCGCGATTCCGTATCGCCCGGCGCTCCTGACCCGGCGAGCATCGTTGCGTCCACCACCGCCCAGGTCGCCGGCGCTGACGGTGCGCCCGCCACCGCCCAGGTCTCCGGCGCGGACGGTGTGCCCGTGGCGGCCGAAGCCGCACACGCGAACGCCGTGCTCGCCTCCCATCCGGGCCGCGCAGTCGTGAACGCAGTGGTGCCGGCCGGTTCCGATCGGCGGAGGGTCGACGTCGCAGGGCCGCTGATCATGCCCGCCCAGGTCCCGGGCGGCGCCTCCGCTGCCGCCGAGTTCCGGAGCGCGGGCGGCGTATCCACGGCAGCCGAGTTCACCGACGTGGACGGTGTCCCTGCCGGTACCGGCGGCGCGGCCGTGACCGCTGTGACGCCAACTGCTTCCGACCGGCGAGCGTCCGGCGCTGCGAGGGCGCTGCTGGTGCCCGCGTTGATCGTCGCGGCGGTGGTGTCCATGAACGCTGGGTTCGCCGGCTTGGGCGCGGTCTTCGATTACCCGCGGGTCTTGTCCCGTCCGGGCACGGAGGTACTGGCATCGTTCCGGATGCACGAGTCCGCGGTGGTCGCCTGGTTCTCGGTGCTCGTGGTCGGCGCGCTGCTGTTCGTTCCGATCGCGCTGGGGGTGGGCCGTCGCACGGATTCGCCGCGCATGCGCTGGGCGGTGCGCGCCGGGGTGGCGGCGGGGGTGGTGCAGGCGGTCGGCCTGTCGCGCTGGCAGCTGCTGGTGCCGGGGCTCGCCACTCGTGCGGCTTCCGAGGTCGGAAGTTCCACGGCGGTCACCGAATTCGGGTTCTGGAACAGGCTGTTGGGCTCGTTCGTCGGAGAGACGCTCGGCTACTCGTTGACCGCCGCGTGGACGGTGCTGGTGGTCTCGGTCCTGCGGCGCGAGGGCTTCCCGCGCTGGTTCGCGGTCCTCGGCACGACGTCGGCGGCACTGATCCTGCTCGGTGTGGCTGCCCCGTGGCAGGTGGCGGGTGCGCAGCAGGCGAACTTCGCCGGGTATGTGCTGTGGAGCGGGTGGATGCTGGGGCTGGCCGTGTTGTGGGGCCGCCGTCGCGGGTGACGGCGGCCGGGTGTTCACATGCCTTGGCGGAAGCGGGCGTTGCGAATGGTGTCGGCGCGTTCGGGGAGGACGCTGTCGATGAGCGCGGCGACCCGGCCCATGACCGGGGCCAGCCGGCGGGGGCGGTCGATGATGGCGTCGCAGATGATCCGGCCGCCTTCGTCCGCGGTGAGCGCGTTGGCCGTGGCCTGCTGGTAGACGGGGTTGGCGGTGATCATGTCGGTGCGGACGAGGGGGAGGTAGATCGAGGTGAATCGGAGGTTCTCGGTCTGGGTCTCGGCTTGCAGGTTGGTGCTGAGCGAGTCGAGGGCGGCCTTGGACGCGACATACGCGGCGTAGCCGGGCCCGCCGTACAGGTTGGCGAGCGACAGGATGTTGATGATCTGTCCGTCGCGGCGGTCCCGCATGGCGGGGGCGAAGGCGAGGATGAGGCGGACCGCCGCGAAGTAGTTGAGCCGCATGGTGCGCTCGTAGTCGTGGAAGCGGTCGTAGGACTCGTCGAGCCGGCGGCGAATGGATCGCCCGGCATTGTTGACGAGGATGTCCACCCGGCCGTGATCGGCGAGCACCTTCGCGGTCATGGCGTCGAGCGCCTCGAAGTCGTTGAGGTCGCAGGGGTAGGCGGCGGCCCGCCCGCCCGCGGCCTCGATCTCGGAGACCGCGTCGGAGAGCTCGTCCGCGCGGCGCGCGACCAGGAGAACGGTGGCCCCGGCCGCGCCGAGCTGCACGGCGGCGACTCGTCCGATTCCCGAGGAAGCCCCGGTGATGAGCACGGTCCGGCCCGCGACGGCGTCGGCGAGGGTGCGGTAGCGCCGCAGCCGGGACAGGCTGACCTGGGTGTCGAGGCCGTGGCGGATCTTGTGCAGCAGTCCACTGATGTCGTGCATGCCCAGTGATGCTAAGTGCCGCACCGGGATTCGGTGGGGGTTCGGATTCGTGTCCCGGTCAGCGCCGGGGATGACGTTCGGAGAGCATGGCGGCGGCATCGATGGCACGGATACCGAGGAGTGCGGCGGCGGCCGCGACGGTCGCGTGCGTGGCGGGATCGTCGGGATGCGCGGGGTCGAGGAGGAGCTCCACCAATTCCATGGCGGCGATCGCTTGTTCACGGGTGACGAGGCGCCCGGGCAGCCAACTAACGCGCCAGTCGGTTTCGTTATTGCCGGGGAGTCTTTCCGCGAACTCGTCGGCGATGCCACTCGTCATCGACCAAGCACACACGTACACCCGCGAATTATGCCTCTGACCAGCCGATTTGACTTCTGTTCGTAGCAACACGTAACTTAGTCCAGGTCAGAGCGACACGGACACCGACCCGGAGCCCCAAGGGCCTGGGAAACGAGGTTGGACGAGGAGCGCCTGACAATCACACTAGTTCCACCTGACCAGCGGATTTGGTTCCGCTGATACGGCTGGGCTAAGCTGTAAAAGTTGCCTCACGATCGAGCGGGACTAAGAGCCCGGGAGATCGTTTGTGCGTGTGTTCTTTGAGAACTCAATAGTGTGTCGATGAATGTCAGTGCCAAATAATATATTTGGTTCCAATCATTCTCACCCCCGTGAGGGTGGTTGGACATTTAAGTCGGTCATTTTCCGGCCGACTAATTTTGCTAGGTTTTCGGACTCTGGTTCGAGATACTTCTGATTCGCTGCTTCGGCAGTAAATCTAGAGTCTTCAACGGAGAGTTTGATCCTGGCTC
>NZ_JBIAMR010000016.1:0-179473 GCF_042874235.1 Nocardia sp. NPDC004151 | reverse complement strand
TGCCAACGTGGACAGCGCTTTCCAGCTCACGTGTGGAGGGGTGCCGCTTCGCGGCACCCCTCCACACGAACTACTTTCAAAACACGGCCTAGTCCCGCCCCTTCCAGAGCACGCGAAGGATCGCAACGCGGTCTTTTGGCGACGTACCCCTGAGCGCATAGATTGCGACCGCCGCCCTGGCGACGGCGGCGGGGATCGTCACTGCCGCAGTCGCAGTGACAAGTTCGGGAAGGGTCAAGGAACAACCTGCTTTCGCACGAAACGAAAACTCGCCAGGCGGGTGCCGGGCAAGCCAAATCCAGCGTGAGGCGCTTGGGCCTCTCTACCGAGACAGGACAGGTTGGTTATCAGGTGTCAGGGTGTGGTGAACCCTTGACGCCACGAACAGTACGCCGGATCTGTGTTACGTGCCAAACGACGGAACCTGTTGTCCGCGTGACGCGTCCAACCAGATATGGACGAACCGATCGAGTTCCGGCCGCACGCCCGCACCGAGGATGAACCCAGTCCGGATGAAATCCAGGCCATGTACGCCTGTCGGGGGCGGACACGACGAGAGTGGATCGCGCAGCGCCCGGGCCGGTGGCTGTCCGTTTGTAACCGATCGTGAACGCCGCGACACCCCGAGTGCTAGTCGCCCTGGTCGGTCGGCTCCTCCGACAAGGCCCGCGTTCCGCGCCTCTGGTTGAGAAGCGTTGTGAGAGCCCTGAGTACGGCGGGCCTGTCCTCCGGTGAAACATCCTTCAGCGCGTACAAGGAGATGACGATCTTGACGGCGGCGGTCGAGATCGCCACGGGCGCTGCAATAACGGCCGCGAGAACGGCAGGGTTCATGATTCGCTGTTTCCTGTGCTGGATACGCATGGACGTTGGATCTGGCAGTGGTGAAGCGGTGTAGCAGCGCGCTTGGAACAGTCTTCCCCGGTGGATTGACTCGGTGCAATACCTGCCATCAAGACTTTTCAGAAAAGTCGGATAGACATTATTGCAGGTCAAATGGCATTTTCTGGGTTCTGTGTGTGCAGCAAAATTAGCTGACGGGTTACAGGGCTATCCGGCGGCTACCCTATTGCAGCCCCTAATGCGTGCCAGTCGGAATGTTTATGACTTAGGTCACAGTCTGGGGTTCTAGGCCAAAAGTAACGGCTATCTAGTAGGCGAGAACCTAGGTGCCATTCAAGAAGTGATAGGTGATTTAGCTCACATATTCTAATCCCACCTGCGAATACTCACCCGTCTAGTAGATGAGGGCAGAAAAAGACGGGTTACTAGTAGATGAAGGGTGAAAAGAGCAGGTTACTAGTAATTGAAAGACTCAGAGATGGGTAGAGACGATTTTATCGGCTCCCTTCTCTGTTGGGATCTCGGTTCGCCCTCCGGGGTGCGCGCCTTCCTTCGTGCGCCTACTCGTCGACCGCTGATCCTTGTTCCCCGGTTTCTGATCAGACCGGGGTCGGGCGCTGGATTGGTTACCCAGCGCCAAAGCTTCCGGCATGACGCCGGTTGACCGCTGACTCAGCGGTTTGAAACTAGCGAAGGCTACAGGCGACGGCTCTTCGGGTTTCGTTTCTTACGGGCTGTAGCGCCGGTTTTCCTGCCCCTTAACCCGGCGCGCTCAGTTTTCAAAGTCTTCTACGCTGCCTGCGGGCGGCCTTTTTATTTGGCTTCAGTCCATAACATTATGAAAGGGAAGCCCCATGGGCGCATGCGCCAACGGCCACCCAATCCGGGGGCCACAGGATAGATACAAAAGCGGTACATGCCGACGCTGCGCGGTCGCAGCGAATCTTCGGTACCGAACCAAATGCCGCGAAGCTCTCGAGCTCACGCGCGAACTAGGCATTGCCTAGAAGCCCGACGACTGGGTTAAGTCGGTCTACGCGCCAGCGAATTGCTGGGTAAGTCGGCCGCGGCATAGATAGCCGCATTCTAAGGACTTCAAATCTTCTGGGGTAGGAGTTACATCCGGCCTGGGATAAAAGTCCGCCACAAGGCCGCATAGGCGGCAATTCAACCGAAGAGATTTCCATGCCTGCAACCTACTCCGAACTGGCGCATGGACGCCGATCTACACCGAGCCCGGCGGAACAACGAGAGCTATTCGAATTCTGGTTCTACGGCGAAGCGCACCAGGCGTACCGGCGTGCCAAGTCAGCGGGTGGCGGGGCGCTTCCTGCCGAATCGGAAGCCTTCGAGCTGTTCGCACGGCGCTGGAAGCCGGTGCGATGAGCGAATACGAATACAACCTCTACATCATCAACGGCGTGAATGAAGACACGCTTGTGTTGATCGACCGGATCTCCGGTTACTGAGCCCGAGTCAAGAAACCAATAGAAGGAAATAATGTTATGAGTCTGCTCACTCCAACGGCGGCTGTACTGCGGCGCAACCCGCTGGTCGCATCAATTCTCGAAGACCTACCCGGGTTCAAAGAAGCCGCCTCGGTTCAAGCGAAGGCGTCCGAGATGCTTGCCGAGGTTCAACGAGAAATGAACGATGCTGCAAAAGGCATCGATACCAGTTCGGTGATTGAGTCGGGCGTAGTCCCTGATTCGTGGCTCGCCGATGTCGGGGCGAAGATGCTGAAGAAGCGGATCGCTCAGGACAAATACAACATTACTACCGAGCTTCGAAACGATGCCAGCGCCAAGCTGGACATGATTACCTTCGATGCAATCCCGGGCCTACTTGATACGCTCGCTGCCCGGCTTGCCGGCCTAGTCGGGGACCTTGAGGCCCTGATTCCTGATCTGAACGGGGCTAAGGACCCCCGACAAGCGATTGACCTGGATTCCGCCGATGTATGGCGGAAGATTCAAGGGCGCGCGGATGAATACAAGCTTATCCGGCAGGCTCAGGCGGTCCTGACGTCCGAGGGTGATCAATACCTGTGGGGACGCAACCAGGCCCAGTACTCCGAGGATCCGAATGCGTCGCTCGCGGTCATTTCGAATATTGACGAGGTGTGGAACCGTTGGGATACCCAGGAAGCCCGAGACGGCGCACCGTGGCCCGAGGACACGACCGAATTCTTGGTGTGGGCTATCCGTAACGGTGCCCGGTTCTGGTTGCCTTCGCCGGATGAGCTTGCACAAGCGGAGGCCGACCGTAAGCAAGCGATGCGAGATGAGGCCGCTCGGATCGTCGCCGAGGTTCGGCGTGATCAGAACTATCTGAATGGTCGGTACCTGCACCCGTTCATCGCTGACATTGTGCGTAACCAAGTATGGGTCTAATGCGCGGATCGATTCCTGACTGGGGCTGCGTGTCTGCAAGCGCCGGGGCTGGGTACTGCACCGATCTGGATATAGATAAAGAAGGGGTGGAAATGACTAGGGGGTGGTTGTCATCGCGGTAGAACTTGGCACAGCGTATGTCTCGCTCGCGATCGAGTCCAAGGACATTCCGAAACAGGTTGAGAAGGGCCTGAAGGCTGCTGAACCGGCTGCGGAGCGGTCCGGCCACGGGATCGGTTCTCGCCTCGCGGCGGGTATCGGCACCACGCTGAAGACCACTGCCGCCGGTGTGGGCCTGGCGGCGGGTGCGGTTATCGGTACCGCACTTCAGGCTGGTTTCCAGCGGATGACCGCTATCGATGACGCTAGGGGCAAGCTGGCGGGTCTCGGGCATGAAGCCCAAAGCGTGAGCACCATCATGGGATCTGCCCTTGATGCGGTGAAGGGCACCGCCTACGGACTCGGAGATGCCGCCACCATCGCGGCCTCTGCGGTCGCTGCCGGTGTCAAACCTGGTGAAGACCTGACCCGGTATCTGAAGCTGACGGCGGATGCCGCCACCATCGCAGGTACCTCGCTCGGTGACATGGGTTCGATCCTGAACAAGGTCACCACGTCCGGCAAGGCGTACACAGATGACTTAAACATGTTGTCGGACCGTGGAATTCCGATCTTCACGTGGCTTCAGGAAGCGTATGGGAAGTCGGCTGATGGCCTCTCGGACATGGTGAAGCAAGGCAAGGTGGATGCTGCCACCTTCCAGAAAGTGATCCAGGATCACATCGGGGGTGCGGCCCTCCAGTCCGGCAAGACCCTCAAAGGCGCGTGGTCGAATCTTCACGCGGCACTGGGGCGTATCGGCGAAGGAGCGCTAGGCCCGTTCCTGCCGATGATGAAGAACGGGCTAGCCGTCGCTACCCAATGGGCGGACCGGGTCACGCCACGAGTCAAGGAGGCGGCCCAACGCATCGCCTATGGGCTCACGGACCTTGGCCACGCCTTCCAAACGAACGGCGCAAGCATCGATGGCAACGCGTCCGCCTACGAACAGTGGGGTGTTCGTCTCCGGCACGCTGTAGACGGAACCCGGGGTGTTTGGTCGATCCTGAAGGACGGCCAATACCAGGGTTCCGCGATGACGTTCGGTCTGGAGGAAGACTCGCCCGTCGTCGGGGCGCTGTTCCGTATCCGTGAAGCCGCCATCGCGCTTCGGGACGTATTGAAGAGCCCCGGCGGGGAGAAGTTCCAAGCGTTCATGAACACGTTGAAGGGCAGCGGGGATCAAGCCTCCGGCGGGTTGAGCAAGGTCCGCGAGTCGGGTTCTTCAGTGTCCGCGGTGATGTCCAAGCTTGGCAGTGCCAGCGCGGACGTCGGCAAGTCGCTGGTGTCTCTAGCAGGCGATACAGGCACGGTGGCAGCCGCCGGCATTCGGGTGATCGGCTCCGCTATGCGGTTCCTCGCGAACCACACAGGCGTTGCTGCTGCGGCCATGGTGGGTTTCGTCGCGATGCGTGGAATCACAGAGGTCGCGACGGCGTGGGGCAACATTGGTCGCGGTATTACCGGCATCTTTACCCCGGCAACGCTTCTCGCTACTCGGGCGCAGACTGCGGCGCTCGTGGAGCACACTGCGGTGCAGCGTGCGTATCTCGCTGCGTTGGGTGCCGAGGTCCCTGCACAGCAGCAATCGATCCGACAGAGGTTCGCGAATGCGGTTGCTACCGCTCGTCAAACTGTCGCGACCCAGGCTGCCTCGTCGGCACTCGGACAGTTCGCCGCCCGTCAAGCCGAGGCGGCGGCTTCGTCGGGTCTGCTCCTAGCGGGGCTCCGCAATACCACGGCTGCTGCGGCGACCGCAGGTGCCCGTATCCAGGCAACCGCTGTTACAGCTTTCGGTGGTCTACAGAGGGCCGGTGCCGGTTTGGTGAGCGTGCTGGGTGGGCCGTGGGGTATCGCTATCACCGCTGCGTCCGTCGCCGGTTACGGGCTCTGGGAAATGCTCAACAGGAACAAGCGAGAGGCTCGGGACCTCGCTGACGAGCTGAAGCACGCCATCGACACGATGGACACCCTCACCGGTAAGCAGACTCAAGAAACTATCGACGCTACAGCGCAGCGGCTCTCTGAACACGGCGGCAGGATTGATCAAGCCGCGGGCTTCGGCATCGATCGCAACGCGTATGTGTTGGCGTCGGCTGGCATGGACGAGGATGCGCGTAAGCGGATCAACGCGGAGCTACTCGCCAACATCGTCAAGGATTCGACGGTTCAGAAGCGCGCTTCCAGTGCTGGCGTCTCCGTCGAAGACCTCGCCAAAGCCGTGCAAGGTGACAAGGACGCGGTTTCAAAGACCGGTCTTACTACCGGCTACCTTGACGATCTGCGCGAGCATCTCGGCTCGGTCGCTCAGGCATCGGTGGATCTGTCTAAGGCGATGAACACCGAAGCTGAAGCGAATGGCAAGGCTTCGTCTGCGGCTCAGCAGTACATCAAGGACACTCGGGGCCAGTTCGAAGCCACGGACTCACTGAAGGCGAAGGTCGCTGAGCTTGGCGGGACGATTGCCGGGGTCCCGCAAAAGAACGTGGTCGAGATCTCGTCACCTCCGGGGATGGACCCAGAGACGTTCAAGAACAAGGTGAATGACCTTCACCTTGGCGTGGTGGAACTCGAAGCGGACGGCAAGACCATCAAGCTCGTCCTTGACGACTCGCAGTACAAGGACGCGATCACCAAGGTCAAGCAAGAGACGCTGCCGCCCAAGACCCAGAACATCATGGTCCAGATGATCAATCAGGCTGCCATTGATTCGGGTAGGCCGCCGGTTGTCACTCCGGCACAGCCTCGCGCTACCGGTGGATCTATCAACGGTGCTGGCACCGGAACGTCTGATTCGATCCCGGCGCTTCTCTCGCACGGTGAACACGTGTGGACTGCGCGTGAGGTTGACGCGGTCGGCGGACAGTCGGCTATGTACGGGCTTCGTGCTCGCGCTCTCGCTGGCGGTCTCCGGTTCGCGACCGGCGGTGGGGTGCCTGGCGGTATCTCGGATGCGATCAAAGCCGCCCAAGAGGCCGAGGCCCACACCTACCAATGGGGTGGTGTGGGCCTCAACAACTTTGACTGTTCAGGCTTCGTCGGGTTCCTGCAACAAGTGGCTATGGGTCTCGGCAAGGTGGCCAAGCGGATCTATACGACCACGACGCTAATCGGCGGTGCTACAGCAGGTTTGGAGTCTGGCTTAGGTCCGGCCGGTACCTGGTTCCAGGTTGGTGCTTCGAACGAGCACATGGCTGCGACGATTGCGGGCCTCAACGTCGAATCGGGGGGCCAGTACGGCACATCTGGTATCGGCGCAGGCCGTGCCGGTGCCGGTGACTCTCAGTTCCCGTTCAAGTTCCACTTGCCTAACTCGTTGATCGCTGGCATCAACTCGTTGACGACCGGCGGAACGATCTCGACGTGGACCGACGAGAATGAGCGGGAGCTAGAGCGGCTGAAGATCGCTGTAGATGACGCCAAGAAGAAGCGAGATGAGACCTACGCGAAGTCAGATAGTTCCGCCTCGGACAAGCGCAAGGCGGATCTCGACGTTGCCGACGCACAAGACGCCGTAGTCAAGAAGCAAGGCGAGAAGGACAAGGCCGGACAGTCGGTGGGCGGGTCTCGGATCGCTCCACAAGCTCCCGTGTTGTCGAAGAAGTACTCCGACAACGAGAAGACGTACGCGAGTGCCTTGCAGGCGGTAGAGCAGGCGAACAAGGCCCGTAACGAGGTGTACGACAACCCGGAATCCACGGACGCCGACAAGCAAGTTGCCGACATCAACCTTCAGGAAGCGATCTCGAAGCTGGAGAACAACGACTCTTCGAAGTCCCCGGCGAAGACCGTCAAGGACATCTTCACCACCTGGGCGTCCTCGGTCGCGGGTGTCGCGTTCGATGCGTTCAAGACGCAGCTACCGGACAAGATCTCGGGTTCTCACTGGTGGGACGTTGCCGACCAAGCTGTATCCCTTGTGAACTCGGATGACACCCAGACCGGTACGTCGATCTCCCAGGCTCTACAGAACATCGGTTCGTTCGGGGCTTCGGCGTTCGCTGGTCAACTGGGGTACAACTCGAAGCGTGACGTTCCGGATTGGGTTAGGAATCTGAAGTCTGCCGCTGTGTATGACACGGGCGGCTGGCTCCCTCCGGGCGGTATGGCAGTGAACTTGTCTAACTCTCCGGAGCCGATCTTCAACTCTCCGAAGCAACTTCAGGAGTTCGCGGGGTCCGCGCTTCAGCCTGCCCAGGGTGGGGACACGATGACGCGGGCCGATATTGAACGCCTTGTTCACACGCGGCCCAACGTCACGTTCAATGTGACAGACGTTCCGGCAGCCATGCACGCGTGGCGGACTGAGCAGAAGCGGCAGGCCGCTACTTACATCCGTCGGTAGGTGCGGTCACGGCCCGGAACCGCTTCGCAAGTAGTTCGATCTCGTCTGGCTGGAACGCCGACCAAGAACCTTGCTGGCCGTTGACACGCCACTCAACGACGGGAACCGCGGTGTAGCCCAGTTCGATCAGGCGATCTCGCATCAACTCGTTCTTGCTGATGTTGATCTCGGTATACGAAACACCGTGCTTCATGAGAAAGATCTTGGTTGCCTTGCTCGGTTGGCAACCTTCTTTGGTGTAGACGGTTACGTCGTGGTACTCGTCCCTCACAGGCGCTCGCTCTCCGGTCGGCTGGTGCTGGAGACCGGCCGCCGGGAGCGGGCGCAGCAAGCCTGTGCCGGATTTGGGTAATCGGCTCCGGCGAGCCGGTCACGCCGGAACCTATCACCCGGCGGGTTGCGGCTTGGTCACTCAGTCTCGGCGTGGCGGAGGCTGCCTACGCGATTCATCAAGGGGGGCAGGGAAGCCGGGGATGTCATCGGCTTCTGTCTACGCTTGCTTCGTGGTTACTGAAACAGACGTTGCTCAGTGGATGATCGACCAAATCCGGGCCGAAGACGTCGGATACCAAGAGCACCTGGTGGCGGACATCGAAACAAGGTTCGGCCCAGAGTGGGTGTACCAGAACGAGAGCGGCAACCCAGCAATCAGCAAGACCGTCCTATCCGCGTTCAAGAAGCTGCACGGTGGATCGATCGAGTGGGAGAAGGGCGAGAAGCGCTGGGTTGTCGTCTAGTTCGAGACTGATAGCTCGGAAGGCTGGGGCCGGGTGCATCCCTCGCTTGCCATCACGTGACGCTCGTCACTATTGGTGAGGTGCTGCACCTGGCTCTATGTATCTGACCAGCGACTATTTGCCGGACGCTTGGGCTGCCTGACCGATCTCGATATATTTCTTGATCTTGCTTGTCGTGTGTGCAGCCTTGACGTTGTACTGGGCGACCTCGACCTTGCCGTGCTCGTCGATCAGGAAGGTGGAGCGGATGACGCCGGTCACCTTCTTGCCGTACATCATCTTCTCGCCGAAGGCGCCGTACGCGGACAGCGTCTCCTTCTCCGGATCCGACAGCAGCGGGAAGGTGAGCTGTTCGGTGTCGCGGAACTTGGCCAGCTTGGCCGGCTTGTCGGGGGAGATGCCGATGACATCGATGCCGGCGCCGTCGAGATCGGCCAGGTTGTCGCGGAAATCGCAGGCCTGCTTGGTGCAGCCGGGAGTGCTGGCGGCCGGGTAGAAGTACACGATCACCTTGCGGCCGCGGTAGTCCGACAGCGAGACGTCCTTGCCGTCGGCATCGGGCAGAGTGAAGGCGGGCGCGGTGTCCCCGGGACTGAGTCGGTGATTCTCGGTCATGCCGCCACGCTAGTCGACGGGCTCGAGCCGGTGTTGGCGATACACTCTCGGCAGGTCGGCTCGCCTGCGCGTGCGTCGCGCGAGAGCGGCCCCGATTCGACGGCGCCGCGGATTCCGCGCGGCTTTCAGACAGGAGTGTGACGTGGCGAGAGATACCGAGGCGATCGAGCGGGAGATCGAGGCCGCACGCAACCGGCTCGCGAGCACGCTCGACGAGCTGGCGGTACGCGCCGACCCCCAGCGGCTGGCGGACAATGCCAAACAGTCCCTGGTGGCCAAGATCAACGAGCCGAAGATCAAGTACAGCCTGATCGGCGCGGGCGCCCTGATCGCGACCCTGGTCGTGGTGAAGATCTTCCGCCGCTGAGCGGCAGCCGGATTCGGGGGACAGCCCCCCGAACCCGAACACGGATGTGGCCCGGTCCCCTGCATGGGACCGGGCCACATTTTTCTGTGCCGAGGACAGCCGTGGCTTCTCGGGCCGGGAACAGCTGTGGCCCGGTCCGTCCGGACCGGGCCACGCGTCTCCCTGGGGCTTCAGGGGTTCACCCCTGTGAGTCCCGAGAGTGGGGTCTCTCTCAGACCGTCGGGCAAGCCATGCCGGTGCCGTCGGGGTCCAGGTGCGGGCTGTAGCCGGGCTGGCCGCGGAACAGCGGAGCGGCACCGGCGGCGCGGGCCTGGTCGCAGTTCTGGTACACGGGGCCGCCGGCGGAGCCGGTCTGGCTGAGACCCGCGGAGCCGGTGGCGGCCGAACCGGTGTCGATGGCGGAGGATCCGGTACCGGCGGATCCGGTGATGACATCGGCGGTGGCAACGGCGGTCTGGGCTGCGATGGTCGTCAGGCCCGCGACGCTGGCGGTGACGAGTAGCCGGCGAACGTTCATGTATTCCTCAATGTCGGCGCGGTTAGGGTTAGCTGGCCCGAGTGTTCTGGCGCAACGTTGCATTGTCAACCGGATGAGCTATTCATCGAGGTGAATTAGGGGATTAACCCCGAATGCCGGAACCTCTTCTGCCACTATGTGTCTCATTCGTCCTGACTGAAATGCGCTCGGGCATTGATGATTTCCGCCAGAACTACGCAAATCGAACGGTCAGTACTGTACCGAAGGTTGCATGCCGGGGGTGGCACGGATTCTCCGTGAACTTCCTGAGGGTTAACATGGTGTCCATGTCAACTATTTCCCGATATCATGGATGTCATGACGCGCTGGCTGACCGATGAGGAACAGACGACCTGGCAGTCCTTCATCCGCATGCGGCAACGCCTGGACTCGGCGATCGCCGCCGGACTGACCCGGGACGGGCTGTCGTTCTCCGACTACGAAGTGCTGGTCGCGCTGTCCGCGGCCGGTGGCCAGCTGCGTGCCAAGGAACTGGGCGCGGAGATCTGCTGGGACAAGAGCCGCCTGTCCAAGCATCTTTCCCGGATGGCGACCCGAGGGCTGGTCGACCGCTGCCAGGCCGCAGACGACGCCCGCGGCCGCGAGATCAGGCTCACCGACGCGGGCCGCGCCGCCCTCGAGGCCGCCGCGCCCAACCATGTCGAGCTGGTGCGGCGGCTGTTCATCGACGAGATGACCGTCGAGGAGGCGAAGGCCGTACGCTCACTGGCCGACCGGGTGGTCGCCGAGGTCGAGCGCGCGGATCTGGACGGGATCGACTGAGCGGCGACCGACGGGGTTCGGTCGACCCGGCCCGACTACGCCTCGGGCTCGGCCGGTTTCGACTCGCCCGCGGGCTTCCCGAATTGCGCCCGCTTCCAATCGCCGAACGGCTCATCGCGTTCCCGCACGGCCTCGCGGAAACCAGCGGTGGCCGAGCGCAATTGGAAGGCATAGCCCTCTCGGGTGTGCCGTGAGATCCCGTCGAACACGGTGCTGACCATGCCGGAGTTGGCCACGCCCTGGTTGAGCAGCGCGCTGTTGAGGGCCAGCTTCGCCATGACCAGCTGGTTGATCGGCACCATCGAAATGCGCTCCAGCAGTTCCTCGGTGCGCGCGTCCAGTTCATCGGCGGGCGGGGCTTCGATGGCGAGGCCCCATTCGAGCGCCTGCTTGCCGCTGAGGCTGTCGCCGGTGAACAGCAGGCGCTTGGCCCGCTGGTCGCCGACGCGGTGCGCCCACATGCCCGCGGCGGGGATGCCCCAGGTGCGGGTGGGCGGGTAGCCGAAGCGGGCGTCGTCGGCGCAGATGATCTGGTCGGCGAACAGCGCGATATCGGTGCCGCCCGCGATGGCGAAGCCGTGCACCTTGGCCACGGTCGGCTTATTGGCGTGCAGCAGGCTGGAGAAGCCGCGGTTGAAGCGCGACATCATGGCGTAGTCGACCATGGGGTCCCAGGTGGCCCACGGATTGTGATTGCGCGCCTGCACGACCGGATCGAGCACGCTGCCCTCGGCGGGCTGGGCGCCCTCGGCCGGTTCGAGGCCGTTCTCGGCGAAGATCGACAGGTCGTAGCCGCCGCAGAAGCCCTTGCCGCGCCCGCTCACCACGATGACGTGCACCCGTGGATCCAGGTCGGCGCGCTCGACGGCCGCGGCCAGTTCGATCGGGGTGTCGACGGTGATGGCATTGCCGCGCTCGGGCCGGTTGAAGGTGATGCGCGCGATCCGGCCGGTCACCTCGTAGGTCAGGGTGCGCCCGGTGTACTCGTTCACCGGTTCCGGGCGGCCGGCGAACAGCGAGTCGTCGCCACCGGTCAGGTCGTCGCGCCAGGCGGCCGGGCGGGTGCCGGCGTGGTTCTCGTAGTCGGGGGACACCCAAGCAGTGAACCCTTGTTCATTTCTTGCTGTCAAGAGTTCACGGGCGATGGCTTCCCGCTACTCCCAGGGCTTGACCGGCGGTTTCACCCACAGGATCTTCTCGTCCGCGTGATCGCGCACGGCCGCCGGATGCCCCGGATTCCGGGCCGCCCACGCGTCCTTCTCCCCGAGCAGCCGGGCCACCGCCTGCCAGGTCTCCTCGGTGCTGGGCGGATTCGTCTCCGCCGCCCGGGCCAGTTTCCGCCGCTGCGCCACCGGCAGCTCCAGCAACTCGACCCCGCTGATCCCGCGTGCCCAGACATACGCGGCCAGCCGCCGAGCCTTCTCCTCGCGGCTTCGGCTGGCGTGATCGGAATGTGCGTAGTCGGCCATATCTTCCTCGAACTCCGCGCAACCTCGCAGGTCGCGGGCCATGACATACCGACCCTACCGGAGTCCTGGCCCCCGATCGCCGCGTGCTCGAGTCCCCGCCGCCGCGCCCGACCCCCGCCGTCGGCGCCGAGTGGCGACGTCCTGGTCGGTGAGGTGCCGGCGGGAGCCATGGGGCCGTGGGCCGGGGTGGTTTCCGCTGGACGCGGCATTGCCGGCACCGGAGCGGGTTGTACCCACGTCGGGGCGGCGTCGTGCTGCCGCGCGGGCCGGGTGGCGCTGCTCGCGCTCTGCCCCGGCTCCGCGAATTCTGCCGAGTAGCAGCGGTTTTGCGGCTACCGTTGGTCGCATGCCGGAGACCGTGCGCATCGATGATCTGGTCGTTTCCCGGGCGACGCCGGGGGAGTGGGCCACCGTGGTGGAGTGGGCTGCCGCCGAGGGCTGGAATCCGGGGCGGCGGGATACCACCTCGTATTTCGCGCAGGATCCCGACGGGTTCTTCCTGGGGCGGGTGAACGGGGAGCCCGCGTCCGCGGTGTCGGTCGTCAATTACGGCGCGGACTACGCCTTCCTGGGTTTCTATCTGGTGCGGCCGGAGCTGCGCGGGCGTGGATTCGGGCTGGCCACCTGGGAAGCCGGGTTGAAGCACGCGGGAAACCGGGTGGTCGGCCTGGACGGGGTGCCCGCGCAGCAGGACAACTATCGGCGCAGTGGATTCGAACTCGCCTACAGCAGTGCGCGATTCATCGGGGTGCCACGACTGCCGTTGCCCGACAACGCGGTCACGGCGCTCGCCCCGGCGGATACGGCGGAGCTGCTGCCGTACGACTCCGCGTGCTATCCGGCGGATCGCCCGGCATTTCTCACCGCCTGGCTCGACGAACCGGGGCATCGGACGTTCGCGCGCATTGTGGACGGTACGCTCACCGGGTACGCCGTCCTGCGCCCCGCCCGGGACACCCTGCGGGTCGGGCCCCTGTTCGCGGATACGCCCGCCGACGCGCGTCAGCTGCTGGCCGCGCTGGCCGCGCACGCGGCGGGAATGCCTCTGGCGGTGGATGTTCCGCTGGTCAACGAGCCCGCGGTGCGCCTCATGGAGGAGGCCGGTCTGACGCCGAGCTTCGAGACCGCGCGCATGTACACCGGGCCGGTGCGGGATCACCGGCTGGATCGGGTGTTCGGCGCGACCACCCTCGAACTGGGCTGAGTTCCCCGCGGATCGGTCACCAGGCCGAGGGGCGCACGCGGCCCGGTGTGACCACGCGCGCGAGGGCGTTGCGCAGGTCCACCGTCGCTTCGACCCCGAGTGTCGCCGCCCATCGCTCGGTGAACCGGGCCGCGGCGGCGTCGGCGGCGCGGGTGCACGCCCAGCCGCGTTCGGTGAGCGTGATGATCTTGGCGCGGGCGTCCGTGGGATGCGGATTGCGCTGCGCGTAGCCCTTTTTGACGAGCTCGTCGACCAGCTGGCTGGCCGCCTGCTTGGTGACGCCCAGGTGTTCGGCGATCTCGCCGACCGTCGCCCCGGACGGCGCCATGCGCACGAAGGCGAAGCCGTGGGTGGGCCGGATGTCGGTGAACCCGGCCGCCACGCAGCCGTCGTTGATGGCGTCGGTCACCTCGGCGGCGGCCGCGAGCAGCAGCAGCGGCAGGTCCTGTACGGGTCCGGGCATGTCTGAGATCTTGGCACTTGACAAAGAAGTCAACAAGCTTGACTATATAGTCAAGCTACTTGACCAAAGGAGAGTGCTCATGCCCGTCGTCCACGCCGCCGATATCCAGTCCCACGAGATGCACGGTTCCCGCTTCACCCCCTTGATCCGCCCCGCTGTCGGCAGCAGCGAGCTGTGCGTGTGGCGTCTCGAGATCGCGCCCGGCACCCAGGGCGTCGCGCACCGCATCCACCGCGAGGAGGGCTTCGTGGTGCTGGCGGGCTCGATCACGCTGACCATCCAGGGGGAGTCGGCGCGACTCGCCGCCGGTGACGCGGGCGTGGCGCCCGCGGATTCGGTCATCCGCCTGGACAACCCGTCCGACCGGACCGCCGAGGTGCTGGTCACGGCCCCGGTCGGCTTCACCGGCGAGCTGCTCGACGGCACCGTGGTGAACCCGCCCTGGGTGAACTGACTCCGCCCGCTGCTCGCTGATCGGGACGCGCGCCTTCCCCCGCGTTTCTGACACGTGTTCTAATTTGGAAGATCATTCACCAGGTAGGGGAGGCATCATGACCGCGTTCTTCACTCGGGAGGACGGTCGCTATACGGCGACCCGCATGGCGGTCAGTGCCTGGTCTTCCAGCCAGCTCGCGGGCACCGCCGTCTGCGGGCTGCTGGCCCACGAGCTCGAAACCCACAACCCCGGTTCCGAGTTCGTGCCCGCCCGTTTCACCGTCGACATGTTCAGCCCCGTCCTGAACGAGCCGATCGAACTGCACAGCTCGATCGTCCGCGACGGCAACCGCATTCGCGTGGTCGACGCCTCGATCGTCCAGCAGGACCAGGTCCGGGCCCGCGCCACCGTCCAATTCCTGATCGCCGCGGCCGAGCCGCCCGGCGAGATCTGGCAGCCCACCCAGGAACTGCCGGTCCCCGACCAGCGGCTCGACCGCCCCGAGGGCGCGCCGCCGCTGTTCAAGTCCGGATCCGCCGACTGGACCCACGATTTCGCCTCCGGCGTCAACCCGCATCGCAAGGCCGCCTGGAACAACGTTCCGCCCCTGATCGCGGGCGAGCCCATCACCCCGTTCGAGCGCGCGGCCTTCGCGGCCGACACCACCAACCTGGTGTGCAACTGGGGCACCGCGGGCGTCGGCTACATCAACACCGATGTCACCATGACCCTCTCGCGCCTGCCGGAGGGCCCGGAGATCGGCGTGCACGCCCGGGATCACGTGTCCGCGAACGGTATCGCGGTCTCCACGGCGACTCTCTACGACCGCACCGGCGCGCTGGGCGTGTGCACCATCACCGCCCTGTCCAATGCCCGCCGCATGGTCGACATGGCGGCGTTCGCCGAAGCGCAGTCCCTGCCCGCCGTCACTCGCTGAGCCGCCCATCGGCCGGTCGCGCACCGTCGGGCCGGGTCCGGTGGTAATCACTGGACATGGGCACTGTGGTCGAGGCGGGTGGCTGGGGACTGCTCGCGGGCGCGGCACTGGTGATGGGCGCGGGCCTGGGCTATCTGGTCCAGGTTCCCGCCAAGCTGGTGGCGACCATCATGGCGTTCGGCAGCGGCGTACTGCTGTCGGCGGTCTCGTTCGAGTTGATCGACGAGGCGCACGCGCGCGGCGGGCTGGTGCCCACCACGGTCGGCGCGCTGGCCGGGGCCGCGCTGTACACCGGCGCGAACAGCGCGCTGGCCCGCCGTGGCGCGCGGCACCGCAAACGGTCTGGTGATCAACAGCCTTCGGAGGCCGATCAGGAAGGGTCGGGCACCGCGATCGCGTTGGGCGCACTGCTCGACGGCATCCCCGAATCGATGATCATCGGTGTGGGCATCGCCTCCGGCGGCGCGGTCAGCGTCGCGACCGTCGCCGCGGTGTTCATCAGCAATATCCCCGAGGGTCTGTCCAGTGCCACCGGCATGCGTCGCGCGGGCCGCACTCCCGTCTACATCTTCGGCCTCTGGGGCGGCATCGCGGTGCTCAGCGCGGCGGCGGCCATGCTCGGTTTCGCCCTGTCGGATGTGCTGTCCGCGTCCGTCCTGGCCGCCATCATCGCGCTGGCCGCGGGCGCGATCCTGACCATGATCGCGGACACGATGATTCCCGAGGCCTTCGAAAACGCCCACCTGGTGACGGGTTTGGTCACCGTCGCCGGATTCCTCACCGCCTTCGCGCTCTCGACCAGGTGAGCGGCGGGATCAGGCCCGGGTCGGTTCGCCCAGTAGTTGACGGCTCAGCAGTGTGGCCCCGGCGACCGCCCCGGGCATGAGGAACACGGCCACCACCGGGATGAGGAACGCCGCCGCGAGGGGTGCGCCGAAGCCCCAGGCCACGGTCTTGCGGGAGCGCAGCATGGCCATCTGCTGGTTCAGCTGCACTCCGCGTCGTTGCAGCGCAACCGAAGTCAGCTCCTGGGTCAGGAAGAATCCGGTGACGAACACCGCCAGCACGGGAATCACCGTCTGCCCGATGACGGGCACGAACCCCAGCACGAACAGCAGTGCCGCCCACAGCATGGCCCGCACCAGGATTCGAGCGCTGTCCCGCACGGACACCCACAGCTCGACCCACCAGGCCAGCGCCGATTCGGGCGCGGTTCCGTCCGGCGAGACCGACCGGTCGACCCGCTCGGAAATCACGTCGTAGAACGGCGATCCGATCAACAGGGTGACCGCGGTGAAGGTCAACGCCGCCACCAGCACCGCCAGCGCGATCAACGCCACCATCAGCGCTGCGCGGAACAACCCCAGCCAGGGGCTCGGCCACCCATCCGCGAACGGTGTCAGCGTCTCCGCCACATCTCCGCCCCGGGTGATCACCCCGACCAGTGCGGCCCCGTAGATCACCAGCGTGATCAGCGCGGGCACCAGCCCCAGCCCGTACTCCCGGCGATGCCGTGCCACCCACCGCTGCCCCGCCAAGAACTGGGCAAATCCCATCCCGAAATCGCGCATGCCGGAACGATACTGGCTGCTTGACGGTGGGTGTCGCGGCGATCTAGGTTCGGCGAATGCCCGTCGACCAGGACAGCAGCGGATACCGCTGGACCGCCGTGCCCGCGGCCCGGTTGCGGGACGCGATGGCCGAGGCGCTCGACGCCTTCCCGCGCCGGCCCGTCGACCCGGAAGGCCGCAAACCCGCCGCGGTGCTGATCGCGATCGTCGACCGCGGTGCGGACCAAGGCATCTGGCTGACTGAACGCGCGCCGAGCCTGCGCGCCCACGCCGGCCAGCTGGCCCTCCCCGGCGGCCGCCTCGACCCGGGCGAGGACCCGCAAGCCGCGGCCCTGCGCGAACTTCACGAGGAACTGGGCATCGCCCTGCCCCGATCGGCCGTCCTGGGCCTGCTCGACGACTACCCGACCCGGTCCGGCTACATCATGACCCCCGTCGTGGCCTGGGTCGGCGACCCGCCGGCCCTCGCCCCGAACCCCGCCGAAGTGGCTTCCGTGCACTGGATCCCACTGGCCGAACTCGACGTCAACCCGCGTTTCGCCGCCGTCCCTGGTTCCGACCGCCCCACCATCCAGCTCCCGCTGCTCGGCGGCCACCTGCATGCCCCCACCGCCGCGATCCTGCACCAGTTCCGCGAAGTGGCCCTGCATGGCCGCGCGACCCGCGTGGACCACTTCGATCAGCCCCGCTTCGCCTGGGAGTAGGTCTATGCGCCGCGTAGGTCGGTGAGGACTTGGGCGAGGGCGCGGATAGGCTCGGTGTCCGCGTCGGCGCGCCAGCAGAGGTGGTAGGTGAGGGGCGGGATGTCGGGGATGGGGATGAAGCGGACGTGCGACATCTTCCAGAATTCGGTGACGTGGGCCGGGAAGGAATGGATGATGTCGCCGTTGATGACCCATTCGATGAGGTCGTCGACATTGGTGACCGGGCGGAGGCGATTGATCGGGCGTCCGGACGGTGTGGTGAAGGGGAGGTAGGTCTCCTCCCATTCGCGGGCGTTGCCCGGCGGCATCGAGTGCAGGTAGTCGGGGTAGTCCTCGATCGACACCGTGTCGCGATCGGCCAGTGGGTGGCCGCGGCTGACGGCCATCACCCGGCTGTCGCTGAAAAGGGCTGGGCCGACGGTGATGTCGTCGGGGACCGGGCCCCAGACGGCGATCACGTCGTAGTCGCCGTTGCGCAGGGACCCGAAGACGTCGGTGTAGGGGAGTCGGTGGACCTGGAGCTCCCACTGCGGGTGGCGGGCGCGGAATTCGTTCCAATAGCGGTGGAACTCGGGGATGTTGAACGGCAGCAGGGCCAGTTTCAAGACCGCGGTGTGCCCGCGGGCGGCCTGTTTGGCGCGCCGCACACTGAGTTCCAATCCTTCGAACAAGGGTCGCAGGTCGTCGCGTAGTTGACGATGGCCGAACTCGGCGCCAGTATCCGCCGCGTCCTGGGCTTCGACCTGCCTCTGGGTGAGCCGTCCCGGCTGTCCCGCTATGTCTTCCAGGACCGACAGGCCGAAAACTACCGTGCCGGAAGAGTTTTCCTCGCAGGCGACGCGGCCCACCTCTTCCCGGCCACGGGCACGGCCCTCAACTGCGGTCTGTCCGACACCGTCAACCTGGCCTGGAAACTCGCTGCGGCAGTGCAGGGTTGGGCGCCCGCTTCACTCCTCGACACCTACCACACCGAACGCCACTACGCCGGTGCGCGAGCCCGTCTCCAAACCCGCGCCCAAGTCGCTCTGCGCCGAGGCGGCGACCCCGCCGCCGAGGCCCTCCGGGACGTCCTCACCGAACTCCTCACCGACGACCCCGCAGCCCACCGCCTGGGCGCCCTCGTCGGCGCCACCGACCTCCGTTACCCCACCCCCGAAACCCACCCATTGACCGGAACTTTCGCCCCGAACCTCACCCTCCACACCGACCCCGACATCGTCACCGTCGCCGAACTCATGCATACCTCCCGCCCCGTCCTCCTCGACTTCGCCGACCGCCCCGAACTCCGGGAAGTCGCCGAACGCTGGCCCCTCCGGGTCGACGTCATCACCGCCAAAACCGACAACCCTCCCGCCGACGCCCTCCTGATCCGCCCCGACGCCTACATCGCCTGGGCAGCGGATTTCGCCGAGCCCGCCGAAACCGCGGCATCGGGTCTCCACCAGGCCCTGTCGACCTGGTTCGGTGCACCGATGACCCACTGAAACGCGTCATGCCCCGGTAAGTGATTGCCGGGGCATGACGACGGTTACGTCAGTAGATCCAGGGACCGGGCTGACCCTGGCCGGGGGCTTGCGGCGTGCTCTGCGCGGCGGGACGGAAGTAGGCGGTGGATTGTTTGCCCCACCACAGGATTACGATGGCCAGCTCGATCGCCCAGCCCAGGGAATTGATCACGATCGTGGGCACGGTTCGCCTACGCCACCTGATTACTCGGCGCGGCGGCTGGTGAAGTCGAAGGAGCCGCCGTCGATGCCCCAGGAGATGATGCGGTCCGGGTGGATTCGGATGATGGCGCGTTCCTGGTGGGGGAACGGCGGGTCGATGTCCTCGATCGCCTCGGCCGTGCCGCGCACCTCGACGCCGCGAATCTCGTACGGTTCCAGCGAAACCTGTTGGTCGACAACGAATGACACCCGGCTGCCGGACTGCACATTGCGGTACTTTCGAGTGGCGACCATCCGCATGCCGCCGATGTCGATGGTGCCGTCGGCGTTCACCCGGTAGCTGGTCGGATTGTTCTGCACCACACCGTCGGCCGACACCGTCGCCAGCCGGCCGAGCCCGGCCTCAGCGAGGAACTTCTGTTCATTGATGGTGAAGCTCATGTCGATTACTCCTCGTCGGTTACTGCAACCTAGCAGTGCTAGATTCGGGAGCAACGGTAACACGGGCTCGAGAGCTTGTCTAGCGTTGCTAGATTGCAGTTCTTCGCGAAGAAGTCGAGGTCGAATAGGTCGGAACGATGGTGGCCGTTACCCGGCTTCAGGTGTCGGGGCGGGGGCGGGATGTCGGGCGCCCGCCACCAGTAGACCGGTCGCCACCGCCATGATCGGCCATGGCGTGAGCGGCATGATCACCGCGCCCAGGATGGTCCAGGCCCCGAGTATCCAGGCGATGAACGGCGGTGGCGTGAGGGCGCGCCGATCCAGCCACAGCACGATCAGTCCGACGGTGACCAGCGGAATTCCGAAGCTGTCCAGCGAAAGCCAGAGTGCGCTGTTGGCGGGGCTCATCGCGGACAGGTCGTCGTGCCACAGGGCGCCGCCGAACCAGTCACCGGCATGGCGCGCGGCGCCCTCGAGGGTCAGGGCCAGAATGGTGTGCGCGGCTCCGAAGAAGACGACGAGCCGACCCGCCCACGTGATCACCGGACCTCCTCGGTCGAGCACCCGGCGTCGCCGCCCCCGGTCGAATTGTGTTGGCGCCACAGGCGATCCCATCGGCGCAGCATCGCGGGATAGACGATGAGCAGACGGAACGGTTCGATGCCGGCCAGGTACAACCGGCCGCGGAGTCCATTCGGTTTGACCAGGACCGCCATCCGCAGCTCGTACCCGTCGCCAGTCGGGACCCAGCCGAGGTGCGCCACCCCGTGCACGGTCTTGTTCGCCAGCTCGAGCGCCGATTCATCATGGGTTTCGTACAGCGTCGTGAACGGGGTGCCCGGCACGGTCGGACCGGCCGGCTCCTGGCGCAGGTCGTCGGGCAGCCGGTCGCGTAGTGACCGAACCCGGGTCCCGAGTCCAGCGCCGGGATCGTCCCAGCTCAGGAGGGCGCCGAGCCGCCAGCGCACCGCGAAGAGGAACCGAACCGGCGGGGACGCGGTGGATGGGCCGCCGTCGGTGTCGAGCAGGGCGAGAGCGACTGGGAAGTCGTCCGCTCCGGCGCCGGGCGCTCGAAAGGCCCAGACGTCCTGTATCTGGAAGTCGGGCGCGATTTCGTGGATCCGCCATGGCATTTCGGTGTGCGCGGCGCGGGGGAGTCGATTGGACATGACACCGTCCTCAGTGGGTTATACGGTTGCGTATAATGTGAGGCTAGATCAGTTATACGGTTCCGTACAACGTTGGAGTGGGGTGGATCACGGCATGGGTGCGCTGCGCACACCGCGCGAGACATGGATTGACGCCGGGTTGAGCGCCTTGGCCACCGGGGGCGTCGATGCGGTGCGCATCGAGACCCTCGCCAAGGCGCTCGGGGTGACCAAGGGCGGGTTCTACGGCTACTTCGCCGATCGTGAGGCGCTGCTCACGGCGATGCTCGACACCTGGGAGCACGAAGCGGTCGACAATGTGCTCGAGGAGGTCGAGCAGGCCGACGGCAGCGTTCTCGACAAGGCCCGGCTGGCTGGTCGCCTCACCTTCTCGGATGGCCGGTTGCTTCCCATCGACCTGGCCGTGCGTGACTGGGCCCGCCGCGACGCCGCCGTCGCCGAACGCCTACGCCGAGTGGACAATCGGCGCATGGACCTACTGCGTGACGCGATCGGCACCGTCTGCTCCGATCCCGCCGAGATCGAGGCTCGCAGCCTCCTCGCCTTCTGCGCGGCCATCGGCAGCCATTTCCTCGCCGCCGATCACCCCGGCCGGACTCGTGAAGAGGTCATCGCGCGAGCGGGAGATCTGATCCTGAACCGTTCGACGGGCGAGCGCCCCGACGGCGCGGGTGCGTGAGATGGCCATCGATGAGGTGCCCCAGGGCAAAAGTGTTGCGGTGCACGGGATCTTCCAGGGAATCGCCGAGTACTACGATCGGATGAACCGGGTCATGACTCTCGGCCGTCATCGCCGGTGGTGTCGTGAGGTCGCCGAGCTCGCCGCACCGCCCGCGGGCGGGAGCCTGCTCGATCTCGCCACCGGCACAGGCGTGATCGCACTGGAGGCCGCCCGCGCCTATCCCACCGCCACCGTCACCGGCGCCGACTTCTCCGAGCGGATGCTGGAGCGCGCCAAGACCAAGCCGGGGGCTGACGCCGTCCACTGGCAGCTCGCCGACGCCGCCGACCTGCCCTTCGGTGACGAATCGTTCGATGCGATCACCGAGGGCTACCTACTGCGCAACGTCGAAGACCTCGAAGGGGTGTTGCGCGAACAGCAACGGGTGCTCCGACTCGGCGGTCGCATCGTCATCCTCGAGACCTGCCCGCCCAGCGGTCCGGCGAAGCCGATCGTGGAGTGGGGATTACGCACAATCGTGCCGCTGCTCGGGCAGGTGTTCTCCGGCGACCGCTCGTCGTACACCTATCTCGAATCCAGCACGCGCGCTTTCGAATCCCCGCGACAGGTCGCGGATCTGTTGATTCGCCTGGGTTTTCGAGACGTAGGCTGGCGAAAGAAGTTCTTCGGAACCAACGTCATCATGTGGGCCACCAAGGCGCGCTAGCGCGTCGGCGGCACACCGGTGTCGGCTGTGCACTGCGCTGCGCGGCACGAGGATCGGCCCGTGCCGCGGCGGTTCCGGACGCGGCGATGATCCTGGTGTAGGAAGTGGGAGCGGCAATCGGAGCCGGGCGTGCCGGATCCGCGGTGAGCCCGCAGAACCACAGGAGAAGGAACATGAAGTTTCGGGCCATCGTCGAGCCGCCGGAGCCCATGCGCGGCTTGGAAGTTCCGCCCGAGGTAGTGGAAGCGCTCGGCGGGGGCGCCCGCCCGCCGGTGACGATCACGCTCAACGGCCACTCCTGGAAGAGCCGGGTCGCCATCCTGCGCGGCCGCAACCTACTCGGTCTCAGCAATGCCAACCGGAAGGCCGCCGGTGTCGAGATCGGCGACGAAGTCGAGGTCGAAGTGCGGCTCGACTCCGAACCCCGAGTCATCGTCGAGCCCGACGACTTCACCCAGGCCCTGGACGCCGACCCCGCGGCCCGCGCCGCCTACGACAACCTCTCCCACAGCCGTAAACGCGAGCACGTCCACGCCATCGAGAGCGCCAAGAAGCCCGAGACCCGCCAACGCCGCATCGAGAAGGCCATCGCCACCCTGCGGGGCTGAAGTCGAGAAGCGAAGAGGCGAGCCGCGCGAGCCTGTTCAGCGCAGAGCTGATCTGCGCGCCCTGGCACCAGAGGGCTGGTCGTACAAGAACATCGAATCGAAGGAGTCGAATGCGGATCGGGGTATCCGGACCACACGGGACCGGCAAGACAACGCTGGTTCACGAACTGTGTTCCCGCTTCGACGAACTCATGCCGATCGAGGAACCGTATGTCCTCCTCGAGGAAGACGGCTACGACTTCGAATACCCGCCCTCGCGCGCCGACTACCGAGCCCAGCTGGCCCGCTCGATCCAACTGCTGACCAGCGAGCCGGACGGATCCGTCTTCGACCGAACCCCCTTGGACTTCCTGGCTTACCTGTCAGCGACCGGCCTCGACCTCGAGTCCGCCACCACTCCCGCCACAGTCCGAAATGCCTTGGCCACACTGGATCTCCTGGTCCTGGTGCCCATAACCCCCGAAACCGAACGACTCCTGCCCTCGGTGGAGATGCTCGGTCTGCGCCACACGGTCAACGACACGCTCCTGGAGTTGGCCTACACCGACCCGCTGCACCTCCTCGCCGACATCCCGGTGATCGAGTTGAGCGTCCCCCTGGCGGATCGAGTCGAAACAATCGGCGCCATGATCCGGTAACCCAGGCAGCGGAACTCGATAGCGGCGCAGCAACTTCGGGCGGCCTACTCATATCCGAACCACAGCACTCGGATGCGGTCGCAGGTCACCCGGTTGCTAATGATCGGTTCGTCGCTCGTCGGTGTACCAGTCCGGTGCCGGTTCGACCGCCTGTAGCAGGCCCCAATCGATGTGGGCGAAGTAGCGCTGCTGACGTCCGGTATCGGGATCGGTCGCGGTGAAAGCAACCACGTCTCCGACCGCACCGAATCCGTCGACGAAGTCAATTGGGCCGAGGCTGGATTCTTGCAGCTCCTCATTTGTGCACGACCAGGGCGTCAGATCAGCAACGGAGTCGATCTGCGGCCTTGGCAGCTCCGGTCTGCGAAGCAACCGTTTGAGTACGTTGTATCCGCGATGAAGCTCTGTGAATTCGAGCTGCAATCCCGGCCAGAACGTGAGATCCCACACCGCATACCGCACCGTGCGGCTGCCGACCTGTTCGCTTCGCTCCGAAGTCGGTGCACCCCAGGCTGTTACATACTCATCGATCGACTTGAAGTTGTTGACAGCCTCTCCGTAGAACCACCGCTTCTCAGCGATCGCGGTGTCGACCCGGGTAGCGCCGAGATGACGGCGTAGCTCCGCGGCCTGGGCCGGCGCGCTCTTGTTCATCGGGTGCAGCATCGCCAATTGGTAGTCGTACAGCGTCATGACAGGCTCGCCGGCCATCATCCCTCCCCGTCGGCAGAATCCCCACGAATGTACCGGCGTCGCTGAAACGCACTCGTCTGCTTCTGGACGATTTCTGTGCGCGGCACTGACCCCGCAGCCAATGGACCTGCGGGTTCATGCTGAAGTTGAGATCGGTAGGGGGCGTGCGCGGCATTTACTTACGCCATGACATTTTCTCAGCCTCCCGCCAACCAGCCGCAGTCCACCGGCCTGGACAAGAAGACCAGCGCGATCCTGTCCTACGCGCTGGGCTGGCTCACCGGAATCATCTTCCTGTTCCTGGGGAAGAACGACCCCGACGTGAAATTCCATGCCTCGCAATCGATCGTCTTCTTCGGAGCGGTCTCCGTCCTCAACTTCGTGCTGAGCATCGTCGGGTCGCTGCTCGGGGCGCTGGGGATCATCTTCAGCCTCGCCGGGCTCGCGGTCGGGCTCCTGGCGCTCGTCGTCTGGATCATGGCCATGGTGCAGGCGAACAACACCGGCGGTGTCCGCGCGCCGCTGCCCATTGTCGGAAAGTTCATCGCCCCGTATGCCGATCAGCTGGCCGGTTCGGTCAAGTAGCGGCGAAGATCAACGGCCCGAGGGGATCTCGGGCCGTTTTGGCGTTTCCGGGGAAGGCGCGGGCGGCCGGCGTGGGAACGGGTGAGAATGATCGAATGGAGTCGATCGAGCGGGCAGAGACGCCTCGGGTTGCCGGGGAACACGAGACGCTCGGCAGTTTTCTCCAGTTTCAGCGGGATACCTTGGCGTGGAAGTGTTCAGGGCTCTCGGATGCCCAGCTGCGGCAGCGGGCGGTGCCGCCGTCGGCGTTGTCGTTGCTCGGACTGGTTCGTCATATGACCGACGTGGAACGTGGCTGGTTCGCCCGCACGCTCGGGGGTGTGGACGCGCCCGCGTTCTACTGGGGCGCCGAGCGGTCGGAGGATGTCGACTTCGACGTCGACGATGCGGATGTGGATGAGGCGTTTCGCCTGTGGCACGAGGAATGCGCTCGCTCGCGGGAGATTGTGGACAGTTGTGAATCGCTCGACACGGTCGGCGATCACCAATCCGGTGACGACGGATACAGCGCGCGCTGGATCCTCACCCACATGATCGAGGAGTACGCCCGCCACAACGGCCACGCCGACCTACTCCGGGAACAGCTGGACGGTCAGACGGGCGAATAGGACCCTCGCGGGTTCGCTCCAAGTTTGATGATCCATCGTCGACACACTGTCGAAGGCGACCCACATGCTCGCCGTCCATGACGGGGGCTGCCGTCGGACCTCGTGCGGGCAAGGGCGATCTGACCGTCCCGGTTGCGGGCGCCTCGGGCACCCGTATTCGAGTACGGTTGACTGGTTCCGAAGTTGCTGGGGCACTGAACCACTGGGAGCCTTCATGTCTGCGCTGGGACGACCGGGCTGGGTTCTCGGCGGCCGCTACCGGTTGATCGAGAAGCTGGGCAGTGGCGGGTTCGGGACCGTGTGGAAGGCGCGCGACGAGCGGTTGCGGGTGGATGTCGCGGTGAAGGAAGTGCTGCTCCCGCAGGCCGAATCGAGCGCACAGCACGCCGAGCGGGTTGTGCGGGCCGAACGTGAGGCCCGCAATGCCGCCCGGCTGCGCGACCATCCGAATATCGTCGGCGTTCTCGATGTCGTCACCGACGGCGGGACGCCGTGGATCGTCATGCGCCTGGTGTCCGGCCGATCCTTGAAGCAGCGACTCGACAGCGACGGGCCGGTGGACGTCACGGAAGCCGCCGCCGTCGCCGTCGCCTTGTTGCAGGCCCTGCGGGCCGCCCATGATGCCGGCGTGGTCCACCGCGATGTCAAGCCGGGCAATATCCTGCTCGCCACCGGCGGCGAGGTGCTGCTCACGGATTTCGGGACCGCCCGCCACCACTCCGATCACACGCTGACCGCCAAAGAGACGCTCATCGGTTCGTTCGAGTACATGGCGCCCGAACGCATCGACGGCGACGACACGCCCGCCGGTGACCTGTACGCCCTCGGCGTCACGCTCTACCAGGCGGTGGAGGGGGTTTCGCCGTTCCGTCGCGACACCATTCACGGAACCATGAAAGCGGTCATGTTCGGTGCGGTTCCCGCGCCGGTGCGCGCCGGGCAACTCGGCCCGCTCATCACCCGGCTGATGGATCGGCAGCCGGAGTCACGTCCGTCCATCCCGCACGCGTTGGCCATGCTCACGGATCGGACACCGCCCGACATCGCGCCGAAATCGGAAGTACCCAAGGGAAATTCGCGACCATCGGGCACCGGCCGTAGGCGTGGCGAGGTCGGCCAGTTGCTGGCCCGGGCCCGAGATCATCAGAAGCGCGGCGATATCGGCGAAGCCGAACGGCTACTCCGTCAGGCCGCTTCGATGAACGACACCCTCTCCATGTCCTTCCTGGCGCGACTCCTCGAAAACCGGGGCGCCCGCGCGGAAGCCGAACGCTGGTACCGGCGGGCCGCCGAGCACGGCGATACGCTCTCGATGCTGACCTTGGGCCATATGTGCATGAAGACCGGTGACCTCGGCCAGGCCGCCTACTGGTACCGCCGCTACATCGACAATGGCCACATTCTCGGAAAAGTCCACTTGGCAACGGTTCATGAGGCCCGAGGCGAGGACGACCGAGCCGAGCTCCTCTACCGCGAGGTGGAACGAGACGGCGACATGGTCGCTCTGAAAGCCCTGGGCGATCAATGGAAATCCCTCGGGCGCACGGACGCCGCGAAACGCGTCTACCGCAAATCCGCCGAAGCCGGGTACGCCCCGGCGAAGGACGCCCTCGGGAATTTGACCTCGGGTTAGGTCTTTCTGGTGCGCCATCAGGGACTCGAACCCCGAACCCGCTGATTAAGAGTCAGCTGCTCTGCCAATTGAGCTAATGGCGCTTGCTACTTCGTTGCGGGAAGGAACTTTAGCAGGGTGGTGGCGAGAAGTGGAATCGGGTTTCTGGGAGGGGTGACGGCCCCGGCCGGGGTGCCGGGGCCGGTCCGGGGTTAGTTGATTTCGGCGAGGACGGTGCCCTGGGTGATGGCGCTGCCGGGCTCGACGGTGAGGCCGGTGATGGTGCCGGCCTTGTGGGCGGTGACCGGGTTCTCCATCTTCATGGCCTCGAGCACCACGACCAGGTCGCCCGCCTCGACGGATTGGCCCTCTTCGACGGCCACCTTGACGACGGTGCCCTGCATGGGGGCGGTGACGGCGTCGCCGGAGGCGGTGCCCGTGCCCGCGCCACCGCGCTTGCGGGGCTTCGGCTTCTTACGCACCGGCGTGGACGCGGCGGAGGCGGAGAACTGGGCGGGGATAGAGACTTCGACGCGGCGGCCGCTGACCTCGACGACGACCTTCTGGCGCGGAGCCTGTTCGTCCTCTTCGATGGCGACAGCGCCCGTGTAGGGCTCGATCGGGTTGTCCCACTCGTTCTCGATCCACTTGGTGTAGACGTCGAACTTCTCGCCGTCACCGATGAACGCGGGGTTGGTGACGATGTGGCGGTGGAAGGGGAGGACGGTGGCCAAACCCTCGATGCGGAATTCGGCGAGGGCCCGTGCTGCCCGTTGGAGGGCTTGGTCGCGGGTTTCGCCGGTGACGATCAGTTTGGCGAGCATGGAGTCGAATTGGCCGCCGATGACCGAACCCTCGACCACGCCCGAGTCGACGCGCACACCGGGACCAGTCGGTTCGCGGTAGGTGACGACCGGGCCCGGTGCCGGGAGGAAGCCGCGACCGGCGTCCTCACCGTTGATGCGGAACTCGAAGGAGTGGCCGCGCGGAGTCGGGTCCTCGGTGATGGACAGCTCGTGGCCCTCGGCGATGCGGAACTGCTGACGCACCAGGTCGATACCGGCGGTCTCCTCGGTGACGGGGTGTTCCACCTGCAGGCGGGTGTTGACCTCCAGGAAGGAGACCGTGTCGCCCTGGACGAGGTATTCGACGGTGCCCGCGCCGTAATAGCCTGCCTCGCGGCAGATCTGCTTCGCCGACTCGTGGATCTCGGACCTGACTTCATCGGACAGGAAGGGCGCGGGGGCCTCCTCGACGAGCTTCTGGAAGCGGCGCTGCAGCGAGCAGTCACGGGTACCGGCGACCACGACATTGCCGTGCTGGTCGGCGATGACCTGGGCCTCGACGTGACGGGCCTTGTCCAGGTACTGCTCCACGAAGCACTCACCACGACCGAACGCCGCGATGGCCTCACGCGTCGCGGACTCGAACAGCTCCGGGATCTCCTCGATGGTGTGCGCGACCTTCATGCCACGACCACCACCACCGAAGGCGGCCTTGATGGCCACCGGAACACCGAACTCCTTGGCGAACGCCACGACCTCGTCGGCGTCCTTCACCGGATCCTTGGTACCCGCGGCCATCGGCGCCTGCGCGCGCTCGGCGATGTGGCGCGCGGTGACCTTGTCACCCAGATCCCGGATGGACTGCGGCGACGGACCGATCCAGATCAGACCCGCGTCGATCACGGCCTGCGCGAAATCGGCGTTCTCCGACAGGAACCCGTAGCCGGGGTGGATCGCGTCCGCGCCGGCCTTCGCGGCGGCGTCGAGGATCTTGTCGAACACCAGGTACGACTCGGCCGAGGTCTGACCACCGAGCGCGAACGCCTCATCGGCGAGCTTCACGAACGGCGCGTCGGCGTCCGGTTCGGCATACACCGCGACGCTGGAGATTCCGGCGTCCTTGGCGGCCCGGATCACCCGGACAGCGATCTCGCCTCGGTTGGCTACCAGGACTTTCGTGATTCGCGTGGTGGGCACAGTGGATCCTGTCTCCTTGCCGGGTTCGGAGGCGGCCAGCATCTCGTCGCGTTCCACGACCTTGACGCGTTCGCGGCCCTGCGGTTCGCCGAGGGCACGTTCGTGGGCGTCGAGGCGGTACCAGCCCGCCCAGGTGGTGAACGGGATGCCCTTGCGCTCCAGGAATTCGATGACGGCATCGGGGTCGGGGTGGGCGGCGGGGGTGAAGGACGGGGCGTCGTCGAGCAGGCAGGCGATGGTTTCGTTGGCGTCGCCCTTGGTGTGACCGATGAGGCCGACGGGGCCGCGCTTGATCCAGCCGGTGACATAGGTGGCGGACAGGCCGGGGATGCGGCCCGCGGTGTTGGGGACCGTTCCGCTGTCCTCGTCGAAGGGCAGGCCCGGAATCGGCTGGGAGAGATATCCGACCGCCCGGTAGACGGCCTGGACATCCCAATCACGATATGCGCCGGTCGGTTTCACGTTCCCGGTGCCGTCGAGTGCGGTGCGCTCGGTCCGCAGACCGACGACCCTGCCGTTCTCGCCGAGGATCTCCGAAGGGTTCTCGAAGAAGTGCAGGAACAGCTTGTGCGGGCGGTCGCCGACATCGCGAATGGCCCACTGTTCCAGGGTGTTGCAGATCATGTCGACCTGCTTGGAGTTGCGGCGCGCGGCTTCCGAGCCCTCGTCGTAGTCGATGTCCTCAGGGTCGACGATGACCTCGATGGTGGGGGAGTGGTCGAGTTCGCGCAGTTCGAGGGGCGTGAACTTGGCCTGGGCGGGACCCCGGCGGCCGAACACGTGCACCTCGAGCGCCTTGTTGGCCTTCAATCCGTCGTAGACGTTCGGCGGAATCTCCGTGGGCAGCAGTTCATCCCCGGTCTTGGCCAGCACCCGCGCCACATCCAGCGCGACATTGCCGACCCCGAGCACGGCGACCTTCTCCGCCGTCAATGGCCAGGTCCGTGGCACATCCGGATGCCCGTCGTACCAGGACACGAAGTCCGCCGCGCCGTAGGAACCGTCCAATTCGATGCCCGGAACATCCAGTGCGCGATCAGCATTCGCCCCGGTGGAGAAGATGACCGCGTCATAGAACTGACGCAGATCCTCGAGGGTGATGTCGACCCCGTAGTCGATATTGCCCAGCAGCCGCACCTGCTCCTTGTCGAGCACCCTGTGCAAGGCGGTGATGATTCCCTTGATCCGCGGGTGATCCGGCGCGACGCCGTAGCGGATCAACCCGAACGGCGCGGGCATCCGCTCGTACAGGTCGATGCTCACCCCGTCGAACCCGGCGTGCCCATCGGATTTCATCAACGCGTCGGCGGCGTAGATCCCGGCCGGCCCGGCCCCCACGATCGCAATGCGTAGTGGGCGGGTCGCTGCACTCTGTTCGGTAATCATGGTTCCCTTCACGACTTTTCGGTCACCGACAGGCGCCGCGACCCGCCGGTTGTTCACGCGTTGATCTCGGCCGCCGCGATCCGCGAGCGGTAGAGCGTGCGGCTGAGCACCGCGTAGACGGTGGCCGCGACGGCCGGCCCGGCCAGCGCCGACAGGTCCGCGCCCCCGAGGGCCGAGGCCACCGGCCCCTCCCACGAGGTGGTGTGGATGCACAGCCCCGCCGAGATGCCGCCGACGATGATGGCCGTGACACCGGCGACGTTGAAGCCCGCCGTGTACCACTGCGCACTCCCGGGGTGTTCGTCGTTGAGCGATACCCCGTCATACCGGTTGCGGCGCAACACGATATCGGTCACGTAGATGGCGACCAACGGCCCCAGCACCACGACGGTCAGTTCCAGCCACCGGCTCAGGGTCGCGAGGAAGTCCTCGGCGACGAACAGCGCGTAGAAGGTGATCGCGCCGCCGAGCACGCCGTCGATGAACACGGTCTGCGAGCGCCGCATCCTCACGCCGAGACCCTGCAGGCACAGGCCCGAGGAGTAGGTGGTGAGCACGTTGGTGGTGATCGCGCCGACGACGATCACGGCCAGGAACACCGGGTAGAACCACCCGGGCAGGATGCCCTTCAGCGAGGTCTGGGGGTCGGTCATGTCGACGCTGGTCCCCGCGATGACGCCGATGACGCCCAGCGCGACGGCCGGCACGAACCCGCCCAGCGCGGTCCACCCCATCACCGCGCGCTTCGACACCGATTCGGGCAGATAGCGTGCGTAGTCCGCGCCGACGGTCCACGACAGCGGAGCCGACGCGACCAGCGCCACCCCGACCAGCAGCGCCGACCACAGCGAGGAACCCGTGAGCGGCTGCGCGGGAACGTAATCGAACTTGGCGTGGCCGAACACGAAGACGCCCAGCAGCACACAGCAGAGTACGAGGGCCGCGGTGAAGAAGGGGCTGAGCCGCACGATCGTCGCGTGCCCGTAGATGCTGATCGTGAAGGTCGCGACCGCCATGACCGCCACGATCACCAGCTTCACCGGCGTCGACACCGTGACGCCCAGATGCCCGGCCAGCGCGAACGCCGCGAGCGAACCGAACGACAGGTTGATCGCCTCGTAGGAAATGGCGATCAGCCAGTTGAGCCCCGCGCCGAAGAGCCGGTTACCGCGAATGCCGAACATCGAGCGCATGATCACCACGCTGGGCGTCCCCGCCGCCGGGCCGCTGACCGCGAGCGCGCCGACGCCGAGCCAGAACAGGTTGCCCAGCACCACGACCGCCAGCGCCTGCCACAACGACAGGCCGAGCAGCAGCGCCGTGCCGCCGAGCACGATGTAGATGTAGGCGACATTGGACGCCGCCCAGATGGTGAACAGCTCACGTGGCGTGCCGCGGCGCTCCTGCGGGGGAACGAAGTCGATGCCGCGAACCTCGATGTGCCCGAACGCATCCCCCGATGGTTCCGGTGCTGGTCTTCTGGTTGTGATGTCCTCTTGCTGACTGGTCACCGCGCGCCTCCGAATACCTTGTGCAGCTTCCGTATTCGACGTGTCCACGACACGTCCGCGGCGAAACTATCGCCGCGAGCGTCATCGCCCGGTCATCGTCGGGACATCAGGAAGCATTCGCGCAGGTCAGAGCGGTGCGCGTGAGATCGTCACGCGTTGATCGGGGTGTTTGCCCGCGGGTAGCGTTGGGCCGCAGTGAGTTCGGTGGGTCCGTCGCCGGTGTGGTTACCGGGGCGGGGTGAGTGCTTTGCGAAGAAGGTCGGCCAGTTGTTGTTGTTCGTCGGGGGTCAGATTGGCGACCGCGCGGCGGGGGAAGTCGAAGGAGTCCTCGAACGCGTCGTTGACGGCTTCGCCCTCGGGGGTGCGCTGGATGCGCCGGAAGCGCCGGTCGGCGGGGTCGGGTTGGCGCAGGACCAGGGAGCGGGCCTCGAGCCGGGTGACGATCTGGGTGATGTTGGAGGCGTCACAGCCGAGTTCCTCGGCCAGTTCGCCCATTCCGCGCGGTGTGCCGACCCGGCCGAGCACGCAGGCGTGGGCCATGCTCATGCCCTGGTCACGGGCGGCGTCCTCGAAGGCGTGGTTGTAGGCGTCCACGAATTCGAACATCACCTGCTCGACGTCGGTGGATGTGCTCACGGGACCTGCCGGTACTGCCATGCAGAAAATTCTAAGCCAAGACTTGACGAAGGTACTTGATTGGATAAATCACATGTGCCAGCATGGTGCTTGATCCAATCAAGTAATTGCGCGCACCAGTCCGGCGCGCGACTCGATCCAGCAAGGAGTACAAGGTGAGCACTCTGTTCGAGCAGGTCTCGATCGGCCGGTTGCAGCTGCCGAGCCGTCTGGTGATGGCGCCGATGACCCGCAACCGGGCCACCCTGGATGGGCTCGTCACCGAGCTCACCGCCGAGTACTACACGCAGCGCGCGAGCGCCGGCCTGATCATCAGCGAGAGCATCCAGCCCAGCGTCATCGGCCAGGGCTACTTCCTGACCCCGGGTCTGCACAACGAGGCCCAGACCGAGGCCTGGCGCCAGGTCACCGACGCCGTGCACCGGGCGGGCGGCCGCATCATCGCGCAGCTGACCCACTGCGGCCGCATCGGCCACCCCATGCTGTACCCGGACAACGCGCTGCCGCTGGCCCCGTCCGCGGTGGTCTCCGGTGAGCAGCTGTTCACCCCCAACGGCATGATCGACCACCCGGAGCCCCGGGAGATGACCGCCGAGGACATCACCACCACCATCGCCGACTTCGTGGCCGCCGCGCGCAACGCCATCGCCGCCGGCTTCGACGGTGTCGAGGTCCACGGTGCGAACGGCTATCTGCTGCACCAGTTCCTGGCCGACAACACCAACCTGCGCACCGACAACTACGGCGGCTCGATCCCCAACCGCATCCGCTTCGTCACCGAGGTGGTGGCCGCGGTCGCCGAGGCCATCGGCGCCGACCGCACCGGTATCCGCCTGTCGCCCGGCAACCCGTTCAACCACATCGTCGAGGCCGACCCGGCCCCGCTGTACGTCGAGCTGCTCACCAAGCTGTCCGACCTGGACATCGCCTACGTGCACATCATGGAGGGCGGCGACCGCGAGCTGACCACCAAGCTGCGCGCGGCCTTCTCCAACAGCATCATCCTGAACCCGCACGCCACCCCCGAGGCGTTCCCGGCGTCGGTCGACGCCGCCGAGCAGGCGCTGGAATCCGGTGTGGCGGACGCGGCCGCGCTGGCCACCCTGTGGCTGGCCAACCCCGACCTGGATGCCCGCATCAAGGCCGGCGGCCCCTTCAACACCCCCGACGAGGCCACCTTCTACGGCGGCGACCACGTCGGCTACACCGACTACCCGACCCTGGGCTGAGTGAATCCCGGCCCCGGGCCGAGTCGCTCACCGGCCCCGGGCAGCGTCACCCATAACTGAATTCGCAACGGCCGCCCCGATTTCCGATCCCGGCCGGGACGGAATCGGGGCGGCCGTGCGCCCGGACCATGTCCGCCGATCCCCTGAGAAGAGGAGCACTGAAGATGAAGGCACTCGTCCACGACCAGGCCGCCCCGCACATGCTGCGCCTGAGCGACGCGCCCGCCCCGACGCCGGGGCCGTCGCAGGCGCTGATCGACGTCGCCGCGTTCTCGTTCAATTTCGGGGAGGTCGCCTTCCGGGTCCCGGACCTGCCGACCGGCACGATTCCGGGCTGGGACGCCGCCGGCACCGTCGTGGTCCCCGCGGCCGACGGCTCGGGTCCGCCCGCCGGCAGCCGCGTGGTGACCTTCGGCTGGGGCGGCGCCTGGGCCGAGCAGCGCGCGGTCGATACCGCGGAACTGGCCCTGGTGCCCGACACCCTGGATCTCGGTGCGACAGCGGCGCTTCCGGTCGCCGCGGTCACCGCCTTGCAGGCGATCCGGCGACTCGGCGACATCACCGGACGCCGGGTGCTGGTGACCGGCGCGTCCGGCGGCGTCGGCCGGTTCGCGGTGCAGCTCGCGCACCTCGCCGGTGCGGAAGTCGTTGCCTCGGTGGGCAGTCCGGCCCGTGGCGCGGGTCTGGTCGAGCTGGGCGCGACCGAGGTGATCCTCGGTCCCGCGGCCCTGCGCGGCCGGGTCTTCGGCGCGGTCGACAATGTCGGCGGCCAGCAGCTGGCCGACGCCTATCTGCGGCTCGAGACCGGCGGCACGGTGGTGGCGGTCGGCAAGGCTTCGAAGCAGCCGACCCTCATCGATTTCGAGGAGGCCCGCATCCGGGTCGATCGCGCGCGGATCGAGACCTTCGTCATCGGCACCCCGCTCGGCGGCGAGCTCACCGAACTGGTCGGCCTGGCCGAGCGCGGGCGGCTGGATCCGGCCATCGGCTGGCGCGGCGACTGGACCGACTACCTGCGGGCCGCCGACGCCCTGGTGGGTCGTCAGGTCCCCGGCAAGGCGGTGCTCGACGTGCGCCGCGCGGACTGAGCCGGACCCTCGAAAAGTCGCTCGTACCAGCATTTTTCGTGCCCAGTGTCTCGACGATGACCGGTCGGTGAGCCGCCCGTGGATACGTTCACCCCGTGGCCGCGCGCGAACGGGCGGTGAGCCACTGGCACGAGCGGTACGAGCAGAGGAGACAGGCCATGACCACCCGTGGAGAGAACCGCGCCGTCGTATTGGGGGGTGGGCTCGCCGGTTTGTTCGCCACCCGCGTGCTCGCCGAGAAGTACGAGCGGGTAACCCTTGTCGACCGGGACCACCTGACCGGTCCGAACCTGCTGCGGCGCGGCCTGCCGCAGGGCCACCACCTGCACGGTCTGCTCTCGCGCGGCCAGCAGATCGCCGAGGAGCTGTTCCCCGGCCTGACCGACAAGATGGTCGCCGACGGCGCGGCCATCGGTGACGCGTCCAAGGACGTGCGCTGGATCATCAACGGCAAGAAGCTGGTTCAGGTCGATTCGGGCCTGGTCTGCCTGACCGCCAGCCGCCCGTTCTTCGAGGGCCACATCCGTGAGCGGGTGCTGGCGCTGCCGAACGTGGAGCTGGCCGAGCAGTCCGACATCAGCCGCCTCGAGGTGGTCGAGGACGGCAAGCGGATCGCCGGCGTGTGGGTGTTCCCGGAGAACTCGCACGAGACCCTGATCCCCGCCGACCTGGTGGTCGACGCCTCGGGTCGCGGTTCGCGCGCCTCGGTGTGGCTCGACGACCTCGAGTTCGGCCGGGTCGAGGAGGAGAAGCACAAGATCGGCATGGGGTACGCCACCCGGTACTACCGCATCCCGGACGAGGCGTTCGGCGACGACATCTCGATCAACACCGTCGCCTCGGCCGGTGTGCCGCGCGGCTGCATCTGCCAGAAGATCGACGGCGGCCGGGCCATCGTGACCGCCTACGGCATCCTCGGCGACCACCCGCCGACCGATCCCGAGGGCTTCCTGGCCTTCATCAAGACCCTTGCCGCGCCGGACATCTACGAGACGCTGCAGCAGGCCGTACCGCTCAACGACCCGGTCGCCTACAAGTTCCCCACCAACCTGCGCCGTCACTACCAGCGCATGACCGCCTTCCCGGCCGGCTTCCTGGTGATCGGTGACGCCGTGGCCAGCTTCAACCCCAGCTACGCGCAGGGTATGACGGTCGCCGCCATGGGTTCGGCCGTGCTGCGCAAGCACGTCCAGGCCGACGGCGAGATCGACCCGCTGGCCTACTTCCGCGATCTGGCGGCCGAGGCCATCGACGGCTGCTGGGACATGGCGATCGGCGCCGACCTGAGCTACCCCGAGGTCCAGGGTGAGCGCACCCCGGAGATCCTCGAGGCGCACGCCTTCATCGCCAAGGTCCAGGACGCGGCCGCCCGCGACGGCGACGTGTCGCGTGCCTACCAGCGCGTCATCGGCCTGGCCGATCCCGCCACGGTGCTGCACGAGCCGGCCCTCGAAGCCAAGATCTTCGCGGAGTAGTCATGACCGTGGAACGAATCAGCCTGGGCGAGTTCACCTTCGACGTCGACGTCGCCGGTCCCGCCGATGGTCCGGCCGTGCTCCTGCTGCACGGCTTCCCGCACAGCCGCGAGTCCTGGAACGAGGTGGCGCCCATCCTGCACGAGGCCGGGCTGCGCACCATCGCCCCGGATCAGCGCGGGTACTCCGACGGCGCGCGGCCGGCCGGGGTCGCCGACTACGCGCTGCCGAACCTGGTGGCCGACGCGCTCGGCATCCTGGACTCGCTGGGCGTCGAGTCCGCGCACGTGGTCGGTCACGACTGGGGCGCCGCGGTCGCGTGGTATCTCGGTGCGCGCCACCCGGATCGGGTGCGGAGCCTGGTCGCCCTGGCCATCCCGCACCTGGACGCCTACCAGCACGCCTACCGCGTCGACGAAGAGCAGCAGCACAGTTCGCAGTACGTCGAGTTCCTCATGTCGGCCGACTCGGGCGCGCAGTTCCTCGCCGACGACGCCGCCCAGCTGTGGGCGTGGTTCGCCCAGGCGGGGGAGGGTGTGCTGACCCCGGAACAGGTGAGCCGCTACGTCACCAAGCACAGCGACCCGGCCGTGCTCGAGGCCGCGCTGAACTGGTACCGCGCCAACAACCTGCTCGGTGAGCCGTTCGGCTTCGGCCCGGTGACCGTTCCGACGACCTTCGTCTGGAGCGTCACCGACACCGCTGTCAGCAAGCTCGCGGTCACCGAGACCGCCCAGCACGTCACCGGCCCGTACCGGCTGGTCACGCTGGAGAAGACCTCGCACTGGCAGCCGCAGCAGGCGCCGGAAACCGTTGCGGGAGAGATCTTGAACCTGGTGCGCGCCGGAGAGGTCCAGAGCCGATGACCACGATCGAGAACGCACAGGACTACGCCGAACCGTATCTGCTCGGGGTGCTGGCCACGGCCGGGCTCGATGTCGAGTACACCCGCGGTGAGGCCGACACCCTGTACTACCGCAAGGACGGTCAGGAAGTCGCCGTCCTCGACTTCGTCGGCGGCTACGGTTCGACGCTGCTCGGGCACAGCAACCCCGAGCTGATCGAGCACGCCCGTGAACTGCTGGCCGGGCAGACGCCGATCCACGCCCAGTTCTCGCGCCACTCGTACGCCAATCGCGTGGTTTCCCAGCTGAATTCGATCATCCGGCGCGAGCTGGACGACGACGAGAACTACTTCGCGATCTTCGCCAACAGCGGTGCGGAGGCCATCGAGGCCGCCATGAAGCACGCGGAGTTCGAACGCTTCGCACGGATCGCCGGGCTCCGGGCCGACCTCGAGGCCAATGTCGAGGCCGCGCGCGCCGCCGTCGCGGACGGGCGGGCGTCGGGCGACATCGAGGCCCTGGTGGCCGCGGCGACCGCGCACAACGACGGGTTGTTCGCGAGCACGCCGCTGTTCCTGAGCCCCGTCGGATCCTTCCACGGCAAGCTCGCCGGCAGCGTCCAGCTCACCTACAACCCGATCTACCGGTCGGTGTTCTCGGCGCTGGCCGCTCAGGCCCGGTTCGTCCCGATGGACCAGCCCGGCGCGCTCGACGAGATCGTCGCCGCCGAGCGGCGCGACCTGCACGACCTGGAGATCGCCGACGGCCGGGTGCGCGTGACGCCGCGGTCGTTCCCGGTGTTCTGCGCCCTGGTGCTGGAACCGATCCTGGGCGAGGGCGGCATCCACGAGGTGCCGGTGGAATTCGCCAAGGACGTCAACCGGGTCGCCGCCGACCTCGGCATCCCGGTGGTCGTCGACGAGATCCAGGCCGGAATGGGCCGGACCGGAGCGTTCCTGTCCAGCAGCCACCTGGGTCTGCGCGGCGACTACTACGCCATGGCCAAGAGCCTGGGCGGCGGTATCGCCAAGGCCGCGGTGCTGCTGGTGCGTGAGTCGCGGTACCTGCGCGACTTCGAGATGATGCACAGCTCGACCTTCGCCAAGGACAGCTTCTCCTGCCTGATGGCGGAGAAGGTGCTCGGCGTGCTCGAGGCGAACGACGGCGAGGTGTATCGCACGGCGGCGCAACGGGGTTCGGAGCTGCTGACCGCGCTGCGCGGGCTGCGGGCCGAGTTCCCGACGGTGATCGCGGACGTGCGCGGGCGCGGCCTGATGGCCGGACTGGAGTTCGCGAACCTGGCCGAGGCGGACTCGCAGGTGCTGCGGGAACTCGACGGCAGTGGCTTCTTCGGCTACTACGTCTCGGGTTTCCTGTTGCGCGAGCACAATATTCGCACCTTCCCCACCTCGAGCGCGGTCTACACCCTGCGGTTCGAGCCGTCGGTCCACCTCACCACGTCCGATATCGACCGGCTGATCGTCGCCCTGCGCGACGTGTGCCTCGAGATTCGCGACGCGGAGGGCGCCCGCCTGGCGCCGATCGCCTGAACGGACAGAAGGAGAGACACACCATGATCGACACCTTCGACGTCGAACGGGTGACCCCGGACGACGAGCGCTACGGCGTGCTCGCGGCCAGCTTCAACGGCCGATGGAGTGGCGCGCCCGAGTACGTGCTGCTGCCCAAGACGGCCGACGAGGCCGTGGCGGCGGTGCAGCACGTGCTCGATCGCGGCGTGCGGTTCGCGCTGCAGAGCAGTGGCGCGTGCTACGAGGACCTGATCGTCAACCCCGACATCCAGGTCATCATCAGTGCGTCGCAACTGAATTCGGTCGAGTACGACGCCGAGCTGTCCGCGTTCGCGGTGGGCCCCGGCGTCAGCACCGCCGACCTGTACCAGAAGCTGTACGACGGCTGGCATGTCACCGTCCCGGCCGGGATCGGTCCGCCGGTCGCGCTGGGCGGGCAGATGACCAATGCGGGTTACGGTCCGCTCTCGCGGCAGTTCGGGCATCTCGTCGACTACCTCGAGGCCGTCGAGGTAGTCGTCGCGGACGCCGACGGCAAGGCCCGCAAGGTCGTGGCGACCCGGCGGGCCGACGACCCGAACCGGGACCTGTGGTGGGCGCACACCGGCGGCGGTGGCGGTACCTACGGGCTGGCCACCAGGTTCTGGCTGCGCGCGCCCGGCGCGACGGGCGCCGAACCGGCCGACCAGTTGCCCTCGGCTCCAGAGGAACTGATCGTGTCCGAGGTCGTCTGGTCCTGGGATCAGCTGACCGAGGACGCGTTCGGCAAGCTGCTTACCACCTTCACCGCCTGGCACGAGAAGCACGCGGGCGTCGACTCGCCGTACGTGAATCTGTTCAGCGCGCTGAAGCCGCGGCACATCTCGGCCGGTGAGTTCCTGATGTCCTCGCAGATCGACGCGGCCACCCCGGACGCCGACCGGCTGCTCGACGAGTTCCTGGCCGCCATGGCCGAGGGCGCCGGCATCACCTACCGGGTCGACGCGCGCAAGCGGGTCGAGTGGATCTCCCACGTCACCGCGTGGGCGGATCTGGGCGGAGACGGCTGGGAAGGCAAGGGGCGCTTCAAGGCCAAGTCGGCCTACCTGCGCACCGCGCTGCCCGCCGATCAGGTGGCGGCCCTGTACCGCAACCTCACCGATCCGGCGTTCGACAACCCCGCCACCCTGGTGGAGATCGCCGGGTACGGCGGCCGTGTCAATACCGTCGAGGCCGCGGAAACAGCGTCCCCGCAGCGGGATTCGATCATCAAGATGCTCTACATCGTGATGTGGGCGACGCCGGAGGAGGACGCGGCCCAGCTGGCCTGGCTGCGCCGCTTCTACGGCGAGGTCTACGCCGCGACCGGCGGAGTGCCGGGACGGGGCGGCGCCAACGACGGCGCGGTCCTGAACTACACCGACACCGATCCGCTGGACCCGGCGCTGCACACCGCGCCGATTCCGTGGCAGGAGCTGTACTTCGGCGCCGCCCTGCCGCGCCTGCGGGAGATCAAGGCGATGTGGGACCCGCGCGGCCACTTCACCCACGCCCTGGCCGTTCGCGGCGACAACTGACCGCACTACCAGATCACCCTGGAGGCATCCGATGACATCGCTCGAGAAGATCGAGTACTTCGACGACCGCTACCGCAAGGCCCGCGCCGAGCTGGGCGGCGCGCTGCCCGACGCCGACACCATCGGCGACTTCATGAGCCGGTGGTACCAGGCGGTGAACTCCGCCGACATCGACGCGCAGCTGGCCATGTGCACCGACGACATCCTGGTCGAGGACCCGGCCATGTTCGGCCGGTTCAGCGAGGGACACGAGGACTTCCGCCTCTTCGCCCAGATCACCTACAAGGCATTCCCGGACATGCGGTTCGAGGCCACCGGTGCGCCGCTGGTGGCCCTGGACGGCAACCGCATCGTGGTGCCCTGGCACGGCCAGGGCACCCTGTCCGGCGGCATCTCCGGCTGGCCGCCGGAGCACCCGGAGGAGCCGGTCGCGGCCACCGGTCGCAAGTTCGATCTGGAGGGTATGGACACCTACGAGTTCCGTGACGGCCTGATCAGCTACTGGCGCATCAGCTACGACAACTTCGAGATGTCGCAGCAGCTGGGCCTGATGGGCTGACACTTCTCCTGATCGGTTCGCGCCGGGCACCGGGTACCCCTCCCCGGTGCCCGGCGCGAAACCGTTCGGTATACGACAAGGGAATTCGTGTGATGGAAAAACGTCTGTCCGGCAACCCTTCTCCGAACGCGTGGATTCGCCGATTCGGTCCGGCGCCCGCCGCCCCGCACCGATTGGTTTGCTTTCCGTACGCGGGCGGATCCGCGAGCTATTTCTTCCGATGGATGCAGGCCCTCGCACCCGAAATCGACGTGCTCGCCATGCAATATCCCGGCCGTCAGGAACGCCGCACCGAAACGGTCGTCGACGATATCGACCGGCTCGCCGATCACATTGCCGCGGAGTTGCTTCCGTGGCTGGACCGGCCCACCGCGTTCTTCGGGCACAGCATGGGCGCGATTCTCGCCTTCGAGGTCGCGCTGCGGCTGGAACGGTCCGGGACCCGGCTCACCGAACTGTTCGTCTCCGGCCGCCGCGCACCCGCCACCAGCCGCGATGAACGCACCTACCTGGCCGATGACGCGGAGCTGCTCGACGATGTCGTCCGCCTGGGCGCGACCGACGCCGCCGCGCTCGCCGATCCGGAGATCGCCGCCATGGTGCTTCCCGTCATCCGTGGCGACTACCGGGCCATCGAACGCTACCGGTGGACCGGCGGGCCCCGGGTGCGCTGCGGGATAACGGCGTTCGCCGGGGACATCGACCCCAAGACCACCGTCGCCGAGATGGCCGAATGGCGGACGCACACGCACGGCGAGTTCGAGTTGCGTGAGTTTCGCGGTGGCCACTTCTTCATCAACGAGCATGTCGACGCGCTGCACACGGAGATCCGCGAACGGGCCACCGGCACCGCTGTGTGGTCGAAATAACTGAATTACCAACGGATTACCAACCTGTTCCGATCGCACGGCTACGTTGAAATCGCGCCTTCTGATGGCGTCACTTCCACACCACGTGCCGAATGGGCAAGGGGGAGAGCCGTTTTGAGTTCCAACAACGCCACCGATAATGCCGGGATCGCCGTCATCGGATTCGCGTGCCGCCTACCCGGCGCGGGCAACCCCGCCGAGTTCTGGGAACTGCTGAGCTCGGGCACCAGCGCCATCTCCTCCTGGCCCGACGACCGCGCCGCGTACGCCGGGGCGGGCGACCGTCCCGAGCGGCGCGGCGCGTTCCTGGCCGATATCGAGGGCTTCGACGCGCCGTTCTTCGGGATCTCCCCGCGCGAGGCGGCCGCGATGGATCCGCGGCAGCGGCTGGTGCTCGAACTCGCCTGGGAGGCCCTGGAAGACGCCGGCACCCGGCCCGAGCAGTTGCGCGGCGGCGATACCGCGGTACTGGTCGGCACCCACCGCGACGACTACGCCGCGCTGCTCGGCACCCTGCCCGAGGACGCCATCACCCATCACAGCCTGACCGGCGCCAGCCGCGGCGTGATCGCCAACCGGGTCTCCTACTTCCTCGGCGTGCACGGGCCCAGCCTGACCGTCGACTCGGTGCAGTCCTCGGCCCTGGTGGCGGTGCACCTGGCGTGCCAGAGCCTGCGCGCCGGCGAGGCGTCCACGGCCCTGGTGGCCGGTGTCAACCTGAACCTGTCCGCGGCGACCGCGGTCGCGACCGAGCGTTTCGGCGGGCTGTCGCCCACCGGCACCTCCGCCGCCTTCGACGCGAGCGCCGACGGATTCGTGCGCGGTGAGGGCGCGGTGGCGCTGCTGCTGAAGCCGCTGGCCGACGCCATCGCGGCCGGTGACCGCGTCCACGGCGTGATCCACGGCAGCGCGGTCAACAATGACGGTGCGACCGAGGGACTCACGGTGCCCGGGCGGGCCGCCCAGGAGCAGGTCCTGCGGGAGGCGTACCGGCGGGCCGGGGTGTCCACGGCACAGGTCCAGTACGTCGAGACACACGGCACCGGGACGCCGGTCGGTGATCCGATCGAGGCGGCCGCGCTCGGCGCGGTACTGGGGTCGGGGCGGACCCGGCCGCTCCCGATCGGCTCGGTGAAGACCAATATCGGGCACCTGGAGGGCGCGGCCGGGCTGGCCGGACTGCTCAAAGTGCTGCTGTGCCTGCGCAATCGGCAGTTGCCGCCGAGCCTGAACTTCTCGGACCCGAATCCCGCGATCCCGTTCGGTGAGCTGAATCTCGCTGTGCAGACCGAGCTTTCGGAGTGGCCCGAGCCCACTGCGCCGCTGCTCGCGGGTGTGAGCTCGTTCGGCATGGGCGGCACCAACTGCCACCTCGTGGTGGGTGAAGCGCCGGAGCGCGAGCCGGTGACCGCGGCGGGCCGTACGCTCGCGGTCGTGCCGTGGGTGCTCTCGGCGCGCACGCCCGAAGCGCTCGCGAGCCAGGCGAAGCGGCTCGCGGAACTCGCCTCGCCGGATCTGGCCGATGTGGGCTGGTCACTGGCCACCACCCGGACGACGTTCGACCACCGCGCCGTGGTCGCCGCGGGTGACGGCCCGGCCCGGCAGCGCGCGCTCGAGGCGCTCGCCGCGGGGCTGCCCGCGCCGCAGCTGGTGACCGGTTCGGTCGAGCCGGGCGAATCCGCGGTGGTGTTCTCCGGCCAGGGCGGTCAGCGGATCGGGATGGGCCAGGAGCTCTACCGCGAATTCCCAGTATTCGCAGCGGAATTCGACGCCATCGCCGCGCATCTGGATCCGGTCCTGGACCGCCCGCTGCGCGACCTCATCGCCACCGGCGTGGACCTGGACGAGACCGGCTACGCGCAGCCGGCGCTGTTCGCGGTGCAGGTGGCGCTGTATCGGTTGGTCGAATCCTGTGGTATCGCAACGGATTTCGTCGCCGGTCACTCCATCGGTGAGATTGCCGCGGCACACGTGGCGGGGGTGCTGTCGCGCGCCGACGCGGCCACCCTGGTCGCGGCGCGCGGACGGCTCATGCAGGCGCTGCCGAGCGGCGGCGCGATGATCGCGCTGGAGGCCACCGAGGACGAGGTCGCGCCACTGCTGGCCGGACTGCCCGAGCTGGGGATCGCCGCCGTCAACGGGCCGCGCGCGGTCGTCATCGCCGGATCGGAGCACGGCGCGGTCGAGGTCGCCGCCCGGGTTTCCGCCATGGGGCGGAAGACCAAGCGGCTCAAGGTCTCCCACGCCTTCCACTCGCCGCTCATGGAGCCGATGCTCGACGAGTTCGCGGCGGTGGTACGGACCCTGACCTTCGCTCAGCCGACCCTGCGGGCGGTGTCCTCGGTGACCGGCGGACCCGCGCAGGAGTGGGCGTCGGCGGACTACTGGGTGCAGCACATCCGGCAGCCGGTCCGATTCATGGACGCCGTCCGAGCGCTCGAAACCTACGGCGTGAGACAGGTATTCGAACTCGGACCCGACGGGGTGTGCTCGGCCATGATCGCCGACGCGGCCGTCGACGCCGAGCGGATCACCGCCGTCCCGGCGCTGCGTCCGGGCCGGGACGAACCCGTCACCATCGTGACCGCGGCGGGGCAGCTGTTCACCCGGGGTGCGCGGATCGACTGGCCCGCACTGTTCTCCGGGTCCGGTGCGCGGGTCGTGGACCTGCCGACGTATCCGTTCCAGCGCCGCAGGTATCCGCTGTTGGGGGGAGCGTCCGTGCCCGCTGTCGCCCCGGCGACGGCCGCGCCCGCCCCGGCGGAGGTGGCGGCCGCCGCTCCCGCGGTGGCGGACATCGATGTGGATGCCCTGGTCACCGGCCACATCCGGGCCGTGCTCGGCTTCGACGCCACCGAACGCGTCGACGTCCACGCCCGCTTCCGTGATCTCGGGTTCGATTCCCTGCTCGGGGTGGAACTGCGCAAGGCGCTCGCGCGCGCCACCGACCTGAGCCTGCCCGGCGGGCTGCTGTTCGACTACCCGACGCCTGCGGCCCTGATCGACTACCTGAACGCCGCGCTCACCGGCACCGCGAACGACGGTGCGGCCGAGGCGTTCACGGCCGCGGGCGACGAGCCCATCGCCATCGTCGGCATGGCCTGCCGCTATCCCGGCGGCATCGCCGGACCCGACGACCTGTGGCGGGTGGTGGCCGACGGCATCGACGCCATCACCGAATTCCCGGCCGACCGCGGGTGGGACGAGGCTCTCTTCGCCGGGGACCGGCCCGGCGGCAGTTACGTGCGGGTCGGCGGCTTCCTCGACCACGCCGACGAGTTCGACGCGGGCCTGTTCGGCATCTCGCCGCGCGAGGCGCTGGCCATGGACCCGCAGCAGCGGCTGCTGCTCGAAACCTCCTGGGAGGCCATCGAACACGCGAGCATCGATCCGCAGTCGCTCGCCGGATCGCGCACGGGAGTGTTCGTCGGTGCGACCGTCTCCGACTACGGCCCCCGCATGCACACGCCCACCGCGGGCACCGAGGGCTACGTGCTGACCGGTACCGCGAACAGCGTGATGTCGGGTCGCATCGCCTACCAGCTGGGCCTGCTCGGCCCGGCGCTGACCGTGGACACCGCGTGCTCCTCGTCGCTGGTCGCCATCCACCTCGCGGTGCGCTCGCTGCGCGCGGGGGAATCCGCCCTGGCGCTGGCCGGTGGCGCGGCCGTGATGGCCAATCCCGGGATGTTCGTGGAGTTCTCGCGCCAGCGCGGCCTGGCGCCCGACGGCCGCTGCAAGCCGTTCGCGGCCGCCGCGGACGGCACGGCGTGGGCCGAGGGCGCGGGCGTGCTGCTGCTGGAGCGGCTCTCCGACGCGCGCCGCAACGGCCACCGGGTGCTCGGTGTCATTCGCGGCACCGCCATCAACCAGGACGGCGCGTCCAATGGCCTGACCGCGCCCAACGGTCCCGCGCAGCGGCGCGTGATCGGCGCGGCCCTCGCCGACGCCGGGCTGACCGCCGGGGCGGTCGACGCGGTGGAGGCCCACGGCACGGGCACCGCGCTGGGCGACCCCATCGAGGCCGACGCCCTGCTCGCGACCTATGGCGCACAGCGTGACTCGGGCCGGCCCTTGTATCTGGGATCGTTGAAATCGAACATCGGCCACGCGCAGGCCGCCGCCGGTGTGGCCGGTGTGATCAAGATGGTGCAGGCCATGCGGCACGGCGTGCTGCCCGGAACCCTGCACCTCGACGCGCCCACGCCGCACGTCGACTGGTCGGCGGGCAGCATCGAACTGCTGGCCCAGCGGCGCGACTGGCCGCGCGGGGCGCACCCGCGCCGGGCCGGTGTGTCCTCCTTCGGCATCAGCGGCACCAACGCCCACCTGGTCCTCGAAGAGGGCGAGTCCGTTTCCCCTGCAGCCGCATTCCCCGCGGACACCTCCGACCCGACCAGAACCGTGGTCGCCGCAGCCGCGCAGACCGAAGCCGGGGTGGCCGCATCCGCTCCCGCCACATCCACGTCCGCTGGATCTGAGAACGCACGCTCGGTAGCCCCGTCCGGGGCAGCCGCATTCGCGGGCGGCGCGGTCGCGCGGCCGGTGGCGTGGCTGGTGTCCGGCCGGGACCGGCAGGCCCTGCGCGCGCAGGCGGGCAAGCTGGACGAGTTCCTCGCCGCGCGGCCGGAAGCGTCGATCGGCGCCTTCGCGGACTCGCTGGTGCGGACCCGGGCGCTGCTGCCCGAACGCGCGGTCGTGGTCGGCCGCACGCACGCGGATTTCCGGTCCGGTCTGGCTGCTCTGCGCGATGGAACCGCTGCGCCGCAGCTGGTTTCGGGACGGGCCGCACGTGCTGTGCGCACCGCGTTCCTGTTCACCGGTCAGGGGGCGCAGCGTCTCGGTATGGGGCAGGAGCTCCATGCCGCCTTCCCCGCCTTCGCCGCGGCCTTCGACGAGGTGTGCGCGGCCTTCGACCCGTGGCTGGCACTGCCGCTGCGCGAGGTCGTTCGCGACAATATCGACGCCCTGGACCGGACCGAGTACACCCAGCCCGCCCTGTTCGCGGTGGAGGTGGCGCTCGCCGCGCTGTGCCGCGAGCTGGGCCTGATTCCCGATGCGGTGGCCGGTCATTCGATCGGTGAGCTGGCGGCGCTGCACGTCGCCGGTGGTATCGGACTGGCCGACGCCGCGAAGCTGGTGGCCGCGCGCGGTCGGCTGATGCAGGCGGCGCGCGCGGGTGGGGCGATGATCGCCATCGGCGCGCCCGCCGACGAGGTGGCCGCATCGCTCGACGGGCACGCGGTGGATATCGCGGCGGTGAACGGACCTGCCTCCGTGGTGATCTCCGGTGACACCGACGCCGCCGAGGCCGTCGCCGAGCGGTGGCGGGCCGCCGGTCATCGCACGCACACGCTGCGGGTCAGCCACGCCTTCCACTCCGCGCACATGGATTCCGCGCTGGCGGAGTTCCGGGCCGTCGCCGAGTCGGTGTCCTTCACCGACCCCGTGATTCCCGTGGTGTCCGCGCTCTCGCCCGAGCGGGCCGATCTCACCTCGCCCGACTACTGGGTGCGTCAGTTACGCGGCACCGTGCGCTTCCTGGACGCCGTACGCCGGCTCGAGGACGACGACATCCGGCTGTTCGTGGAGATCGGCCCCGACGCCGTGCTCACCGCCATGGCCCGTGAATCCTTCGCGACCCCGGCGTCGATCGCGGTGCCCCTGCTGCGTCGCGGCCGCCCCGAGGCCGACACCTTCGTGACCGGTCTGGCCACCGCGCACGTCCACGGCGCGCCCGCCGACCTGACCGCCCTGGTCGAATCGTCCTCGGCCACCGTCGAATTGCCGACCTACGCGTTCCAGCGCGGCAGCTACTGGCTGCGCGGCGGCCTCGAGCGGCCCGCCGCCGGGCATCCGATCCTCACCACCCGGGTCGATCGCGCGGACCGCGACGAGGTGCTCTTCAGCGGCACCCTGACCACCGCCGAACACGGCTGGCTGCGCGACCACGTCATCGCCGGTGCGCCGATCCTGCCCGCCGCCGCGTTCGTGGACTTCGCCGTCGCCGCGGCGAATCTGATGGGCGCCGAACAGGTTTCCGAAGTCGTGGTGGAAGCCGCGCTGCCGCTGGACGGTTCGGTGGAGGTGCAGCTGATCGCCGGCGCCGCCGGAGCGAACGAGCGGCGGCCCTTCACGATCCACGCCCGGACCGCCGAGGACGCGCCCTGGTCGCGGCACGCCTCCGGATTCTTCGACCTCGCCGCCGCGCCCGCCCCCGGCCTCGGCGACGAGTGGCCCGCACCGGATGCCGTCGAGGAGCCGATCGAGCACGCCTACGACCGGCTCGCCGGCCTCGGCTACCAGTACGGCGCCGCCTTCCGCGGCCTGACCCGCTGGTGGCGCACCGGCGACGCGCTGTTCGCGGAAGTGCGGCTGCCCGACGCCCGGATCGACGAGGCGGGTCGCTACGGCCTCCATCCCGCGCTGCTCGACGCCGTCCTGCACCCGCTGGTGCTGGACCTGGCCGATGCCGCCGGGCCCCGGGAGATGCTGCTGCCGTACGCGTTCTCCGCTGTACGCGTGAGCCTTCCGGGCACGAGCGCGCTGCGTGCCCGCCTGATCCGCTCCGGCCGTACGTCGGCCGAGATCACCGTCACCACCGACGACGGCACCCCGGTCGCCGTCATCGGGGCGCTGGACTTCCGGCCCACCGCCGTCGAGGGCTTGGTCGCCAGGCCGCCGCTGTACGCCCTCGCCTGGCAGCCGCTGCCCGAATCCGAGTCCACCGGAACCGAAGTCGAGACCCTCGTCCTCGGCCCCGGAGACACTCCCGAAGAGGTGCACGCGGCCACCATCCTGGCCACCGAATCGATCCAGCGCCACCTGGCCGAGGCAAGCTCGCCGCTCGTCCTCGTCACCCGTGGCGCGGTGGCGACCGCCGCGGGCGAGCGGGTCGACGACCTCGCCGGCGCCGCGGTGTGGGGTCTCGCCCGCGTCGCCGCCGGCGAACACCCCGGACGGGTGCTGGTGCTCGACATTCCGGCGCAGGACGAGATCGGGGAGTGGCCGAACCGTGCCGCCGCCTCCGGGGAAGCCCAGCTCGCCGTCCGCGACGGTGCGCTGCACATCCCCCGGGTCGCCACGCGCACAGCCGAATTCACCGGCACGCCGATCCGCACCGACGGCACCGCGCTGATCACCGGTGGTACCGGCGGCCTCGGCGCGTTGTTCGCCCGTCACCTGGTCGCCGAACACGGTGTGCGCCACCTGCTGCTGGTCAGCCGCCGCGGCCCGGCCACTCCCGGCGCGGAGGACCTGACCGCCGACCTGCGCGCCGCCGGTGCGACCGTCGAGGTGCTCGCGGCCGATATGGCCGACCCGAACGCCGTCGCCGGGGTGCTCGCCGCGATCCCCGCCGACCGTCCGCTGCGGGCGGTGGTGCACGCCGCGGGCACGCTCGCCGACGCCATGATCGACGCGCTGACCGCCGAGCAGATCCACACCGTGCTGCGCCCGAAGGTCGACGCCGCCTGGCAGTTGCACCGGGCCACGGCCGACCTGGATCTCGACGCGTTCATCCTGTTCTCGTCGCTGTCGGGCACCATCGGCACGGCGGGACAGGGCAATTACGCCGCGGCCAACGCCTACCTCGACGGCCTCGCCGCCCATCGCGCCGCCTCGGGCCTGCCCGCCCGCTCCCTGGCGTGGGGTCTGTGGGACACCTCGGTCGGCATGGGGACGGGTCTGTCCGCGGCCGATATCGAGCGCTGGAAGCGCCTGGGCGCACCGCCGTTGCCGGTCGAGACGGGCCTGGCGCTGTTCGACACCGCGCTCGGCAGCCCCGAACCGGTCGTGGTCGCGGCGACCATCGACTATGGCGTGCCCGCCGCGGCCGCCCCGGCCATCCTGCGCGCACCGGTGCGCCGGGGGAACCGGACCGCGGGCGGCACCTGGGCCGACCGCATGACGGCACTCGCCGACGATCGGCGCGCCGACGCGCTGCTGGAGTACGTGCTGAGCGTGAGCGCCGCCGTGCTGGGCCATGATTCGGCCTCCGGCCTCGACGCCGACAGCGCCTTCCGGGAACTGGGCTTCGACTCGCTGGCCGGGCTCGAACTGCGCAACCGGATCGGCGCCGAGACCGGCTTCACCCTGGGCGCGACCGTCGTCTTCGACCACCCGTCGCCGACCGCGCTGGCCACCCACCTCGGGGAACTGCTGCGGCCGAAGCAGCCCGCCGCCGCCACGGTGGCGGTGAAAGCCCGGACTGCCCAGGACGATCCGATCGTGATCGTCGGCATGGCCTGCCGCTATCCCGGTGACGTCCGCACGCCCGGCCACCTGTGGCAGCTGGTCGCCGACGGTGTCGACGCCATCGGCGAGTTCCCGGTCAACCGCGGCTGGAACGTGGACGAACTCTACGATCCGCGCTCCGAACGGCCGGGCACCTCCTCGACCAAGAACGGCGGCTTCCTCTACGACGCCGACCTGTTCGACGCGGACTTCTTCGGCATCTCGCCGCGCGAGGCCACGGCCACCGACCCGCAGCAGCGCCTGCTGCTCGAAACCGCCTGGGAGGCCATGGAATACGCGGCCATCGACCCGGCGACCCTGCGCGGCAGCCGCACCGGCGTCTTCACCGGCGCCATGTACGACGACTACGCCATCCGGGTGCAGGGCGCGGCGGGCGAATTCGAGGGCCTGCTGCTGGCGGGCAACCTGTCCAGCGTGATCTCCGGCCGCCTGGCCTACACCTTCGGTTTCGAGGGTCCCGCGATCACGGTCGACACCGCCTGCTCGTCCTCGCTGGTGGCCATGCACCTGGCCGCGCAGTCGCTGCGCAGCGGGGAATGCGATCTCGCCGTCGCCGGCGGCGTCACGGTGATGTCCACCCCGAACACCTTCGTCGAGTTCTCCCGGCAGCGCGGCCTGTCCGCCGACGGCCGCTGCAAGGCGTTCAGCGCCGACGCCGACGGCACCGGCTGGTCCGAGGGCGTGGGACTGGTGGTGCTGCAACGACTCTCCGACGCCCGCGCCGCCGGGCACGAGGTGCTGGCGGTGCTGCGCGGCACCGCCGTCAACCAGGACGGCGCGTCCAACGGCCTGACCGCGCCGTCGGGCCCGGCGCAGGAGCGGGTGATCCGCGCGGCACTGGCCGACGCCGGACTGTCCGCCGCCGAGGTGGACGCGGTGGAGGCGCACGGCACCGGCACCCGGCTGGGCGACCCGATCGAGGCGCAGGCGCTGCTCGCCACCTACGGCAGCGACCGCGCGGACGACCGGCCGCTGTGGCTCGGATCGTTGAAGTCGAATATCGGTCACTCGCAGGCGGCTTCGGGCGTGGGCGGCGTGATCAAGATGATCGAGGCCATGCGCCGGGGCGTGCTGCCGCGCACCCTGCACGCCGAAACGCCCAGCCCGCACGTGGACTGGGCGTCGGGCGCGGTGCGGCTGCTGACCGAGGCGCGGCCGTGGCCGGAGACCGGGCAGCCGCGCCGGGCCGGTGTGTCGTCGTTCGGTGTCAGCGGCACCAACGCGCACGTCATCCTGGAGCAGCCCGCCCCGCGGACCGCCGTCGCGGTCGCGCCGGAGCAGCCGGTGCCGTGGATCCTGTCCGCCAAGGACGACGCCGGACTGCGGGAGGTGGCCGCCCGGCTGCGCGACCACCTGGCCGAAACCGATGCCCGCCCAGCCGATATCGGCCTCACCCTGGCGACCGGACGCGCGCGGCACGATGTGCGCGCCGCCATCACCGGTGGGCCCGCCGAGCTGGCCCGGGCCCTCGACGACATCGCCGAGGACCGGCCGAACACCGCCGTCGCCCGGGCGCGGCGGGGATCGCGCGGCAAACTGGGCATGCTGTTCACCGGTCAGGGCAGTCAGCGGCTCGGGATGGGTCGCGAACTGTACGAGACCTCACCGGTTTTCGCGGGGGTCTTCGACGAGATCTGCGCGCTGCTGGACCCCGGTCTGGCGCGCCCGCTGCGCGAGGTGCTGTTCGCTCCGGAGGACTCCGCGGACTCGGCGCTGCTCGACCAGACGCATTTCGCGCAGGCCGCGCTGTTCGCCGTCGAGACGGCCCTGTACCGGACGGTCGAAAGTCACGGTCTGCGACCGGATTACCTGACCGGGCACTCGATCGGCGAGGTCGCCGCCGCGCATGCCGCCGGGGTGCTCGACCTGGCCGACGCCGCGACGCTGGTCTCCGCGCGCGGACGGCTCATGCAGGCGGCCCGCTCGCACGGCGCGATGATCGCCGTCGAGGCCACCGAGGCGGAGCTGGCCCCGGACCTGGCCGGGTACGGCGACGCCGTGGTGATCGCCGCGATCAACGGCCCGCGTTCGACCGTCATCTCCGGTGACGCCGACGCGGCCGCCGCGGTCGCCGAGCTGTGGCGCGAACGCGGACGCAAGGTGCGGCAGCTGCCGGTCAGTCACGCCTTCCACTCCCCGCACATGGACGACGTGCTCGACGAATTCCACCGCGCCATCGCGCATCTGGACTTCCGGCCGCCGAGCATTCCCCTGGTCTCCAATGTCACCGGAACCCTGGCCACCGTGGAGGAGGTGACCGACCCCGGGTACTGGGTCCGCCACATCCGCCTCGCGGTGCGCTTCCTCGACGGCATCCGCTACCTCGAGAGCGCCGGCGTCACCGACTTCGTGGAGATCGGGCCCGACGGGGTGCTCTCCGCGCTGGCGCAGCAGACCCTCACCGTCACCGACGGTTTCGCCGCGCCCGTGCTGCGTCGCGGCCGTTCGGAGCGGCAGGCGCTGACCGCCGCGGTGGCGATCGCGGGCATGCGCGGCCACCGCGTGGACTGGGACAGCCTGTACACCGGCGCCCGCCGGGTCGCCGCGCCCACCTACCCGTTCCAGCACAAGCGGTACTGGCTCGAACCCGCCGGCCGGACACCGAATCTCGCCGGGGTGGGCCTGGGGGCCGCCGACCATGAGCTGCTGGGCGCGGCCGTCCCGATCGCGAATCGTGACGAGGTGCGTTTCACCACGCGCCTGGGCGTCGAATCCGTGCCGTGGCTGGCCGATCACGCCCTCGACGGCCTGCCGGTGGTGGCGGGCACCGCGCTGGTCGACATGATCCTGCACGCCGCGGGCCGGGTCGGCTGCGACGAGCTGGCCGAACTCACCATCGGCGCGCCGCTGGTGCTGCCGCCGGGCGGCACCACCGTCCAGGTCGGCATCGGGCTGCCCGACGAACTGGGCCGCCGCGCCGCCGAGGTCCACTCGCGTCGCACCGACGACGGCGAATGGGTCGCCCACGCCGGCGGATTCGTGGTCGCCCGCACCGAGGACCGCGCCGCGGGCACCGTCGGTGCGATCGACGACTCCGAGTTCGACCTCACCGGCGTCTACGAGCGGCTGCACGACCTCGGCTACCAGTACGGTCCCGCGTTCCAGGGGTTGAAGCGGGTGCGCCGCACCGACGAATCCCTGTTCGTCGCGGTCGAACTCCCGGAGGCGCGGCACGGCGACCACGTCGACCTGCACCCGGCTCTGCTCGACGCCGCGCTGCACGCGCTGCTGCCGGGCGTCACCGGCGAGTCGGCCCGCTCGTGGCTGCCCTTCGCGTGGAGCGGCGTGCGGATCCACGCGACCGGAGCGACCGCGCTGCGGGTGCGCATCGACGTGGAGGACGCCGGAACCGACGCGCTGCGGGTATCGCTGCACGCCGACGATCCCGCCGGAGCGCCGGTGGCCACCGTCGATTCGCTGGTCCTGCGGGCTCGCACGGCCGTCACCGCCGCCATCGAGGTGGACGGGCTGCTCGTGCCTCGGCTGCGGCCCGTGCGGACCGAGGGCGACGGCGTCGGGGTGCAGATCATCGAAGCGCCCACCGGCTCGCCCAAGGCCGTGCTGCACGCCACCCTGGAGACCGTCCGCGACTGGCTCGCGCAGTCCGAGGGCGAGCGGCTCGCGATCGTCACCGCCGCGGGCGAACTCGGCCACGCGGGCATCCGCGGCCTGGTCCGGTCGGCGGAGGCGGAGAACCCGGGCCGGGTCACCGTCGTCGAGATCGACGAGTCCGAACGCTCACGCGACGTCCTGGACCGGGCCGCCGCCACAGGTGAACCGCACGTCGTGGTGCGCGACGGCGAACTGTTCGCGCCCCGCCTCGAGCGGATGCGGCAGGTCGCGGGGGAGACCCCGGACTGGTCGCGGGGCACGGTCCTGATCACCGGCGGCACCGGCACCCTGGGCACACTGCTGGCCCGCCACCTGGTGGCCGAGCACGGCGCCCGGGACCTGCTCCTCCTCAGCCGCCGCGGCCCCGCCGCCCCGGGCGCGGCCGAATTGAGCTCGGAGCTGGCCGAATTCGGTGCGCGAGTCGCCATCGTGGCCGCCGACGTGACCGACCGCGACGCGCTCGCCGCCGCTATCGGCGACCGCACCATCGGCGCGGTCGTGCACACCGCGGGCCTCACCGAGGACGGTGTCGTCACCGCTCTCACCCGCGAACAGCTCGACCGGGTGCTGCGGCCCAAGCTCGACGCGGCCTGGCACCTGCACGAACTCACCCTCGCCCACCGGCCCGCGGCCTTCGTCCTGTACTCCTCGGTGGCGGGCCTGCTCGGCACCGCCGGCCAGGCGAACTATGCGGCCGCCAACACCTACCTGGACGGTCTCGCCGAACACCGGCAGGCCCAGGGCCTGCCCGCGACCTCGCTGGCGTGGGGCCTGTGGGCCGGGAGCAGCGAACTCAGCGGCCACCTCGAGGACGTGGACCTGCGGCGGCTCGCCCGCTCGGGCCTGCTGCCCCTCGACCCGGCCGCGGCCCTGGACTTGTTCGACGCCGCCGTCCGCACCGGGGAACCGGTGCTCGCGGTCACCCGGATCGATCAGGAAGCCCTGCGCGCCAACGAGTCCGGGGTGCCCGCGCCGCTGCGGGACCTGGTGCGCACCAAGGCGCGCCGCGCCGCCGCGCCGGCCTCGACCGCACCGGATCCGACGGCCCGGCTGGCCGGACTCGACCCCGACGCGCGCATCCAGGCGCTCGCCGATCTGGTCCGGGCGCGCGCCGCCGCGGCCCTGGGCCACGACGACGACTCCGCCGTCACCCGGGACCGGTCCTTCCAGGAGCTCGGCTTCGACTCGCTCATGGCGGTCGAACTGCGCAACGACCTCGGCAAGGCGCTCGGCCTGGCGCTGCCCGCCACCCTGATCTTCGATCACGCCAACCCGGCGGCCCTGGCCGAACACCTGGCCGGACAGCTCGGATTCGACACCGGCGCCACCGAAGTGCCCGTGCTCGAACTGATCGACGGCCTGCGACCGTCCATCACGGCCGCGTTGACCGACACCGACACCGGCCAGGCCGCGGCCATCGCGGCCCGGCTGCGGGAACTGCTGAGCCTGGTCACCGCCGACACCGGCTTCGAGGGCGATCTCGACGCGGCGACCGACGACGAGCTCTACGCGCTCATCGACGAGCTCGACTGAATTCCCCCACCTCCCTTCCTCTTCCGACCTCAACCGAAAGGCGACGGCCGATGTCCGACCAGGCGAAGCTGCGCGAATACCTCAAGCGTGCGATCGCGGATTCCCACCAGGCCCGCAAGCAGCTGGCCGCCGTCGAGGAATCGATGCGCGAGCCGATCGCCGTCGTGGGACTGGGATGTCGCTACCCGGGCGGGGTCGTGAACCCGGCGGGACTGTGGGACCTGGTCACCCGGGGCGCGGACGCGGTCTCGGAATTCCCGGCCAACCGCGGCTGGGACCTCGGATCGCTGTTCGACAGCGACGCCGGGCAGGCCGGCCGGTCCTACAGTCGCGGCGGCGGATTCCTGCTCGACGCGGACCAGTTCGACGCGGGCTTCTTCGGACTGTCCCCGCGCGAAGCGCTGGCCATGGACCCGCAGCAGCGGCTGCTGCTCGAAACCGGCTGGGAGGCACTGGAATCGGCGGGACTGGTGCCGCGTGCGCTGCGCGGCACCCAGACCGGCGTGTTCGCCGGGCTCATGTACTCCGACTACGGCGCGCGGCCCGGTGTGGGCGGGGAGTTCGAGGGGTATCTGTTCGCCGGTAGCGCGGGCAGTATCGCGGTGGGCCGCCTGGCGTACCTGCTGGGCCTGGAGGGTCCGGCGATCTCGGTCGACACCGCGTGCTCGTCCTCGCTGGTGGCGCTGCACCTGGCGGCGCAGTCCCTGCGGCGCGGGGAATGCGACCTGGCGCTGGCCGGTGGCGTGACGGTGATGTCGACGCCGCAGGCGTTCGTGGAGTTCTCGCGTCTGCGCGGTCTGTCGGAGGACGGCCGCTGCCGCTCCTACGGCGCCGGCGCCGATGGCACCGGCTGGGCCGAGGGCGCTGGTTTGCTGGTGCTGCAACGCTTGTCGGACGCGGTGGCCGCGGGCCGGGACGTGCTGGCGGTCATCCGGGGCAGCGCGATCAATCAGGACGGCGCGTCCAACGGCCTGACCGCGCCGTCCGGCCCCGCGCAGGAGCGGGTCATCCGGGCGGCCCTGGCCGACAGCAGGCTGTCCGCGAGTGAGGTCGACGCGGTCGAGGGCCACGGCACCGGCACCCGGCTCGGCGACCCGATCGAGGCGCGGGCGCTGCTGGCCACCTACGGCAGCGACCGGGCCGCCCGGCAGCCGCTGCTGCTGGGCTCGCTGAAATCCAACTTCGGGCATTCGCAGGCGGCCGCGGGCGTGGGCGGCGTGATCAAGATGATCGAGGCCATGCGGCACGGCGTGCTGCCCCGCACCCTGCACGCGGAAACCCCGACCCCCGAGGTGGATTGGTCCTCGGGGGCGGTGGAGCTGCTCGTGGAGCCCCGGGACTGGCCCGAGACCGGGCAGCCGCGCCGGGCCGGTGTGTCGTCGTTCGGGTTCGGCGGCACCAACGCCCACGTGATCGTCGAACAGGCTCCGGTTCCGGAAACCGCTGAGCCGCAGCCGGTCACGGTGGAACTGCCCGTGGTGCCGTGGCTCGTCTCGGGCCGAACGCCCGAGGCCGTCGCGGCGCAGACCGCCAGACTGCGTGAGTACGTGGCGGATTCGCCCGCCGGTGATCTGGATATCGCCTACTCGCTGGCCACCGCGCGCACCGCCTTCGAGCACCGCACCGTGTTGTGGCCCGGCACGGACGCCGCCGACACCGCGCCCATCGTCGCCGGTGAGGGCGGGCTGGGCGTGGTGTTCACCGGTCAGGGCGCGCAGCGGATCGGTATGGGCGCGGAGCTGGCGGCTCGCTTCCCGGTCTACGCCGAGGCTCTGGACGAGATCGCGGCCCTGCTGGATCCGCTGCTCGGCCGCTCGCTACGGGAGCTGATCACCAGCGGCGAGGGACTCGACGGCACCGGTATGGCTCAGCCCGCGCTGTTCGCCGTCGAGGTCGCCCAGTGGCGGCTGCTGCGCTCCTGGGGCGTGAATGTCCGTGCGGTGGCGGGCCATTCGGTGGGTGAGTTCGCGGCGGCGCACGTGGCCGGTGTGCTGTCGCTGGCCGACGCGGCCCGTCTGGTGGCGGCCCGTGGCGCGTTGATGCAGGCGCTGCCGACGGGTGGCGCGATGGTCGCGGTCTCGGTGTCCGAGGCGACGGTGCTGCCGCTGCTGGGTGATCTGGTGTCGATCGCGGCGGTGAACGGTCCGGAGTCGGTGGTCCTGTCGGGCCCGGAGGAGGCCGTCCTGGCGGTCGTCGCTCAGCTGGACTGCCGTCACAAGCGGTTGACCGTGAGCCACGCCTTCCACTCGGCCCTGATGGACCCCATGCTCGAGCAGTTCCGCGCGGCCGCCGAGACCATCACCTACTCGCCGTCCACCATCCCGTTCGTCTCCACCCTCACCGGCCAGGTCACCGAGCCGGCGGGCGCGGACTACTGGGTGGACCAGGTGCGCGGCGCCGTCCGCTTCGCCGACGCCGCGACGACGCTCGCCGGACTCGGCGTCAGCGCCATCGCGGAGATCGGCCCCGACGCCGTCCTCACCCCGCTGCTGGAAGCCGTCACCGACACCCCCGCGATCGCGATGCAGCGCCGCGACAGCGCCGAAGCCGATACCCTCGTCCGCGGTCTCGCGAGCCTGCACGCGCACGGCATCGGCATCGACTGGGAGGCGTTCTTCGCCGGCACCGGCGCCCGCCGGGTCGCGCTGCCCACCTACGCGTTCCAGCGCGAGCGGTACTGGCTGCACCCCAATACGGCCTCGGCCGCCTCGGGTTTCGACCCGGTCGACCACCCGATCCTCACCGGCGTGCTGCACCTGTCCGACATCGACGGCGCGCTGCTCACCGGTGTGCTCGACCTCAATACCCAGCCCTGGCTGACCCAGCACACCATCGACGGCGCCACCATCGTCCCCGGCACCCTGCTGCTCGAGCTGGCCTTCCGGGCCGCCGCCGAAGCCGCCGAAGAACTCTCCCGGGTCGAGGAATTCACCATCGCCGCGCCCCTGGAACTCACCGATCAGCCGGTGACGCTCCGGGTCAGCCTCGCCGCCGCCGACGACAACGGCAAGCGACAGGTGGAGATCCGCTCCCGCGTGGCGGGCGGCCAGGACTGGCGGCTGCACGCAACCGGACTGCTGGGCGCGGCCGACGCGAGCACCGACCCCGGCGTCATCGGCGAGTGGCCTCCCCGCGGCGCGCAGGAAGTCGACCTCGCCGGGGCCTACGACCGCGCGGCCGACCACGGCTACGAGTACGGCCCGGTGTTCAACGGGTTGCGCAAGCTGTGGCGTCGCGGCGAGGACCTGTTCGCCGAACTCGCCCTCGACGACGAGTACGCCGCCGGGGCCGACCGGTTCACCGTGCACCCCGCCCTGCTCGACGCCGCGGCGCACGCGCTGGTCCCGGGCATCTCCGACACCGATCGGCCCGCGCTGCTGCCGTTCTCGTGGTCCGGGGTCGCGATCCCCGAATTCCCGGCGACGGCGCTGCGGGTCCGGATCACCCCGGCCGGGCGCGACGCGGTCACCATGCTCATCGCCGACGGATCCGGCGCGACCCTCATCGCCGTGGACGCGCTGGCCTTGCGCCCGCAGGCCGCGGCCGGTGCGGACCAGACGCTGTTCGAGCTGGAGTGGAGCGAAATCCCCACTCCCGCCGCGGGATCCGACCGCAGCGGGTGGGTGGCGGTCGGCGAGGTACCGGGCGTGGAGACCCGGTACGCCGAGCTGGACGAGGTCACCGGCACGCCCGCCGTGGTCGTGGTCAAGCTGCCCGCCGCCGAGCAGGACACGGAGATTCCCTCCGCCGCACACGATGTCGTCCACCACGCCCTAGCGGTCGTGCGCACCGCCATCGTCGACGAGCGATTCGTGAGTTCCCGGCTGGTGTTCCTCACCGAGTCCGCGGCCGGTCCCGCCGCCGCGAACCTGCCGCAGAGCGGAGCCTGGGGCTTGGTCCGCGCGGCCCAGACCGAACACCCGGAGCGCTTCACGCTCGTCGACGTCGACACCGACCCCGGTTCGTGGGACGCCCTCGACGCCGCCATCGCGAGCGGTGAGCCGCAAGTGGCGATTCGCGGTGGGGCCCTGCATGTCCCGCGCCTGATCCGCGCCCGCGCCGCCACCGTCGACACCGATCCCTGGACACAGGGCACGGTGCTGATCACCGGCGGCACCGGCACCCTCGGCGCGGCCCTCGCCCGGCATCTGATCGACACCCACGGCACCCGCTCGCTGCTGCTGCTGAGCCGCCGCGGTCTCGACGCGCCCGGCGCGCCCGACCTGCGGGCCGAATTGACCGAGCGCGGAGCGGAAGTCACGGTCCTCGCCTGCGACGTCACCGATCCGGCCGGGCTGGCCGCCGTCATCGCCGCGCACCCGGTGCACGCGGTCGTGCACACCGCGGGCGTGCTCGCCGACGGCATCGTGGAATCGCTGACCCCCGACCAGGTCACCAGCGTGCTGCGGCCCAAGGTCGACGCGGCCTGGGCGCTGCACCAGGCCACCCGCGACCTGGAACTCGGTGCGTTCGTGCTGTTCTCGTCGCTGGCGGGTCTGGTCGGCACGGCGGGCCAGGCGAACTATGCCGCCGCCAACACCTTCCTCGACGCGCTCGCCGAGCACCGCCGCTCGCTCGGACTCCCCGCGGTGTCCATCGCGTACGGCCTGTGGGAGCAGGCCAGCGGCATCACCGACGAGATGAGCGCCGTCGACCGCGAGCGCATCCGCCGCCTCGGCGTCCTGCCGCTGCCGACCGCCGCCGGGCTGTACGCCTTCGATGCGGCCACGGCCCTCGGCGTCCCGCTGCTCGCGGTCACCGGCCTCGACACCGCCGCCCTGCGGTCCTCCGGCGACGTCCCGGCGATGTTCCGCCGCCTGGCCCCCGCGACCCGCGCCCGCAAGTCTCCGCGCGACGGATTCGCCGCCCGCCTGGCCCAGCTCTCCGAGACCGAGCGGGCCGCGGCCCTGCTGGACCTGGTCCGCACCAATGCCGCCGCGGTCCTGGGGCATTCGGGCTCCGGCGCGGTCGGTGCGGACCGGTCCTTCCAGGATCTCGGGTTCGATTCGCTGACCGCGGTCGAACTACGCAACCGGCTGGCCGAGGCCACCGGCGTGCGCCTGCCCGCCACCCTGGTCTTCGACTACCCGACGCCCGCGACCCTGTCGGAGCGGCTGTCCGGTGAGCTGGTCGGCGCGAAGCCGCAAGCCGTGGCGACGGCCACGGTGACCGCCCGGGACGACGAACCGATCGCCATCGTCGGCGTCGGCTGCCGCTACCCCGGCGGCGTCACCGATCCGGACCAGTTGTGGGACCTCGTGTTCCGCGGCGTCGACGCGGTCTCGGAATTCCCGACCAATCGCGGTTGGGACCTGGGCTCGCTGTTCGACAGCGATGCCGAACAGGCCGGCCGGTCCTACAGCCGCGGCGGCGGATTCCTGATGGACGCGGACCTGTTCGACGCGGGCTTCTTCGGACTGTCCCCGCGTGAGGCCCTGGCCGTGGACCCGCAGCAGCGCATGCTGCTCGAAACCGGCTGGGAAGCCCTGGAATCCGCGGGCATCGTGCCCCGCAGCCTGCGCGGCTCACGGACCGGCGTGTTCGCGGGGGTGATGTACTCCGACTACGGCGCGCGCCCCGGCGTCGGCGGCGAACACGAGGGCTACCTGTTCGCCGGCAGTGCGGGCAGTATCGCGGTGGGCCGCCTGGCCTACTCGCTGGGCCTCGAAGGACCCGCGATCTCGGTCGACACGGCCTGCTCGTCGTCCCTGGTCGCACTGCACCTGGCCGCGCAATCCCTGCGTCGCGGCGAATGCGACCTGGCCCTGGCCGGCGGCGTGACCGTCATGTCCACGCCGCAGGCGTTCGTGGAGTTCTCCCGCCTGCGCGGCCTGTCGGTGGACGGCCGGTGCCGCTCCTTCGGCGCGGGCGCCGACGGTACCGGCTGGGCCGAAGGCGCGGGACTGCTCGCGCTGCAACGACTCTCCGACGCGCGCCGCGAGGGCCGCGAGGTGCTGGCCGTGCTGCGCGGCTCCGCGGTCAACCAGGACGGCGCGTCCAACGGGCTGACCGCGCCCAACGGCCCGTCCCAGGAACGCGTCATCCGCGACGCGCTCGCCGACGCCGCCCTGCTCGCCTCCGAGGTCGACGCGGTCGAGGGCCACGGCACCGGCACCCGCCTCGGCGACCCCATCGAGGCCCAGGCCCTGCTCGCCACCTACGGCAGCGACCGGGCGGGGGACCGGCCCCTGCTGCTGGGCTCGCTGAAGTCCAACTTCGGGCACTCGCAGGCGGCCGCGGGCGTGGGCGGCGTGATCAAGATGATCCAGGCCATGCGCCGGGGCGTGCTGCCGCGCACCCTGCACGCGGAAACCCCGTCGCCCGAGGTGGATTGGTCCGCCGGGTCCGTGGAACTGCTGAACGAGGTTCGGGACTGGCCCGAGACCGGGCAGCCGCGCCGGGCCGGTGTGTCGTCGTTCGGGTTCGGCGGCACCAACGCACACGTCATCGTCGAACAGGCTCCGGAGCCGGAAGCGGCCGAGCCGCAGGCGGTCTCGCTGGAACTGCCGGTGGTGCCGTGGGTGATCTCCGGTCGCACGCCGGCCGCGGTCGACGCCCAGGCGGCCCGGCTGCGGGAGTTCCTCGCGAATTCGACCGTGCGGGAACTGGATATCGCGTTCTCGCTCGCCACCGCGCGCACCCCCTTCGAGCACCGGGCCGCCGTGGTCGGCGGCGACACCGGGGAACTGGTCGCCGCGCTCGCCGACGCGCTGCCGGTCACCGCGCGATCGGGCGGCACCGCCTTCGTCTTCACCGGCCAGGGTGCACAGCGCCTCGGGATGGGAATGGACCTGTACGAACGCTTCCCGGTCTTCGCCGCCGCGTTCGACGAGGCCGCCGCGCACCTCGACCCGCTGCTGGGCCGGTCGCTGCGCGAGCTGATCACCACCGGTGACGGTCTCGACGGCACCGGGACGGCCCAGCCCGCACTGTTCGCCGTCGAGGTCGCCTTGGCGCGACTGCTGGCGCACTGGGGGATTCGCTGCGACTACGTCGCCGGGCATTCGGTGGGTGAGTTCGCGGCGGCGCACGTGGCCGGTGTGCTGTCGCTGGCCGACGCGGCCCGTCTGGTGGCGGCCCGTGGCGCGTTGATGCAGGCGCTGCCGACGGGTGGCGCGATGGTCGCGGTCTCGGTGTCCGAGGCGACGGTGCTGCCGCTGCTGGGTGATCTGGTGTCGATCGCGGCGGTGAACGGTCCGGAGTCGGTGGTCCTGTCGGGCCCGGAGGAGGCCGTCCTGGCGGTCGTGGCCCAGTTGGACTGCCGTCACAAGCGGTTGACCGTGAGCCACGCCTTCCACTCGGCCCTGATGGACCCCATGCTCGACGAATTCCGCGCCGTCGCGGAATCGGTCACCTACTCCACACCGGCCATCCCGTTCGTCTCGACCGTCACCGGTCGGATCGCCGAGCCCACCACGGCGCGGTACTGGGTCGACCAGATTCGCCGGCCGGTCCGGTTCGCGGATGCCGCAACCACTCTGGCTGCCCTCGACGTCACCGTGCTGGCCGAGGTCGGACCCGACGCGGTGCTCACGCCGCTGGCCGACCAGGTCACCGACACCGCCGCCATCGCCCTGCAACGCCGCGACACCGAGGAGGCCCGCGCCCTCATCGCCGGTGTGGCGCAACTGCACTCCCTCGGCGCGACCGTCGACTGGGCGGCGTTCTTCGCCGGGACCGGCGCGCGCCGGGTCGCCCTGCCCACCTACGCGTTCCAGCGCGACCGGTACTGGCTGCACCCGACCGCCTCCACCGCCACCTCGGGTTTCGACCCGATCGAGCACCCCGTGCTGACCGGCGTGCTGCACCTGCCCGACGCCGACAGCGTGCTGCTCACCGGCGGCCTGAACCCGAACGCGCTGCCCTGGCTGGCCGCCCACACCACACCCGCGACCACCCTGGTCCCGCCCGCCGTCCTCGTCGACCTCCTGCTGCGGGCCGGCGACGAAGTCGGCGCGGACCACATCGAGCAGCTGGAACTGACCCGGCCGCTCACCGTCCCCGCGGGCCAGGAGGCCCAGCTGCACGTGGTCATCGGCGCGGCCGACGACACCGGCCGCCGCACCGCCGGAATCCGGGCCAGGTCCGCGGGCGGCGCCTGGACCGCCATCGCCACCGGCGCCCTCGCCCGCGGCGGCGATCCGGGCACCTCCGTGGCGGCCGACCAGCCCGCCGAGCACCACCTGCCCGCCGAATCGGCCATCCAGGCCACCGGATTCGCCCTGCACCCGGAACTGCTGGACGCGGCTCTGCCGAGCACCCTCGGCGCGGATTCGGTGCTGGCACCGGTCATCTGGCGGAACGTGCGCCTGTACGCCACGGGCGCGGACGCCGTCCGGGCCCACGTGCGACCGGTGGACGGGGACGCGGTCACCGCGTATCTGACCGATCCGGCCGGGAACCCGGTGTTCAGCGCCGAAGCCGTCGAGTTCCGGACCCTCGAACTCGGCATCGACAGCGAAACCCCGGGCGACACAGGGCGATCCGCGCCGATTCGCCCGGCGGCCGTCACGGCCGACACCGCCGAGGTCCTGCGGGCCCGGCTCGCCGATCTCGACGAGACCCAGCAGCTCGACGCCGTGGTGGACACGGTTCGTGCTCAGCTGGCCGCGGTGCTCGGCATCGCGGACCCCCTGAGCATCGAGGCCGACCGCCCGTTCCAGGAACTCGGCATGGACTCCATGACCGCGGTGCAGCTGCGTAACCGGCTCTCCCTGGCGACCGGAACCACGTTGCCCGCCACCGCCGTCTTCGACCGGCCCACCCCGGCCGACCTGGCCGCGTTCGTCCTCGACGCTCTCCGGCCGCCCGCCCCCGCCGACGTGCTGTGGGCGGAACTGGACCGCTGGGAACGCGTCGCCGACGACCTGGGCGAGGCCGACCGCGACCGGATCGCCGAGCGGCTGCGCGAACTGGCCGGCCGCTGGGCTGCGAGCCCGGTCACCGAGAACCCCGCGACCGAGGCCGTCGACGCACACCTCGCCACCGCCTCGGCCGAGGAACTCCTGAGCTTCATCGACGGCGAACTCGGCCGCATTTCCGACCACGAGCTGGGCTGAAAAGAGGACACCGGCAATGCCTGAAGACAAGAAACTGGTCGAGTACCTGCGCTGGGCCACAGCCGAACTCACCAAGGCCAAGGGCCGCATCACCGAACTCGAATCGGCGTCGGCCGAACCCATCGCGGTCGTGGCGCAGGCCTGCCGCTACCCGGGCGGCGTGAACTCCGCCGCCCAGCTGTGGGACCTGGTCGACACCGGCACCGACGCCATCACCGAATGGCCCGCCGACCGCGGCTGGGACGTCGCGGCCCTCTACGATCCCGACCCCGAGCACGTCGGCACCTCGACCACCCGCCACGGCGGATTCATCGACCACGCCACCGATTTCGACGCCGGACTGTTCGGCATCTCCCCGCGCGAGGCCCTCGGCATGGACCCCCAGCAGCGGGTCGTGCTCGAAACCGCCTGGGAACTGTTCGAATCCGCGGGCATCGACCCGATGTCGCTGCGCGGCAGCGGCACCGGCGTGTTCGTCGGCGCCGGCGAGCAGAGCTACCTCGACCTGGCCGCGCCGCCGGACCTCGAGGGCTACGCCATGACCGGGCGACTGGGCAGCGTGGTCTCGGGACGGCTCGCCTACACCTTCGGGTTCGAGGGCCCCGCCCTCACCGTCGACACCGCGTGCTCGTCCTCGCTGGTCGCCGTGCACCTCGCGGCGCAGGCGCTGCGGCGCGGCGAATGCGACCTCGCGGTGGCCGGTGGCGTCACCGTCTACGGACACCCCGGCGGCTACATCGAATTCTCGCGGCAGCGCGGCCTGTCCGCCGACGGCCGCTGCAAGTCCTACGGCGCGGGTGCGGACGGCACCGGCTGGTCGGAGGGCGTGGGTCTGCTCGCACTGCAACGACTCTCGGACGCCGTCGCCTCCGGTCGCGAGGTGCTCGCCGTCCTGCGTGGCTCCGCGGTCAACCAGGACGGCGCGTCCAACGGGCTCACCGCGCCCAACGGCCCCTCCCAGGAACGCGTGATCCGCGCAGCCCTGGCCGACGCCGGACTCTCCGCCGCCGAGGTGGACGCCGTGGAAGGCCACGGCACCGGCACCCGGCTGGGCGACCCGATCGAGGCCCAGGCGCTGCTGGCCACCTATGGCCGGGAACGCACCTCGGCGCGGCCGCTGTGGCTGGGATCGATGAAATCCAATATCGGCCACACGGTCGCGGCGGCGGGCGTCGGCGGCGTCATCAAGATGATCGAGGCCATCCGCCACGGCGTTCTGCCCAAGACCCTGCACTCGGAGACGCCCAACCCGGATGTGGATTGGTCGTCGGGCACGGTGCGCCTGCTGAACGAAGCCCAGCCCTGGCCCGAGACCGGGGCTCCGCGCCGGGCCGCGGTGTCCTCGTTCGGCGTCAGCGGCACCAACGCCCACATCGTCATCGAACAGGCTCCCGCGCCGGACGCGCCGGAACCGCGGCCGGATTCAGCGGATTCGCCGGAAGCCGCAGCGCCGCAGCCGGTTCGGCTTCCATCACTGCTCTGGCCGGTGTCCGGCAAGTCCGCGGCCGCGGCCCGCGCGCAGGCGGCCGCGCTGGCGGAATTCGCCGCCGGCACCGACGCTCGGGACCTGGACATCGCGTACTCGCTCGCGACCACCCGCACCCAGCTGGAGTACCGGACCGTCGCCGTCGGCCGCGACCGGGCCGAACTGCTCGCCGGTCTGACCACCGACCCGACCTCCACCCGGACCGGCAAGACCGCCTTCGTCTTCACCGGTCAGGGCGCCCAGCGCCCCGGCATGGGTCTGCGCCTCCACGATGCCTTTCCGGCCTTCGCCGCCGCGTTCGACGAGGTCTGCGGCCACCTGGACCCGCTGCTGGATCGACCGCTGCGCGACGAGATCACCTCCGGCGAGCGGCTCGACGAAACCGCCGTCACCCAGCCCGCCCTCTTCGCCGTCGAATACGCGCTGGCGAAGCTGGTGGCGTCCTGGGGCATTCGCGCCGACTACCTCACCGGCCACTCGGTCGGCGAACTCGTCGCCGCCCAGCAGGCGGGCGTGCTGTCGCTGGCCGACGCCGCCACCCTGGTCGCCGCGCGGGCCCGCCTCATGAACGCGTTGCCGCGCGGGGCGATGCTCGCGGTGCGTGCGGGCGAGGACGCCGTGCGCGACCAGCTCTCCGACCGGGTGAGCCTCGCCGGCGTCAACGGACCCGCCTCGGTGGTGCTCGCCGGCTCGGCCGAGGACCTGGAGGCCATCGCGGAAACCCTGGGACAGCGCGGGATCCGCTCCCGCCGCCTGGCCGTCAGCCACGCCTTCCACTCCCACCACATGGACCCGATCCTCGACGAGTTCGAGGCGGTGGCCCGCGGACTCACCTTCCGGCCCGCCCGCATGCCCATCGTGTCCAATGTGACCGGCGCGCTCGCCGCCCCCGGCGACCACGCCGATCCCGCGTACTGGCCGCGCCACATTCGCGGCACCGTCCGGTTCTCCGAGGGCGTCGCCGCCCTGGCCGCGGCCGGGGTGACCAAGTTCGTGGAGATCGGGCCCGACGCCATCCTCAGCGCCCTGGTCGACGAAACCCTCCAGGACCGCCCGCACATCTCCATCCCCGTGCTGCGCCGCACCGCAGAAGACGACGAGACCGCCCTCGCCGCCGTCGCCACGATGCACGCCAACGGCGTGCGGGTCGACTGGGAGCAGGTGTTCGCGTGCACGGGCGCACGCCGAATCAGCCTGCCCACCTATGCGTTCCAGCGCTCGCGGCACTGGGCGGGCGACACCGTCATCGGGGCCGCGGGCACCGGATCGGCTCTCGGCCACCCCGTCCTCGAGGTGGCGGTCGACCTGGCCGACCGCACCGCCGACGGTGTGGTCGCCACCGGCCGCCTGTCCCGCCGGCAGCGCTGGATCGAACCGGGCGCGCCCGTCCCCGCCGCCGTCCTGGTGGAACTGGCCACCCGCGCAGCGGACGAACTCGGCTGCACCGAACTGTCCGCCTTGACCGTTCGCACTCCGCTGACCATGCCCGCCGGGGCCGACCTGCACATCCAGGCCCGGGTCGGCGGCCTGCTGGACAACGGCGACCGCACGGTGTCGATCCACTCCCGGCCCTCGGGATCCTCGGGACCGTGGATCCCGCACGCCCATGGCAGCGTCCGATTGCGCATCGGCGCACCGGATTTCGAACTCACCGAGTGGCCGCCGACGGCGACCGACGACGAGACTCACGCCGAGGTCGCGCTGCCGGACGAATTCGCGCCCGAGGCAGCGGGTTTCGGCGTGCACCCGGTGCTGCTGCACGCCGCGCTGGCCGCTGTCGCCCCCGGAACGGTGCGGGAACTGCGGGACGTCCGGCTGTTCTCCACCGGTGCGACGGCCCTGCGGGTACTGGCCCGCACCGGCGGCGACGGCTCGACCACGCTGCAGCTCGCCGACCGGGCGGGCGTGGCCGTCGCCACCCTGCGCGCGGTGACCGCGCCAGTGGCATCGATTGCGGCGCGGCCGGATATCGACGAGATGGCGTTCACCGTCGACTGGATGCCCGCCGCCGTCAGCGGTCGCGCCATCCGCTGGGGCGCGGTCTCCGGCACCGAGCAGTTGCCCGAGGTCGGGGAGACCACACTGTTCGCGGACCTGGCCGAGGCCGCCACCGCGGACAAGCCGGTCGACGCCATCCTGGCCCCGATCGGCGCCGCGCCGACCGTCGACCCGGTACTCGGCGCGCACGAACTCTCCCGGCGTGCACTGACTCTCGTGCAGCGCTGGATCGCCGTCGAGGACCGCACCGCCGCACCGCTGGTCGTGGTGACCGAGCGGGCCATGGGCTCCGGAGCCACCGACGTCGCCGCCGCGAGTGTGTGGGGTCTGCTGCGCTCGGCCCAGTCGGAGCTGCCCGGCCGCATCGTGCTGGCCGACATCGACGACGATCCGGCCTCGACCGCCGCCCTGTCCGCGGTCGTCACGGCAGGGGAACCCCAGGTCGTTATTCGCGAAGGCCGCGTCTTCGTGCCGCGACTGCAGCGCGTCGCCCTGCCCGCCCCGGCCCGCTGGGTGGGGGAGTGCGTGCTGATCACCGGTGGTACCGGCTCTCTGGGCGCCATGCTGGCCCGCCACCTGGTCACCGAGCGCGGGGTCGAGCGCCTGGTGCTGCTCAGCCGTCGCGGCCTGGAAAGCCCGGGGGCGGAAGCGCTTCGGGCCGAACTGACGGCTTCCGGCGCACAGGTCGACATCGTCGCGTGCGATGCCGCCGACCGCGACGCCCTGGCCGCCGTGCTCGCCGCGCACCCCGTGACCGCGATCGTCCACACCGCGGGCGCCACCGACGACGGCCTGCTGCGCGACCTCGACCCGGACCGGCTGGCCGCGGTCCTGCGGCCCAAGGCCGACGCCGCCTGGCTGCTGCACGAACTCACCCTCGACCGGGAACTCACCGCGTTCGTGCTGTTCTCCTCGGTGGCCGGGATCATCGGCGGGCCGGGCCAGGGCAACTACGCCGCGGCCAATGTCTTCCTCGACGCGCTCGCCGCCCACCGCGCCGGACTCGGCCTGCCGGCCACCTCCATCGCGTGGGGCCTGTGGGAACAGGAGGGCGGCATCAGCGGCCACCTCGACGACGCCGACAAACAGCGCATCGCGCGCGGCGGCTTCCCAGCCCTGCCCGCCGAATCCGGTCTGGCCCTGCTCGACGCGGCCGCCGGATCGGAACGGACCCTGGTCGTGGCCACCCCGCTGGAACTGTCCGCCATCCGATCCCGGCCGACCCGGCTGCTCTCGGGCCTGCTGCCCACCCAGCGCGCGGTGGCGGGCAATGCCGAGGCCGCCATCTCGATCACCGAACTGCTGCGCGGCCGCGCCCCGGCCGAACAGCACGCCCTGGTACTCGACCTGGTGCTGCGCGAAGCCGCCGCCGTCCTCGGCCACCAGGGCGCCGAAGCCCTCGACAGCACACGAGAATTCAGCGAAGCGGGCTTCGACTCGCTGGCCACCGTCGAATTCCGCAATCGGCTGCAGGCCGCGTTCGGGACCCGGCTGCCCGCCACCGTCGCCTACGATCACCCGACCCCCGAGGCGCTGGCGGGGTTCATCCTCGCCGAATCCGGCGACGGCGCGACCGGGGCCATCGACTTCGCCGCCGAAGTGCGCCTGGCCGACGACATCCGCCCCGCGGACACCGTCGTCCGCGTCGCCACCGACCCCGATCACGTATTGCTCACCGGCGCTTCGGGATTCCTCGGCGCGTTCATGCTGCGCGACCTCATGACGACCACCGAGGCCGTGGTGCACTGTGTGATCCGCGGCGCGGACCAGGCCGCCGCGACCGAGCGGCTGATCGCCAACCTGGAGTTCTACCGGGTGTCGGGCGAAGTGGACCTGAACCGGGTTCGCGTCATCGTCGGCGATCTCGCGGCCCCGCGACTCGGGCTGTCCGAGACCGACTTCGACGATCTCGCGAAGCTGGTCGACGTGGTGTTCCACGCGGGGGCGACCGTGCACTGGCTCCAGCCCTACCCGTTGCTGCGTGACGCCAATGTCGGTGGCACCGAGGAGATCCTGCGCCTGGCCGCCCGCCACCGGACGGTTCCGGTGCACTACGTCTCCACCGTCGGCGTCTTCCCGGGCGCACCCGCGGACGGCGCGCCGCTGGCCGTGGACGACCCGACCGGTCCGCCCGAGGTGCTGCCCAGCGGCTACCTGCGCACCAAATGGGTGGCCGAGCAGAACATCGGACTGGCCCGCGACCGGGGCCTGCCGGTCTCGGTGTACCGCGTCGACGTGATCTCCGGCGACCAGCGCCACGGCGCCTGCCAGACCCGCGACTTCGTCTGGCTCACCCTCAAGGGCATCATTCAGGCGCGGGCCGTGCCGCCCGTCGGCAACGGCTACTTCCACTTGGCCCCGGTCGACTACGTCAGCGCCGCCATCGTCGCTTTGGCCGCGAACCCGGACGCCGCCGAGCGAACCTTCCACCTGCACAACCCGCTTCGGGTCGCGCTGCCCGAACTGGTCGAGCGGCTGCGGGCCATGGGCTATCCGATCGAGGACCGTGACCGGGCCGACTGGCTCGCCGAGATCGGCGCCACCACCGACAACGCCCTGGTCCCGCTGCTCGACGCCTTCGAGGCCATGATCGGCGACACCGCGGCCTTCTACCCGGCCATCGACGTGTCCGCGACCGAGGCCATGCTGACCGGCACCGGCATCGTGTGCCCGCCGGTGTCGGGCGACCTCTTCCGCACCTACGTCCAATTCTTCATCGAGTCGGGCCATTTCCCGGCGCCGGAACGGAGTGAGCACTGATGACCGAACTCGTCGAACGGCCCGTCACCATCGCGCCCGCGCGGCTGCGATCCCGGGTCGAGGAAATGCACGGCGTCAAACACGAAGCCGTGCACGGTATCCCCTCGAGCGCCACGGAACGGCAGCACTCGATCGGGAAGCTCACCGTGCGTGAGCGGCTGGAGCTGCTGTTCGATCCGGGCACCTTCCGGGAGGTCGACCAGCTGCGCCGGCACCGGGCCACCGCCTTCGGCATGGCCGACCGCAAACCGCACACCGACGGCGTGGTCACCGGCTGGGGAAAGGTGCACGGCCGCACCGTCTTCGCCTACGGCCACGACTTCCGGATCTTCGGCGGCTCGCTCGGCGAGGCGCACGCGGAGAAGATCCACAAGCTCATGGACCTGGCCGAGGCCGCGGGCGCGCCGCTGGTCGGCCTGAACGACGGCGCGGGCGCGCGCATCCACGAGGGCGTGACCGCGCTGGCCGGATACGGCGGCATCTTCCGCCGCCACGTCCGCGCCTCCGGCGTCATCCCGCAGATCAGCGTGATGCTGGGCCCGTGCGCGGGCGGCGCGGCCTACTCGCCCGCCCTCACCGACTTCGTGTTCATGGTGCGCGGCATCTCCCAGATGTACGTGACCGGACCGGATGTGGTGCGCACCGTCACCGGCGAGCAGGTGTCCCACGACGAACTCGGCGGCGCGGACGTGCACGGCTCCGGTTCGGGCGTCGCGGGATTCGTGTACGACACCGAGGAGGAGTGCCTCGAGGAAGTGCGCTACCTGATCTCGCTGCTGCCCGCCAACAATCGCGAACGCCCGCCCGCCGTGGAGACCGCGGACGCACCCGACCGGCGCAACGACGCGCTCGCCGACCTGGTGCCCGCCGACTCCACCCAGGCCTACGACATGCGGGCCGTCATCGAGGAGATCGTCGACGACGGCGAGTATTTCGAGGTGCACGCACACTGGGCCCGCAATATCCTCTGCGTCTTCGCCCGCCTCGGCGGCGAGGTGGTGGGCATCGTGGCCAACCAGCCCTGCGTGCTGGCCGGCGTGCTCGACATCGAAGCCTCCGAGAAGGCCGCGCGTTTCGTGCAGACCTGCGACGCGTTCAACATCCCCATCGTCACCCTGGTCGACGTGCCCGGCTTCCTGCCCGGCACCGGCCAGGAACACGCGGGCATCATCCGGCACGGCGCGAAACTGCTCTACGCCTACTGCAACGCCACCGTCCCGCGGGTGCAGGTGATCCTGCGCAAGGCTTTCGGCGGCGCGTACATCGTCATGGACTCCCGATCCATCGGCGCGGACCTGTCCTTCGCCTGGCCCTCCAACGAGGTCGCCGTGATGGGTGCGGAGGGGGCCGCGCAGGTGATCTTCCGGCGTGAGATCGGTTCCGCGCCCGACCCGGATCTGGTTCGGGCGCAACGGATCAAGGAATACCAGCAGGAGCTGATGCATCCCTACTACGCCGCCGAACGCGGCCTGGTCGACGATGTCATCGACCCCGCCGACACCCGGGCCGTACTCATCGACAGCCTGGCCATGCTCGCCGCCAAACACGCGCCCATCCCGGCCCGCAAGCACGGGAACCCGCCCGCATGAGCGGCGAGACGGGGGTACTCGCGGGCGAGACCGGGGCACTGGCGGTGGAATCGGGCCGACCCGGCGACGACGAACTCGTCGCCCTGGTCCTGGCGCTGAGCGCCGTCACCCGACCGGCGCGGCGGACGGCGGCGGTCCGGGCGGCGGCCTGGACCCTGCCCGCGCCCGCACAGCAGCCGCCCACCTCGTGGCGGCATCGGGGTCAGTCCCGCTGACCCGGAGGTCCCGATGAGCGGCAGCGTGGCCGCCCATCGGGACCTTTCTCATGCCCGGATGGACAGACCGTGCGAGAACACCTCGCGCGGATCCCATTTCGCCTTCGCGGCCTGCAATGCCGGGTAGTTGTCCTTGAAGTACAGGCGGTGCCACGGCACGCCCGAGTCGTTCAGCGCCGGGTCGGCCAGATCGGCGTCGGCGTAGTTGATGAAGCAGCCGTCGGTCACCTCACCCGGCACCGGCACGCCACCGGTCGCCGCGTACACGTCGGCATAGCATTCCCGGATCCAGCGATCGTGCCGCTCGTCCTCGGACGGATCCGTCCACAGGGTCACGTACAGCATCTTGATGATCGAATCCCGTTGCGCCGCCGCAGTCGCGTCCGACTCCACCGCGTTGATCCGGCCGCCGTAGCTGACCAGGGCAACCATGGCGTACGGGTGCGGGTAGTCCTCGCGGGTCAGCTGCCGGTACAGCGCGTCCAGCTGCGGCTCGGGCAGCGACCGACGCATATAGGTGGACTTCACCTTCCAGCGTGCCACCGCGGCCTCCACGAAGCCGAACCACTCCTTCACCGCGTAGAACCACGGCACCCGGCTGCGGTCGTTGACCGTGTAGGTCGCGCCCGTGCCCTCGGCCATCGCGGCCAGGAACGCGTCCATGGTCTGCTCGGCGTCGGGCTCGTCGGCGTCGATCTGGGTGCTCATCCGGAACGAACCCGCCGACCGGTGCTGGAGTTTGAGCTGGCTGAACAGGCTCAGGTGCGCGGACTCCGGACCCGAGTGGCGTTCGTGCCAGGCCCCGAAATTGCTGACCAGGCGCGCGAATCCGGCCTCGTCCAGCTCGTCCCAGGACCACGAGACGTCGGAGACGATGAGCTCGGCGGGCGGGGCGGGCAGCAGGCGCGCCGGGTCGTCGCCCGCAGCCTCGGGGGAGCGGAACCAAAACCGGGTCACGATGCCGAAATTGCCGCCGCCCGCACCGGTGTGCGCCCACCACAGGTCGCGGTTCGGGTCGTCGGTCTCACGGGTCGCGACGACCGGACGCACCCGGCCGTCGGAGTCGACCACCACCACCTCGACGGCGTACAGGTGATCGACGATCAGCCCGTGCAGCCGCGACAGCGCGCCGTAGCCACCGCCGGCCACATGCCCGCCCGCGCCGACCGTCGGACAGGTGCCGCCGGGCAGCGTGACGCCCCAGCGCTTGTAGAGCGTCGAATAGACCCGGCCCAGGGTCGCGCCCGCGCCGACCGAGAACGCGCCCATCTGCGCGTCGAAATACACGGCGTCCAAGGCGGATACGTCGATGACGGCCCGCACCTTGCCATTGGCGGTGAAGTCCTCGTCGCAGTGGCCGCCGCTGCGCACCACCACGCGCAGCTCGTCGTCGACCGCCTGCTGCAGGGCCTCGACGACCTGCTCGGTGTTCAGGGCCAGGCGGATGTAGTCGGGTGTGCCCACCCATCGGGTATTGGAACCGGAGATCAGCCCGCGATAGCGCGCGTCGTCCGGGCGGATCAACAGCGATTCGGTCATCAGGTCACTTCCTCGTCGAGTGTGGTTGCCGCGGAGGGCAGGTCGGATCAGCTGGCGGCGAAGGCCGCCGGATGCCGGTCGGCGGTGGCGGTCAGCAGCGCGGCCGGACGCCGCCGCTGGGCGGGCCGGCGGCCGGGCCGCAGATCGGAGGTGATGAGCGTGGACTCCCGGGTGCCCGCGATGCGCGCGAAGCGGCCGTGCGCGAGCGAACCCTCGCCGGTGAGCACCACCAGCAGCGGTGCGCACTCGGCACTGTCGAGCAGGGTCTCGAGGAAGTCCAGATTGGCGTGGTCGGCCAGATGGGCGTCCTCGAAGATCAGGGTCATCGGACCCAGACCCGCTTTGGCGCACAGCAATTCGGTCCAGGCGGTGAGCATCTGCCGGACCCGCGCCGGATCGTCGGACTGGGTTCCGGTGGCCAGCGGGTACAGCGCCTCGGCCAGCTTGCGCGCCGCCACCGGCGGACGCAGCGGATGATCCGCCGCCTCGGCCAGCCGCGCCGCGATACTCGCGGGCGCGTCACCCACCTGGAAACCGCACGCGGCGGCCAGCATGGCGCGATGGGTGTCGAGCCGATCCCCGTCACCGAAACGGGCGCACAGGATCAGCTCGGCATCGCTCAGCGCGCGCACGGTGGAGCGGAACGCGCGTGCCACCCGCCGGGCGCTGGTCGCGGCCGGAGCCACCACCGCCACCAGGTGCGAGGCCGCCCGATGCTGGACCCGCTCGCGCAGACCCAGCAGCATCCGCACATCCGGATCGGTCTCGGCGTCGGAATCGTTCGCGACCTCCAGGCCCGCCGCGTACCAGTGCCCGGTCGGGCGCTGCCGATAGCGGATCACGGTCTCCGACTCGCGACGGGTGCGATCGCAGACGGTCACCGAGCCGGTGGGCGCGTCGTGCAGCAGCCGGTCGCATTCGTCGAACAGGTCGGCGTAGCGGTTCGAGGTGCGCAGGTCGGAATACGCCCGGGGGACACGGCCTTCGGCGTCACCGGTCACCACCGCGGCCCGGAACCGCGGCTCCACGCGCGCCCCGAATTCGGTGCGCGCCCCGGTGATCCACTCGTGCGGCCGGATCGCGGCGGCCACCACCTCGGCCACCTCGCACGGCTCCGGGAACGCCGTCATCACCGTGGAGCCGATGACGCCGACCACCGTGCCGCCCAACGACTCCGCGGCCGCCCGGATCGCCGGAAGGTAGCGTTCGCCCATGGTCGGGTTGTCCTCGGACGTGTCCGCCCCACCCGCCTCGATCCGGACCGACAGCACGGTGGAGCGGGTCACCCGGTCGGCCGGAGCGACCACCACCGCCGGCTCGGGCCGCACGGGTTCGACGTCCGGCAACAGCAGCGACGGGCTCTGATTCAGGATGGCCTGCTGCAACGTCTGCAGCTCCGAACCCGGTTCCAGCCCGTAGTTCTCGATCAGGGCATTGCGCCAGGCGGTGTAGACGGCCAGCGCGTCCGACGGGCGGCGGCCGCGGTAGAGCGCCAGCATGAGCTGTCCGCAGGACCGTTCCCGCAGTTGCCCGGAATCGGCCAGCGCGCTGAGCGCGTCCACCACCCGGGCGTGGTTGCCGCGCGCCAGCTCGATCTCGAACAGGTCCTCCGACACCGACATCCGGGCGTCCGTGGCGGCCGCGAGTTCGGGCCAGTCGACCCCGTGCTCGGTGAGGTCGGACAGCGGTGAACCGCGCCACAGCGACAGCGATTCGGTCAGGCGAGCGGCGGCGGTGTCCAGGTCCTCGGCCACGGCTGCGGCGCGGCCGCTGTCGGCCAGGCGATAGAAGCGATGCAGGTCGATGAGGTCGGTGTCGACCTCGAGCACATACCCCGGCGGACGCCGGATCAGCGCGACCGGTCCACTGTTGTCCTCCGGGAACAGATTTCGCAGCGACCACACCGCGTTGTGCAGGATCTTTCGGGCCGAGGTGGGCATGGTTTCGGTGGGCCACAGGGCGTCGAGCAGTCGGCTGGCCGGGACGACGGTATTGGGATGCAGAAGTAGGTACGCGAGGGTTGCCCGCTGTTTCACGCCACCGAGTCGCAATGGCTGGTTCTGGTGCCGGACCTCGAGCGGTCCGAGAAGGCTGAACAACACGATATCCCCTGGTACTTTGGTCCCTGACGGTGCTGAATCACGGACGTCCGGTTTCCGGACGCGCACGGCGCCAACGAATTTCGTCGGTCGGCGGGGTGCGCGGCGGAACGGCAGGGGTCCTGGGACACTGGCGGAACCCTGTTGTCCGAGCGCCTACGGCAATGGAGGCGCTGGTGCGGTGTCGATCTCGGCCCCGGAGTCCTCCCCAGGCCCGATCGGCCAGACCTGACCGGCGCGCATTAACGCCGATCGTGACACGCGCGACATGAACAATCAGGGCCCTGGCGGCGATCCCTTCCCTCGTCGTCGTGGCCTTGTTCGATCGTTCGGGACCATTCTGTCGGAAGGTCCTTCGGGTTCGCTTCGGGCCCACTTCCGCAGGGGCCGTGAGGGTTTCCGATCACCTGATTGAAAAGTGAATTAGATAGGATCGGATCGTGCAGTTCGCGGTATTGGGGTCGTTGGAGGTCGCTACGGATCTGGGCGACCCGGTGTCGATACCGGAGTCGCTGGTGCGGGCGCTGCTCGCCGATCTCATCGCCCATGTGGGGGTCCCGGTCTCCACCGACCGGCTGATCGAGGATCTGTGGCCCGAATCCCCGCCCACCAATCCGACCCGATCGTTGCACACCAAGGTTTCTCAGCTCCGCCGGGCCCTCGAACAGGCCGAGCCGGGTGGCCGAGAACACATCGTCACCACCCCCGCCGGCTACCTGTTCCGGGTCGAGCCGCACCGGCTGGACTCCACCCGATTCCTGGACCTCGTTGCGCGCGCCCAGCATTCGACCGACCTGCGGGCGCGGGCCGACCTGCTGCGCGAGGCCCTGGCGCTGTGGCGCGGACCCGCCTTCGCCGACTTCATCGACCTGCCCTTCGGCGAGGAGAGCTCCGCCTCGCTGAACGAGACCCGCATCGCCGCCCGCAGCGAACTCGTCGAAGCCCGCCTCGAACTCGGCGAACACCGCACGCTCATCGCCGAGATCAACGAACTGGTCCGCGAACACCCGCTGCGGGAACGCCTGCGGTCCATCCAGATGCGCGCGCTCTACCGCTCCGGCCGCGCCGCCGACGCCCTCGACAGCTTCAACGAACTACGCGCCCTGCTCGCCGAGACCCGTGGCGCCGACCCCAGCCGCGAACTCGTCGATCTGCACCGCGCCATCCTCGAACAGCGCGCCGACCTGCAACCCGAACCGGTCCTGGTGGCGGGCCGCACCTTCGGGCACAACCTGCCCTCCCCGCCCAACGCGCTGATCGGTCGGGACGCGGCCGTACACGAGGTGCGGGCCGACACCGCCTCGGATCGGCTCGTCACCCTGGTCGGACCCGGCGGCGTCGGGAAATCCCGGCTCGCCCTGGCGGTCGCGCACAGCCTGGTCGACAGCTTCGTGGACGGCATCTGGCTGGTCGAATTCGACGCCCTGGACCGCTCGCACGGGCCGGAAGTGCTGGCGGACGCGGTGCTCTCGGTGCTGACCGTAGACGTCAACGCGCCACCCGGATCCGGCGGCAAGTCCCTGTCGCCGGGCCTCAACTCGGTGGACCGGGTGGTGGCGTTCCTGCGGGCGCGCCGCGCCCTGCTGGTGCTCGACAACTGCGAGCACGTCGTCGAGGCGGCGGCCCACCTGGTGGAAGCGATCCTCGCCGAATCGGCGAACTGCCGGATCCTGGCGACCAGCCGCGCCCCCCTGGCCGTCCGCGGGGAGCGGATCAGCGCCGTCGAACCCCTGGACCTGCCGCCCGCCGACACCACCGGACCCGAATCGCTCGCCACCGCCAGCGCGGTCCAGCTCTTCGCCGCGCGGGCGCCCGGCCTGCGGGTCGACGCATCCAATATCCACGACATCATCGCCATCTGCCGTCGCCTCGACGGCATCCCGCTCGCCATCGAACTCGCCGCGACCAAGGTGCGGGTGCTCGGCGTCCACGAACTGCTGGTCCAGCTCGACCGGCGCTTCCAGGTCCTCGAAGGCGGCTTCCGGGACTCCCCGGATCGGCACCGCACCCTGCGCGCCGCCATCGACTGGAGCTGGGCGCCGCTCTCGCGCGTCGAACGAAATGTGCTGTGCTGGCTGGCCGTTCACGCCGAGGACTGCTCGCTGGCGGCCACCAAAGCCCTCATCCGCGATCCGGGCGAGGACGGTGAGATCCTCGCCGTGCTCACCCGGCTGGTCGACCAGTCCCTGGTGGTCATGCAGGAATCGCGGCACGGCCCGCGCTACCGGCTGCTGGAATCGATCGCGGCCTACTGCGTCGAATACCTCGAGGCCACCGGCACCCTGCTGGAACTGCGGCTGCGGCACGCCATGCACTACGCCGACCGCGGCGAGCACGCCAGCGCCGAACTGCACGGGCCCGACCAGCGCCGCTGGCTGGAACAGCTCGACGTGGAGTCGCCCAATATCCGCAAGGCCGCCGACTTCGCCATCGTGTGCCGCAACGCCCGGCTCGCCATGCGACTGGTCAACTCGCTGATCTGGTTCGGCTTCCTGCGCGGACGGCTCATCGAGGCGCACCGCTACCTGTCCGCGGTCAGCGCCATGGCCGGGCAGCTGCGGCCGGTCGAACGCGCGACCATCCTGCGCTGGCGGGCGGGCATGGCCCTGCTCATCGGGGAGGCCGGGCAGCTGGTCAGCCCCTCGCCCGCCCTCGACGGCGACGAGACCGACACCGAACTGCGAGCGCTCGCGCGCAGCGAATGGTTTCTCGGCTACGCCCAGTGGTATTCGGGCGCGCTGCCCGAGAGCCAGGACCGCGTCGGCCGGGCCCTGGCCGCCTTCCGGACCCTCGACGACAACTGGGGCATCGCGGCCTCGCTGAGCCTGCGCGCCGCCCAGAACACCGCCCGCAGCGACCTCGCCACCGTCCGCGACCACGCGCAGCTGAGCGCCGCCATCTTCGACGAGGTCGGCGACCGCTGGGGCCGGCTCAAGGCCATCGAGGCGCTGGCGGTGCTCGCCGAATTCGAGGGCCGCTACGACGAGGCCAACGACCTGCACTACGAGGGACTGCAGATCGTGGAGGAACTCGGGCTCTGGACCGAGACCTCCCACAAACTCGCGCTGCTCGGCCGGATCGCCTTGCTGCGCGGCGAATTCCGGACCGCCGACGAACTCCATCACCGGGCCATGCGGCTCGCGGTGAGCCACGCCAACCGGCTGGGGGAGGGGTTCGCCGAGATCGGGCTGGGCCTGAGCGCGCGGCGGCAGGGCCGGCTGGAGGACGCCGAGAAGCACCTCAACCGGTGGCTGGGCTGGCTCGCCGCCATCGAGGCGCACAACGGGGTCGCGCTGGTGCTGGCCGAACTCGGCTTCATCGCCGAGCTGCGCGGCGACGCCGACGCCGCCCGCACCCTGCACACCGAGAGCCTGTCGGCCGCCTCCGTCGCCGGTGACATCCGTGCCGTCGCGCTGGCCGTCGAAGGGCTGGCCGGGGCCGCGGTGATGACCGAGGACTACGAGCGGGCCGCCCGCCTGCTCGGCGCGGCGACCAAGGCGCGGGCCTCCACCGGCGCGCCCCTGGCCAGCGGCGAGCGCATGGACGTCGACCGCATCACCGCCCGGGCCCGCACCGCGCTCGGCCCCGAACGGTTCGCCGCCGAATTCGACCGCGAGGGCGCCATCACCGATACCGGCCAGAGCGTCTCGGTGGCCGAGTTCGCCCGCATCACCACCGACCAGCAGACCCGGCACGTCATCGACGAGGCGGTCGCCGAGGCCATGCTGCTCAGCGACGGCACCGGACTGTGGCCCGAAAAGATCGTGTGAAACGCGGAATGCCCACGGACAGTGGGGCGTTGACCGTCATGGATCGAACCGACCCACACCTCGCAAGGAGACCGCATGTCCGCTTCCTCGCCGCTCATCGACACCGACACCGAATTCGGTGCTCTGGTCACCAAACGTCTGGCGGAGGATGGCATTGTCTGGCTGACCACCGTGAGCCCCAGCGGTACGCCGCAACCCAACCCGGTCTGGTTCCAGTGGGCCAACGGTGAGTTCCTGATCTTCACCCAGCCCGGCACGCCCAAGCTCCGCAATATCGCCGCCGACCCGCGGGTGTCGCTGAACCTCAACAGCACCGCCAGCGGCGGCCAGGTCGTGGTCTTCAACGGCCCCGCCCGCGTCGACACCACCGAGCCGACCCCCGCCGAACTCGACGCCTACGTCGAGAAGTACGCCAAGGGCCTGGTCGAGATCGGCATGACCCGCGAAGAGTTCTTCGCCGACTACTCCGTCCCGGTCCGCATCACCCCGGACCGCCTGCGCGGTTTCTGAGCCTCCTCATCGAACGAGGACGCCCCGGCAGTCGGACGACTGCCGGGGCGTTTCGTGTGCTGTCGATCAGTGGCGGGCGAGCCCGGCCTCGATGGCGGCGATGATGCGCGGGCGCATCTCGACGGTGCTGATGATGGCGTCCACCGAACCCACCTCGACGGCGCGCTGGATGTTGTGCACGCGGTCGAACTCCGCGGCCACCTCACCCAGCTTCTCCGCCCGCACCGAGAAGCGCAGTTCGTCGCGCTCCGCGGTCAGGGTGGCGCGGTCGGTGCCGGAGGCGTTCGTCGCGCGCAGCTCGAAGTCGCGCACCCGCGGGTCGGCCTCGGTGCGCGCGCTGACCTCGCCCGAGAACACGACCGCCGCGGCGGGGGCACCGCCCAGCACGGAGGCGAACGAGCCCTCCAGCGCCAGCACGGTCATGCTCGGGTTCAGGGTCTTCGAGAACACCACGAAGGCGCCGCCGTGGTAGCGGGAGATCACGCAGAACACGATCGGGCCGTCGAAATTGACGATGGCCCGGCCGATCTCGGCGCCGTACTCCAGCTGCACCTTGCGCATCGACTCCGGCGAACCGTCGAAGCCGGACAGGTTGGCCAGCACCACCAGCGGGCGGTTGCCGCTGGCCGCGTTGATCGCTCGCGCCGCCTTCTTCGACGACTGCGGGAAAAGCGTTCCCGCCGTGTAGGTGTCGGGTCCGTCGGTGGCGGGGAAGCCGCGCCGCCCCACGCTCTTGGACTCGATACCCAACAGGCACACCGGGATTCCGCCCAGACGCGCGTCGAAGACGACGGAGGTCTCGGCGTCGGCCATGCCCGCCCACCGCTCCAGCACCTCGTGGTCCTGGTCGGCCAGCGCCCGCATCACGGTGCGAATGTCGAACGGCTTCTTGCGATCCGGGTTCGCGGCGGTGGAGAAGATATCCCCGACGGTCGCGAAGTCGCTGCCCTCCAGCACGTGCGGGAAGTCGGAGACATCGCGGTCGACCGGGTCGGCGGTCTTGCCGCGGCGCGGACCGTCCTCGCCGGGAACCACGTACGAGAAGTCGTAGTGCGCCATCAGGATGTCCCGCGCGGCAAGCAGATTCGGCGCCCAATACTGGGCCTGGCCGTTGGGGCCCATCACACGGTCGTAGCCGCCGATGCCGAAGTTGTCCTCGGCCGAGACCGCGCCCGAGAAGTCCAGCGCCTGCTTGCCGGTCAGCACCATCGCCGACTCCGGCGTCATCACCAGGATGCCCTTGGTGTGCATGAGCATGGTCGCCTCGGCGTTCCAGTACGGCTGCGCACCGACATTGATGCCGTTGACCACGATATTGATCTCGCCGCCGACCTGGGTGAACTCGACGATCCGCTTGAGCGCGGCCGCCACCCAGTCCATGTTCTCGGTGCCCGACTTCATCGAGATGCGGGCGCCCGAGGACAGCGCGTACCACTCCAGCGGCACCCGCAGCGACTCGGCCAGATCGATGGCCGCGATCACCCGGCGGCACTCCGGCTCCGACAACGCGCCCAGCGACTTCGTCGGATCGCCCAGCAGGGCGACACGCATGACACCGGCCGGATGCTGCGGGGTCGGGGTGATGACCACACCGGCCACCAGCGCCGCGCTGTTGCGGCCCTTGGGCCGGTCCACCGGCACCAGGGTGTTCGAGGCGTCGAGGTCGTACTCGCTGAACTCACCCAGCAGGCCGGTCAATTCGTACGGGTAGACGGTGTTGCGGCTACCCGCGCGCAGCACCTTCTGTCGGTACTCGTCGAGCGGCTCGACCGCGTCGTCGGTGCGCTCACCGACGCTCACCTGGACACCGCCGGTCGCGTCGAAGGAGACGCGCACCGCGATCTTCTCCAGCTGACCGGTCTGCGGATCCCGTTGCCGGGCGATGAGCAGAATCTCCTCGAGGCCCGCGCCCGCCGTCATCGGCAGCACGTGCCCGGCGATCACCGTCTCCAGCTCGCTGCGGGTCACATCGACCACCGGCCAGATGTACATGACGATCCGGTTGGTGTTGAACCGCTTGTTCGACGGCCGCTGCGCCTGGGCGCGGCGGATGGAGTCGAGGCAGGTGGCGATGGTGCTCTCCGCGGTGGGCAGCACCAGCAGGCGGCCGTCGTGCTCGCGCAGCGCGGCCAGGTCGCGCACCTGCGCGAACGCGATCAGACGGTCGTCGGCCGGATTCTCCTTGGCCACCGCGCGGAACAGGTACACCTCTTCGTCGTCCGAGGACGGCAGGCGGGTGAGGTCGAACTTGCGCAGCCGGCGCATCTGCATGCGCTGGGCGATGTACGGGTGCAGACCGCGGATCAGCCGCTCCTCCGACATCCCCGTGGTCGCCGGCCGGAAGGTGAAGTGGTGGTGCATGACCGCGCCACCGCTGCCCGCCACCGTGCAGGTGATCCGGTGCACCTGACCCGGAAGCGGCTGTCCGGCAAGCGCTTCCTGCAGCGCCACCGCCATCGCCTCGAAGTCCTCCGGCTGCTTCTCCCAGCTGAGGTAGATGTCGGCCTCGACGGACGAGGAATCACGCGCCACCTCGGCCAGTCCGCGCAGCACGGTGTCGAGCGCGTCGAAGCTCACCGCCGCCGACACCAGGTTCACGCCCCGGCGCTCGGCGATGACGAAACGCTGCCCGTTCGACTCCTCGGTCCGCACATCGGTGAGGTCCTTGTTGCCGTAGTAGCGCCGCGTCAGCACCTCCAGCATGGCGGTGTTGTCGGTGCTGCCGCGGACCAGACGCTGACCCAGCAGACGCACCAGCGGCTCGGTCGCCCGCACCATGTCCGCGATGCGGTCGGTGCGCTCGGCCGTATCCGGCTGGGCGTCCAGGAAACTCAGGTGCTTGCGCACGGTGGTGTACACCCGGGCGCGGTTGCGGCGCAGCAGCGGGTGGGCGTACCAGGCGTACGCCACACCACGCGCGAGGTCGGCCAGACCCGGGAACCGGAACTGCGTCGCGGTCACCAGGCGTTCCAGCGCCAGACCGGCGGGCTCGCGCAGCGCGCGGTCCGGCACCGGCTCGCTCAGCCACTCGCGCAGCAGCGCGGTGATGACGGTGACCGTTCCGGCCGGCCGCTGCTGGGCCAGGAAGATGCGGAAGACCGCCGCCTCCAGGTCCGACGAGCGATCCAGCTCGGCGACACCGTAGTGCGCGAACGCCGCGCTCAGATCCGCCCGATACGACTCGGGCAGCCCGGCCCGCTCTACATCGAGGCTCTGCATGTAGGTGTGGAAGAACTCGCGGGCGCTGTGCACGTGGCCCTGCGAGCCATTGTCCTCCCAGGACCGGTTGTGGCTCAGCTCGGCCAGATCCGCGAAGACCTGTACCAGCTCGATTTCCTCGGACAGCGGACGGCGGTTGTCGGCGACGGCCGCCCGGCGCACGGCCAGGTAGTCGTCGAGCACCCGCTGCTCGTCGTGCGGGTCCACGTCGAAGCCGAGCAGCAGGCTGCGCAGATCCTGCAGGCTGCGGGTCAGGCCCTCGTGCGGCAGGACCGGCGCGGGCGCGCCCGGCAGATCCAGCTCGACCGTGGCGGCCGGAGCGGCGTTCTCGGTCTCGGTGTCATCGGCGATCGGCTCCAGCCGCAGCAGCGGCGCGCCGGTCTCCACCTGGGAGCCGACCGCGACCGCGCTCTCCTTGAGCCGGGCCCGGAACGGCGCGCGCAGCACGGTTTCCATCTTCATGGACTCCAGCACCAGCACGGGCGCGCCCGCCTCGACCTCGTCGCCGACAGTCAGCGGGGTGGCGACCACCAGCGCGGGAGCGGGGGAGCGGACCACGCCGCCCTCGTCGCGGCTGATCCGGTGCGTCACGCCCTCGATGTCGACCAGGGTGACCGGTCCGTGAGTGCCGGTGACGACCCGGAAACGGCTGCCGTTCACCACGATCTGGCCGGTGTGCCGGTCGAAACGCTCCAGATCCACATCGGCCGAACGCATATCGCCGCCGGCTTCGATCCCGATCCGGAAGCGGTGCGCGCCGATACGCGCGACCCGCACCCGGTAAGCGGCGCCGCGCAGCTTCAGGTCGTGCGGGCGGCCGCTCTCGTGCTGCACCTGCGGACGGCCACCGGCCGCCGTGGACAGCAGGCGCACACGCTCGGCCCGCTCTTCCTCCTCGTAGGCGTCGATCGCGGCCACGGCCACGGCGATCGCCGAGTGCCGGTGCGAGACCAGGCGGCCCTGCGCGCGGACGCGGTCGATCCAGCCGGTGTCGGCGCTGCCGTCGATCACCTCGGGCTGCTCGAGCAGGTCGAGCACGAAACTCTTGTTGGTGGAACCGCCTTCGATGACCACACGGGTCTGCGACATGGCGCGGCGCAGGCGGCCCAGCGCCTCGTCGCGGTCGCGGCCGTAGGCGATGATCTTGGCGATCATGGAGTCGAAGTCGGCGGGGATCGTATCGCCCTCGCTGACACCGGTATCCACGCGAATGCCGGGTCCGGCGGGCAGATCCAGACGGGCGATCCGGCCCGGGGCGGGCGCGAAGTCACGGTCGGGGTCCTCGGCATTGAGCCGGGCCTCGATGGCGTGGCCGCGCTCGGCGGGCGGCTGACCCTCGAGCTTGCCGCCGGAGGCCACGTGCAGCTGCGCGCGCACCAGGTCGAATCCGGTGGTGGACTCGGTGATCGGGTGCTCGACCTGCAGACGGGTATTGACCTCGAGGAAGGCGAACAGTTCGTCGCCCGGGTGATACAGGAACTCGACCGTCGCCGCGCCGCGGTAACCCACCGCGATCGCCAGCCGCTCGGCCGAGGCCTTCAGTTCGGCGGCTTGCTCGGGACGCAGCACCGGCGAGGCCGACTCCTCGATGACCTTCTGGTTGCGCCGCTGCACCGAGCAGTCGCGCACGCCCAGCGCCCACGCGGTGCCCTGACCGTCGGCGATCACCTGCACCTCGACGTGGCGGGCGCCGGTGACCAGACGCTCCAGGAACACCACGCCGCTGCCGAAGGCGCGCGCGGCCTCCTGCCGGGTCCGCTCGTAGGCGTCGACCAGCTCGTCGGCATTGGTGATCATGCGGATACCGCGACCACCACCACCGGCGGTGGCCTTCAACATCAGCGGATAGCCGATGTCCTCGGCCGCGGCCAGCGCGGCCTCGACGGTCTCGACGCCGCCGCGGCTCCACGGCGCGACGGGCACGCCGACCTCCTCGGCGATCAGCTTCGCGCCGATCTTGTCACCGAGCTTGCGCATGGCGTCGGGGCTGGGACCGATGAAGGTCACCCCGATCTGCTCGCACAGTTCGGCGAAGGCCGGATCCTCGGCCACGAAACCCCAACCGACCCACGCCGAATCGGCGTTGGTCGCCTTGAGCGCCTGCTCGAGCGCCTTCAGATCCAGGTACGGGCGCGCCGCGGCGGGCCCGAGGTCGTAGGCGATATCGGCCTCACGGACGAAGGTCGCGTTGCGATCCACATCGGTGTGCAGCGCGATCGTCTGGATCTGCAGGCCGGTCTCGGCCGCCAGATCCCGCACAGCGTGAATGAGGCGTACCGCGGCTTCACCGCGGTTCACAATGGCAATACGGCTGAACACCCGTCAGCTCCTTTATGTTGCGAAGGCCCGGTCGGGCAGCGTTTGGACTGCCGGTCACCGGTAGTGTGCACGTCTGCTGCTCTCGATACCACCGCGGTAGGGGGTTACTCGTACGTATCGTGGGCAAAGCGTCATCTGAGGCCGTGACTGTGGGAGGCGATCCGAGTGTCCGACATCCTCGACGTACTGCACTCGCGATGGGCGGAATCCGCGGCGGAGGCCATCCTGACCGGCGAGGAACACCCGACCCTTACCCTCACCACCCACGAGGTGGTGGACCTGATCGCCCAACTCGCCGCCCTACGCCACGCGGTCGACAGCGCCGCCGCATCCTTCGAACGTATCCGCGTGGCGCTGAACCAGCACACCGCGCACCCTGAAGCCCAGGCCCGCCAGGCCGCCAGCATCGCGCGGCATGCCGCCGACACCCTGGCCCGCCGTGACCGGGACGTCGCCTGAACCGGGGTCGTGCTCCCGAACCGGCGTCGTGAGGCCATACGGCCCCGCGGTCATCGCGGGTTCGAACTCCACGACAGCGCGCGCACCAGGGCGTCGAGCGCGGCCGGGTAGGCGCTCTCGGACGGCGCCGCGAATCCCACGACGAGGCCCTGCGGCCGGTCGGGACGCCCCTCGTGGGAGAGCCACATTCCGGACAGGCCCTCGAGCGCCAGGCCGTACTCGCGTGCGCGGGACAGGACTTCGGCCTCGGTCAGGCCGGCGGGCTCGAGCCGGATCAGCGCGTGCAGTCCGGCGGCGATCCCGGACAGGGCGAAACCCGTCAGCGGTCGCCCCGCCCGAGGTTTCAGACGATCGGCGAGCAGATCGCGGCGGCGGCGATAGCGCAGCCGAGAGGCGCGGATGTGCCGGTCGTAGGCGTGTGAGGTGATCAGCTCGGCCAGCGTCAGCTGCCCGAGCGTCTCCGAGTGGTGGTCGGCCAGGCGTTTGGCCTCGGCGACCGGGCCGACCAGGTGCGGCGGGAGCACCATCCAGGCCAGGCGCAGTCCCGGGCCGAGCGTCTTGGACGCCGTGCCGAGGTAGACGACGTGGTCCGGCGCGATGCCCTGGATCGCGCCGACCGGTTGCCGGTCGTAGCGGAATTCGCCGTCGTAGTCGTCCTCGATGACCAGCCGTCCGCCCCGGGCCCAGTCGGCGAGGTGTTGCCGTCGCGCCGGGCTCAGCGTCGAACCGATCGGGAACTGGTGACTCGGCGTGACGACCGCGGCCGTGACACCGTCGAATTCGGTCGTGCCGAGCAGGTTCACGCGCGCGCCGTCGCCGTCGACCGGCAGCGGCCGCACGACGGGTCCGGCGGCTCGCACCGTGTCGCGGAACGACGGAATGTAGGGGTCCTCCATGGCGATGGCGGTCGTGCCGGATGCGGTCAGCACTGTGCCGATCAGTGCCAACGCCTGCTGGACGCCGGTGGTGACGATGATCCGGTCCGGTGTGGCCAGCACGCCGCGGGTGCGGCCCAGATAGTCGGCCAGCGCGGATCGCAGTTCGATCCGCCCGCACGGATCGCCGTACCCGAACGCGTCCGCCGGTGCCGCGCCGAGGGCCTTCCGGGCCGCGCCGAGCCAGGCGGTGGTGGGAAAGCGGCTGATGTCGGGACTGCCCGCGCGCAGATTGTGGCGTGGCGCCGCGGTTTTCGGGCTGCCGACGATAGGCGGGGTGACCGGGCCGGGGGTGGCGACAGCATCGGCGACGCGCGTGCCCGAGCCTTGCCGCGCGGTCAACAGCCCCTCCGCGATCAGCTGGTCGTACGCCGCGCTGACCGTCCCGCGCGAGAGTCCGAGTTCGACGGCCAGGGTTCGGCTGGGCGGCAGGCGCTCCCCGGCGGCGAGCCGGCCGTCCCGGATCGCCTCGCGCAACGCCTGCTCCACGCCGACCCGCCGTCCCGCCCCCGGCTCGACGAGCAGATGCAGATCCACACCAGAATTGGACCAGGAATTTGCCATCGGATTGGCTCCTAACATTGGTCCATTATCGGCCTACCGTCGAAGCATGACAACGAAAACCAGCGCATACGTCCAGCCGACCACCCGCCTCGCCATCGACGACCTGACCCCCGAGATCGCCAAGGCCATGAACGGCCTCGAGCGTGCCGCGCAACGGTCGTCCCTGGAGAAGCCGCTGCGCGAACTGGTGAAACTGCGCGTCGCCCAGATCAACGGCTGCGTGTACTGCGTCGACATGCACTCCCGCGACGCCATGGCCGCCGGGGACACCGCGCGCCGGGTGAACCTGGTCGCGGTGTGGCGCGAGGCCCCCTTCTTCACCCCGCGCGAGCGTGCCGCCTTCGACCTCGCCGAGGCCATGACCCGAATCGCCGACAGCGAAGTCGACGACGCCGTCTGGCAGGAGGCCGCGGCCCGATTCTCCGAATCGGAACTCGCCGAACTGGTCTGGCACATCGCGATCATCAACACCTGGACCCGGCTGGGCGCGACCACCCGCGCCTGGACCCTCCCCGGCGACGAGAACGACTGAACCCCAACCCGATCCGACACCCGCACCGTGAGGAGTCCGACCATGCCCGCCGTCGTCATCACCTACTGCAAGCCCTGCGGCTACCTGAAGCGCGCCCGCGCCGCCGCCGACGCCCTCGACACCGAGCTCGGTATCGCACCGGAACTGGTCCCGGGCTCAGGCGGTGTGTACCGCGTCACGGTGGACGGCCAGACCGTGGCCACCAAGACGCGCCAGGGTTTCCCCACCCCGGAAGACATCGTCAAAGCTGTTGCCGAGCACGGGAAGTAGCCGAAAACGAACGAAGCCCCTGACCGGATTGCCTGGTCAGGGGCTTCGTATTGTGCGCCATCAGGGACTCGAACCCCGAACCCGCTGATTAAGAGTCAGCTGCTCTGCCAATTGAGCTAATGGCGCGTGCTACTCCGCCGGGGGCCTCGGTCTTGCGCTCCGGGCTCTCTGCGGTGCGGATAGAACATTAACAGGGATGGTTGCGGAAAGTGAAATCGCCCCTCTGAGCTCGTGGTTCTTCGAGTTGTTGAGGGTTGTTAACACGGCGGGGGCGATCTCGGATGTTGTGGGGGAAGCCTTTGGAGGGTGGCCGAGCTGCCCGCCGAGACGTGAAGTGGGGTTGCGATGGGTGAGTGGCGAGGCGGACGGCGGTCCGGGAAGCTACTGGGGGCCGGGGTGGTGCTGTCCGTGGTGGCATTGGCGTTGGTCGGCTGCTCCTCCGGTGGCAAGGGTCAGTCGTCCTCGGTGGCAATCGATTCCAACCCGATCAGCGAACTGATGAAGCCGAAGCTGATCTCCCCGGTGAAGGACGGCGACAAGGGCGTGGCGCCCGGCGAGCTGAACCTGAAGGTGGAGGACGGCAGGTTCACCGCTGTCGCGCTGAGCAGTCCGGACGGCAAGCAGGTGCCGGGTGAGCTCGCCGCCGACGGCCGCTCGTGGAAGTTGGCCGAGCAGCTGGGATTCGGGCGCACCTACAAGCTGGCGGTCGAGGCCATCGGCCTGGGCGGGGCGACCACCTCGGTGATGAGTTTCACCACGATCTCCCCGAACAACCGCACGCACCCGTATCTGCTGCCCGCCGAGAACGACGTGGTCGGCATCGGTCAGCCGGTGGCGGTGCAGTTCGACGAGAACATTCCGGACCGTAAGGCCGCGCAGAACGCGATCAAGATCACCACGACCCCGGCGGTCGAGGGCGCGTTCTACTGGGTCAACAATCGTGAGGTGCGCTGGCGGCCGCAGAACTTCTGGACCCCGGGCACCAAGGTCGACATCGCGGTCAACGCCTACGGCCACGACCTGGGCGGTGGCCTGGTCGGCGACAGCGACATCCATTCCAGCTTCACCATCGGCGATGCCACCGTCTTCACCTCCGACGACAACACCAAGATCGTCACCGTGGAGCGCAACGGCGAGGTGATCAAGACCATGCCCACCTCCATGGGCAAGGACTCCACCCCCACCGACAACGGCGTCTACATCGTCGGCGACAAGTTCGACCGCATCATCATGGACTCCTCCACCTACGGCGTCGCGGTGAACTCGCCCAACGGCTACAAGACGCCCGTGGACTGGGCGACCCGAATCTCGTACTCGGGCATCTTCTTCCACTCGGCCCCGTGGTCAGTGGGTGCGCAGGGCTATTCGAACACCAGCCACGGCTGCCTGAACCTGAGCCCGTCCGACGCCAAATGGGTCTACGAGAACGTCAAACGCGGTGACATCACCATCGTGAAGAACACCGTCGGCGGCACCCTGTCCGGCGTGGACGGGCTGGGCGACTGGAACATCCCCTGGGAGCAGTGGAAGGCGGGCAACGCCGACCGCGCCTGAACTACGGCGTCGAAGACATGGCAGAAGGGGCATCAGCATTGCGCTGATGCCCCTTCGACCATGCTCGACGGGAGGCTGAGAATCAGCCGATGGTGCCCGGACCGTTGGGGCCGCAGCCGAGGGCGGCGAGGCCGGACAGCGCCGAGGCGGTGCCCATGACGGTGCACGTGCCGGGTTCCGCGGAGTTGGTGTTCGACGAACCGACCGCACCGCCCAGCTTGAAGCCGGAGGAACCGGTGACCAAGGCCTCGATCGGGCTCTTCGGCGCGGGGTCCTTGCTGGTCGGGCACGGGGTGGTGGTCGTGGCCGTCGCGGGGCCCGCGGTGACGGTGCAGCCGGGCGTGGTGTCCGGAGTGGTGGTGCCCGGCGTCGTCGTGGTCGGCGACGTGGTCGACGGAGTCGTCGTCGTGGTGTCGATGAGGGCGATCTCCGCCATAGCGGCGGGCGCGGCGGGCAGCAGTGCCGCAACGGCTAGCAAAGTGGTTACGGCGTAACGGTTCACGTGCGAAAATCCTTCGGATCGAGCGTGGTCGGGGCCCCGACTCCCCAGATGGTCCTGAGCAGTCTACGAAGATCGCGTGACCTGCGCCGCAAAATGCGACACACTGACGTTTCTCTCACATTCCGACGCGCGCCACCGCCCGCACCGGAGCCCCGTCCGCCCCGGGCAGCCGCAAGGGCAACAGTGACACTTCCACCCGCTGACCGGCCTCCTGCGCCGCCAGTACCGCCGCCAGACCGGTCAGATTCTCCGCGATCACCGCGTGCGCCCCGCACAGGATCCGATGCACCGGAATCTCCTCGACCGGGGTCGGGTCGACACTGAGCGCGTCGATGCCGACGGTCCGCACCCCCGACGCGATCAGATACTCGGCGGCCGCCACGGTCAGATGCGGATGGTTCAGGTACTCGTGCGTGCCCCAGTGCTCCGACCATCCGGTCGCCACCAGCACGATCACGCCCGCCGCCACCCGCCCCTCGAAGTACTCGCGCCCGATCGACCCGCCCGCGCCCGCGGCCCGCGCGTCCACCACCACGGCCGGTCCGGTGAACCGTTCCAGCGGCAGCTCGTCGAGGGCGGGCAGGGCGTCGTCGATGTGCCGGGGCGCGTCCACGTGCGTGCCCGTCTGCGAACCCATGTCCAGGTGCAGCACATTGACGCCGTCGAGGGCCACGGTCAGCGCGGGCCGCACGGTCACCTCGGGATCGCCCGGGTAGACGGGCATTCCGGATCGGATCGGCACCGAGAGATCGAGGATGCGCATGTCAGTCGTGCTCCGGCGCGGTGGCCCGCAGCAGCCAGCAGGCGGCGGTGAAATGGGCCGCGCCGTCGCGGACGAAGGGTTCGAAGGCGGCGCGGACGACCTCGACGACCTTCGCACGGGTCGTCTCGTCGGCCTCGAGCAGTGCCAAGCCGACCGGTCCCAAGCGGGAGACGTAGCCGGTGAGCTCGGATTCGGGCATCGCGCAGTCGGCGTCGATCGGGGTGATGTCGATCTCGGTCCAGCCGGCGTCGGCGAGGATCCCGGCCACCCGATCGCGGTCGGCGAACCCGAATTGCCCGGGGGCGTCCGGGATTCGGGGCCCGAGATCGGGCAGCAGCGGGGCGGCCGCGTCTTCCGCGGTGGTGAAGAACGGGTTGTCGGCGGCGGCTCGCCACACGACACAGGCCAGCCGTCCGCCGGACCGGGTGGCGTGGCGCAGATTGGCGAACGCGGCCACCGGGTCGGCGAAGAACATCACCCCGAAGCGGGACATGACGAGGTCGTAGACCGCGGGGTCGAAGGTGTGGGTCTGGGCGTCGGCGCACACGAAATCCACCGGGAGGCCCGCCTGTTCGGCATTGGCGCGGGCCGCCTCGAGCATCGGCTCGGCGATGTCGACGCCGGTGCAGCGCGCGCCCGTCGCGCGGGCCACGGCCAGGGTGGTGCCGCCGGTGCCACAGCCGACATCCAGCACCCGCCGGGCGCCGTCGGTGCGGGCGGTCTCGACCAGCAGATCCTCGAGCGGCCGCAGCACCCGGCCGATCAGGTCCTGGAAGTCGACCCAGGCAGTGCCGGAGGTGGCCCAGCGGTCGGATTGATCCTTGTCGAGCGGTGTCGTCATGATCGCTGTCCTTCATCGGGGAACGGACGGAGAACTACACTGTCTCAATTCAAGCCGACTTGAGGTCAAGTTCGAGGTAACCCCGATGACCAGCCTGGATATCGCCGAGGTGGTGCGCCGCACCGGCGTCCCCGCCTCGACCCTGCGCTACTACGAGGAACGCGGCCTGATCGCGTCCACCGGCCGGCGCGGCCTGCGCCGCCAGTTCGACAGTTCGGTGCTCGAACAGCTGGCCCTCATCTCGCTGGGCCGCACCGCCGGATTCTCCCTCGACGACATCGTGCTGGTCTTCGGCCCGCAGGGCGAACTCCGGGTGGATCGGGTCCTGCTCACCGGCAAGGCCGACGAATTGGACCGCACCATCACGCAAATGACCACGGTGCGGGACGGCCTCCGGCATGCCGCCGCCTGTCCGGCCCCGAGTCACGCCGAATGCCCGAGCTTCCGGCGCATCCTGCTGGGCGCGATGGCGGGCGAGATCGACGTCACCGGGGCGGTGAGCGGACCGAAATGACTGCGTGACAGGTCATTTCAGCGCACGGCGTGCACGGCCTCCTTGGTGAGCGCGGCCACCAGCGGATTGTCGTAGGCCGCGTCCTTGTCCGGTTTGGCGGTGAGCACCACGATCACCAGCGGCGCGGACCCGTCGGCGGGCCAGCTGACGGCGGCGTCGTTGGCGGTGCCGTAGTCGCCGGAACCGGTCTTGTCGCCGGTCTTCCAGTCCGCGGGCAGTCCGGCGCGGATGCGGGCGTCGCCGGTGGTGTTGGCGAGCAGCCACGCGGTCAGCTGCTTGCGTTCCGGATCGGCGAGGGTATTGCCGACGACCAGCTTCCGATAGTCGCCGGCCAGGGCGGCCGGGGTCGTGGTGTCCCGCTCGTCGCCCGGGATATCGGTGTTGAGCTCCGGTTCCCAGCGGTCGCTGCGCGTCTTGTCGTCGCCGAGCAACCGCAGGAACTGGGTCAATCCCTGTGGGCCGCCGAGCAATTCGAGCAGCTGATTGCCCGCGGTGTTGTCGCTGCGGGTGATGGCGGCGTCACAGAGTTCGCTCACCGACATCCCCGTGTCCACCCGGGTGCTGGTGACCGGTGAACCCGTCACCACCTTGTCCGCGCCGAAATGGATGACCTGGTCGAAGAATCCGCTGGCGAGGGGATGCAGCTTCAGCAGCGCGCCGCAGGCCAGGCCCTTGAACGTGGAGTTGAAGGTGAAGCGCTCGTCCTGCCGGTAGCCGACGGTCTTGCCGGTGCCGGTGTCGATCACGAAGACGCCCGCCCGCGCGCCGTGCTGCTCCTCGAGCGCCCGCAGGGCGGCGTCGCCCGGCGCGGCCGTGGTCGACGGCTCGTCGTGGGTGGCCTCGCTTTTCGAGTCGGTGCCGCACGCCGCGAACAGCGGCGTGAGCACGAGTAGTGATGCCAGGGCGCGGTATTTCAGGGTCGGCAAAACAAGCCTTTCAATCGGTTTCGAGCGGTGTGGAGTGTTGCGGCTGGTCAGCGCGGGGCGCGCAGCATACGGCCCGCGGCCTGCACGGCCGGGTCGGAACTGCCCGCGTCGCTGATGAAGACGGCGAAGGCGAGATCGCCGTCGATGCCGACGAACCAGCCGTGCGCGTGCTTGTCGTCGATGTATTCGGCGGTGCCGGTCTTGCCGAGCAGGCCGGGGATGTCGCGCAGGGCGGTGGCGGTGCCGCCGGTGATGGTCTCGCGCATCATGGATTTCACCTGATCGGCGATGCCGGGCGGCAGGGCCGGCGGCTGCCGGTCGGGCTTGCCGGGCTGACCCTGCACGATCGTCGGCGGCTTGACCGACCCCTGGGCGAGGGACGCGGCCAGCAGTGCCATGCCGAACGGCGACGCGGTCACCTTGCCCTGCCCGATGCCCTCCTCCACCCGCAGGGCGGGTGTGTCGGCGGTGGGCACCTTGCCGGTCACGGTGGTCAATCCCGGTGTCACGTAGTCGATGCCGAGTCCGAGCTGGGCGGCGGCATCGGTCAGCCCGTCCGGCGGCAGCTGCACGGCCAGCCGGCCCATGGTGGTGTTGCAGGACCGCGCGAACGCGGTGTGCAGCGGCACCTGGCCGAGGTCGAAGTTGTTGTCGTTGGGGATCTCCCGGCCCTCGATGTTCTCCTTGCCGGGGCAGGCGACGGTGGTGTCCGGGGTGACCTGACCGGCCTGGAGGGCGGCCGACACGGTGACGGTCTTGAAGGTGGAGCCCGGCGGATACAGCCCGGTCAACCCGATCGGGCCCTGCGCGTCGGCGGGCGCGTTCTGCGCCATGGCCAGCACGTCACCGGTGGAGGGTCGCAGCGCCACGATGGCCGCCGGGGTGGTGATCGGGGCCAGCGCCGCCTCGGCGGCCCGTTGCAGGCCGACATCGAGGGTGGTGCGAATATCGGTGACCGGCTGGGGATCCGGGCCGCCGACCCGCTGCGTGCCGTCGCTGCCCTGGGCGCGGACCGCCCATCCGGCGGCGGCGTCGGCCCGCTGCTGCCACAGATCCGACAGACCCGCGAAGGTCGGTGAGGCCAGCGCCTTGTCGACGGCCAATAGTCGCGTCTGCTGCACGGTCGTCACGTTCGCCAGCGTGGTGAGCGCGGATTGGACAGTGGCGTAATCGGATTCGCGGAGGGTGACCGCGGTGACCGGCTTCCCCGGCGCCGCGGCCAGATCCGCCTGCAGGCTCGCGGCCGTGATATCGGGCGCGACCGGGCGCAGCGCCGCCGCGACGGCCGCGGGGTCCGCGCCGGGCGCGACGTTCACCAGTGTCACCACCTGCTGGGTGAGCAGCGGGCCGCCGGTGCTGTCCAGGATCTTGGCCGGGTCGGGGTAGGCGACGGCGTAGGACAGCGGGCCGATGTTCAGGCCGGGCGCGATGGTGGCCGGGTCCCAGCGGATCTTCCAGTCACCGCTGGAGCGTTCGGCGCGGCCCGCGGTGGTGTAGGTCCACTCGTTCTTGCCGTCCTTGCCCAGCTTCCAGGTGGCGGCGAGGGTGAAGGTGCCGCCGTCGTCGGTCTTCTCGACCTTGCTCGCCTCGAAACGCACCTGTTTGCCGAGGTTGTCGTACAGCGTTCCCAGGGTGGTCGAGGCGGTGGCGGGATCGCTGGTCGCGGTCGCGGCGGCCGGGACGTCGTCGCGGGTCAGCGCGTCGGCGAAGGCGTCGACGGTCTTGGACAATCCGGACGTGGGATCCGATCCCGAGCACCCGGTCGCCGCCACCAGTACGGCCGCGACACAGATACCGGTGCTTGCCCTCCTGCTGAAAGCTGCCATGACTGCCACCCCAACACGGATCACCACCCGGTGTCCAAGACCAACACGGGTGAGAACCGATAAGCGTTTCCTTATCGTCGCAGCGCAAGGCCCACGGGATCGCGAAGTCGCGGGCGGTTGACGGCCCGATCCGATCGCCGGGAATGCTGGGGGAGTGGAAGCGATCTTCGGGGCGGCCGGTGTCGAAGGCCGCGTGCACGCCCGCTGTCTCGACTGCGACGGCGAATTCGGCTGGGCCGCCGACGAACCGGTGGTGCTGTCCTCGGTGGTGAAGGTGCCGCTGGTGCTGGAGTTCGCGCGGCAGGTCGCGGCGGGGCAGCTCGATCCCGCGGACCGGGTGCGCGCCACGGCCGCGGACCGGCTGGGCGGGGTGGGGTCGGCGGGCTGCCACGACGATGTCGAATACAGCCTGCGCGACGCCGCCTATTTCGCGCTCACCGTCAGCGACAACACCGCCGCGGACCTGCTGTTCGACCGCGTCGGCCTCGACAACGTCCGCTCCCTGGTCCGCGAACTCGGGCTCGCCGACACCCGGGTGATGGGCTCGATCCGCGACATCCTGTACCTGATGGCCGAGGACATCGGCGCGCGCGACCTGCTCGAATTCGCCCGGCGCTATCCCGAATCCAGTCCCGAGGAGGTGTTCGGCAGCCGGGCGGTGGATCCGCTGCGCACCACCGCCGGGACCGCCCGGGACATGACACGCCTGCTGACGCTCATCGGCCGCGACCTGGCGGGCCCGCCCGAGGCGTGCCGGTTCGTGCGCGATCTCATGCGCCAGCAGGTGTACGGGCATCGGCTGCCGTCGGCGTTCCCGCCCGGGACCGACATCTGGTCCAAGACCGGGACGCTGCCGGGCATCCGCAACGAGATCGGGGTCGTCGAGTATCCGGACGGAAGCCGATACGCCGTAGCGGTTTTCACGGTGTCACACAATCTCGCGGGACGGCAGCCCGGGGTGGACCGGGCGATCGGGACCGCCGCACTGACGGCCATCGAGCGCATCGATCACTGCCTGCCCGCGACCACATCCCACGGGCGGCGCTGCGGCGCGTCCTGAAGTGGGGCCGGGGGCGCCGCACCGTCGCCCCGCACCACCGACACGATGAGCTCGGCGAATTCCCGCACCAGCGGATGCGGGGCGGCGGCGGGCCAGGTCAGGGCGAGCCGCCAGCTCAGCGTGCCCTCCGGCAGCGGCCGCCACACCACCCGCGGCTCCTTCTGCGCCACCAGGCCGGTGTCGAAGGCGACGCCGCGGCCCGACAGCACCATGCCGAGCACGAATTCCGGATTGACCGCGTGCTGCACCGAGGCGGGGTGGAAGCCGTGCTCCCAGCAGGTGCGCAGGGTGGCGTCGTAGAGGCCGGGGGCGGCGGCGCGCGGGAAGATCACCAGGCCGTGCCCGCTCAGGTCGGCCAGGGTGAGTGAAGTCCGCTGGGCCAGTACGGAATCCCGGGGCAGCACCACGCCGAGCGGGGTCTCCACGGCCGGGCCGGATTCGAGGCCGGGCGTCTCCGCCGGATATTGCAGCAGGCCCGCGTCCAGTTCCCGCTCGCCGAGCAGGCGGACCTGTTCGGCGGTGGTCAGCTCCTGCAGGTCGACCCGCACCTGGCGGTTCTCGAACGCGGTCAGCATGGCGGCGAGCACCCGGCCCGCCAGTTCGGGCGGGACGCCCACCCGCAGCGCGTCGACCTCGCCGCGGTGGGCCTTGTCGACCAGCGATTTCGCGCGTTCCCAGCGGGCGATCAGGTCGCGCGCCTCGACCAGCAGGATCTGCCCGGCCTCGGTGAGCTCCACGCGGCGGCTGTCGCGGTCGAGCAGCCGCGCGCCGAGCTCGCTCTCCAGCTTGCGGATGCGCTGGCTCAGCGCGGGCTGGGCGATCCGCAGCCGCTCGGCCGCCCGGCCGAAGTGCAACTCCTCGGCGACGGCGATGAAGTAGCGCAGCTGACGCAGCGGGTCCATCCCGTCGACGATATAGGTTTCCTTATCGCCGGGTGGTCAGGCCCGGGCGCGCACCTCGAGGATCTGCAGGCAGCGCCCGATCGGGCCCTGCTGGTCGTGCAGCACGGTCGAGCACAGGCCGACCCCGTCGGGTCCGATCGAGGTCTCCACGGCCAGGCCGATCCACTCGCCGACCGGCAGCCGGAACAGGTCGATGGTCAGGTCGGTATTGAGGAAGGTGTATCGCAACGGATCCAGCCGCGCGCCAACGCCATTGGCGACGTCCGCGACCGAGAACACGCGCACCAGGGGTGAGATCTCCTCGCCCTCGACCACCTCGACGCGGGGCTTGACCCACACCCGCCGGGTGATGTCGTCGCTCGCCACGCCGCGCAGGTCCACCGACTTCACGTAGCCGACGTCCCAGCCCGCAGGCAGGCCCCAGCTGACCTTGCCCTCGTCCGGCACGGGCGGCAGCGGGGCATCGGCGGTGTGCGCCACCGGGGAGGTGTCCGTGGTGGCGATCCGCCAGGCCGCGGCCTTGGCCACCACGCGGGCGCTGCCGTCCGGCTGCGGCGCGACCAGTTCGGCCGCCACCAGCTCGACCCGCTTGCCCGGCCGCTCGATCCAGGCCCGAACCTCGATCTCTCCCACCGGAATCGGGCCGAGGATCTCCATGGTCAGCCGCGCGATCCGGGTGCCCTCCCGGGGCGCGCACCGTTCCACCGCGCGGGCCAGCAGTGCCGAGGGCGGTGCGCCGTGCTGCATGGTTGCCGCCCACACGCTCACCGTGGACGCGGTGGCCCGGTATCGCTCGAATCCGTCGCGCTGGGACTCCAGCGCGAGGAAGTACGCCCTGGTCCCGGCCTCGTCCTCCGAGGCCGCCTGATCTACCGCTGTCGCATCCTGCATTCGGGTCACCTCGTCAACGTATCAGCCCACGTCCGACCCATTAGACGGTGTACGACAAACCCTCCGCATGTCCATTCCGACCGTTCGGCATTCCTGCCCATACCCTGATGCGTGTCAGATGCACTTTCCAGGCGTGGAACGAGGTAGTCATGTCAGGCAGGTTCGAGCTGTTCGCTGATGCGACCGACAAGTTCCGGTGGCGGCTGAAGGCCGGCAACGGCGAGGTTATCGCGCAGAGCCAGGCGTACGCGAGCAAGGACGCGGCGAGGAAGGGCATCGCCTCGGTCCAGACCAATGCCGCCGGCGCGGCGGTCGCGGACCTCACCGATTCCATGTAGTCCGACCCGGGCGATGCCCCGCCGCGGCTGATTCCGCGGCGGGGCCTGCGCGTGTTCAATGCCGTTGCGTCCGAGCCGCTTCGATGCGGGCGGCCAGATGGACCAGGTCGGCGGCCGGACCGGTGGGCGGCGTGCGCCGATGCCAGATGGCCCGGAATTTCCTGGTCAACGGCGTCGATTCGGCCAGTGGAACGGCGCGCAGCGTGCCCGCGCGGAGTTCGTGCGCCACGATCAGCCGGCTCACCACCGCCGGGGCCGCCCCGCTGCGAGCGGTCGCGAGAATCGCGGCCGCGGAACCGAGTTCGGCCGCCGGCGGGGCCGGTGTCCCGTGCATCTCGAGGGTCTCCCACACCGTGTCCCGGGTGCCCGAGCCGCGTTCGCGCCACAGCAGCGGGGTGTCGGCGAGTTCGCGCGCCGTCAGCGGTCGGCGGCGGGCGGCCCACCGGTGACTCGGCGCGACGACCACCACCAGCTCGTCCGCGGCGAGCACCCGGCTGCCCAATCCCGGTGGCGGATGCGGTCCTTCGACGAACCCGAGCTCGGCCTCGCGGTCGCCGACCGCCGCCGTCACCTGGCGCGAGTTGGCCACATCCAGGACCACCGCCAGCTCCGGGTGGATCTTGCGCAGCGCGGTCAGCCAGTGCGGAATCCGGTGGTCGGCGATGGTCGTCGAAGCCACGAGGCGCAAGCTCGGCCGCTCCGCGCGGTGCAGGGCGGTGATGCCATCGGTCAGCGCCAGCGCGGCCGCGAGCACCGGGCGGCCCAGCTCGACCACCGCCTGCCCGGCATCGGTGAGCACCGATCCCGTGCGCCCGCGATCCAGCAGCCGCAACCCGAGCCGCCGCTCCAGAGCGCTGATCCGCATACTGGCGGCGGGCTGGCTGATGCCGTGCCGCCGCGCGGCCGCGCCGAGACTGCCCAGTTCCGCGACCGAGACCAGCAGGGCCAGCACGTCCAGGTCGGGCGTACCGGGCGGCAGGATCATAAGGACAGCTTATGACGTGATCGGCATTCGGGCGCTACCTGACCACGGGAAACGGCCGCAGGATCAGCACATGACTTTCGTGATCGGCGCGGACTGCGTGGACGTTCTGGACAAGGCCTGCATCGAGGAATGCCCGATCGACTGCATCGTGGTCGGTGAGCGGATGGCCTACATCAACCCCGACGAGTGCATCGACTGTGCGGCCTGTGAACCGGTCTGCCCCGTCGAGGCGATCCACTACGAGGACGACCTGCCCCCCGAGCAGGAGCAGTTCGTCCTCGTGAACAGCCGGTTCTTCACCGAAGGGGTGCAGATCTAGGGAACGGGATCCGGCTCTCGGGTGGGGATCGATTCCGGGGCAGGCGCTTTCCGCTTGCCGAGCACGGAATGCGAACGGCTGTAGGCGAAGTAGATGACGATGCCCAGGGCCATCCAGATGACGAAGCGGATCCAGGTCTCGATGGACAGGTTCAGCATCAGCCACAAGCAGGCCAGGGCGGCCAGGATGGGGATGAGGGGAACCAAGGGGACGCGGAAGCCGCGCTTCAGATCCGGGCGGGTGCGGCGCAGGATCGGAACGCCCAGAGAGACCAGGACGAAGGCCACCAGGGTGCCGATGTTGACCATTTCCTCGAGGGTGCCGAAGTCCACGAAACCGGCGAGCAGGGCGCACACGACGCCGACGAGGACGGTCAGGCGGACCGGGGTGCCGTGCTTGCCGGTGTGGGCCAGGCCGCGGGGGAGCAGGCCGTCGCGGGCCATCGCGAACAGGACCCGGGTCTGGCCCAGGAACATGACCATGACGACAGTGGACAGGCCCGCCAGCGCGCCGATGGAGATGATGTTCTTCACCCAGGTCGCGCCGTGGATGGCGAAAGCGGTTGCCAGCGTGGCGTTCCCGCTCGCGAGCTCGGTGTAGGGGACCATGCCGGTGAGGATCAGCGAGACCGCCACGTACAGCACGGTCACGATGGCCAGCGAGGCGAAGATGCCGCGAGGGACGTCGCGCTGCGGGTTGCGGGTCTCCTCGGCCGTGGTGGCCACCACGTCGAAGCCGACGAACGCGAAGAACACCAGCGACGCCGCGGCCAGCAGGCCGTACCAGCCGAAACTGGTTCCGCCGGAACCGGTCAGGAAGGAGAACAGCGACTGGTGCACGCCGCCCGCCCGCTCCGAGAGCTGGGCCGGGGGAATGTAGGGGGTCAGGTTGGCGGCCTTGAAGTAGGTCGCGCCGACCACCAGCACCAGCGCGATCACGGCCAGCTTGATGGCCACCGCGACCGCCGAGACCCGCGAGGACAGCTTGGTGCCGGTCGCCAGCAGCGTGCCCACCACGGCGATGATCACCACCGCGCCCCAGTCGAAAGTGATGGACCCGACGTGCGCGACCGGGCTCACCACCCCGTGCAGCACCTCGCCGAGATACTGCGACCACCCCTTGGCGACCACCGACACCGCCAGCGCGAACTCCAGGATCAGATCCCAGCCGATGATCCAGGCGATGACCTCGCCGAAAGTGGCGTACGCGAACGTGTACGCGCTGCCCGCCACCGGCACGGTCGAGGCGAATTCGGCGTAGCACAACGCCGTCAGCCCGCACGCGATGGCCGCGAACACGAAGGCCAGCGAGACCGACGGCCCCGCCACCTGGCCCGCGGTCCGGGCGGTGAGCGTGAAGATGCCCGCCCCGATGACCACGGCGACCCCGAAGATGGTCAGATCCCGCGCGGTCAGATCCTTGCGCAGTTTGGAATCCGGCTCATCGGTATCCCGGATCGATTGCTCGACCGATTTGGTGCGGAACATTCCGCTCGCGAACGCCACTGTTCGTCTCCTTTCCGAAGAGTTTCGGTGCCGCGATCAGCGAACTCGCGGAATGGCGTCGAGCCGCCGCTCCGCGAACCTGTTCGCCGCCGCACCGGTGCCGATGCCCTCGGCCTGGGATTCCGCGATGATGTCGCGGCAACGGTCGAAAATGCCCCTCACTGCGTCTTCGACCTCGGCCGGCGCCGCGTGCCGCAGCTCACCGGCCACCTGAACCAGCCCACCGGCATTGGCCACGAAATCCGGGACCCAGGTGATGCCGCGCTCGTTCAGGGCGTATTCCACCGCGGGCGTGGCCAACTGGTTGTTGGCCGCTCCGCAGACGAGTTTCGCCTCGATGGCCTCGGCGCTCGACACGGTGAGCGTGCCGCCGAGGGCGCAGGGGGCGTAGACGTCGACCGGAGCCGTGGACACGGTGCTCAACAGTCGAACCGAGGGATGGTCGGTCGAAAGACGTTCCAGCGCAGCCGTGTTCACGTCGGTCGCGCAGACCTCCGCGCCGTCGGCCAGCAGCAGCTGGATCAGTTCGCGGCCGACCTTGCCGACGCCCTCGACGCCGACCGTGCGGCCCGCCAGCGTCGGTGCGCCCCACACGGATTCGGCTCCGGCGCGCATCGCGTTGAACACGCCCAGGGCGGTGAGCCGGGCGCTGTCGCCGGACCCGCCCGCCGCGGTGCTGCGGCCGGTGACGTAGCCGGTGTAGCGGCCGATCGCGTCCAGGTCGTCGGTGTTGGTGCCCACGTCACCGGCCGTGATGTACCGCCCGCCGAGGGATTCCACGAAGCGCGCGTAGGCGGCGAACAGCTCCTCGCTCTTGTCCAGCGCCGGATCGCCGATGATGACGGCCTTGCCGCCGCCCAGATCCACCCCGGCGGCCGCGGCCTTGTAGGTCATGCCCCACGACAGCCGCAGCACATCGTCCAGCGCGGCCGCCTCGGAGGCGTACGGGTACATCCGGGTGCCGCCCAGCGCCGGGCCGAGCGCGGTCGAGTGGATCGCGATGATCGCCTTGAGTCCGCTGCGGTCGTCCTCGCAGAACACCACCTGCTCGTGTCGCCGGGCGCTCAGTTCGTGCGAGCGGCCGAAAACCCCTGCGTCGGTGTGCATTGCGGTCACGGTCGATTCCTTTCGTGGACGCCGCTCGTGGCGGCCGGGTGGGGCCGCGTGGTGGGCGGCCGGGGAAACTGCCACGCGGGTGGCAGCGGGTCGGGCAGGGTCGGCGGCGGGTGTGCCGCTCGGCCGTGACCGGTGTTCGGCGGTCGCGTCCGGTGGGCGCGGGCCGTGGCGATCCCACGCCATGGGGTGGTCAGGGATCGCCGAGGGCGGGCGACGGTCGCTGATCGTCGCCGTATTGCTGTGGGCTGGTGTGGAATTGGTCGCGGTCGACGCCGGGTTCGCCACCCGAGGCTGCCCGAGCTGTCCGGCTCGGGCAGCGACGTGTCAGCCGTCGAGGCCGAGTTCGCGCAGGCGGGCGCGGTAGAGCTCGACATTGCCGAGCTTGACGTCCTCGTAGCCGCGGACGAGATCGGGCAGCGCCGCCGCCGCGACGGCGGTGGCGTACCCGTCGACGGTGAGGCCGGCCGCGAGCCGGTGCACCATGCCGGTGTACTGGGCCAGCAGTTCCCGCTCCACCTTGCGGACGTGGGCGTAACCGAAGGGGTCGAGCTTGGTGCCGCGCAGCGCCTTGCCCTTGGCGAGCAGCTTCAGGGCCACATGGGATTTCGGGGCGAGGCCGATCTTCTTCTTGCGGCCCAGCGCGCGCAGCACCGGCGGGTGCAGCTTGTAGGTGAGGTTCTCGCCGCCGGGGACCTGCGCCTGGACCTCGTCCAGGAACGCGGGATCGACCAGCAGTCGCGCGACCTCGTACTCGTCCTTGTAGGCGGTGAACTTGAACAGCCCACGCGCCACGGCCTCGGTGAACTCGGTGCGCTCGGTGACCGCGCGCTCCGCGGTCCACGTGGCCTGGACGGTGTCGATGTAGCGCTGGGCGACCTTGGCGTTCTGGTAGTCGATCAGCTCGGCGGCGCGCAGTTCCACCAGTCGCCGGACCTCGCCGTCGAAGCCGGTGCCCGCCAGCAGCTCGGCGGGCGCGACCCGTGGAGCGCGCTGTGCCGCACCGGAATCGGTGGCCGCCGCGAACGCGGCCGGATCGGCGATGGCCACCCGGCCCCAGCGGAAGGCCGCGATATTGGCCGACACCGCGACACCGTTGATGCCGATCGCCTCCTCGATCGCCGCGGCGGGCAGCCGCAGGCCACCGGTCTGGAAGGCCGCGCCGACCATCAGGAAGTTGGCTGAGGCGGTAGTGCCGAACAGGTGTTGCGCGGCGGCCAGGGCGTCGAAGTCGACCTGCGAATCCGACACCGCCGCCAGCCGATCCAGCAGCGGCCCGGTCTCGGGGTAGGCGACCGACTTGTCGTAGACCATGTCGCCGGTCGGCGTCTTGCTGGTCGAGGCAACGACCACGGTCCCGTTCGGGTCGCCGTACTGGAGGTTCTTGGGGTCGGCGGCGGTCAGCAGGTCGATGGCCATGATGCAGTCGGCGCTGCCTGGGGTGAGCCGGTTCGACGGCTCCAATTCCGTGGTGGAGAACCGCAGATGCGACAGCACCGGCCCGGCCTTCTGGCTCAGCCCGATCTGATCGAGGCTCTCGACCGCGTACCCGGCGCGCAGCGCGGCCGTGGCCAGCACCTGGTTGACCGTCACGATGCCGGTGCCGCCGATACCCGCGATGAGCACGTTCTGCGTGCCCAGCGGAGCGCCGAGGCCAGGATCGGCCACGACGGGCGGTTCGGCCGGCTTGCGGCGCAGGCCGCGGACGCGCCGGGAGCCCTTGCCGCCCTTGGCATCCGGCCGCAGCTCCACCGTCACGAAGGACGGGCAGTCCCCGTCCAGGCAGCTGTAGTCGGTATTGCACGAGGTCTGGTCGATGCGCGTCTTGCGCCCGAACTCGGTCTCCACCGGCTGCACCGACAGGCAGTTGGACTTGGTGCCGCAGTCGCCGCAGCCCTCACACACCGCCTCGTTGATCACCACGCGGGTATTGCGCACCGGCAGCGTGCCGCGCTTGCGCTGCCGTCGCGCGTCGGCGGCGCAATGCTGGTCGTAGATCAGCACGGTCACGCCCTTGACCTCGCGCAGCAGTTTCTGTGCCTCGTCGAGCCGGTCCCGATGCCACAGCAGCGTGCCCTTGGCGAGCGCCTTCTTGTTGTGCCGCTTGGGATCGTCGGCGCAGATGATGATCTGCCTGACCCCTTCCATGGTCAGCTTGTGGGTGAGCTTGGCGACCGTCAGCCCGCCCTCCACGTCCTGCGCGCCGGTCATGGCGACGACCTCGTTGTAGAGCAGCTTGTAGGTGATGTTCACCCCCGCCGCCACACACGCCTGCACGGCCAGCTGCCCGGAGTGGAAGAAGGTGCCGTCGCCGATGTTCTGGAACAGGTGCGGCACATCGGTGAACGGGGCCTGCCCGATCCACTGGCTGCCCTCGCCGCCCATCTGGGTGAGGCCGGTGACTGCGCTGTCGCCGCGCCCGGACAGGGTGACCAGGGTGTGGCAGCCGATGCCGCCGCCGCCGATGGACCCCTCGGGCAGCGCGGTGGAGCGGTTGTGCGGGCAGCCGCTGCAGAAGTACGGGGTGCGCTTGGCGGACAGCACCTCCAGCGAAAGCGCCGGGGGCGGCGCCTTCTTCAGCTCCACGTGCTCGCGCAGCACCCGGCGCAGCGGGCCGAGCAGGCGGCCGGCGGTCAGCTCGCCGTCGAACGGCATGAGCGGCAGCCCGTTCCCGTCCAGCTTGCCGAGGATGCGCGGGGCGTCGGCGGCGCCGTACAGGATCTCGCGGATCTGGGTCTCGACGAAGGCGGTCTTGTCCTCCACCACGATGATCTGTTCCAGGCCGCGCGCGAACTCCGTGACCCGCTGCGCGCCAACGGGATACGGCATGCCGATGCGCAGCAGGCGGATTCCTGCCCGGTGCATGGCCGCCTCGTCGACGCCGAGATCGTGCAGGCCCTGCCGGACCGCGTCGAAGGTGGTGCCGGTGGCCGCGATCCCGATCCGCGCGTGGATCGGATCGACCTCGATGACATCGAGGTCATTGGCGGCGCCGAAGGCGCGCACGGTGGCCCAGCGCGGCCCGTACAGATCGGCCTCGGCGAGCACGCTGTCGGCGGGAGCCGCCATGGGCCGCTGCCGGTAGGCGAAAGTCTTACCCTCCCACTGCACTTCGGGCACCGCGATGGGCAGGTTCGCGACCGAGCCGTCCACCGTCCAGGCCCCGTCGGCGACATCGGCCACGATCTTCAGCGCCACGATGCACCCCGAGGCCCGCGACAGCGCGATGCCCTGCATCCCCATGGTGATGATCTCGCGGGCATTGCGCGGGAACAGCACCGGCACACCCATGGCGGCCAGGGATCGTTCGCTCACCGCGGGCACGGTCGAGGACTTCGAGGCCGGGTCGTCGCCGACCAGCAGCAGCACGCCGCCGCGCGGATTGACCCCGTACATGTTCGCGTGCCGGATGGCGTCGGTGGCCCGGTCCACGCCGGGGCCCTTGCCGTACCAGACGCCGACCACGCCGTCGTGGGTCGGCGTCCCGGCGGGCAGGTCGGCCTGGCTACCCCACACCGCGGTGGCCGCGAGCTCCTCGTTGAAGCCGGGCACGAAGGCGATGTCGTGTTCGGTCAGCACGGTCGGCATGCCGAGCAGCATCTTGTCGACGCCGCCCAGCGGGCTGCCCTGATACCCGGACACGAAGGTCGCGACCCGGTGACCGGCGCGCATATCCCGCACATGCTGTTCCACCAGCAGGCGGGCGATGGCCTGCACGCCGGTGAGGAGGACCGGACCCGCACCCGACCGGTAGCGGTCGGCGAGGTCGTAGGGCGTAGCCGGTTCGGCCTGTGGTGCAGGCGCGCAGGCAACGTCGGTCATGAACAGTCACCACACTCTCCACAGCTCAGATTGTGAGCTGCAACGAAGGGACCAAGCGATCGGTGCTGCGAAATCTGCCGTGAAGGGTGATCTGTGTCAACAGTCGGGCGAAAAGTTGATCAGACTGCTCAAAAGTGATCTGGAACACTGTGACGTGCGCAGCATTCTGGTCAGTCGGAGGCCGGGTGACTGGTCAGATGCTCGACGAGCGGCAGCGACCGGTATTCGATCGGCGTCGCCAGCGCCAGCATGGTCTCGGTGTGCTTGACGCCGGTGATGGCGTGCACCCGCTGGATGACGCCGAGCAGATCCGGCTGCGACCGGGCCGCCACCCGGACCAGCAGGTCGCCGCGCCCGGTGGTGGCGTGCACCTCGAGCACGTTCGGGAACGCGCGCAATGACTCCACAATGTCGTTCATCTTGTTCTGGTCCAGTTCGATGCCGAGGAAGGCGTGCACCGCGAATCCGATGGCCTCGAGATCCACGTCCGGCGGATACCCCCGGACCACCCCGGCCGCCTCCAGCCGTTTCATCCGCGCCTGCACGGTGTTCCGCGCGATCCCGAGCCGTTGCGCCAATTCCAGGATCGGCACCCGCGGATCGGCCGCCAGTTCCCGGAGCAGCGCGGAATCGAGCGCGTCGATCTTGATGCTCATGCCGCATTCTCGCACAGCGGTTCTCGATAACGCCGCTGCTCACGCGGCCGATGATGAGGGCGTGAAGCGTACTCGGGGAGGACTCGTGAAGACCAGGTCAGCGGCTCTGCTCGCGATGGCGGCCGCCGTGGTGGCGGTGACCACCGCGTGCGATCCGGGGTCGTCGACCGGCCCGGTGACGACCAGCCCCGCCGGTCCGGGGGCGACCGTCCCCGGCGGCCCGGCCACCACCGCGGCGGGGAGTCCCGCGCCGACGTCCGCGCCGCAGCAGCCGGGCACCGCACCCGCCGGGAGCGGGCACGGGCTGTGCTTCGACATCAACTCCGATCTGGCCCGGGCCGCCATCGCGCGGCTGTCCCCGCCGCCGGTGGGCGGCTGGCAGACCGGTGAGGCGAGCCAGGTGGAGCTGGCCTCCGGCTGCGACGGTGTGCTGTCGTGGATGACAGTGAACTCCAACACCAATCACCCGTACACCCACGTGTTGTTCTTCACCGGCGGCACCTATCTGGGCACCGCCACCTCCGATCCGTACATGTACACGCTGGTCACCGGCAAGACGCGGAACTCGCTGCAGCTGACCTACCGCTGGCTCGACAACAGCGATCCCATGTGCTGCCCGCAGGGCGGTCCCAGTGTCGTCACCTTCACCCTCGACGGCACCAAGGTGAAGGCGGACGGCCAGTTCCCGCCGCACGCCTGACGATTCGGAACGCCGGCGCGGGCTGATTCAGGACGCCAACTCGAGCGCGGTCGCGCGCAGCGTCCAGGCCGGGGCGCGGTGGTTCAGGGTGGTGGCGCTCAGCGGCGGAATGTCGAGGCGCCAGAACGACTCCGGGGGAGCGTTGAGAGTGCGCAGCACGGCGGCCCGGACGATCGCGGGGTGCGTCACCGCGACGATCCGGTCGCCGCGCCCGGCCAGGCCCCGCAGCCAGTCGCCGACGCGGTCGATCAACCCGGTGATCGATTCGCCGCCGTGATCGCGGAAGCCCGGATCGGTGAGCCAGCCCATCAGCTGCTCGGGCGCGAGGTCGTCCATCGTCTTCCCGGCCCAGTCGCCATGGTCCAGATCGCGCAGCGCGGGCTCCGGGGTCCCGGTGAATCCCAGGGCCCGACAGGTCTGTTCGGCCCGCAGCTCCGGTGCGTGGAGCACCGTCGCGGGCGCCGGGCCGGGCAGCCCGCCCGCCTGCTCGGCCGACCGCGACCCGAGCGGGTTGAGCGGTTCATCGGCCGGGAAGCGGGCGGACTGCACGGCATCGGTGATCGCGTGCGTCACCAGGGTCAGACGGGTGACCGCGCTCATGCCGCCACGGCGGGCGCGGCCGGGGCGCGGTCGCCGAGCAGGCGCGGCGCCAGCCAGGCGAAGCCGACCCCGATGACCGCCCACACCATGAGCTGGGCGGCGAACGCGTACAGCCGGAAGTGGTACAGGTCGTCGGCGGGGAAGCCCGGGAAGACGATCGTGCCGGACGCGTCCTGCAACGGTCCCGGCGCTTCGGAGAACGACGGCAGCAGCGCCAGCAGCGCGCCCATCACCACCACGAAACCCGCCGCGGCGGTGACCGACGCGGTCCAATTGTCCAGGCGCGCGGTCAGTCTGCGGCCCAGCCAGATCGCGGCCACCAACGCGACCGCGGTGATCACGATCAGGCCCACGTACAGGGCCGTGCGCTCCTCGATGGTGTCCGGATTCCCGACGGATGGCGGGTTGGCCGGGTACTTCAGGAACGGCACCGCGTACAGCGCCAGGAACATGCCGCCCGACACCAGCAGTGCCAGATTCCGCGGTGAGATCTTCCCGGCCTTGCGCAGCGCCAGGAAGTAGACGACCGCGAACAGCGCGCCCAGTGCCGCGCCGAACACGATCACGCCGAAGCCGAGACCGACATTCTGCTGCTGCGCGCGGGTGAACAGCTCGGCCCCGTGGTCCATGTCCATGGGCTTGCCGGCGGCCTTGTCGAGCGCCATCTGCGCGTCGTCGCGGCCTCCCTCGTAGGCGATGGCGCGGTCGATGATCGGCTCGGACAGGATCCGGGCGAAGACGAACGCCAGCGATCCGCCGAGGGCCCCCAGCAGGACTCCTCGGCCGATGATTCGCTTTTCCATTGTGGTTACTCGATTCCCGGTGCTAGTGGCAGGGGAAACCGAGGAAATGGCGGCCGTCGTGCACGAACTCGTGCACGTGCATGTCGCTGCCGAACACCGACACCGCACCCTGATCGATGCCGATGAAGTAGATGGCCAGCAGGGCCAGCAGGGTGGTGCCGACCAGCCACAGGGCGGTGGACGGGATCGCGAGCGCGCCGCTGCCGACACCGGAGCGAGGAGCGAAAGAGGTAGCCACGAAGGACTCCTTTGAGTCAGGGGGATTCCGCGTCCCCGTTGCCGATCGAACCGACGATGTGAGGGTCTGACTCGCATCCGTCTCGCGGGGAGACCGGGCTGCTCACAGTGGCGCGACCGTTCCGGCATTGCACCGGATTCCTCATGACATCGTCGATCAACCATACGAAAGGGCATCGCCGCTGGTCAATCCGCCTGCCCGGGTCGACCACCTGGTGAGATGCCGGGATCGTGGTGTCGCTGGGCTATATTCGCCAACGCAACTGGTTCGCCGGAGGTGGAGTCGAGGAGCCCCTGACCCATTCGACGGCGTCGAAGCCCGCCGCCGCGCTCGCGCGCCGCCGGGTGAGAGGGAACCCGGTGGGAATCCGGGACTGTCCCGCAGCGGTGAATGGGAACGAACGCCGTCATCAGCACTGGGCGCATGCCTGGGAAGCGACGGCCGGTAGGTCCGCCTCGGTCTCGTGCCGGGGCCGACCCGAGTATCGGGTCGATGCCCATGAGTCCGAAGACCTGCCCGTCGTGCCGGATACGCCGTATCCGGCGGTCGTCGCCTCGTGGACTGGGCGCTACGCCGATCGGATCCGGGCACGGTCGATGCATGGGCTCCGTCAGCGTGTGCTCATATTGGGCGGCGGTCATCACTGCTGACCGTGGAGTTCATCAATGTTGAACCCTGACAACACCTTCACCGCCACGGTGCTGGGGCTGCCCCGCATCGGACCGAACCGGGAACTGAAACGCGCGATCGAGGCGTATTGGGCGGGGCGGATCGACGCCGCCGCACTCCAAGGCCTCGCCGGTGGCCTGCGCGCCACGCAACTGCTGGCGGTGCACGCCGCCGGACTGGACTCGGTTCCGGTGGGCACCTTCTCCTACTACGACCAGATGCTCGACACCGCGGTGCTGCTGGGCGCGCTGCCCGAGCGGGTGCACGGCATCGCCGACGACCTGGACCGCTACTTCGCGGCCGCGCGCGGCACCGCCGATATCGCGCCGCTCGAGATGACCAAGTGGTTCGACACCAACTACCACTATCTGGTGCCCGAGCTCTCGGCCTCGACCCGGTTCGCCCTGCACCCGGACAAGCCGCTCGCGGAACTGGAAGAGGCTCTGGCGCTGGGCATTCCGGCCCGGCCGGTCATCATCGGACCGGTCACCTTCCTGAAACTGGCCAAGTCGGTGGACGGCAGCGAGCTGCTGGATCGGCTGCCCGATCTGCTGCCGCTGTACGAACGGCTGCTGGGCCTGCTGGCGGCCGCGGGTGCGCGGTGGGTGCAGCTCGACGAGCCGGTGCTGGTCACCGACCTGACGGACACCGAACTGGCACTGGTGCGTTCGGCGTATCAGCGGCTGGCCTCGGTCGCCGCGCGGCCCGATCTGCTGGTGGCCTCGTACTTCGGCCGGCTGGGCGCGGCGCTGCCGGCGCTGGCGGACACCGGGATCGAGGGCCTCGCCGTCGACCTGGTGTCGGGTGGTGACGCGGATATCGCCGCGGCGCGGCGGCTTTCCGGGACGCTGCTCGTCGCGGGCGTCGTCGACGGGTACAACGTGTGGCGCACCGATCCCGATCGGGCGCTGACCTGGCCGGCCGCGCTCGCCGCAGGTGGCGCGCCCGTGGCGGTGTCGAGTTCCTGCTCGCTGCTGCATGTTCCGTACAGCCTCGCCGCCGAGCCGGAGCTGGAGCCGCGCCTGCGGTCCTGGCTGGCGTTCGGGACCGAGAAGATCGCCGAGATCCGGCTGCTGGCCACCGTCCTGCATGAGGGGCAGGACGCGGTCGCGGAGCAGCTGGAGATCGCGCGAACGGCGGTGCTGGACCGGCGATCCGACGCGCGACTGCGCGACACGGCGGTGCGTGACCGGCTGGCCGCACTGGACGCGGCAGCCGAGCGCCGGGCGCCCGCGGCGGAGCGACGGCGGTCGCAGCGGGAGCGGCTGGACCTGCCGCCGCTGCCGACCACGACCATCGGTTCCTACCCGCAGACCGGCCGTATCCGGCTGGCGCGCGCCGCCCTGCGCCGGGGCGAGATCGACCGGACCGAGTACGACGCTCGCATGCGCGCCGAGATCGCCGAAGTCATTGCGCTGCAAGAGGAGATCGGTCTCGATGTGCTGGTGCACGGCGAGCCCGAACGCAATGACATGGTGCAGTACTTCGCCGAGCAGCTGGAGGGCTTCGCGGCCACCGCGAACGGATGGGTGCAGTCCTACGGCACTCGCTGCGTGCGTCCGCCGATCCTGTTCGGCGACGTGGCCCGGCCGGCGGCCATGACCGTCGACTGGATCACCTACGCGCAGTCGCTGACCGGCAAACCGGTCAAGGGCATGCTCACCGGGCCGGTCACCATCCTGGCGTGGTCCTACGTCCGCGACGACCAGCCGCTCGCCGCCACCGCTCGCCAGCTCGCACTGGCGATCCGGGACGAGACGGTGGACCTGGAGGCCGCCGGGACCGCCATCATCCAGGTGGACGAACCGGCCTTGCGGGAGCTGCTGCCGCTGCGCCGCGCCGATCAGCCCGAATACCTGGACTGGGCGGTGACGGCGTTCCGGCTGGCGACTTCCGGGGTCGCCGACGGCACCCAGATCCACACCCACCTCTGCTATTCGGAATTCGGTGAGATCATCGGCGCGATAGCGGGATTGGATGCCGATGTCACCTCCATCGAGGCGGCGCGCTCGCACATGGAGGTGCTCGGCGACCTCAACGCGGCGGGCTTCGACCTGGGTGTGGGGCCGGGCGTGTACGACATCCACTCGCCGCGCGTGCCCGGCGTCCGGGAGATCGAGGAGGCGCTGACCCGGGCACTGAAAGTGGTTCCGGCCGAACGGCTCTGGGTCAACCCCGACTGCGGTCTCAAGACGCGGGGCACCGCCGAGGTGACCGAGTCACTGCGCAATCTCGTGGCCGCCGCGCACGCGTTGCGGTAGCCGAGAACCGGGGCGTGCCGCGCCGTGTTCCGTGCGAACGAACGCGGTGCGCCCCGGCCGTCCGGTCAGGTGATCGGCGCGTAAGGGATGGTCCGGGAACTGTTGTCGTCCACCCGGATCGGGCGTCCCAACTGCGGGAACGCGCGCTGTGCGCAGTCGGTGCGCTCGCAGACCTTGCAGCCCGCGCCGATCGGCACCGCCATGCGCGGGTCGTCGACGGGCAGGCCGTGCGAGTACACCAGCTTGTCCGCGTAGGTCAGGTCGCAGCCCAGCCCGATGGCGAAATCCCGGGTGGGGGACAGGTATCCGGGCGTCTTCTCGTCGGTGGTGCGCGCCAGCCACAGGTAGTTGCGGCCGTCGGGCATCCGGGCGATCTGGGTTCGGATGCTGCCCGGTGTGGAGAACGCGTCGTGCACCACCCACAGCGGGCAGCTGCCGCCCACCCGGGAGAAGTGGAACGCGGTGGCGGACTGGCGTTTCGAGATGTTCCCGGCGCGATCGGTGCGGACGAAGAAGAACGGCACCCCGCGCTTGCCGGGCCGCTGCAGGGTCGACAGGCGGTGGCAGACGGTCTCGAAGCCGACCTCGAAGGTGGCGGCCAGCAGTTCGATGTCGTAGCGCAGGGATTCGGCCGCGTCCCAGAAGCGGGTGTAGGGCAGGATCAGGGCTCCGGCGAAGTAGTTGGCGAGCCCGGTGCGCAGCAGGCCGCGCGAATTCTCGGGCATGGTGTCGGCCGCGTCGATCAGGTCGGCGATCACCTCGGCCTGGGTGAGAAACGCGAGCTGCGTGGCCAATTGGAACGCGCGTTGACCGGCGGTGAGCCGCCGCGCCAGGGTCAGCACGCGGCTGTCGGGGTCGAAAACCCGTTTGGGGCCCGGATCGCTGGGATCGTCGGTGCGGATGAGGACCGCGATGCCGTGCTGCTCGCGCAGCAACCGGGTCAGCTGCAGGTCGAGTCCGCCGAGACTCAGGCCATTGCGGTCGAACAGCTGCTCGGCGGCGGTGTCGAGCTCGGGGATGTGGTTGCGCCGGTCGTAGAAGTAGTCGCGGACGTCCTCGTAGGGCATGGCGGCGGCGGATTCGCCCGCGTCGCCGTCGATTCCGGCGGAGACGCGTTCCATCTGCTCGGTGGCGCCGCGCAGGCGACGGTGCAGGCCGACCAGCACCCGCGCGGCCGCCGGGACCCGGGCCACCAGGTCGTCGATCTCGGCGGTCGTGATGTCGGCGCCCTCGGGATCCTCGGCGAACACGTCCTGCAGGTCGGCGATCAGCCGGGCGTCGACGTCGGCGGCGAAGAAGCCCATTTCCAGGTCGAAGCGGGCGTTCAGGCGCAGCAGTACCGGCACGGTCAGCGGGCGCTGGTCGTGCTCGAGCTGATTGATGTAGCTGACCGAGAGTTCGAGCGTCTTGGCCAGTGCGGACTGCGACAGGCCCCGGCGCTCCCGCAAGGCGCGCAGGCGCGCGCCCGCGTACATCTTCTGCATGCGCTCAATCTAGCAATCCGAGCTTTCACAACTTTCACCGAATCAGGGTTCCTGTTCCGCAAAAATAGGCTTCTGCAAGGGATTTTCCGGCTCATGCCTGCTGTGTACCGTGCGAAATATGAAGAACCATCTGGTCCGCACCCACCGCTCCGCGGAGCGTTTCCCCCGCGCGGAACACCTCGCCTGGCGGATCGCCGAGGTCGCCGCCGATCCGGTGGAGGTCGCCCCCGAGGTCGAGCGGATGATCGTCAATCGGCTCATCGACAACGCGGCGGTCGCGGCGGCCTCCATCACCCGTCGTCCCGTCGCCAATGCCCGCGCCCAGGCCCTGGCGCATCCGTACGCACCGGGCGCGACCGTTTTCGGCGCGCCCGGCTCCTACTCGCCGGAATGGGCGGCCTGGGCCAATGGAGTCGCGGTGCGTGAGCTCGACTTCCACGACACCTTCCTGGCCGCGGAGTACTCGCACCCGGGCGACAACATCCCGCCGATCCTCGCCGTCGCCCAGCACACCGGGCGCGGCGGCCGTGACCTGATTCGCGGTCTGGCAACGGGTTACGAGATCCAGGTCGATCTGGTCCGCGCGATCTGCCTGCACGAGCACAAGATCGACCACGTCGCGCACCTGGGTCCGTCGGCCGCCGCCGGGATCGGCACGCTGCTCGGACTGGATGCCGAGATCATCTACCAGGCCATCGGCCAGGCCCTGCACACCACGACCGCCACCCGGCAGTCCCGCAAGGGCGAGATCTCCAGCTGGAAGGCCTACGCCCCCGCCTTCGCCGGGAAGATGGCCGTGGAGGCGGTGGATCGCGCGATGCGCGGTGAGGGTGCGCCGGCGCCGATCTGGGAGGGCGAGGACGGCGTGATCGCCTGGCTGCTGGGCGGTCCGGACGCGGAGTACTCGGTGCCGCTGCCCGGACCCGGCGAACCCAAGCGCGGCATCCTCGACACCTACACCAAGGAGCACTCGGCCGAGTACCAGAGCCAGGCCCCCATCGACCTCGCGTGCCGGATGCGCGAACGGATCGGCGACCTGGATCAGATCGCCACGATCGTGCTGCACACCAGCCACCACACCCACTACGTGATCGGCACCGGGTCGGGCGATCCACAGAAATTCGACCCCGGGGCCTCTCGCGAAACCCTCGACCACTCGATCATGTACATCTTCGCGGTCGCTCTCCAGGACGGCGCCTGGCACCACGAGCGCTCCTACGCGCCCGGGCGCGCGCGACGCCCGGACACCATCACGCTGTGGAACAAGATCTCCACCGCCGAGGATTCGGAGTGGACGCGGCGCTACCACTCCACCGACCCGAGCGAGAAGGCGTTCGGCGCCCGCGCCGAGATCACGTTGAAGAGTGGCGAAGTCATCGTCGACGAACTGGCCGTCGCCGACGCACATCCCCTGGGCGCACGGCCCTTCGACCGCGACCAGTACATCGCGAAGTTCCGCACCCTCGCCGAGGGCGTCGTGGAACCCGCCGAGCAGGATCGCTTCCTCGAGGTGGTCCAGCGTGCGGGCGAGCTGTCCGCCGGTGAGCTGCCGGAACTCACGGTCACCGTCGCGCCGGACGTGCTCGCCCGCGCGCCCCGCTCGCCGCAGGGCCTGTTCCGATGACCGGCCTGATCGCCGCGGCCACCGCGGCCGCCGACAAGCGCGCCGCGTTCCGGGCGGGCCTGACGTCGGGCACGATCCAGCGGTTCCCGGGGGCGTTCAATCCCTTGACGGCCAAGCTGATCCAGGAGATCGGCTTCGAAGGGGTCTACGTCTCGGGCGCGGTACTGTCCGCCGATCTGGGCCTGCCCGATATCGGGCTGACCACCCTGACCGAGGTGTCCGGGCGCGGGCAGCAGATCGCACGGGTCACCGACCTGCCCGTCCTCATCGACGCCGACACCGGATTCGGTGAGCCGATGAGCGCCGCCCGCACCGTCACCATCATGGAGGACGCCGGGATCGCCGGGCTGCACCTCGAGGATCAGGTCAATCCGAAGCGCTGCGGCCACCTCGACGGCAAGGCGGTGGTTCCGGTCGAGGAGATGACGCGCCGCCTGCGCGCGGCCGTATCCGCCCGGCGTGACCCGAATCTCGTGATCTGCGCGCGCACCGACGCGGCCGGGATCGAGGGCCTCGACGCCGCCGTCGACCGGGCCCGGGCCTACGCCGACGCCGGTGCGGACCTGATCTTCACCGAGGCGCTGCACACCCCGGCCGACTTCGAGAAGTTCCGGGCCGCCGTCTCGATTCCCCTGCTGGCCAATATGACCGAGTTCGGCAAGTCCGACCTGATTCCGGCGTCCACGCTGGAATCGATCGGCTACAACGCCGTCATCTACCCGGTCACCACGCTGCGGCTGGCCATGTTCGCGGCCGAGACCGGGCTGCGGGAGATCGCGGCCACCGGCACCCAGTCCGGACTGCTGGACCGTATGCAGCACCGCAGCCGCCTCTACGAGCTCCTCGACTACGAGCGCTACAACGAATTCGATTCCGACATCTTCAATTTCACCCTGGGAAGGAACCAGTGATGACGGAGATCCAGACCATCTACCGGGGTCTTGCCGGCGTCGTCGTCGATACCACCGCGATCTCCAAGGTGGTGCCGGAAACCAACTCGCTGACCTATCGCGGCTACGCGGTCCAGGATCTGGCGGCCCACTGCGGTTTCGAACAGGTCGCCTACCTGTTGTGGTACGGCGAACTGCCCACCGACGCCCAGCTGGAGCGGTTCCTGCAACAGGAGCGGGCGGCCCGTCGGGCTGACCGGTCGCTGCTGGCGCTGGTGCACAAACTGCCGGAGAACTGCCACCCGATGGACGTGGTGCGCACCGCGATCAGCTACCTCGGCGCGGAGGATCCGGCCGAGGACGACAACTCGCCGAAGGCCAACCGCGCCAAGGCATTACGCATGATGGCCGTGCTGCCCACCATCATCGCCGCCGACCACCGCCGCCGGCACGGCCTGGATCCCATCGCGCCGCACTCACACCTGGGCTTCGCCGAGAACTTCCTGACCATGTGTTTCGGCGCGGTGCCCGCGCCGAAACTGGTGCGGGCCTTCGAGATATCGCTGATCCTCTACGCCGAGCACAGCTTCAACGCCTCCACCTTCGCCGCCCGCGTGGTCACCTCCACCCGGTCGGACATCTACAGCGCGGTCACCGCCGCCATCGGTGCGCTCAAAGGTCCCCTGCACGGCGGGGCGAACGAGGCGGTCATGCACGACATGCTCGAGATCGGCGACCCCGCCCTGGCCGAGGCCTGGCTCCGGAACAAGTTGTCGAGCAAGGAAAAGGTGATGGGCTTCGGCCACCGGGTCTACAAGAACGGCGACTCCCGGGTGCCGACCATGCGGAAGGCCCTGCTCGACATCGCCACCGCGACCGACGGCGGCAAATGGATCCGGATGTACGACGTTCTCGAACGAGCCATGCACGAGGCCACCGGAATCGCACCCAACCTGGATTTCCCCACCGGTCCCGCCTACTACCTGCTGGGCTTCGACATCGAGGCGTTCACCCCGATCTTCGTGATGAGCCGCGTCACCGGCTGGGCCGCCCACATCATCGAGCAGAGCGAATCCAATGCCCTGATCCGGCCGCTGAGCGAATACGTCGGCGTCCCGCCACGACCGGTCGTGGCGGGCTGAACCATCCGCTACCGGGTCAGCGGCCGAGGTGGCTGTAGACCTCGGCGGCCACGGCGGTGTCGCCGCGCGGTGTGGGGTGGAAGGGGAGGCCGACCAGGTTCACCTTCGGGTCGAGGGCGGCCAGAACCCACGGGTCGGGGGCGCACAGGCCGTGCCCGGCGGTGGGGACGCGGGCGTCGACGAAGTCGATCGAGAGGATTTGGGCCGCATCGCGTTCGGCGTCGTCGAGGCGGTTCCAGAAGGCGTTGACGGCGCCGCCCCGGGGCTGGATGTAGCGGAAGGTGCCGAGGACGTCGAGGCACCAGGTGTTCGAATTGGCCGGGGCCAGTTCGGGATAGCCGACGAGCTGGATCTTCGCGTTGGGGGCGTAGTACTTCACGTACTCGACGACCTTGCGGATGCGGTCGGCGTAGGCGGCGCCGGTGATGGTGTCGAGCTCGGGCCAGTGCTCCTTGTCGACGGCGTCGGCGTCGCAGCCCTGGCTCATGTTCAGTGCGCAGCGCAGCTGGCTGGGGGCATCGGCGACATTGGTGGAGTCGCGCGGCCAGGAGTCGTTGGCGCCCAGCTGGATCGCGACCACCTGGGTGCGCGGGCCGAACGCGCCGTTCTTGCTCGCCTTGATCGCCAGCTGCGACAGGGTGTAGCCGTCACGGCCGGGGATCTCCTTGCCGGTCGAGGTGACCGGGCCGCTGTCGATGGAGGCGTTGGTGCAGGTCGCGTTCTCGAAATCGGCTGCGGGGACACCCATCATCGCGCTCAGCTGGACCGGCCACGAGGTGTCGCGGTGCAGGCATTCGTGCGACGCGGCGTCGTTGTTGCCGTCGCATTTGACCAGGACCCCGTCGCAGGCCGGGTTCGCGGCGAACGAATCACCGAGTACGACAAGGGTGCGACCCTGCGCGGGGGCCGGTTCGTCGGCCCCGGCGACGCCCACCGAACCCGCGGCGGCGAGCACCGCGGCGACGGCGGCCAGTCGCAGCGACGCGCCCTTGGTCGTGAAACTCAACATGCAAATCCTCCCCAGCGGATACGTTGCGCTAGACCGACAGTGTTGCTCATGAGACCGACAGTGTTCTCACCAGGCCGACAGAGTTCTCACGAGGCCGGAGGGACGATCATGTAGGTCAGCTTCGGCCAGGCCACCGACAGCGGGACCAGCGGCTCGCGCAGGATCCAGATGTTCACGTGATGGTTCTGGCCGGCGATGCCGAGCTCGTCGATCATCTGCAGCGCTTGGGTCTTCTGCCCGAAGTTCGCGAGGAACGCCCGCTGTTCCGGGCTGTCGTTGTAGCCGACCCACAGGATGGTCGTGGCGGAGTCCGGCGGCGGACCCCACACGGCGAAACCGCGATTCGGGCTGTACGCCGGCGGAATCGACTGGAACTTGCCGTAGTGGTCGAGCGCACCGGCCTCGTTGTAGGCCTCCGCGACCACCGCGGTCGCGGCCCGCTCCTCGGGCGGCAGACCGGCCGCCACCCGCTCCACGGCGTCGGCCAGGTCCGCCCAGTCGTCGTTGCCGTAGTGCTGCAGGAAGCCCAGCTTGCTGGTGTTGGGGACGTCGATCCAGCTCTTCGGGTAGGGGAACGTGGCCAGGGCGGCCATCAAAACGGCGGTGAGAACGGTCAATCCGGTGAACACGCGCCGCAGCACGGCCGCCGGCCGCGGACCCGCGGTGTCGAACAAACCCGACAGGATCATCGCGCCCGCACCGAAGATCGCGGGAATGATCCCGGCGACGTAATAGGACCGGCCGTGGCTCGCGACCACCAGCACCACCATCAGCAGCGCCGCGACGAGCACGAAGCGGTACGGCCGCAACTTCGGATCCCGGGCCAGGCCGTACAGGCCCAGCACGCCCAGGCCGCCGCCGAGGAAGCCGGTGACCACCAGGATCGCGATCACCGTGCCCCACTGGCCGCCGTCGCTCTGCGCGGTCTCGTGCGCGATGGCGGCATTGGTGGCCAGCTGCGGCCAATCGTGGGAGGCCTGCCACAGCAGGGCCGGGGTCATGGCCGCGGCCATGATCAGCAGGCCCAGCCACAGGGCCGGGCGGCGCAGGATCTCACGCGGACCCGCCACCAGCATGGCGACACCGACACAGGCGCCGAGCATCAGCACCAGCCACTTGTCCTGCACGTCGATCGCCGCCGCCACGCCCGCGGCGACGAGCAGGCGGTCGCGGCGGGTGCGCAGCCACCGGACCAGCAGCCAGATGATCAACGCCTGGAACGCCACATCGATGGCGACGCTGTCGAGCACGGTGTAAGCGAAGATGAACGGTGAGGCGGCGTAAACCGCGGCGGCGAGGAGCTGGAACCGTTCCCGCGCACCGCATTCGTAGGCGACCGCGGCGGTCAGCACCGAAACCGCGATCAGCAGCAGCAATCCGGGGATCCGCAGCGCGATCACCGATCCGGGCGCGACCACGTCGGCCAGCCGCGCGATCAACGGGATCAGCGGGCCGTTGTCGACGTAACTGACCGCGAGGCGGCGACCGCACGCCAGGTAGTACAGCTCGTCGCCCGCCAGCTGGAACCGGAATGCCGAGATCGACCAGACCAGCGTGATCAGGCCGGAGACCAACAGGACACCGCGCCACGCGAACTGCGGTGGCGCGGCCGTCGCCTCGGATTCGGGGGTGATGGTGAGCGTCATTGCTTCTCCGGGTCAGTGCGACGCGATGTGGCTGTGGATGGTGGTGGCCACGGCCGTGTCGCCGCGCGGCGACGGGTGGAAAGGCAAGGCGGACGGGCTCTGCCGGGGATCGAGGAAGTTGCTGAACCACGGGTCGGCGGCGCACAGTCCATGCCCGGCGGTCGCGGGCTTCAGGTCGATGAAGTCGACGCCCAGGATTCCGGCGGCCTCGCGCTGCGCGGTCTGCAGCCGGTTCCAGTACGCGACCATGGCTCCGGCCCGCGGCTGGACCCAGTGCACGACGCCGAGGATGTCCGCGCACCACTCGGTCGCGCCCTCGGGCGCGATCTCGGGATAGCCGATCAGTTCGATCTTCGCGTTCGGGGCGTAGTACTTCACGTAGTCGACGACCTTGCGGACGCGGTCGGCGTAGGCCGTCCCGGTGATGGCCGTGTAGTCCGGCCACCGGCCCTCGGCCACCGCGGCGTCGTCACAGCCGTGCGCGAGGTCGATCACACAGGTGAACACCTTGTTCACATCCGCGGAGAGGGTCGCGTCCTTGGGCCAGGAGTCGTTGAACCCGAGTTGGATGGTCACCACCCGGGTCCGCGGCCCGAACGCGCCGTTCTGCGCGGCGTCGAGGGCCAGCTGCGCCAGGGTGTAGCCGCCGCGGCCGGGCACCTGCTCACCGGTGGAGGTGACCGGGCCGGTGTCGATGGACGCGCTCGAGCACGAGTTGTTCACGACGTCGGCGGCCTCGACCCCCATTAGGGCGCTCAGCTGGACGGGCCACGAGGAAGGGCCGTGCAGGCAGGCCCGCAGCCCGGTGCTGTCCGGGTTCTCGCATTTGGTCAGCACCACGTCACAGGACGGGTTCGCGCTGTAGGAGTCGCCGAGCACCACGAGCGGGCGGCCGGGGGCGGGGGCCGGTTCGGCCTCGGCGGTGCCCGCCGATGCCGCGGCGGCCAGGACGCCCACGGCGACGGCCAGCCGGGGCAGGAGTACGGCCCGGCCGGTTGTCCAGGAACTGGTCAAGTGCAAAATCCTCATCGAGCCACAGCCATGCCGAACGGGGCACGATTATGATGCAGCCCACAGCAACTGACAGATAAAGCAAAGTAACTGCATTTCACTTGGTTGGCAAGCAAGCGATTCGCACCTGGCGAAGGGGCGTCACATGCCCCGCAACGCAGTTCGGCCCAGGCGAGAGAATATTCTCTGGCCTGGGCCGATGAGGGTGGCTGACGGGACTCGAACCCGCGACACCCAGGATCACAACCTGGTGCTCTACCAGCTGAACTACAGCCACCATTGCCGGTAACTTCCGGCGCGCTAGAGCTTAACGTGTCGCCGCTGTGAGTACCTAATCGGCTGTTCAGGAGGGGTTTACGGGCGGCTGCGCGGGGGTCGTCAATTCGGCGGCGACAGCGGCGATCTCGGCCGTGGAGGGGCCGGGGGCCGGAACGAACGCGGTGCGGCGGTAGTACTGGAGCTCACGGATGGACTCCTGGATGTCGGCCAGCGCGCGGTGCGCGAGGCCCTTCTCGGGCTGGCCGAAGTAGATCCGCGGGTACCAGCGCCGGGCCAGTTCCTTGATCGAGCTGACATCGATCATGCGGTAGTGCAGGTGCGCGTCCAGCGCGGGCATGTCGCGCGCGATGAACCCGCGATCGGTGGCGATCGAATTGCCCGCCAGCGGAACCGTCCGCGGCGTCGGCACGTACTGCTTGATGTAGTCGAGCACCTGCTGCTCGGCCTCCTCGAGGGTGATGACCGACCGCCGCACCTCCTCGGTGAGCCCCGACTTGGCGTGCATCTCGGTCACCACCGGCGGCATGGCGGCCAGCGCGGCGTCGTCGGCGTGGATCACGATGTCCACGCCCTCGCCGAGAATATTGAGGTCACTGTCGGTGACGAGCGCGGCCACCTCGATCAGCTTGTCGCTGTCGAGCCGCAGCCCGGTCATCTCGCAGTCCATCCACACCACGTACTTGTCGGTCACCGCCAAACACTAACTCTTCGTGCGACCTCCACCCCGTTTGCGTCGGACCGTCCGCGCGGCCCGAACCCGATTGGTTAACCGTCGGCAACCCGCGTCGAGGCCGCTCGGACGTGCGATCGAGCAGTATCGTTGCGGGCGAATCTCACGCGCGGCGAGCGGATGGCGTGTGGGTCGGGCAGTTTCTGAGCAGTCGGCACGGCAGACGGAGGAAGCGCGATGACCACCCCGCAGGAGAAGGCAGCGGCGGCTCGGAAGGCCGCCGAGGAGGCGGCGCGGATCGCGGCCGAAGCGGCGGCCGCGGCCGAAGCCGCCGAACAGGAGGCCGCCGCGCAGGAAGCCGCCGAGCAGGCTGCCGCCGCGGCTACGGCTGCGCCTGCGGCGGACACAGACGGCAAGACCGCGGCCAAGGCGAAAGTGGCTGCCGCCGACGCCGATCCGGCGAGCAAGGACGAGGTCGCCGCCCAGGAGATCGCGGCCGGGTACGCCATGGAGGGGGTGGCGCTGGAGCTGGGCACCGTGATCGTCGGCGGCACCGTGCATCCCGACGCGCGGGTGCGGATCCCGATGAAGACCATGAACCGGCACGGACTCATCGCGGGGGCCACCGGCACCGGTAAGACCAAGACCGTGCAGGGCATCGCCGAGCAGCTCTCGGCGGCGGGTGTGCCGGTCGTGGTGGCCGACATCAAGGGCGACCTGTCCGGGCTGGCGCGGCCGGGACAGTCCAATGAGAAGCTGCTGACGCGAGCCCAGGAGACCGGCGACGCGGACTGGAAGCCGCAGGGGTTCCCGTGTGAATTCGTCTCCCTCGGCACCGGCGGGATCGGGGTCCCCATCCGGGCGACGATCACCTCGTTCGGGCCGATCCTGCTCAGTAAGGCGCTGGGGCTCAACGAGACTCAGGAGTCGACCCTCGGCCTGATCTTCCACTGGTCGGACCGGCAGGGCCTGGCGCTGCTGGACCTCAAGGACCTGCGCTCGGTCATCCAGTACCTCACCAGCCCGGAGGGCAAGGAGGATCTCAAGGGCATCGGCGGCGTCTCCGCGCAGACCGCGGGCGTGATCCTGCGCGCGCTGGTGAACCTGGAGGCCGACGGCGGCGACACCTTCTTCGGTGAGCCGGAACTGAATCCGGCCGACCTGATGCGCAGCGCGGGCGGTCAGGGCGTGATCACCCTGTTCGAGCTGGGCGCGCAGGCCGCGCGGCCGCAGATGTTCTCGACATTCCTGATGTGGGTGCTGGCCGACCTGTTCCAGACCCTGCCCGAGGTCGGCGACATGGACAAACCCAAGCTGGTGTTCATCTTCGACGAGGCGCATCTGCTGTTCAACGGCGCGTCCAAGGCGTTCCTGAACCAGGTCGAGCAGACGGTGAAGCTGATCCGCTCCAAGGGCGTCGGCGTCTTCTTCTGCACCCAGCTGCCCACCGACATCCCCAACGCGGTGCTCTCCCAGCTGGGTGCGCGTATCCAGCACGCGCTGCGCGCCTTCACGCCCGAGGATCAGGCGGCGCTGACGAAGACGGTGCGCACCTACCCGAAGACCGCCACCTACGACCTGGAGAAGGCGCTCACCTCGCTGGGCATCGGTGAGGCGGTGGTGACGGTGCTGTCGGAGAAGGGCGCGCCGACCCCGGTCGCGTGGGCGCGCATGCAGCCGCCGCGCTCGCTCATGGACACCATCGGCGACGACGCGATTCGTTCCCGCGCACAGCAGTCCACGCTGTACGGCAAGTACGGCCAGACCATCGACGCGGAATCGGCGTACGAGATCCTGACCGCGAAGATCCAGGCCGCGGCCGAGCAGGCCGATCAGGAAGCGGCGGCCAAGAGCTCGCGCTCGTCCAAGCCGGCGCCGGAGGAGGATTCGATGGCGGAGAAGATCGTCAACAATCCGGCGTTCAAGAACTTCCTGCGGTCGGCGGCCACCGTGGCCGGGCGCGAGATCAGCCGCAGCATCTTCGGCACCCGGCGGCGGTAGGCCGGCCCCGGGCTCAGTGCCCGATATCGCGGCTGAGCAGATCGTCGATGGTCTCGCGGCGGACCAGTTCCCGGGACCGGCCGTCGCGGACCGCGACGATCGGCGGCCGCCCGATGCCGTTGTAGGACGAGGCCAGGCTGTGGTGGTACGCGCCGGTGCACGGCACCGCCAGCACCTCGCCAGGCCGCAGATCGACGGGCAGCCGGACGTCGCGGGCCAGGATGTCGCCCGCCTCGCAGTGGCGGCCCGCGATGGTGGCGGTCATCTGGGGGCCGGTGGCATGCCGGTTGGCGACCACGGCGTCGTAGCGCGCGCCGTAGAGGGCGACGCGCGGGTTGTCGCTCATGCCGCCGTCCACGGTCACATAGGTGTGGCCGTTCTCGACGTGCTTGATCGACAGCACCCGGTACAGCGTGACGCCCGCCCGCGCGACGATGGCGCGACCGGGTTCCAGGGCGATGCGCGGGCGCGGGAACCCGTGCCGGGCGCACGCCGCGTCCAGCGCGTCTTCGATGATGTCGGCCAGTTCGGCCAGATTCAGTTCCGCGTCCCCGCCGCGGTAGGCGACCGCGTGCCCGCCGCCGAGATCCAATTCGGTGAGGGTGATGCCGAATTCGTCGCGGATGCGGGCCATCTCGGCGACCATCCGCCGCACCGCCTCGCCGTAGGGGAAGGTGTTGTAGATCTGTGAACCGATGTGGCAGTGCAGGCCGATGAGTTCCAGATTGGGTTGCCGCACAATGCGGTCCACCACTTCCTTGACCGCCGTGCCGCCGATCGGGAAGCCGAACTTCTGATCGGTGACCCCGGTGCGGACCGCCGGATGCCCGTCGATGTCGATATCGGGGGTGACGCGCACCAGCACCCGTTGCGGTTTCACGGCCAGCGCCGACAGCAGCGTGATCTCGGTGAGCGAGTCGACCACGATGCGCCCGACCCCGCAGCCCACCGCGGTCTCCAGTTCGGCGAACGGTTTCCCGTTGCCGTGCAGCACGATTCGCTCCGGATCGGCCCAGCCGGACAGCGCGACCGCCAGTTCCCCGGCCGAGCACACGTCCAGGGACAGGCCCTCCTCGGTGATCCACTCGGCGACCGCGCGGGTGAGCAGGGCCTTGCCCGCGTAGATGATCTCCGCGTCCGGGAATCGGGTGCGGTAGGCGCGGCAGCGGTCCCGCACCTCGGTCTCGTCGAGGACGTAGGTGGGGGTGCCGTATTGGTCGGCGATGTCGGCCAGCGCCACCCCGCCGACGGTGATGCGCCCGTCGGCGTCGTAGTGCGTGTCGCGCGGCCAGATGGCCGGGTCGAGACGGGGGATCAGGCCCCCGTCCCGCAGCGACGGGAAGATCTCGAGCAGCGTCAAGGCGTCTCCTGGTGAGAGCTCCCCGCTTTCTCTTCTGCGGGGCCGTCACCAGGACTACGCCTGATCAAGGGGTCCGGACCGGTCCGGCACGGGCTCTTGACGAGCGCCGGCCCGATCTTGACGTTTTGCTGATCAGCCGCCGAGCTTCTTGTAGGCGGCGCCCGCCACCACCGAGGTGATGGACCGCGGGCCGAACTGTCCGGCGATGCTCATGCCCTTGCTGATCAGGCCCGGGACCACCCGCATCTTGTTGCGGGCGAGCGCGTCGATGGTGATCTTGGCGGTGTGGGCGGCGGTGACCCAGATGAACTCGGGGATCTTGCTGCCCATCTCCTCCTGGTCCGGGTTGTCGGTGCGGACCGGGCCGGGGGCCAGCAGGGTGACATTGACGCCGGAGCCCTTGAGCTCGCCGCGCAGCGACTCGGAGAAGGTGTTGGTGAACGCCTTGCTCGCCGAGTAGGTGGTGTTGTGCGGAATCGGCATATTGCCGGCGGCGGAACCGGTGATCAGGATGCCGCCCGCGCGGCGCTCCAACATGCCCGGGAGCACGGCCAGCGTGAGGTCGTGCACGGCCACCGCGTTCAGTTCCATGATGTCGCGCTCGTAGTCCAGATCCAGCTTGGCGAGCGCGCCGAAGGTGGCGACACCGGCGTTGTTGCACAGGATCGCGATATCGCGGGCGGCCAGCTCCTTGGCCAGCGGGGCCCGCTGGTCCCGGTCGGACAGATCCACCGCGCGCACCTCGGCGGTGATGCCGTACTGCTCGGTCAGCCGCTGCGCCAGGTCGGCCAGCAGATCGCCGCGCCGGGCGACGAGGATCAGCGAGTAGCCCCGCGAGGCAAGCTCTTCGGCGAGGGCGACCCCGATCCCGGAGGAGGATCCGGTCACGACGGCACGATTGTCGGCGGTGGGTGCAGGCAGGCTCACGACATGGCAGCCTACCCATGGAGTCGGCCGGCGGGCAGCCCGGTGCGAGCGCCGGGTATCCGTACGGGGTGGATACCCGGCGCCGCGGGCTCAGCGCGAACGCGCGGGAAGCGGCTCGCGTCGGCGGTGCCTGGTCAGCCCGCGTTCCCGGTGCACTGCGAATCGGCGATGTGCACGCTGCTCGGCTCGGAGCTGCCCAGGCTCACCAGCAGCGGGCTCGGGTCCGGGCCGCTGGCGGCGATGGCATTGGCCTCGGCCATGGCCTTGGTGCGGCCGAGGCCGGTGTAGAGGGTGCCGTCGCGGTTGGCGAGAGCGGCGCAGCCGTTGACCCAGCGGATCTTCACGTAGCAGCTGGAGACTCCGCACTGTTCCAGGGCGGCGGCGTCCGCGCCGCCCTGATCCTCGTAGTTCCAGGTGGTGCCGATGCTGTAGTAGTCACCGTCGATGCCGACTGCCATCGAGCCGTAGAGGTCGCCCGCGGCGTGCGCGGTGCCCATACCGCCGACGAACATCGCCGCGGTCGTAGAAGCCACCAGGCCGAGGGCGGCCTTGCGAGTCAGAGACATAGAGATTTCTCTCCCCCAAGATCGTTGAAGCACATGCCTCGTGATCATGTCAGGAAGGTACGACACCGCCGACCATCTGAATCGGTTGGCGGATAGGTCAATTCCGGGGTTTCGGCTCCATGAAGGCCACGCCCCACTGCACGTGGCCGCGCCACACTCCCGCGATGCGGCCGCCTTGAACGGCGGGTTTGGGGTCGCCGATCGGACCGCCCGCCGCGCGGACGGCGGCGACGGCGGCGTCCAGGTCGGCGGTCATGAAGGCGACGCCGACCAGGGCGGGTGGCAGGCCGGAGGTGACGGCTTCGATGAAGGGTTCGCCGACGCGGTAGAAGGCCATCTCGGGTCCCTCCGGGCCGCGGGGGAAGAAGCGGCGGCGCGGTGGGACCCCGAGGACTGCGGTCAGATCGGTGACGGCGGAGTCCAATTCGGGAACCCAGTAGACGACGTGGTCGACGATCGTCACGCCGTTGGGATGCGCCGCACCGGACTCGGACGCCGCCGATTCCAGGTAGGGCACGCCCAGGGTGGCGGGGTCGGCGTGGGTTTCGTCGAAGCCCCAGGCGGCCTCGCCCAGAACGCATTCGACCTGCCCGACGCGGAAGCGGCCGTCGGTGACGGTGAAACCCAGTGCCGCCCAGGACTGCTCGTCGCCGGGCAGGCCCAGGCGGGTGAGGTTCGGCATTACAGGCTCGCCGCCAGGCGGGTGCCCTGGTTGATGGCGCGCTTGGCATCGAGTTCGGCGGCCAGGTCGGCGCCGCCGATGAGGTGCACCTTCACGCCCGCGGTCTGCAGCGGCTCGTGCAGGTCGCGCACGGATTCCTGACCGGCGCACAGGATCACGTTGTCGCATTCGATGATCTGCGGGCGCTGCCGCTTCTCGCCGAAGCTGACGTGCAGGCCGCGGTCGTCGATGCGCTCGTAGTTGACGCCGCCGATCTGCTCGACGCCCTTGGCCTTGACCGCGGCCCGGTGCACCCAGCCGGAGGTCTTGCCCAGATCCTTGCCGAACGCGGACGACTTGCGCTGCAGCAGTACCACTTCGCGGGCCGCGGGGGAGGGCTTGGGGGCGGTGACGAAGCCGGGAACGGTCGGGTCGTCGGAGACACCCCATTCCTCCTTCCACTCGTCGAGCTTGAGGCTGGGATGCCCTTCGACGGTGAGGAATTCACTGACGTCGAAGCCGATGCCGCCCGCGCCGATCACGGCCACCTTCTTGCCGACCGGCTTGCCGTCGCGCACCAGTTCGGCGTAGGTGAGCACCTTCGGGTGGTCGATGCCGGGGATATTGGGGATGCGCGGCTTCACACCGGTGGCCAGGATGACCTCGTCGTATCCGCCCGCGATGAGCTGCTCGGCGGTGGCGCGGGTCTCCAGATGCACGCGCACGCCGGTGAGTTCGAGCTGCCGGGTGAAGTAGCGGATGGTCTCGTTGAACTCTTCCTTGCCCGGGATGCGGCGGGCGATGTCGAACTGGCCGCCGACCTTGTCGTCGGCCTCGAACAGGTCCACATGGTGCCCGCGCTCGGCCAGGCTGACCGCGGCCGACAGCCCGGCCGGGCCCGCGCCGACGACGGCGAACTTCCGGGTGCGGCGGGTGGGCAGCAGCTTCAGCTCGGTCTCGTGTCCGGCGCGCGGATTCAGCAGGCAGGATACGGTTTTGGCCTGGAAGGCGTGGTCCAGGCAGGCCTGGTTGCAGGCGATGCAGGTGTTGATCTCGTCGGTGCGCGCGTCCTGCGCCTTGCGGGCCCAGTCGGGGTCGGCGAGCAGCGGACGGGCCAGCGAGATCAGGTCGGAGTCGCCGCGGGTGAGAATCTCCTCGGCGGTCTCGGGCATATTGATGCGGTTGGACGCGCACACCGGAATGTCCACGAGGTCCTTGACCTTCGCGGTCCACTCCACGAACGCGGCGCGCGGCACCGAGGTGACGATGGTGGGCACCCGGGCCTCGTGCCAGCCGATGTCGGTGTTGATGATGGTGGCCCCGGCGGCCTCCACATCCTTGGCGACGGCGGCGATCTCGTCCCAGGTCTGGCCCTGCTCCACGAAATCGGCCATGGAGAGCCGGAACACGATGATGAAGTCCGGGCCTACCGCCTTGCGGACCCGGCGCACGATCTCCCCGGCGATGCGGCGGCGGTTCTCCGGCGAGCCACCCCACTTGTCCTTGCGCTTGTTGGTGCGTTCGGCGAGGAACTGGTTGATGAAATAGCCTTCACCGCCCATGATCTCGACGCCGTCGTACCCCGCGAACTTGGCCAGGGCGGCGGTGCGCGCGTAATCGTCGATGGTGCTCTCGACGCCCTTGCCGGACAGCGCGCGCGGCTTGAACGGATTGATCGGGGCCTTGATGGCCGAGGCGGAGACGCTGGTCGGCATGTAGGAGTAGCGGCCCGCGTGCAGGATCTGCAGCGCGATCTTGCCGCCCTCGGCGTGCACCGCCTTGGTGATGGCGCGGTGCCGGTAGGCCTCGGTCTTGTTGGTCAGCTTCGCGCCGAAGGGCAGCAGCCAGCCGGTGCGGTTGGGGGCGTAGCCGCCGGTGATGATCAGGCCCACACCGCCTTTCGCGCGTTCGGCGAAGTAGGCGGCCAGCCGGTTGGTGTGCCAGGCGCGATCCTCGAGGCCGGTGTGCATGGAGCCCATGACCACCCGGTTGCGCAGGGTGGTGAAGCCGAGGTCCAGGGGTTCGAACAGGTGCGGGTACGCGCTCATCGGCGAGTGCCTTTCGGGTCGGACGCCTGCGATCGGGCTGTGTCGCGTTTCAGGGCGTCGAGTACTTCGTCGCACCAGTCGATGAACCCCTCCTCGACGCGGATGCCGCCGCGCAGGACGAGGTACTGGTGCAGTTTCGGGCCGGTGAGGTCAGCCGGCGCGGGGTAGTCCTTCTTCTCGAAGGCGCGGTACAGGTCGAGGCGGTGGGCGTGCTGGTCGCGGTGGCGCTGCACTTCGGCGACGATCACGTCCGGGTCCCCGAGGGAGGCGGCGCGCAGCTTGACGCCGAGGTCGCTGCGGAGGGGCTCGAGGTCGGCGGTTTCGGCGATCCAGCGGACCAGCTCGGCGCGGCCGGCGTCGGAGACGGTGTAGACCTTCTTGTCCGGGCGGCCGTCCTGCGGCACGGTTTCGGCGTCCACCCAGCCCTGTTCGTCCATGCGCTTGAGCACGCGATAGATCTGCTGGTGGGTGGCGTGCCAGAAGAAGCCGATGGATTTGTCGAACCGCTGGGCCAGGTCGTAGCCCGAACTGGCGCGTTCGGTCAGCGATACCAGGAGCGCGTGTTCGAGGGCCATGCCGTCAGGGTAACTGCTACGAGACGTACTATGCAATTCAGTGCATAGAGCTCGCGCGTGGCGCTCCGGCGTCGGCGTGTCGGTTAACGCGGCCGGTAGCGGGGCTGATTTCTGAGCGAAGCACTCGCCCCGGGGGAGATACTCGGGCGGGGATGAACGTCAGGGGAGCCGATATGCGTTCGACATTCGCCACGGTGGGGGCGGCAGTCCTCATCGCGACATCCGCGGTTCTGATGACCGCGTGCAATGACAAGACGGGCACTCCGATGCCGGTGACCTCGGTCAGCCCCGCGCCGCAGGGCGCCGGGCAGCCGGGCGCCACCAAGCCCGGCGGCGTTGACACCCGGGCGTTCCTGCGCAGCATCGGCAAGACCGGTTGGTACGAGGGCTTCGAGATCACCATCGACCAGGCCACCGTCACCGCCGACGGATTCGGCGGCGCGAAGATCCGCGTCGACATCACCTACAAGAACACCACCACCGCCAACAAGACACTCGCCGTCGTGCCCGCCGTCCAGATCGGCGGCGCGATCGACGGCGGCGCCGGATGGAACAGCCCCGAGGTCCCCGGAAAGGGTTCCGCCACCGGCGATATCACCGCGTCGGTGAAGTCGTACGACACCCCCGAGCACCTGCTCGACACCATCACCATCCTCTACGGCAGCGCCGCGGAGAACCAGACCAAGTTCCCGCTGAAGACCGACGCCAAGGTCGAGAGCGTCGCCCCGCGCACGCTGAACATCACCGGCAAGCTGACCCAGGATCAGACGACGGTCGAGATCACCGGCGCCACACTGACTCCCAGCTACACCAGGAACGAGGCCGGGAAGATGGAGCTGGCGCTGCACGTCAAGTTCATCGGCGGCGGGGGCATCGCCGCGGGCGGCACCAATATCTCCTACACCGACTTCAGCGCCAAGACTCCGGCCGGGTCCACCGAGGTGGCCGACTTCCGCGGCGCCGTCATCGAACTGCTGAGCCGCAACCAGACGATCGACAAGGCCGGCAATTTCATCGTCTTCCTGGTCCCGTCGCCGGGCACCGGCCCGTACACCCTCTCCTTCGACGCCGCCAAGGGCGAGAAACCGGCGGGCACCCTGAGCTTCACCGTCAGCTGAGCCCCGCCCCGCCTCTTTTGCTCCGCGGTAGCCGCGTGCGGGTAGTCGACTACCCGCACGCCACGGTGCGGAGTTCTCCTCCCGGGTGGGCCTGCGTGCACCGCATCGGCCGTTTTGCCTGGTTCGGGTAGTTCTGTACCCGTGAGACCTCGGATCCGAGCGATGAGAATCGATCGTGTCGATTCGGGAAAGAGGCTCCGATGGCTACCACACAGAACGACCACAGCGGCGTGACGGTTCGAGTATCGATGTCCGCCGCGGGGATCGACGACGAGCACATGGACCGGCAGACCCGCATGCTGCGGGCGGAGCTGGCCGCGATGGACGGCGTCGAATCGGCGGTCCTGGCGCGCGACACCGCCGGGGCCGCACCGGGTTCGAAGGTGGCCGACCCGGTCACCCTCGGCGCGATCGTGCTGGCCTTGAGCGCTTCCGGCGGGGTGTTCACCACCCTGATCGAGACGGTGCACGACTGGCTGAGGCGCGAACCGGGCTCCCGCCGGGTGGCGGTCACCATCGAGGGCGAGAGCATCGAAATCGATGCCGCCAGTGACGCCGAGCAGCACGAGCTGGTCGAGGCCTTCCTGCGACGACACGGCGCGGTGGCGGGGTGAGTTGTCATGGCCGGCCGATTCGCCCTGGTAGTGGCGACCTACACCTTCTCCGATCCCGGACTGCGGCAGCTGACCGCACCCGCCCACGACGCCGAAGCGCTCGCCGAGGTGCTGGCCGATCCGGCCATCGGCGGGTTCGAGGTCACCACGTTGATCAACGAGCCGCACCACGTCGTCGGTTCGGCGGTCGGTGACTTCTTCAGCGACCGCAGGCGCGACGATCTGACCCTGCTGTACTTCAGCGGCCACGGCCTCAAGGACGACGCGGGCAAGCTCTATCTCGCGATGACCGACACCCGTACGTTGAACCCGCTTTTCACCTCGGTCGCCGCGGATCAGATCGACTACGCCATGACCGGGTGCCACTCCAACCACCAGATCCTCATCCTGGACTGCTGCTACAGCGGAGCGTTCCCGGTCGGCGCCATCGCCAAGGCCGACGACCAGGTCCACGCCCTGGAGAGCTTCAGCGGCCGCGGCCGCACCGTGCTCACCGCCTCCGACGCCACCCAGTACGCCTTCGAGGGCGACGTTCCGCACGGCCAGGCCTCCCAGTCGGTGTTCACCCGCCACCTGGTTGCCGGCCTCCGCGACGGCGGCGCCGACCTCGACCAGGACGGCGACATCACCGTCGACGAGCTCTACAGCTACGTCCACGACCACGTCGTCGCCGAACGCCCCCGCCAGCGCCCCAAGAAACAGGACAACGTCGAAGGCCGCACCGTCCTGGCCCGCAACCGCAATTGGCAGGTCCCGCAACACATTCGGTCCGCCCTCGAAAGCCCGGCCGTCCGCGACCGCCGCAACGCCCTCGAAGACCTGGACCAGCTCTACCGCACCGGCGGCGCCATCGTCCGCACCCGCGTCCGCGCCGCCGTCACCCAACTCGTGAACGACGACAGCCGCGCCATCGCCGCCGCGGCCACCGCCTGGCTCGACACCCACCCCACCGACACGGCAATGGCGCCGTCCGATGGCGGTATCACTCCACCCCCGAACCCCGAGTTCTATCCGGTCGATGAACCCCTCCCGGCAACGGCGCCGGATCGCACCAACGAAGCTGCGCAGCAACAGGATTCTCCGACCCTGGACCAGACTCATCCACAACCCGCGCCTGAGGAAGTAGGCGCGACCAGACCGGTTGCCCTGTTCGGCGAACCCGAATCGCCTCTGCGGACGAAACGCTGGACCGTAGAACACTTCGGTGGCTGGCTCAAACGCGGACTACGTGATCGGAAGCGGGCGGTACCTCTGGCGGCTGCTGCCATGGCGGTCGCTAGCGTCGCAGTGGTGGGCGGCTGGCATCTCGCCCCGAACGGCGTGGCCGGGCACGCCGTCGCCGGTGCGAAGGCGTTGCGGGGTCCCGAGATCGATCTGCTCAAAGTGATTGCATCACCGGGCTACCACCGCAGCACCTGCTTCCACGCGAACCCGGCCCCGGGTCAGATCGCAGCGATCGCTTGTCGACCCAACGAAGCGGCCAGTGCACCCCTTGCGGGGTTCTACCGCTTCAACAATATGGACCAACTCGCCGACTACTACCAATCCAGTATTCGGGATCGTCACACCGGCAGCTGCCCTGGTGACCCGCCTGGGCCGGATGCGCCGGTCTTCGACAATCTCGCCCGAGCGGTCGGCCGAAAGACGTGTTACCTAGATACCACGGGCGGCCCGGCAGCACCTTCGCTGATCGTGACCGATGAACCCAACCTCGCAATCGCCGAGTTCTATTATCGGCCCGACGATTGGACTGCACCGATCGCGGAACAGCTGCGGGACTACCGGGCCACACGCGGTTACAGGCAGTTCTTGGCCGCGGACGAGGCACGTGACCCAGACGAATTCACCTCCGCGGACAAAGATCTGCTGTCCTTTCTCGGCAGTGCCTTCACCCGCACGAACTGTCGGCATGAAGAACCGTCACAACTCGCCGATGCGGAAATCGTGTGTGCGACACCAGTGAACTATCCTGGCGCATCGTTCATGCAATTTCCCACCTCCGCCGAAGCGACCGTGGTTTATCAGAGTGAATTGAGCGTCCACGCGAGTCATGCCTGTGATGGTCGGCCGGGACAGGACAGCCCCCTTCTCCGGAACGGTCTCCCGATCGGTCGTTTCACTTGTTTCCCGCACCAGGGCGATGCGGCCCACCCCGACGATCACCGTCCCTGTCTGCTCTCGATCCTCGACAGCCCGCATATCGTGCGCAAGTTCTGCGCTAGCGCACCCGGCGCACCCCAGACCGCGATCACCACCGAACCAGCGTTACTCGCTTGGTTCCAGAAATGGTCCGGGTAGCACCTCAGCCGAGTGCCATCGCGAAGGCCCGTGCCGCAGCCAGATCCGCGGCGTCGGGCCGCCCCTTGCGAATTCCCCCGACCAGCTTCAACGGCGCGAAGGTATCGAACCCCCGCGCCGAGAACGTATCCACCAGCTCGAACCCCTTCCGGCCGGGTAGCCGCTTCATCGGCCCCATCACCACCGGAAACCCGCTGGTGGCGAACACGAACGCCCGCCCACCCCGCCCCTCCGGCAGCCCCCGCACAAACTCCCGCAGCCGCGGATGAAACGCCATCGAGAAGATCCCCGACCCGAACCCCACCAGGTCGTACTCCCCGATCTCGGCAGCGGTCACCTCCTCGGGCTCCACGACCCGGGCCCCCAGCACCGCCCCCATCGCGTCGGCCACCCGCCGCGTATTCCCGTGCGACACCGACACGCACACGATCAGAACCTTCATCAAATGCTCCTCGCTCCCCGCAGGATCCGGACATCTCACAGACACCGCCCGAGAACCGGATCGTGACACGTGGCGGCAGTGTCGGCGGTCATACGGACGCCGTCTCGATCAAGCTCCTTTCGAATTATTCGAAAGCGGTGCACAATGGGGTCAACCGAGGAGGGCGAATGACCGAGACGTTGGACGGGCGCACACTGCTACCGGAACACCCGGACCAGATCGCCGAGTTGCGCCGTTTTCTGGACTCGGTGCCGACCACCGTCGAAGCGGCGATCCTGCGGTCCGCGGACGGTGAGGTGGTCGCCTTGCCCGCTGAGGTCGTCGAGGCTTTGCGGCTGGTGGCGCGCGCGCTGTCGGAGGGGAAGGCGGTTACCGTCGCCCCCCTCCATACGACCCTCACCACTCAGGAGGCCGCGGAGCTGCTCGGGATGAGCAGGCCGACCTTCGTGAAGTTGCTCGATTCCGGGGCGATCCCTTTCACCCGTCCCGGCCGTCATCGACGCGTCCGTCTCACCGACGTGCTCGCGTACCGCGAGTACCGACGAGCAGAACGTGCGGCGGGTCTTTCGGAGCTGACCAGGGTCTCCGAGGACATGGGTCTCTACGACGACCTTCCACCGAATCCATTGAGACGGAACTGAATCGATGCGGCGGATACTCCTCGATACCTGCGTCCTGTACCCCGCCCACCTTCGCGACACCATTCTCCGCCTCGCGGAGGCCGACCTCATCCAGCCGCTCTGGTCCGCGGACATTCTGGCCGAACTCCATCGAAATCTCGCGGCCCGGAACGGCAATGACCCCTGTGTCGCCCTACAGGCCGACAGGCTGGTCAGCATCTTGCGCAACTGCTTTCCCGACGCGATGGTGGAGGGCTACGCGGACCTCGTCGACAGGATGGAGAACCATCCCAAGGACCGTCACGTCCTCGCCGCGGCTTTGCAGGGAAAACGCGGATGTGCTGTTGACGTTCAACCTGAAGGATTTCGCAGTCCGGCCCATCGGTGAGGGCTTCCCCGAGTTGCTGCATCCCGACGAATTCCTGTTGGACGCACTCGATCCAGCTCCGGGGCAGGTGCTTCGACTCCTCGGAAATCAGGTCGCCGAGCACAAACGGCCGCCCGAACACATCCAGGGCCTGCTGGACGTGTTGGAGAAGTCCGGAGTTCCAGCGTTCGCCGCCGAAGTCCGCCGTCGGCTGAACTGAGAATTCCGGATGGCTGCCCGACCGCGACACCGAATTGATGTGGTGGCCGTCAAGGTGGATCGGGCGACGGCGGTAGCATCGGCGGGTATGTCGGACGATGCGAGGCCGGTGCTGTGACCACGGCCGGGAGCGGGGACGCGGGATTCACCGGGGCGATTCCCGAGGTGTACGACTCGCTGCTGGTTCCGATGATCTTCGCGGAGCCGGCTCGGCTGCTTGCGCGGACGGTGGCCGCGGCCGACGGGGTCGACGTGCTCGAAACCGCCGCGGGGACCGGCGTGCTGACCAGGGCGCTGGCGCAGTTGGGGAGTCACCGGATCGTGGCGACCGATCTGAACGAGCCCATGTTGGCGGCGGCCGAGGCGCGATTGCCGTCCGAGCGGGTGCGATGGCGGGTGGCGGATGCGGGGGATCTGCCGTTTCCCGATTGCTCGTTCGATGTCGTGGTGTGCCAGTTCGGCGTCATGTTCCTGCCCGACAAGGTGCGTGGTTACGCCGAGGCCCTGCGGGTGTTGCGCCCGGGTGGGATGTTCGCGTTCACCGTCTGGGATCGGATCGAGACGAGTCCGGTCACCCGGGTCGTCACCGATGCCCTGTGTGCCGCCGCACCGGACGAGCCGCTCGAGTTCCTCCGCCGAACCCCGCACGGCTACTTCGACTTCGACCGTATCCGCGGCGAACTCGAGGAGGCCGGGTTCGACCACATCACCGGTGAGTACCTCGACGGTTCGAGCCGCCAGACGGCGGAGACCGGTGCGGTGGCGTTCTGCCAGGGCACACCGCTGCGCGGCGAGATCGAACGCCATCCGACCCTGGACGTCGAGTCCGCGACCGCGATCGCCGCCGCGGCATTGCGGGACAGATACGGGTCCGGCCAGTTCACCGCCCCGATCCGCTGGTTGCAGTGGACGGCCGGCCGTCCCCGGTAGTCGAGCACCGCGAGGACGATGACCGCGAGCGCGGCGACCGTGTAGGGGATGGCCGACCACCCGGAGGTCGATTCGAAAAGGTTTGCGGCACTGCCGGATACGTTGCCGTCTCCGGTCGCCAGGGCTGCCAGCGGTACCAGGTGATCGTCGTATTGATCGGTGAAGTCGGGCATGGTCAGCCCACCAGCCGGGCTCGAACAGTCGCACTGCCAGTGCGGCGAGGACGACCGCGAACTGGCTGGTGGCGAGCAGCACTCGTTTCATGACCAGGACCTCCGGGTAGGCGAAATCAGCCGACATGTCGATCCTGCTGATCGGCGGGCGAGCCGGGATGAGCCCGGCTACGCGCCCTCCTGAGTAGATCTGCCTGGTTGTGCGGGGCCGGGCCCTCACCGGGCCGCTTTGACGGCGAGGGTGGCGGCGACGGCGAGGGTGACTCCTTCCGCGACGGCGGTGACGCCCACGGCGCGGGCGGCGGCGACGGGGTCGGTGGCCAGGGTGAGGAAGAGGGTGCCGAAGGTGGCGACGCCGATGACCACGCCGAGTTGGACGCAGGTGACGAGGATGCCGCTGGCGTCGGCGGCCAGGGTGACGGGGATCTTGCTGGTGGCGCGGGCCATGAGGGGGCTGAAGGCGAGGCCGTAGCCGATGCCCATGAGGGCGAGGACGGTCAGGTCGAGGGGGTTGACGGAGTGGCCGTCGCGCAGGGACAGGCCCATGGCGATGGTGGTCGTGGCGGCGAGCAGGAGGCCCCCGGGGATCATCGCGCGGTGGAATCGGGCGGGGACGCGGGTCCAGTTCAGGCTCACCAGGCCGAAGGTGATGCCGTTGGGGACGAACAGGAGTCCGGCGTGGACGGGGGAGTAGCCGAGGGTCGACTGGAGATGGATGGTGAGGATGAAGACCCAGCCGCCGAAGGTGCACATGATCAGGAAGAGGGTGGCCGCGGCGACGAGCAGGCCGGGGGCGCGGACCACGCGGTCGGCGAAGAGGGGTTCGCCGCCGCGGCGGTGCACCCAGCGTTCCACCAGGGCGAAGGCGGCGAAGCCGAAGGCGGACGCGCCCAACGCGATCCGGGTCCAGGCGGGCCACTGCTGTTCGTGGCCGAGCACGAGCGGCACGGACATCGCGAGGACCGAGGCGGTGAGGACCGCCAGCCCGGGCAGGTCGAGCCGGCGTTCGGCGCGCGGGGTGGCGGCGGGCAGGACGCGTGGCGCGACCGCGAGCAGGGCGATCCCGATCGGGACGTTCACGAGAAACACTCCGCGCCAGCCGGTTCCGGCGATATCGCTGCTCACGATGATGCCGCCGAGGATCTGGCCCGCGACCATGCCGCCGGAGATGACGGCGGCGTACACCGAGAGCGCCCGCGCCCGGGTGTTCCCGGTGGCGGTGATCTGGATCAGGCTCATGACCTGCGGCACCATGGCCGCGGCCCCGATGCCCTGCAGGAAGCGGAAGGCGATGAGCGAGGCTGGATTCCAGGCCAGCCCGCAGGTGAGGGAGGCGAGGGTGAACAGCGTGAGTCCCGCGACGAACATCCCGCGCTGCCCGAACCGGTCGCCGAGTCGTGCGCCGGTGACCAGCAGCACCGCGTAGGCGATGACGTAGCCGGAGACGATCAGTTGCAGCCCGGAACCCGTGGCGTGCAGCGAGGTTCGGATCGAGGGGATGGCGACGTTCACGATGGAGGCGTCCAGGACCGCCATGAACTGCCCGAGCAGGATGACGGTGAGCACCGCGAGCGGACGGCGAACCCCGCTCGCAGCCGGTGCGGAAGGCGGAACGGATACCGGGGGTGGGGTGTGGGTGAGGCTCTGAGACATGGGATTCAGCGTGCGCGGCGACCGATCCCGCTGACAGGAGTCCGCTTATACGGGTACTGGCACCACCTGGATACCCCTAGCGAAAACCGCCACCATGGAGGAATGGTGTCAGCAGCGGGATACAACGTCCTCGTCGAGCGGACCGCCGGAGCGGTCGCCCGCGCCGGTGATCCGCGGTCGGTGCGCAAGGTCCGGCGCGGCGAGCTGTCGACGTTCCTGAAGTCGCGGCGGGCACGGATCCGGCCGGAGGACGTGGGCCTGCCGGTGGGTGCGCGGCGGCGGACGCCCGGTTTGCGCCGCGAGGAGGTGGCGCAGCTGGCCGGGGTGGGGATCACCTGGTACACCTGGCTCGAGCAGGGCCGCGACATCAATTGCAGTGTGCAGGTGCTGGATGCGATCGCCCGGGCGTTGTGCTTGGACGGGGCGGAGCACGCGCATCTGTACCGGTTGGCGGACGTGCCGACGGCTCCGGCGCTGGTGGTCGAGGAGCCGGTGCCCGAGGAGGTGCAGACCATCCTGGATCACCTGCATCCGCTGCCCGCGACGCTGTTCAGCGCCAAATACGATGTGCTGGCGCACAATGCGGCGTACGCGGCGATGTATCCGCTGTTCGTGACGGGCCATCGCAATGTGCTGCGCAAGGTCTTCCTGGCCGACGAGTGCTGTACCCCGTACCCGGCGAACTCGGAACCGGACCACCTGGCCCGCATGGTCGGCTACCTGCGTGCGGCGTACGCCCGCAATCTGGGTGACCCGGAATGGTCCGAGTTCATCGACGGCATGGTGGCCGACAGCTCGCACTTCGCGGAACTGTGGGCCCGCAATGATGTCGCGCTCCCGATCGGCCGGACCCGCGTGGTCCGCAACCTGGCCGTCGGCATGCTGGAGATGTATATGACCAGTATGTCCTTGCCGTCGATCGCGGGCGCGTGGATGCAGGTCTGGACGCCGTCGACGCCGCAGGCCTGGGATCAGCTGCACGCCCTGCTCGCCTTGACCGCCGAGGAGCGTCGCCGCCCGTGGGCCGAGCACGTCGAGCAGGTGCACGGCCGCACCCTGGCCTGACCCGCCACCCCGCGTGGATGTCGCACGCGAGTCGCGTTCGGTCGCTTAGTCTGCGCTGATGACCGAGGCGTCGGGAGAAGTCACCGTCGGGCAGGCGACCGGGCGGGGAACCGTACTGGCGTGGGGATTCTGGGATTGGGCGGGCGCGTCGTTCAACGCGGTCATCCTGACCTTCGTGTTCTCGGTGTACCTGACCGACAAGGTGGGTGAGGATCTGCCGGGCGGTATTTCGGCGAGCGCTTGGCTGGGGTGGGCGCTGGGGGCGGCGGGCCTGGTGGTGGCGTTGACCGCGCCGGTGGCGGGCCAATGGTTCGATGCCACCGCGAGACGCAAACTGGCCCTGGGCATTCTGACCTCGGTGACCGTGCTGCTGATGGCGGCCATGTTCTTCGTGAAGGACGACTACCACTACCTGTGGGTGGGTCTGGTGCTGCTGGCGGTCGGCTCGGCGTCGTTCGAACTGTCGCATGTCCCGTATTTCGCCATGCTGCGGCAGGTGTCCACGCCCGCGAATGTCGGCCGGGTGTCCGGATTCGGCTGGTCCATGGGCTATTTCGGCGGCATCATCCTGCTGCTGATCAGCTATGTCGGATTCATCGCGGGCAAGGGCGACAATCGCGGCCTGCTCGGCGTCCCGATCGAGGACGGACTGAACATCCGCTTGGTCGCGGTGCTGGCGGCGGTGTGGTTCGCCGGTTTCGCGGTGCCGCTGTTCCTGTTCGTCCCGGAGGTGCCGCGCACCGACGCGGATCCCGGTGCGGCGGTGCGCGGCCGGGCGTTCCTGACCTCGTACCGGGTGTTGTTCCGGGATGTGCGGGAGTTGTGGCGCACCGATCGCCGCACGGTGGGATTCCTGCTGGCGAGTGCCGTCTTCCGGGATGGTCTGGCGGGCGTGTTCACCTTCGGCGCGATCCTGGCGGTGAAGGTGTACGGCATCGCCGATGCCGACGTGCTGCTGTTCGGCATCGCCGCGAATGTGGTTGCGGCGCTGGGCGCGCTGCTCGGCGGCCGGTTCGACGACCGTACCGGCCCGAAGGCGGTGATCGTCGCCTCGCTGCTGGGCATGATCGTGTGCGGCGCGTTCCTGCTGGTGTTGTCGGGTCCGCTGATGTTCTGGATTTTCGGCCTGCTGCTGACCGTATTCGTCGGTCCCGCACAGGCTTCGGCCCGTTCATTCCTGGCCCGGGTGTCCCCGCCGGGGCGCGAGGGCCAGATGTTCGGTCTCTACGCGACCACGGGTCGCGCCGTATCCTTCCTCGCCCCAACTCTTTTCGGGTTCTTCGTGTGGGCGTTCGACGCCGAGCGCGCGGGAATCGTCGGCCTGTTACTGGTGTTGATCGTCGGCCTGATGTTGTTGCTGCCCGTACGCGGGGATGACCTGCACGACAAGTGAATTCGCTGTAACGGTCCGGTCTCAGGGCCGCCAGGCGCCCATGCCGAGCGCGATGAGCCGCACCTGGAGCACGGCACGGTCGACGGTGCGTGCGCTCTCGCGGGGTTCGGCCATCAGGTAGTCGGCGATCCGGTCGGCGACGGTGGACACGATGAGGTCGGCCGCCAGCTCCAGATCGTCGGGTGACCAGTCGTCGAGGGCCCGCACCCGGGACAGGTCGACGACCAGTTCCCGTTCGATGAGCTGCATTTCGACCGAGATGGCCCCGCGCAAGGGCGCCGAGCCGCCGTGTCGTTCGCGAATCAGGAATCCCCACAGATCTCGCTTGCCGTCGACCTGTTCGAAAACGAATCGCACGGTCTGCGAGAGCGTCGGATTGGGTGTGCGCCGCATTTCCCGCAGCGCCAGCCGCAATTGCCGCACGCCTTCCTCGACCAGCGTGGTGCCGAGTTCGTCGAGGGAGGCGAAATGCCGGTAGAAGGCGGTGGGCACGATGCCGGCGGAGCGGGCGATCTCACGCAGGGAGAGCGCGGCGAAACCGCGGTCGGCGGCCAAGGCGAGGGTGCCGTCGAGCAGGGCCGCACGGGTGCGTTCCTTGCGCTCGACTCGGGTAGCTGCCTGCTCGCTCATCTCGATGAGCATACATGCGTTCACATTCGTTCCATTCGAGAGATGTCGCGTGGGTCACACGAACTGCCGGTTGAACTGGAGTGGCTTCACCGGGCACACTATCTCAGTGTACAGCTGTGCACCGAAATGGCGTCGAAGTCAGCGTGGACTCCGGCGCCGGCTCGGACAGCGCGTCGAACGTGGAGAGGCGTCGCTGAGCCCGGCGACGCGACAGGAGGCTCACATGGTCGGATTACTCGACCTGGTGCAGAAGACAATGACCACCCCGCACCCGCTGGATCGCTACCTCGAGCTGGTGCGCCCGACCCTGACCCGGCGCTCGATGCGCGCGGAGATCACCCACGTGCGGCGCAGCGCGGTCGGTTCGGTCACTCTCACCCTCAAGCCCGCCCGGCAGTGGACCGGGCACGTGGCGGGGCAATACGTGCAGATCGGCGTCGTGATCGACGGCGTGCGCCACACCCGCTGCTATTCCCCGGTCAATGCCGACGGACGTCGGGACCGGCACATCGAACTCACCGTCAAGGCCCACCCACAGGGGTTGGTCTCGAACTACCTGCACGACAACGCGATCCCCGGCATGGTGGTGGATCTGGAGCCCGCCGCGGGCGTGTTCCACCTGCCCGCCACCCGCCCGGAGGCGGTCGTACTGATCAGCGGCGGCAGCGGCATCACCCCGGTGCTGTCCATGCTGCGCACCCTCGCCAACGAGAGCTACCGCGGCCGGATCCTGTTCCTGCATTACAACCGTTCTCCGGAATTCGTCCCGCACCGCGAGGAGCTGGAGGCGATCGCCATGCAGCACGGCAATGTGCGGGTCGAGTTCCGCTACCCGGAGACCCAGCGTCACGCCCATTTCGGCTATGACGAGCTGGAGGCGGTCGCGCCCTGGTTCCCGACCGCGCAGGCCTACCTGTGCGGCCCGCCGGGCCTGATGAACGCCGTGCGCACCGTCTACGAGGCCGAACAGCTCGGCCCGCGCCTGCACAGCGAGGAGTTCACCCTCACCACCGCGGTCGTCGACCCGTCCGACGCCGAGGGCGAGGTGACCTTCTCCGGCAGCGGCGTGGTCGCCGAGAACACCGGTGAAACCCTGCTCGAACAGGCCGAAGCCGCGGGCCTGAGTCCGGAGTACGGGTGCCGCATGGGCATCTGCTTCTCCTGCACCGCCGTCAAGCGCAGCGGCTGCACCCGCAATGTGCGCACCGGGGAGCTCGACAGCGACCCGGATCAGCCCATCCAGATCTGCATCAACGCCCCCGTCGGGGACGTCGACCTCGCTCTGTGAACGGAGAGATCATGGCGATTCTTACCGAAACCCCCGAGGGCCCGCTGGTCCTCAGCGTCGAACAGGTCGAGGAGATCGGCCGCGAACTCGACGCGCTGCGCGCCCGCGTCACCGCCGACCTGGGCGAGCGCGACCGCGACTACATCTACAAGGTGATCAAGGCCCAGCGCGGCTTCGAGATCGCCGGCCGCGGCCTGCTCTACCTGGGCTTCCTGCCCCCGTTCTGGCTGGCGGGCGTGGCCGCGCTGAGCGTGTCGAAGATCCTCGACAATATGGAGATCGGCCACAACGTCATGCACGGCCAGTGGGACTGGATGCGTGAGCCGACCCTGAATTCCCGTGTCTTCGAATGGGATACGGTGTGCCCGGCCGACCAGTGGCGGCACTCGCACAACTACATGCACCACACCTACACCAATATCCACGACATGGACCGCGACATCGGTTACGGCATCCTGCGGATCGACGAGGGCCAGAAGTGGAACCCCTACTACCTGGGGAACCCGGCTTACGCGTTCGCGCTCATGGTGCTGTTCGAGTGGGGCGTGATGCTGCACGACCTCGAGGTCGAGAACATCCTGACCGGCAAGCGCAGCTGGTCGGACGTGAAGGCCCTGCTCGGGGGCCAGGGCCGCAAGGCGGGGCGGCAGGTCCTCAAGGACTACCTGGTGTTCCCGGCGCTGACCGGCCCGTTGTTCCTGTCCACGCTGGCGGCCAACTTCACCGCCAATATCGTGCGCAACCTGTGGACCTTCTCGATCATCTTCTGCGGGCACTTCCCGACCGGCGTACAGACGTTCACCAAGGAGGAGTGCGCCGAGGAGACCCAGGGCGAGTGGTACGTGCGCCAGATGCTGGGCTCGGCCAATATCAAGGGCTCCAAGCTGTTCCACGTGATGTCGGGCAATCTGTCGCACCAGATCGAGCACCATCTGTTCCCGGACATCCCGGCCAACCGCTACCCGGAAATAGCGCCCGCGGTGCGGGCGCTGTGCGAAAAGCACGGCCTGCCGTACAACACCGGCCGCTTCTCCAAGCAGATCGGTTCGGTGTGGGCGAAGCTGTTCAAGCTGGCGCTGCCGCCGTTCCTGGTCAAGAATTCAGGGCAGGCCGGTGTTATCGTGATGCGCCGGGGGCAGGCGAGTGAGGTGGGCGTATAGATGATTTCCAAATTCGAGAGCAACAAGGATCTGATCCAGGAATTGACGTCGTCGGGAGCACGGCACGTCGGCAATATCGCATCGATCATCACCGGCACGGTCGCCGAGGTGACCCGGGAGATCGGTGACTGGATCACCGACGCCATCGAGATGCGCGAAGCCGCGGCCGCCGCCGAGAAGGACGCCGCCGCGCAGCGCGCCGCGGATCTGTCCGACGACCTCGACGACGATCTCGACGAGACCCCGGAACCGCCACGGGCGCAGGAGGATTCGGCGACGAATCCGGTCCACAGCGAGCGGGTGGCGCAGTCGGACGTCATCGACGCGGAGGTCGTCGACCCGCGCTGACCTCGGGGTCCGGGGGCTTGACCCCACAATCTCGCGGGGGTTCGGGGGCGAAGCCCCGGAGAGTCCCGAGAGTCGGACCTACCACGTGGGGAGTCGCCGCCGGTGCTGGGCGACCTCCGTGATCAGATCCCGATACCCGTCGGCGAGCTCGGCCAGCCGGTACCACTGCAGGTGAGCCTCGGCGTCCACCCCGCGGTGGGGCCGGTCCTCGCTCACCCGGTGCGCCTTGGCGCGGCGCCGGGCTCGTCCGTCGGCTGCTTTCGGAACGCCGTTGGCCGGGGCCGGAGGCCCACCGTTGCCCAGGGCCTGTTGTGCGGCAACCCATTTCGCTGCCATGCGGTCGATGACGGCGCCGAGGGTCTCGGTGTGCAGGGAGGCCCCGGCGCGGTGCGGGATGTTCACCGCGACCCAGTCGTCGATGCGGGATACCAGCTCGGCGCGGCGGGTGTCGATTCGGTCGATGCGGTGGGCGCTGGCGGCGACATCGTCGGGGGTGGCGTCGCCGGCGTGGGCGGAGTCGAGGGCCCGTTGCCGCCGTTCGTGGTATCGCACCAGCTCGTGGGCCGATTCCAGGACGTCGCGGTCGCGGCGGGCGGTGTCAACCGGTTCTCGGAAGGCGCGCAGGAGCGTGTCCGGCGAGGGGAGTTCGGCGCCGAAACCCGCTTCGGTGTAGTCGATTGCCATAGTTCCACCCTCGGCCGGCGCATGCGTGTGGATACGCCAGGGCCGAGGGGGATTCGGGGAGGGGCTCCCCTCGGCTCCGGCGCAGCCCCGCACCCGGAACGCAACAGCCCATCACCAGCGACACGGTGAAGTAACCGGGAAATCCGCGACGATGCGATGAGAAGACTGTCCGATAATGCGGGACATATTCAGGAAAGCGCGATAGTCGGAGGGGCGCAACCATCCCGCGCGTGATCGGCGAAGCTGCCTGAAAATCGTTATACAGCATTACAAGACGGTCACATGGTCGCTGCGGTTGAAGGCCGATCGACACCTGCGCGAGCGGTGGGTGAGATGGCTTCGAGGGTGCTTCGCCGCCGGGGTGAGGTCTGCCGGGGCCGGTTCATTTACCGAAGCTTATGAATAGCTATCTCTGCGGCGCGCCGGGGGTGCGACGCGCCGAAGTCGGTTAGCCTCGATATTCATGTCCGCCTATGCCTCTTCGCCGGAGCTGCGGTTCGGTTTCATGTTCGCGCTGGAAGACCCGGAGCGAATTGCCGAAGTTGTCCGGAACCTGATCGTTCGCCGAACGGTGTCGGTGTTCCGGCTCGCGCATCTGTCCGACGACAACGGACCGCCCGATCGGTTTGTCGTGAACTGGTCCGCGCTGCCGCAGGTCGCCATCACGACCGCCGCGCCGGAGCCCGACGAATTGCGTTCCAGCGGAACGATGCTGGTCAACGCGTTTCTCGGTGAAGACGGCGAGATCAGCCTGTACTCGGCGGGAGCTACACCGCCACAGTAGAAACTGGACGGTCCTCTCTCTGTGATGGGTGACACAGGTCGTCTCAGCTACCTCTCAGCGACAGACAAGGTTCGCCTAAGTCTCCCTCGGCAGTGTGGGTCCCGTCGCCGGCCGGAAATCCCGGACGGCGGCGACAACAGTAGAGAGGCTGAAAAATGATCCCGGTTATCATCAACACTGGTTCCGCTGCTCTGAACGGCGTTCTGGACACTGGCAGCGCCGCCCTGGGTGGTCTGCTGAACACGCTGTGGACGGGTTCGTTCGGCCGTTAATTCGCATTTCCGCGAAGGGTTTTCGGGCAATCGCCCCGGGTGCGTTCGCACCCGGGGCGATTTTTGTTCCGGTCCCGAGTTCGGATCAACCGGCCAGCGCCGGGGCGCGGCGCGACTGCAGGATCTGCTCCAGCAACGCCACCAGCACCAGCTTCACCGACTCCCGATCGCGGGCATCGCAGTCCATGAGGTGAATGGCGGGGGACAGATCCAGCGCCTCGCGGACCTCGCTCAGCTCGAAGCGCGATCCGGACTCGAATCGGTTGACCGCCACCACGAACGGCGTCCCGCGCTGCTCGAAGAAGTCCAGCACCGGGTAGCAGTCCTCGACCCGGCCGGTGTCGACCAGCACGATGCCGCCGATCGCGCCGTCGAGCAGATCGTCCCAGAGGAATTCGAAGCGCTCCTGGCCGGGCGTGCCGAACAGGTAGAGCACCAGGCTGGCGTCGAGGGTGATGCGCCCGAAGTCGAGCGCGACCGTGGTGGTGGTCTTGCCCGTGGCCAGGCCCGGATCATCCAGTCCCACCGACACTTCGGTCATGGCGGCCTCGGTGGACAGCGGTTCGATCTCGGAGATCGCCCCGATGAAGGTGGTCTTCCCGACCCCGAATCCGCCGCTGGTCACGACCTTCACCGAGGAGGCCAGCGGCAGCGGATCACCGGATATTTCAGAGGTTCCGAACAAGGTCCCGGATCCTTTCCAGAGCAGCGGTGGAGAGTTCTTCGGTGCGGCCCACCGACACGTGCCCGGCCGACACCAGATCACTGACCAGCACCCGCGCCACCCCGATCGGCACCCGCAGGGCCGCACCGATTTCGGCGATGGAGTGCGGGCGCTGGCACAGCCGGACCACCCGTTCGAGTTCGAAGCGCAGCGGTGCGGACAACGCTGCCGGGGTGGCGCGCACCAGGGCCTCGATGCGCAGTCCGTCGACGACGGGGGTGGTGCGCCCGGAGGTGATCATGAAAGGTCGCACCACCGGTTCGTCGGGGTCCATGTAGCCGGACGGGCGGGCGCCGGGCGCGGGCGCACCGGACCAGCCGCTGGGGCGGGTCGGTGCGATCATACGCGCGTCCGGCAGCCTATGCGAATCATTCATCGGCTCAACGATTCTCGCAGTTCACTGATCAGCGCGGGGGTGAGCAGCGCGCCGGCCCGGTCGGCCAGCACCGCCATCTGGTAGCCGACGAGGCCGACATCGGCGTTGTGGTCGGCGATGACGCCGATGCAGCTGCCGTTGGCCATGGCCGACACCAGCAGGAACCCGCGCCCCATCTCGATCATGACCAGCCGCAGGCCGTCGAAATCGTAACTGCGCGAGGCGCTTCGGCCCAGGCTGGTGAGACCGGAGACGATGGCGGCCAGCCGGTCGGCGCCATTGCGGTCCAAGCCCTGGGACATGGCCATGAGTAGCCCGTCGGAGGACACCGCCACGGCGTCGCGGACGCCGTCGGTGGTGCGCACGAAATCCGCCAGCAGCCAGTTGAAGGTATGCGGATCGGTATCGGTGTAATGGGTGGTCACCCGGTGTCCTCCTATGCTCGCGATCCGGGTCGGGGCGGTTGGCCGCCCTGCCCGCGCTGATGTCCGGATCGGAATCCGGCCAATATGCTGCGTATCTCGTCGGGTGAACGGTCCGCGACCGGCATCGGGGTTGGCCGCCCGGCTACCGGTTGAGCGCCACCCGGAGTGACGCCCGTGTGCTCGCGAGTCTTCCGGTTGCGCTTGACGAGACCGTTTCGCGTACGTTGCACCTCCGGGACGGCTCCCGAAACGTCCGGCCCCGTCGCCGGTGAGCCTGGCGAAACCTGCTCCACGGCAGTGATCTTGGACGCGATGGCCGCGGTGCCTCCGCCCGCCGCCTCGGCGGGCTTCCCGGCGGCTGCCGACGCCGTGCCAGGATTCCCGGTCGCGGCCGTCGCGCCCGCGGCGCCGGTTGCCTGCGGAACGCCGGGCGTGAAGGCCGATTCGGATGCCGAGATCGGCTGTGCCGCAACGGGCGGCAGCGCGGTGGAATCGCCGGCCGAGCTCGTCGGCGTGGGCCGCGAGACCGCGGGTGTCGGCGCCGCGGCCTGCTGATCCTTGTCCGGCAGCGGAACGAGCTTGATCGTGCTGGGGCGCAGCGGTGAACCGTTGCCGCGGGTGGGTTCGCTCGGGGCCGCGGAGCCCATGTCGCCGATGATCTCGGTGAGGGCCGCGAAAGCGGCGGCCGTGTCGTAGACAGGGTCGGTGGCGGCGGGGGCCTGGGGCTCCGCCTCGTCCACCGGCGTCTCGGCGGGGGCGGCCGGTGTCACCGCGGGCGTGGAGCTGTGGCGGCCGGGCTTGGACTCCGGCATGGTGTCCACCACGGTCGGAAGCTGCGCTCCCGCCGCGTGTTTCGAGTCCTGCGGCGCTGCGGGCCGGTCGGCGTCGGGGTCGCCGAGCAGGTCGGCCGGCAGCAGCATGCGGGCCACCACACCGCTGGTCGGCGACACCGTGAGCTCGACCTCGATGCCGAGCCGCCGCGCCAGCCGGCCCACCACGTAGTGCCCGAGGAACCGGGTGGGCGCGACCAGGAAGTCGGCCTCGCCGCGCAGCCGGGCATTGGCGGTGGCGAGCTGGTCGGGCGGCATGCCGACGCCGTGGTCGACGACCGCGATCATGTACCGCGCGCCCAGGCGGCGACCGTAGATCTCCACCTCGAGGTCTGGCGGGGAGAACGACAGCCCGTTCTCGATGAGTTCGGCGAGCATGTGCGCGACCTCGCTGACGTGCGCGCCCACGATGGCGGTGTCGTCCACCCGGCGCAGCACCACGCGCCGGTAGTCGTCGACCTCGGACAGTCCGGCCCGGATGACGTCGGTCAGCGGGATGGGCTTGGACCAGCGGCGCGGGCTGGATTCGCCGACCAGTACCAGCAGGCTCTCGGCATTGCGGCGCATGCGGGTGGCCAGGTGGTCGAGTTCGAAGAGGTTGGACAGGGCGTTGGGGTCGAGTTCCTCGCGCTCGAACTCGCTGATCAGGGCGAGCTGGCGGCGTACCAGGTTCTGATTGCGCCGGGCCAGGTTGGCCATGGATTCGGTGGAGTTGCGGCGCAGCCGGGCCTGGGCGGAGGCGAGTTCGTAGGCGGTGGTCTGCACCCGGTCCAGGGCGGTGGCCACCGACGCGATCTCGGCGCCGGCGCTCTCGTCGGCGCGGACCGGTTCGGGCGGTTCCGGGTCGGCGTCGTCGGAGTTCTGCCAGGCCTCGATGAGCTGCGGCAGTCGCCGCCCGGCCACCACGTCGGCTTCTTCGGCGAGGCCGGCGAGCGGTCGCACGATAGCGCGCACGGTGGCCACCACCAGCCATACCTGGGCGGCGATGGCGAGCGCGGCGGCCAGCAGGTACAGCGCGAGCACCAGGGCGGCGTCGCGGCGCAGATCGCCGGCCCGGCCGGTGATCTCGCCGCCGATGCTGCGCTGCACGGTGCGTTCGCCGTCGATGACCGAGCTCATCTCGCGCCACCAGTCGGCGGGGTTCACCGGTTCGGTGAGGGGTCCGCGGGTGGAGGCGATGGCGATGGCCTCTGCGGTATTCACCCGGATGGACTCGTCGGTCTGCATGGCGGCGTACAGCTTCGACCGCTGCGCGGGGGTGGCGTCGCGCTCGAATCCGGTGATGGCGGCCTGCTTGGCGGCGCGGATGTCGAGGAACTTCACGTACTCGCCGGGGCCGAACTCGCCCGCGGCGAAGACGCCCGCGAGGAAGCCGCGTTCCTGGGCGGTGAATTCCTTGACGTCGCCGAGGTCGTGCAGCGATTGCAGGCCGCGCCACAGTTGCGGGTCGGGCGCGTGGTCGAGGCCGGGCCGCGCCTGGTTCAGCGCGGCGATGGCATTGGTGTAGAAGGTGAACGACGCGGCGCGGTCGATGCGTCCGGCGTCGACGTCGGAGCGGTTGGCGGTGACTCCGGAGAACTGGGACAGCCCCGAGCGGACCTGATCGGCGCCCGGTGGCTGATCGCTGAGGGTCTGATTCAGTTGCTGCAGTGCGGTATCGGTGGCCAGGCGCTGGTTGCCGATGGCGGGCCGGGCCGCGGCGTCGCCGCCCAGCATGCCGTTGGTGAGGCCGCGTTCGCGCTGGATCTCGTGCACCAGGTCCTGGACGTCCAGGGCCAGGCGCACCGCCCGCGCGGTCTCGCCGGTGTCGCGGAAACTGTTGACCTGGTGGGTGATGATGACGGCCAGCAGGGCCAGTACCAGCGCGACGGAGAAGATCAGGATGCGGCGCAGGCGCGCCGCGATGGTGCGCGGCCGGATCAATTCCCGTGGCGGCGTGAGCTTCACGTTACCCGGCGGCAACATTTTCGCCGAACCCACCTTCACTCCGTCTCCCGATTATCAGCTGGCGTGCCGACCCGGGCCGAGCACATAGAGAATAGTCAGCAACGTCGCACACCCGACCGTTGTCCGCAATTCGAACGATGCCGATGTGGTGTGCGGAACTCGCCGTCGCGCGTGCTATTACGAATCTGGTCACAATGTGTGAGAAGCAGATGTGATCTTCGCGTCGCCGGGGAAACAATGGGGTGAACAACGGCTCACCGCTGTTCGCGCGGCGGTCGCCAGGTGTGCGCCGCCGCTCGAGAGGAGTGATGGCCATGCAGCCAAGTCCTGTTTATCCGGTTCGTGTACGGGGGGATCTGGATCCCGCGGTCTCCCGCTGGCTGTGGATAGTGAAGTGGATACTTGCTATTCCACACCTGATCGTCCTGCTCTTTCTGAGCATCGCCTATCTCGCGGTCAGTATCGTCGCCTTCTTCGCCATTCTCATTACCGAGCAGTATCCGAGAGCGCTGTTCGATTTCAATGTCGGCGTGCTGCGCTGGAGTTGGCGTGTGCGTTTCTATGCCCTCTCTCAGCTGGGCACCGATAAATACCCACCGTTCAGTTTGGAATCTGACCCGGCATATCCGGCGGACCTGGAGGTCGACTATCCCGAACGGTTCAGCCGCGGCCTGGTCCTGATCAAATGGTGGCTGCTCGCAATTCCGCAGTATCTGATCGTGGCGGCGCTGGTGTACGGCGGCCGGAACTCGTTCGCGCCGATGGCGATGCTCGCGCTGGTCGCCGTGATCGCACTGCTGTTCACCGGCGTCTATCCGCAGGGCCTGTACGACTTCCTGATGGGCATCAACCGCTGGTCCTTGCGGGTGCGCGCCTACGCCTCGCTCATGACCGACGTCTATCCGCCGTTCCGGCTCGATCAGGGTGCGAGGGAGCCCGACGCCGCGGCCTCGTAGAGCCGCCGCACCACGTCCTCGATATCGGGTTCCTCGATGGACAGGTCGCGGACCTCGGCGCGCGCCGACACGGCCCCGAGCAACTGCGCGGCGGTGGTGGTCTCGGTATCGAAGGCCAGCCGCTGCCGCATGCCCGCGCCCGCGCTGTCGAGCAGTTTCGCCCCGGGCAGGTCGTCGAGGTCCGCTGTCGGCTCGGCGAGATCGACGGTGAGCACCCGTTGCGCGCCGACGGTCGCGCCGAGCCCGGTCAGGGTGCCGTCGTGGATCAGCCGCCCGTGATCGACCACCAGCACCCGCTCGCACAGCCGCTCGATATCGCCCATGTCGTGGGTGGTGAGCAGCAGGGTGGTGCCGCGCTGGGTGCGCTCGTGCCGCAGGAATTCGCGTAATCGCTGCTTGGACAACACATCCAGGCCGATGGTCGGCTCGTCGAGAATGACCAGGTCCGGCGAATGCAGTAGCGCCGCCGCGACTTCCGCGCGCATGCGCTGCCCCAGCGACAACTGCCGCACCGGGGTGTCGAGGGTGCCGCCCATCTCCAGCTGCGCGATGAGCTCGGCGGTGCGGGCCCGCGCGGCGGCCGGTTCGAGCCGGTGGATGGCAGCCAGGATCGAGAACGATTCGCGCAGCGGCAGATCCCACCACAACTGTGAGCGCTGCCCGAACACCACCCCGATCCGTGCGGCCAGTTCGCGGCGCTGCCGCACCGGGTCCAGGCCGCAGGTCCGCAGCCGTCCGGACGAGGGCACCAGGATTCCGGTGATCATCTTGATGGTGGTCGACTTGCCCGCGCCGTTCGCGCCGATATAGCCGACCGCCGCGCCGGGCTCCACGCGAAAGCTCATGTCGTCCACCGCGGTCAGCACCTCGCGCCGCCGTCGCCAGCGGCCCTCCTTCTTGCTGACCGTGAAAGTCCGTGTCAGGCCCTCGATCTCGATGATGGGCCGCTCGCCGGTCAGCGTCGCGCTCATCCGCCGCCTCCTTGATAGTGCCGGGTCCCGAGCCGCCACAGGAACAGCGCCACCGCCCACACCCACGCCGCCGCCACCGGAGTCGCCCACGCCAGCCAGCCCGGCAGTGGCGCGGGCCCGGGCAGTCCGAGCAGTGCGATGGCGGGCAGATAGGAGGTGAAGGCGACCGGAATGAGAAATCCGAACACGAGCTTCATCGGTGTGGGGAACACCGAGGTCGGTTGCATCGAGGCGTAGGAGCCGCCGTAGGTGAACGAATTCGTCAGCTCCGAACCGTCGATCAGAAAGAACTGCACTCCGGCCGCGCACACGAAAAGCCCTGCGAAGATGGCGATTCCGGAGGCCACGGTGACCGCGAACAGCACCAGGTGCGCCGCGGACCAGTCGATGTCGTTGCGCGTCAGGCCGAACGCGAGCACGGTGGCGGCCACCGCGATGCGTGCCACACGTCGCAATTGCACATCACTGGTCATGAGCTGGAGCAGCAGCGGTTGCGGCCGTAGGTAGTACGCGTCGAGGGTGCCCATCCGGATGTAGGTGGGCAGTGTGTCGGCGTGCCCGACCACCATGTCGGCGACGGCGAAACAGGTATTGCTCATGCCGAACAGCAGCAGCATCCCGTTCAGATCGAGCCCGCCCAGTTGCCGCACATTGTGGAAGACCACCCACATCTCGGCGAATTCCATCAGCCCGATCAGGAAGGCGCTCAGCACATCCGTGGCGAAGGACAGCGGGTACGCGCGTTGCGCGCGCAGCCGGGATCCGAGGACCGCGCGATAAGGCGCCAGACGTGAGGGGATCGTCTCACCCACCCTGCACCTCCAGCTTGCGGCGTCCGGCCCGCAGCAGCAATTGCCCGAGCGCGACCAGAACCACCAACCAGAAGCATTGCACGGCAAGGATTTCCACCGCATCCCACCCGGTGGTGCGGCCGGACAGCAGATCGACCGGCCATTGCAGCATGGACGGGAACGGGGTGGAGTAGGCCACGGTGCGCAGCCAGTCCGGGAACAGGTGGACCGGCGCGAACAGGCCGGCCAGGAAGGTCCCGCAGATCATGTGCAGGGACCGCAGTCCGCGCGTCTCGATGAGCCAGAACCCGGCCAGGCTGACCGCGAACATGGACAGGAACGACAGGATCATGGCCAGCAGCAGGCTGATCGCGCCCAGCGCGTACGGGCCGGGTGTGGCCGGGAAGGCGAGTCCGAAGGTGAGCGCCCCGGCCAGGATGCTGGGCAGCCCGCGCGGCAGCAGTGAGAACCCCGCGCGTCCCAGGTATTCCGCGAGGTGCGCGAACTGGATGTCGACGGGTCGCAGGAAGTCGATGGCGACGTCGCCGGTGCGGATGCGTTCCACGATGTCGGGCAGCATCCAGAAGGCGATGGCCCCCAGCAGTCCCTGGGAGAGCCAGATGTAGGCCCCGATGGTGCCGCGGTCGTAGCCGCCGAAGCCGTCGTTCTCCTGGACGGCCGTCATCAGTACGGCCGCGCGGACGAAGCCGAACACGAGATTGGTGAGCAGGCCCGCCGCCATCGCCAGCCGATAGTGCGATTGTCTGCGAAACCCTGCTTTGACCAGCTGCCAGTAGACCCCCACGTCGCTGCGCACAAGGGTGTGACCCTACGGGTGCGGCCGGTGTCCCGCAACGAGTTATGCTGTGTGCCGGTCTGTTGCGGTGTGCGTCACGTGGTCATAGGCAGCGGGTATGGCAGCCCGATTCGAAAGAAAATGATTTCGCTTCGGTGCCCATGTGATAGAAACAACAGCGTTTCACTTAGTTGCGACGCTAGGAACCACACGATGACCATTGCAGAGACGACCGTTTTCGAGGCGCTCGAATCCAATGTGCGTGGCTACTGCCGTTCCTGGCCGACCGTATTCGACACAGCGCGCGGCGCGTGGCTGACCGACGAGAACGGCAAGGAGTTCCTGGACTTCTTCGCCGGTGCCGGCACCCTCAACTACGGTCACAACAATCCGGTCTTCAAGAAGGCCCTGGTCGACTACATCATGGCCGACGGCATCACCCATGCCCTGGACATGTCCACCGTCGCCAAGCGCCGTCTGCTCGAGACCATGCGCGATCTGGTGTTCACCCCGCGCGGCCTCGACTACAAGATCCAGTTCCCCGGCCCGACCGGAGCCAATGCCGTGGAGGCCGCGCTCAAGCTGGCCCGCAAGGTCACCGGTCGCACCACCGTCCTGAACTTCACCAACGCCTTCCACGGCATGACGCTGGGCGCGCTGTCGGTCACCGGCAACGCCGCCAAGCGCGCCGCCGCGGGCGTCCCCCTCGCGCACGCCACCCCGATGCCCTTCGACGGCTATCTGGATGAGCCCGAGGACTTCTCGTGGATGCGCCGCGCGCTCGACGACACCTCGTCGGGACTCGACAAGCCCGCCGCCGTCATCGTCGAGACCGTGCAGGGCGAGGGCGGGGTCAATGTGGCCCGAGCCGAATGGCTGCGCGCCCTGTCCGAATTGTGCTCGGCCCGCGGCATTCTGCTCATCGTCGACGACGTGCAGATGGGCTGCGGCCGCACCGGCCCGTTCTTCTCCTTCGAGATCGCCGGCATCACCCCCGACATCGTCTGCCTGTCGAAGTCCATCAGCGGCTACGGCCTGCCGATGGCGCTGGTGCTCATGCGCCGCGAACTGGACCAGTGGGCGCCCGGCGAACACAACGGCACCTTCCGCGGCAACAACGCCGCCTTCGTGACCGCCGAGGTGGCGCTGCGCGAGTACTGGTCCGACGACCTCCTGCATCAGTCCACCCTGGCCAAGGGCGCTCGCATCCACGACCAACTGGTCACCCTCACCGAATCCTTCGGCGGCATCACCACCCGCGGCCGCGGTCTGGTCCACGGCCTGGTCTTCGAGGACGCCTCGCAGGCCGAGAAGGTCTGCCAGGTCGCCTTCGAACTCGGCCTGCTGGTCGAGACCTCCGGAGCCACCGAGCAGGTCGTGAAGCTGCTCCCGCCCTTGACCGTCAGCGATGACGAGATCACCCACGGCCTCGGCATTCTCGCCCGCGCCGTGGAGATCGTCCGCGACGGCCACTAGACGTCGGCCACCGCCCACACCGGTGCCGACCTGGTGCCGGGTTCCCAGCTGCGGAGGGAACCCGGCACCACCCCTCTCCTGATCCGCGGCATCTGACACACAGCTCTCCCAGGCCCTCGGGACCCCAGAATCACGGGGATTCCAACCGGTGACCGGCCGGGCTCGGAACGGCACAGTCGGACAGGTGGCGCTCGAAGGCCCTCGGCCGCCACGGTCCCCGTCCCGTTCGCCCGAGGGGTGCTTCGTGTCCTCCATTGCCGTGCAGGCCAAGCCCGTCGTGGGCCGGCCCCGCCTGCCGAACGTTTCCGTCCTGGCCCGCTTCGTCGCGCCGCTGCTGGTGGTCGTGGCCTGGCAGCTGGCCAGCGCGACCGGGGTGCTGCCCGAGCGACTGCTCGCCTCCCCGGTGACGGTCGTCGAGACGGCCGTGGACCTGCTCGAGGACGGCACCCTGACCAAGGCCGTCTCGGTATCGCTGAGCCGTGCCGCGCTGGGCTTCGCCTTCGGCGCGGCCGCCGGCATCGCACTGGCGCTGGCGGCCGGGCTGAGCCGCGCGGGGGAGTACCTGGTCGACCCGCTGATGCAGATGCTGCGGACGCTGCCGTTCTACGGTCTGATCCCGCTGTTCATCCTGTGGTTCGGCATCGGGGAGCTGCCCAAGATCGTGCTGGTCGCCTTCGGCGTCGCGATTCCCCTGTACCTCAACACCTTCGCGGGCATCCGCAGCGTGGACGGCAAGCTGGCCGAGCTCGCGCAGGTGCAGCGGCTCAGCCGCGCAGGACTGGTCCGGCACATCGTGCTGCCGGGCGCGCTGCCCCAGACCCTGGTGGGGTTGCGGCAGTCGCTGGGCGTGGCCTGGCTGGCGCTGATCGTGGCCGAACAGGTGAATGCCGATGCGGGCCTGGGCTTCATGATCAACGACGCCCGCGAATTCCTGCGCACCGACGTGATCGTGGTCGGACTGCTCGTCTACAGCGTGCTCGGGCTGCTCACCGACGCACTCGTCCGTTCGATCGAGAGGAGAGCGCTGTCATGGCGACGCGGCTTCCTGGCACACTGACCGATTCGGTCATCGCGGAGACCCTGGCCGGACTCGAGGAGACCGTCCGCGCGGAGGCTCCCGCGACCGCCGAGACCCCGGTCGTGCGAATTCGCGGTCTGGTCAAGGACTTCGGCGAACGCCGCGTCCTGCACGGCCTGGATCTCGACATCCGCCCCGGCGAGTTCGTGGCCCTGCTGGGCCGCAGCGGCTCCGGCAAATCCACCCTGCTGCGGGCGCTGGCGGGCCTCGATCGGGAGACCGAGGGCGAGCTCACCGTCTCCGGCGAGGCTGCGGTCGCCTTCCAGGAACCGCGGCTGGTCCCGTGGAAGCGGGTGCGCGACAACGTGATCCTGGGCCTGCGCCGCGCCGACGCCACAGCGGCGGCCGCGGCCGCGCTGGCCGAGGTCGGACTGGCCGAGCGTGGCGAGGCCTGGCCGCTGACGCTCTCCGGCGGCGAGGCTCAGCGCGCCTCGCTGGCCCGCGCCCTGGTCCGGGAACCGGATCTGCTGCTGCTCGACGAACCCTTCAGCGCCCTGGACGCCCTGACCCGCATCACGATTCACGGCCTGGTGCTGGATCTGTGGGCCCGGCATCGGCCCGGCGTCCTGCTGGTCACCCACGACGTGGACGAGGCGCTGCTGCTGGCCGACCGCGCCCTGGTACTCGACGGTGGGCGCATCGGCCGCGAGCTGCCCATCGACCTGCCGCGCCCCCGGCGGCGCGACCATCCCGAATTCCAGGCTCTGCGGGCGGCTCTGCTCGCCGAGCTGGGCGTCACCCCGGAAGGAACCACCGAATGAAGACCAAGCGCCTGTTCGCCGCCCTGGCCGTCGCCGCGACCCTCGCGGGCGCGGCGTGCTCCTCGGGCGATGACGACACCAAGGGCGTGAACGCGGACGGTTCGGTGGATCTGTCCCAGGTGACCCTGCACGTCGGCGACCAGAAGGGCCTGGCGCTGCAAGCGCAGCTGGAGGTGTCGGGGGAGATCGAGAAGCTGCCCTACAAGATCGAATGGTCCACCTTCACCGCCGGTCCGCCGCTGCTGGAGGGCATCAACTCCGGGTCGGTCGACTTCGGTGGCGTGGGTGACGCGCCGCCGGTGTTCGCGGCGGCCGCCAAATCCCAGATCAAGATCGTGGGCTCCTACGACTCCGGCGTCGCCGGGAACGTCGTGATCGTGCCCAAGGATTCGGCCATCAAGGACCCGAAGGACCTGCGCGGCAAGAAGATCGCGGTCACCAAGGGCAGTTCCGCGCACTACCACCTGCTGTCGGTGCTGACCAAGAACGGGCTCACCTTCGGTGATATCGAGCCGCAGTACCTGCAGCCCGCCGACGCGCTCGCCGCCCTGTCCACCGGGCGCGTCGACGCCTGGACGGTGTGGGATCCCTACGCCGCGCAGGCCGAGGTCGGCGGGGCGCGCGTGCTCGTCGACGGCACCGGCTACGTGAAGCCTGACAGCTTCTACGTCACCGGCTCGAAGACGTTGGACAACAAGGCGAACGCCGCTGCCGTGCGGGATCTGCTGGAGCGGCTGCGGCGGGCGCACGTGTGGATCACCGGGCACCGCGAGGAGTGGGCCAAGCGGTCCTCGGGCATCACCGGCGTGCCCTACGACGTCACCCTGCTGGCCGTGAATCGCGCCAACTACCAGGATCATCCGCTCGACGAGGCGACGATCGCCGCGGAACAGCAAGTGGCCGACGGCTTCGCCGACGCCAAGCTGATCCCCGGAAAGGTCCGGATCGCCGACTTCATCGACACCCGCTTCAACGACCGATTCACCTCCTAGGAGTCCCCGCATGAGCTTGTCGTTCCATTGGTTCCTGCCCACCTCCGGCGACTCCCGGGGCCTGGTGGTCGGCGGGCACGGCACCCCCATGTCCGGGGACCGGCCCGCCTCGCTGCACTACCTGAACCAGATCGCCGCCGCCGCCGAGAGCAACGGATTCGAGGCCGTGCTCACCCCCACCGGATCCTGGTGCGAGGACGCGTGGCTGACCACCGCCATGCTGGTCGAGACCACCGAGACGCTGAAGTTCCTGGTCGCGCTGCGGCCCGGCCTGATGAGCCCGACCCTGGCCGCGCAGATGGCGGGCACCTTCCAACGGCATTCGGCCGGACGGCTGTTCATCAATGTGGTGACCGGCGGCGAGCCGCGCGAACAGGCCGCCTACGGCGACTTCGCCGACAAGGAGTCCCGCTACGCGCGGACCGGCGAGTTCCTGGATGTGGTGCGGTCGCTGTGGAATTCGCACGAACCGGTCACCTTCCACGGCGAGCACATTCGCGTCGAGAACGCGCTGCTGAGCAATCGGCCGGACCCGGTGCCGCCGATCTTCTTCGGCGGGTCCTCGGGCCCGGCCGGACCGGTGGCGGCCCGCTCCGCCGACACCTACCTGACCTGGGGCGAACCGGTCCTCGCGGTGAGCCGCAAACTGGATTGGATCCGCGGGCTGGCCGTCGACGCGGGCCGCAAGCTCGACTACGGGCTGCGCATCCACGTCATCACCCGCGACACCTCCGAGGAGGCGTGGGCGGTCGCCGACAAGCTGCTCGCGGGCATCGATCCCGCCGATATCGAACGCGTCCAGGCCGCCCTGGCGCAGAGCGAATCCGAGGGGCAGCGCCGCATGTCGGAACTGCACAACGGCAACACCGACCGGCTCGAGATCGCCCCCAACCTGTGGGCGGGCGTCGGCCTGGTCCGCGGCGGCGCGGGCACCGCCCTGGTCGGCTCGCACGAAGAAGTGGCCGAACGGCTCGTCGAGTACTCGAAGGCGGGCATCTCCCACTTCGTGCTCTCGGGCTACCCGCACCTGGAGGAGGCGTACTGGTTCGGTGAGGGCGTGCTGCCCATCCTGGAGCGAAAGGGCCTGTGGCGGCACCCGATCCGGCGTCCGGCCGCTCCCGCCGCCACGCCGTTCGCGAGCGCGTCCAGCAGCTAGCGGATCCCGCCGACGGCCGCCCACCCGCACAGGTGCGGCGGCCGTCGGCGGTGACGGCGGAATTCACCCCGTCGTCGTGCGTGCGTCGACGGCGTCTGACACAGTCGACAACCATGAGCGGTCGGCGTGTTCTCGGTGTGTGCGCGACGGTGCTGAGCCTGGCCCTGGTGGCGGGGTGCGGGGGAGCGGAGCACGCCGCGCCCGCGACTCCGAGCGCCGCGCCCCTGGTCTCGACCTCGGATCTGCCGCAGGCGAAGCCCGGTGAGGTGCACCTGTTCGGCCTCAACGACCTGCACGGCAACCTCCAGCCGCCGGAGGGGTCCAATGGCAAGGTGGGCGCGTATCAGGCCGGGGGAGCGGTGTACCTGGCCGCGCATCTGGCCCGGTTGAAGGCGGCCTATCCGGACAGCGCGGTCCTCGCGTCCGGGGACGACGTGGGCGCGAGCCCGCTCGTCTCGGCGCTGTTCCACGACGAGCCCACCATCGAGTTCCTCGATTCGGTCGGCGTCGCGGCCTCCTCGGTCGGGAACCACGAATTCGATCACGGCGTAGTCGAACTGCGCCGGCTGCAGCAGGGCGGCTGCGCGCCGGAAGGGTGCAGCCCGGGCGAGCCGTTCACCGGTGCGAAGTTCGCGTACCTGGCCGCGAATGTCACCGACGCCGACGGGCAACAGCCGCAGGGCCTGAAGCCGTGGACCATGCTGGAACTGGGCGGGCACAAGATCGGTGTGGTCGGCGTGGTCACCCCCGACACCGCGAACATCGTCATGCCGGAAGGCATCCGCGGCTACCGCTTCGGCGACGAGGCCGACGCCATCAACAAATACGTCCCCGCCATGAAGGCCGCGGGCGCGGAAACCGTGGTGGCGCTGCTGCACGACGGCGGGACCCAGCAGACCCAGGGCCGACCCCTGGACTACAACGGCTGCGACGGCATCTCGGCGGGCGTGAAAACCTTGGCGCACAAGACCGATGCCGCCGTCTCGGTGATGCTCACCGCGCACAGCCACCAGGCCTACAACTGCACCCTCGACGGCAAGGTGGTCACCCAGGCCGCCTCCTTCGGCCGCCTCGTCACCGATGTGACGCTGCGCTTCCACGACGGCACGGTGCAGGCTTCGGCCGTCAACCGGGTCGTCACCCGCGACATCGCCCCCGACCCGGCCACCGCGAAACTGGTGGATTTCTTCGCCGCGCAATCGAAGCCGCGCGCCGAACGCGTCATCGGCTCGGCCGCCGCGCCCCTGCCCGCCGAACCCGCGCCCGCCGGGGACTCACCGCTCGGTGACGTCATCGCCGACTCCATGCTCGACGCCATGGCCTCGGTGCGGGCGGTGGCCGCGTTCATGAACTCCGGCGGCGTCCGCGCGGGCCTGTCCGGCGGGAACATCACCTACGCGCAGGCGCATACGGTGCAGCCGTTCGGCAATCAGGTGGTGGCCGTGACGCTGACCGGGCAGCAGATCCTGAATCTGCTGGAACAGCAATGGGACAATGTGAGCAAGCCCGGCGTGCTGTCGGTCGCGGGCATCACCTACTCGTATTCCGACGGCGCGCCCAAGGGGCACAAGGTGATCGAGGGCAGCGTCCGGGTGGCGGGGGAGCCGTTGAATCCGGTGGCGGTCTACCGGATATCGACCAACAGCTTCCTCGCCGCCGGCGGCGACGGCTTCTCGGTGTTCACGCAGAGCACCGAAACCCTGGTCGGGCCCATCGATCTCGACGCCCTGGAGGCGTACCTCCGGACCCGCGGCGCCGTCGGCCCGCCGGCCGGCCGGATCGAGAAGCGCTGACCCCCGGAGTTATTGGCCCATCACGTATTTCACGGTCGGCCCGGTCGTCCAGCCGCCGTCCACGGCCAGTTCCGCGCCGGTGACGTAGGAGGCCGCGTCCGAGAGCAGGAAGACGATGGCCGCCGCGATCTCGTCGGCCTCGCCGACCCGGCCCATCGGGGTATTCGGGTAGCCGCCCTCGCCCTGCTGGATGCCGACCTGCGCGGTCATCGGCGTGTAGGTCATGCCGGGGTGCACCGAGTTGACCCGAATGCGGTCGATGCCGTTCTCGATGGCGGCCACCTTGGACATGCCGCGCACCGCCCACTTGGACGCGCCGTAGCTGCCGGTGAGCGCGAGACCCATGAGCCCGGCCGCGGAGGAGATATTGACGATCGACCCGCCGCCGGCCTCCTTCAGCGCCGGGATGCAGGTCCGCATGCCGAGGAAGACGCCGACCAGATTGATGTCGATGACCTTGCGGAAATGCTCGACCGACTCGTTCGCCAGCAGCTCGCCGGTGGAGATCCCGGCATTGTTGACCAGGCCGTTCACGGTCCCGTCGAAGGCGTCGCGGGCGGCGGCCAGCGCTGCCACCCAATCGGGCTCGGAGGTGACGTCGAGATGCTGGTAGACGGCCTGTGCGCCGAGCTCGGCCGCGAGCGCCTTGCCGTCGTCGTCGAGCACGTCCGCGATCACCACGTTCGCCCCGGCCGCGACCGCCTGCCGCGCGGTCTCGGCGCCGATGCCGCGGGCCGCGCCGGTGATCAGGATCGTCTTGCCGGACAGGTCGTGCATGGGAGGCTCCTTCCAGAGGATCCGGCGCACAGGCACGGTGACCCGCTCGCCGGTCACACACAGGTGGTTTGCTGAATATTGTCCAATGCGTTCCGGATTCGCCCGGAGCCGCACCCGAATCCCTATTGTGGATATGTCAACCAGATCAACCCCGGGGTCGGGACGGGTTTTCCCCGGGCAGTTGCGCCGCCTCCCGTCGAAGTGGGGAACGCCCGTGTCGCGGTGTCGGCGACCGCTGTCGTCGGAGAGTCGGGTGAGCGGTTCCGTCGGAGTGTCGGGTGGGCGGCAGTGTCGCGGGGTCGGGCGAGTGGCTGTGTCGGAGTGTCGGGTGAGCTCACGGGTCGCGGGTCAGGTGAGCTCACGCGTCGCGGTGTCGGGTGATCAGCCGGGCCGCCGCGGTGGCGAGCGCGGTCCGCACGTCATAGGGTGCGGGCGTGAACCGCGCGCCCGCCGCCCCGGCTGCCGAGGTCGTCCCCGCCGCCGAGGTCGACGACGTCGACCGGTCCGCGGTCGCCCCGATCGTGTCCGTCGCCGACCTCATGGCGCTGCTCGCCGACTGCCACGACGCCTGGGACATGCCCGATCGCAGCGGCGATCCGGTCGACATCCTCGACCACGACCGGCAGTGCGCCGAGTTGCTGCGCCGCGACTTTCCCGCCGATGAGGAGCTCCAGGTCGCCGGGCTGGTGCACGACATCGGGCACAAGCTGGTGGCCGGCGACGACGGGGGTCACGGGGAGCATGGCGCCGCGGCCGTTCGCGGCCTGCTGGGTGATCGCGTCGCACGGCTGGTCGAGCTGCATGTGGTGGCGAAACGGTATCTGGCAGCGACGGATTCGCTGCACGTCGCGGCCTTGTCGGAGTCCAGTCAGCGCACCTTGGTCGCGCAGGGCGGCCCGATGACCGCGGCCGAGATCGCCGCCTTCGAGCGCGACCCCGAGTTCGCCGCGGCCGTCGCACTGCGCCGCGCGGACGACGCGGGCAAGGTCGTCGGGCTGGCCGTCCACCCGCTCGACTCCTGGCGGCCCGTCATCGAGCGGGTGGCCGCCGCCCGCTGACACGGCGACCTCTCTCGGGCCGTCGAGCCGCGGTGAGGTCTGTGCATAGACTCGATCTATGCCGCTATCCCCGCGCGTCCCGGATCTGTCCGCGCTCGACCTGCTGCTCTCGGTGATCGAGCTGGGCAGTCTCGGGCGGGCGGCCAAAGCGCACGGGATCAGTCAGCCGTCGGCCAGCTCGCGGATCCGCTACCTCGAGCAGTTGGTCGGTGTTCCGGTGCTGGAGCGGACCACGCTCGGTTCGCGGCCCACCGCGGCGGGGGCGCTGATCGCGGAATGGGCCCGGGACGTGGTGGACGCGGCCGCGCGCCTGGACGCCGGGATCGACAGCCTGCGCGCGCAGCGGGATTCGCGGTTGCGGGTCGCGGCCAGTCAGACCGTGGCGGAGTACCTGTTCCCGAAATGGCTGATGGCCCTGCGCACGCGGATGCCGGACACCTCCATCGCCCTGGAATCGGGCAATTCGACCGAGGTTGCCAAGGCGGTGCTCGACGGCCGGGCCGGGATCGGGTTCGTCGAGAGCCCACACCTGCCCCGTGAGCTGGAAAGCCATGTGGTGGCCCGGGATCGGCTGGTCGTGGTGGTCGCGCCCGGACACGCGTGGGCGCGGCGAGGGGAGATCGACGCCGCCGAGCTGGCCCGCACCCCGCTCATCTACCGCGAGCCCGGTTCGGGCACCCGCAATTCGTTCGAGCGCGCCATGATCGCTGGTGTTCCCGGGTGGCAGCCGGAGATCGCCCTGGAGTTGTCCTCCACCACCGCCATCAAGACCGCGGTCGCCGACGGCCTCGCGCCCGCGGTGCTCAGTTCGCTGGCGGTCGCGACCGAATTGGCCGAGGGCATTCTGGTTTCGCCCGGGGTGACCGGCCTGGATCTGGAGCGGCAGTTGCGAGCGGTGTGGCCGATCGGCCGGAAGCCGAGCGGCCCGGCGCGAGACTTGTATGTCATTGCGAGCCGACCGATCTGAGGCATTCAGGGGAGTTTCCCTGTCACTTCAGGGAGTTTTGTCCGAGTTGTTGACAGAGTGACGCCGATCACCTTAATGTTCCGGCGCAGGTGAACCGGATTTCCGGATGGCCATGTCTGCCTGCACATTCAAACCTTCTTTACAATGGCTTCGCTGAATTCGCAGCGCGAAGACACAAGTGCGCCAACGGCTCCCGCGCGTGTTATCAAAGGGTTATGGTCACGGAATGGTGCGAAACGCCGCCTCTGCCACAGACCCGGATGAGCCTGTCATCCCGGCTGCTGCTTCGCGGCCCAAGCTAGAGGTTGTTCCCGAAACGCCCGACTCCGAAGCGTCACAGCCCCACTCCTTCGGCGCACACGTCCTGGGCACGGCCGATATCGAGCGTCTCCCGTCCTCGGCCCGCCACCGCATCGCGGCCTTCATTCACCTGCAGGTGGCGACCCTGGAGGAGTGGCCCGAGCCGGTCCTGCCTCCGATCCCGGAGCTCGACGAGCTCTGACGGAAACCGGCCGGTCGCGGAGGGTTCGTGCTGGTCGCTGTACGGGCCGTTCGACGGTCTGTCCGGTTCGGCTATTCATGGCCCGACCGGCCGTGTTCACCTCTCGGACACTATTCATACATTCAGGTGAACAACGGAAAACCTTGGCGCACAACGGGACATCTCGTTTGTGTAACAAGTCACTTATGGCAAATATGCATTGCCGCCTCACTGAGAACCGACTTAGAGTCTGCTTGTCAGTAACTGAACCTGCGATGAGTTCTATTTCCGCGGGCATACTCAATCGAGGGAAATCACATGCGCAAGAGCGGAATCGCGGCGATGACCGCACTGGTGGCCACCATCACGGCAATCACCGCAGGTACGGCAAATGCCCAGACCCAAACGGGTGATGTGGGCGCCATTCACTACACGGCGTCGGCCACCGACCGGTCGGGGACCATTTCCACCGATATCGGGTCGATGGATGTCGAAAACGGCGTCTTCAAGATCAAAGCAGCCGATGGCACGGTGGTGGCCGGAACCGAGCTGAATTTCCGGGTGGACGATTTCGTGTTCCCGATCGCCGCCGAAATCCGGGACCGCACAGTCACTCTGACGCCGCAATTCGATCTGGGCCACGCGGCGTATCACCCGGTCGCGCTGCCGTTCGAGGACACCGCGCCGTGGAAGACCCCCTACGACCGCGAGCAGGCGGCGTGGAACCGCATGAAGGACACCATCTCCGTCGGCGCCACCATCGGCACCCTGGTCGGCGGCATCGGTGGTGCGGCCGTGGGCTGCGCCCTGGGCGGCATCGCCGTCGGCGGCGGCGCCACGCTGGCCACCGGCATCATCGGCGGCCTGTTCAGCTTCCTGCCGGGTGCGGTCGTGGGCTGCCTCGCGGGCGCCGCGGCCATGGGCGCGCTCGGCGCGGTCGGCGGCCTGATCCTGGTGACCGCCCCGGTGGCCATCGCCGCCGCGGTCCAGTACTTCACCACCATCAACCAGCCGTTCAACCCGGCTCCGGCCCCGGCGAAGTAAGCCTCGGGACCCGAGGCCGTGGGGTCGTGGCCGTCAGCCGGTCACGACCCGGCGCCCTGGCCGATGCCCTCGCCCTTGCGTACCTGCCACGAGCTGAGTTCGTGGCCCCGCCACTCGCCGCGGACCAAGGGATTGTGCCCTTGCCGTCCCTTCTGCTGTTCCCGCCGGAATTCGCGGAAGTATTCGAACCGAATCCAGAGCAGACCCGAAACGATAAGCACCGCAGTGACAATCGCCCCGATTATGGTCCAGCCGTAGAACTTGGACGCGGCCGCCACGATCGTCATCCCGAGCGCGGCGATGCCGAGCAGGCACATAATCAACGCCGGCCCTTCCCGCGGATCTTCGATAGCGTCGCCGGGATGCGGATGCCAGTGTTCGCCGTTGGCTTCGACCGCCGTCACCCTGACCATGTCCCTACCTCCCTCGAGCAGCGGAAATTCCTGTCTTCCCTCCAGAATGCACCTGCCGCCGGGGCTACGCGAGAGCAATTTCCGGAAAACTCGAACTCCGCGCCGGAGACAATTGTCAGCCCCCTTTTCGGGGAAATGAAAGTGACGGCCGCGCAAGGCATCTGAAGCGCCCGGGCATCGGAGCGCCGGGAGATCCGGCACCGGACGTTGGCGGGATCCGGCACTGTACGTTCGGGGGATGGGGAGTTCGGACGACGTGGGGCGTCGATCACGCCGGTTTCGCCGTCCGCTGGCGGTGGTCGCCGGTCTCGTGGCGGCGGTGACCGTCGCCGGGCTACTGCCGGGCTGGTGGTGCGGCCGCGACGCGGACGCCTGGTTCCGCGGGGATCCGGGGCGGGTGCACGGCCTGGCCGAGGAGTTGCTGGCCTTCGAAGCCGCCGACGACCAGCGGCGCGCCGCCGGCTCGGGCGGGGAACTCACCGACATGTGGGGGCTGCTCGCCCATCAGATGACCGCCCTCGGCCTGGCGCAGATCTCCCTGGACCACCCCGAATGGCGTGCCCGCTACGCCCCCGTCGCCACTCGCGCGGCCGCCAAGACGCTGCGCCCCGAGATGCGACCGGTCTTCACCGCGGCCTGGCACGGCGAGGACGGCGTCACGGTCCCTCGCCCTCGCCGCGATCCTGATGGCGTTGCGCGTGATCGCGCTGGTCATCGTCCCGGCCTATCTCGTCTGCCGCCTCGTGGTCGCCGCGGTCATCCGCGTCCCAGGCGGTGGTCGATAGGGGTCCGTGGGTGCTCTCCGTGGTCGGTTCCGTAGTCACCACGGATGTCCCCTGCCGGTCCGGAATTTAGCGTTGTAGCCATGACGAACACCGCTTCCGCCGCCGCTTCCACCGCCCTCGACGTGACCCTCGAGGCCACCGACCCCACCGCTGTCGCCGCCGCCTACGAGGCCGCTTTCGGTCTCGGCGACCAGCTCTCCTTCGCTCCCGCGTCGGCCCCGTCGGAGGGCTTCCGCGGCTTCATCATGTCGCTGGTCGTGGCCCAGCCCGGCAATGCCGACAGCCTCATCGCCAGCGCCCTCCAGCACGGTTTCACCGTGATCAAGCCCGCCAAGAAGAGCTTCTGGGGCTACGGCGGCGTGATCCAGGGCCCCGACGGCACCGTCTGGAAGATCACCACCTCCGAGAAGAAGGACACCGCCCCCGTCACCCGCGCCGTCGACAGCGTCGTCCTGCTCCTCGGCGTCGAGGACGTGAAGGCCAGCAAGCAGTTCTACGTCGATCGCGGCCTCACCGTCGCCAAGAGCTTCGGCGGCAAGTACGCCGAATTCGACCTCCCCGACTCCCCGATCAAGCTCGCCCTCTACCCCCGCAAAGCCGCCGCCAAGGAAGCCGGCGTCCCCGTCACCGGCTCCGGCTCCCACGGCCTCGTCGTCACCGGCCCCCTCGGCGCCTTCGCCGACCCGGACGGCTTCGCCTGGGCCGCCGCCTGACGCCCCGCGAATCGCTGTGCGGTGCTGGGGTTTCGCGGGTGTTGATTGAACTCGGGGGCGGCGGCGTCGAAACTTGACTCTCGACTGTCGCTGGAGGTGAGGCTGGTGGGTTGGCGGAGAGCGTTCGGGCTGGTGAGCATCCTGACCGTGGGACTCGGAACCGCGGTCGCGGGGGTGGGAACGGCCGAGGAGCGCGGGTCCGGACCGCATAGCGAGGAATTCGCCAACCCAGTGGTCGCCGCGGGAGCCGACCCGAGCATGACCTACTACCAAGGCCGGTTCTATCTGGTGCAGGGGGACTTCTACAACGATGACAATGTCGTCATCCGGGCTTCGGACACGCTCGGCGGGCTCGGGAAGAGCGAGCCGACGGTGGTGTGGGAGCACGGGGAGTGCCCGGGGGAGGCGTGCACGAAGATCTGGGCGCCGGAGTTGCAGCACATCGGGGATCGGTGGTGGATCTACTTCGCGGGGCAGGAGGACGACCGCAACGAGACGCATCGGATGTATGCGTTGCGGTCGGTGGGGGATGATCCGGCCGGGCCCTACGAATACCTCGGGAAGATGAATCTGCCTGGGGGATGGGCGATCGACGGAACCTACCTGCGGTATCGGAACGCCGGATATTACCTGTGGTCGTGTCTGCGCGACCCGGAAGACACACGGGTGCAGGACATTTGCGCGGTGCGGATGTCGGATCCGATGACGCCGGTCGGTGAGCGAGTGAGCATCGCGACGCCGACCGCGGAGTGGGAGACCGTGCCGAACGACGCCGATTTGAAGATCAACGAGGCGCCGGAGGCGCTGATCGGCCCCGACGCCCGACTGTTCGTTACCTTCTCCGCCAATGCCAGTTTCGACGACACCTACCGGATCGGCCTGCTCGAACTGGCGAAGGGCGGCGATCCCATGAACCCGGCGGCCTGGACCAAATCCGGTGGCCCCCTCCTGCCGGGCGGCCCGGGAGCGATCGCCCCGGGCCACAACGGATTCCTCACCATCGACGGCCGCCCGTGGATCACCTACCACGCCCGTCTGGAACCCGGCACCGGCTGGGAGGGCCGCAGCGTCCGCGTGCAGCCCATGGATTTCGGCCCCGACGGCCGCCCCCGCTTCGGCATGGCCTTCGGTCCCGACGCCCCGATCGTGATCGAGGGCCGGGACCCGGCCCAGCGCTAGCTGCCCGGAACGATCGACATGATCGGCCGGTAAGCCCAGTTCAGCATGCGTGAGGCGTCATCCTTGGCGGCTGCCCCGCTCCACGCCGAGCTGTGCAGCACCACGCCGATCATCGGAATCCCCGCCCGCACCGTCTCGAACAACAGACAAGCCCCGGCCGCATCGGTCGACCCGGTCTTGATCCCGATCGCGCCCGGATAGTCCTTCAGCAGCTGATTCGTGGTCTCCCACACGTGATCCCGGTTTCCCGCCGCCGCGGGTACGTGATAGCTCGGCGTCCCCGCGACCTCCCGGAACACCGGGTGCCCCATGGCCCGCAGCCCGAGCGCGATCAGATCGGCCGGCGTCGAGAACGTCGAGCCGTCCTCGGGCACCGGCAATCCGCTCGGGTCGGCGAAATACGTTGCCCTCAACCCCATCTGCCGAGCCGTATCGTTCATCCTGCCGAGAAACACGTCCTGGCCCGGCCCATATGCCTCGGCGAGCGTATACGCCGCATCGCAGCCCGACGGCAACATCAGCGCATACAACAACTGCCGCGTACTGAGCACCTCTCCCGCGCCCAGCCCCGCCGTACTCCCGTCATTCCGCGAGCAATACGAAATCGCCTCGGCGGGAACGGTGACGGCCCGATCCAGAGTGTTCGCATTGATCACCACCATCGCCGTCATCACCTTCGCGATACTGGCGATCGGCACCGGCGTATCGGCTTCCCGAGACCACAACAAGGTCCCGGTGAACCCATCCGCCAGCGCGGCCCCCTGGGCCTGCACCCCATCCGGCTCACCACTGAGGAAAGGCAACTGAATCTGTGGTGCGGCAGCGGCGGGCATGGCCTGCATGCCCTGACCGGCGCCGACCACCACCGCTCCGACAACCACTGCTTGCAACACTCGGGCAAATGTCTGCATGGGCACACATTGTGCACCGCACCCCTATCGACCAGCGGTATTTCAGGGCCGGGGAGCGTGCCGCCGCAACCATTAGAACAGCAGCGATTCCAGTTGTGCGGCATAGCTGCGCGCGGACTCGTCGAAACCGGTCATGGCGTCCAGGCGGCTGGTGGATCCCGCCAGGCAGAGGGCGGCCTCGGGGGTGCCGGATTCGCTGTGGATGGGGTAGGCGAAGCAGGTCAGGCCCGGCAGTAGTTCGTCGACGGCGCGGGCGTGGCCGGTGGATCGGATGGCGGCGATGTCCGCGGCGAGGGCCGCCTGGGTGACTCGGGTATTCGGGGTCAGGCGGATCGGGGCGGGAACCAGTGCGGGCCAATCGGTTCGGGCGGACAACAGCAGCTTCCCCGCCGCGGAGGCGTGCAGGCATCTGGTCAGCTCGCGTTCGGCCGGGACCGGATGGTCCGGGTCCTGGTTGATCACCTGAACGGTGCTCACGCCGAAGCCGATCACGTTCACCGCGAAGCGGGTGGACGCGCGGAATTCGGCGAGGCACTGGCGTGCGGCCCGGGAGACGGTCGGCGTGTTCAATGCGGTCGCCAGGCCGCGCAGCCGCGCACCGAGACCGAAGCCGCGCAGATCGGCTGTCCGGATCAGGTATTCGTCGGCGACCAGAGAATTGAGCAGACGATACGCCGTCGCGGGCGGGAGACCGAGGCGTTGCGCGATTTCCTTGGCGGTGATTCCCACCCCGCATTCCGCCACGATCTCGATAATCGCGATGGTATTGGTGACCGACGTGCCGCGTGTGCTCATGGGCTACCGGAACAATGAGGTCAGCAACAGGTCGTCGCGTTGCGGTTCATCGAATATCCCGACACCTCGCAGCCGGTCCGGCGCGAATCGGCGCAGCGCGACGGCGAACCCGATGCCCGCCGCCATGACCGCGACGTACACCGCCACCACCGCGACATTGCCCGGCTGCCCCGAGAACGCGGCCGTGACCATCAACAGCCCGATCAGCGTCGCGGCGGTGCCGCCGAGTATCGCCAGCGCCCGGCTCGGTTCCCCGATGCGCCGCAGCAGCATCGGACCGGCCAGGCAGGCCGGGAGATAGGACCCGAGGTAACCGAAGGCGCTGAGCGTGAGGAACGAACGGATGGCGTCCTGCGGCGCCACGCCCGCCCACAGCACCGCGATCGCGCACCCGGTCACCACGGTCATGGCCGCGGCGATGGCCGCGGACGGAGTGTGGAAACGCGGATGCGCGCGCCCGGCCACCCGCGGCGCGATGCCCTCCCGGCCCATCGTGAACAGCACCCGCACCAGGGCGTTGATCGAGGCCACGGTGCAGGCGAAGAACGAGGCGGCGACGCCGAGATCCAGGGCGACCGCGAGCAGCCGCGAATCATGGTGCAGGAGTAGATCCGACAATGGGGTGCCGCTGCTCGCGGTGGGGTCCGCCGACAGCGCCACCGCCTCGGCGCTCACGGCGAGCAGGTAGATGACGCCCGCCGCCAGCGGGGTCCACAGCACGGTTCTCGGCACCGAGCGGAACGGGCGGAAGGACTCGGCGGACAGGGTGGTCGCGCTCTCGAAACCGACGAACGCGCTGATCGCCACCACCGCGCTCATGGCGAGGTCACCGGTGTCGCCGTGCCAGGACATGGCCCGGACCGGATCGACGCCGTGGCGCTCGGCGACGAGCAGGTAGCCCAGGGCCGTCAGAATCGCCACCACCGAAACGCATTCGATGAGCAGGGTCGCGACCGCCGACGGCCGGATGCCGCGGGTCATCAGCACCGTCGCGGCTCCCGCCGCGGCGATCGACAACAGCATCGTCACCGTGACCGGGACATCGATCCCGGCGAGCATCGCGACGCGACCGAGATAGGTGCCGACCGCGACCAACCCCGCGACACTCACCGCGGCGTACCCGACGATCGCGGACCAGCCGACCGGAATCGCCCCGGTCGGTCCCAAACTCTTGGCCGCGTAGGTATACAGCCCGCCGGTGACCGCGATCCGCTGCGCCATCGGCCGCACCACGAGAGCCACACACCAGGTCAGCAGTGCCGCGCCGAGGAAGGCGAGCACGCTCGGCCCCCCGCCGACCGCGGCGATCACGAACGGCGGTGTGACCGCGGCCGTCCCGGCGGGCGCGATGGCCGCCACCGACTGCGCGAACACCGGGGCGAAGGCGAGCCGCCGCCGCCGGAGTCCGCTGATCGACGACCGTTCGACCACCAGCGGTGGCGTCGGCGTGGGTACGGTCACACGGAAACAGCCTTTCTTCTGCCGCCGCGGACCGGGCTTCGTCCGCGAAAGAGCCTCAGCGTAGCCAGGTGCTTGTAGCACGGCTGTTACGTTCAGTTACTTCCGTATTTCCGCGCGTGAGAAAATTCTCCGCCGGAATTCTCATCGCCGGTTATCCGGGAACGGCGCTGCCGTAACAGAACCCGATTAGCGTCTGCCGCCATTGGAATTCAACGGCTTCCGAGCCGGGCGTGAGAGGACGTTTCCCGCGATGACTTACCGTCAGCAGATCGGCGGACGGACCTACGTGTTCGGGAGCCTGATCGATGTTCTGGCGAAGGCCGGTCCGGCCCGATCCGGAGACGAATTGGCCGGGTGTGCGGCGGAATCCGATGCCGAGCGCGCCGCCGCGAAATGGGTGCTCGCCGATATTCCGCTGCCGGTGTTCCTGAACGAACCGGTGGTGCCCTATGAAACCGACGAGGTCACCCGGCTCATCATCGACACGCACGATCGAGCCGCCTTCGCTCCCATCGCGCACCTGACCGTCGGTGAGTTCCGGGATTGGCTGCTCACCGAAGTGGCCTCGGGGACAGCCGAGTTCACGATCCCCGCCCTCGCGCGCGGCATCACTCCGGAGATGGCGGCGGCGGTGTCGAAGCTCATGCGCAACCAGGACCTGATCACGGTCGCGCGGGTGCTGTCGCCGCGGGCGGCGTTCCGCACCACCATCGGCGCGCCGGGCCGGTTGGCGACCCGGCTGCAGCCCAACCATCCCACCGACGATCCGCGCGGCATCGCGGCGGGCATCCTCGACGGCCTGCTGCTCGGCTGCGGCGACGCGGTGGTCGGCATCAACCCCGCCTCCGACGATCCGGTCGCGATCGCCCGGCTGCTGCATCTGCTCGACGACGTCCGGCTGCGCTTCGACATCCCGATGCAGTCCTGCGTGCTCACCCACGCGACGACGACGCTGGAGCTGATCCAGCAGGGGGTACCGGTCGATCTGGTGTTCCAGTCCATCGCCGGCACTCAGGCGGCCAACACCGGCTTCGGGATCACCCTGGACCTACTGGCGGAAACCGCCGCGGCGGCAGGCGAATTGGGTCGCGGCACGGTCGGGCACAACGTCATGTACTTCGAGACCGGCCAGGGCGCGGCGTTATCGGCGGACGCGCACCGGGGCGTGGGCGGGCAACCGGTCGATCAGCAGACCCTGGAGGCCCGGGCCTACGGCGTGGCGCGGGCCTTCGATCCACTGCTGGTCAACACCGTCGTCGGATTCATCGGCCCGGAATACCTCTACAACGGCAAGCAGATCACCCGTGCGGGCCTGGAGGACAACTTCTGCGGCAAACTGCTCGGCCTGCCGATGGGGGTCGACGTCTGCTACACCAACCACGCCGAGGCCGACGGCGACGACATGGATCTGCTCGCGACCGCCCTGGCGGTGGCCGGGACGGCGTTCATGATCACCGTCCCGGGCTCCGACGACACCATGCTCGGCTACCAGAGCCTGTCCTTCCATGACGCGCTGTACCTGCGCCGCGTCTGCGGGCTGCGACCCGCACCCGAATTCGAGGCGTGGCTGCGGCGGATGGACATGGCCGACGACCACGGCCGCGTGCTGCCCGCCGGCCCGGCCGGATCTCCTCTGCGCGCGCTGGCGGCGAACCGATGAACCGGCCCATCGACGTTACGCGATCCGCGCAGCCCGGCGACGGTATCGATCCCTGGGATCGGATGCGGGCACACACCTTGGCCCGGATCGGGCTGCGCCGGGCCGGTGACACGCTCGCCACTCCGGAAGTGCTGGCGCTCAACGCATCCCACGCGCTCGCCCGGGATGCGGTGCGGACGCCGCTGGATGTGGCTGCAGTGCGCACCGCCCTGGCCGAGCTGGAACTGGGCACCCCTGTTCACGTGACCAGCGCGGCGGCGGATCGCGACCAATATCTGCGTCGCCCCGATCTGGGGCGGATGCCGTCCGGACCCCTCGAATTCGGTTTCTCCGGAACGGATCTGGCGCTGGTGGTGTGTGACGGACTGTCGGCCACCGCGGTCACCGACCATGCCGCGGGGTTGTGTGCCGCGCTGTCCCAGGCGTTCGCGCCGGACTATTCCCTGGCGCCTCCGGTGATCGCCACGCAGGCACGGGTGGCGCTGGGCGACCATATCGGCCGAACCCTCGGTGTGCGAGCGGTATTGGTGGTGATCGGGGAGCGGCCCGGCCTGTCGGTCACCGACAGCCTGGGCATCTATCTGACCTATGCGCCGCGGCCCGGCCGCGCCGACTCCGAGCGCAACTGCATCTCCAATATCCGCCCACCACACGGCCTGGGCTACACCGACGCCGCCACCGTGGCCCGTGACCTGATCGACCAGATGTTCCGCGCCGGTCGCTCCGGCGTCTCGATCAAGCCCCGAGCCTCCTCCGCGCCGCTGCCGAGTCGGCCACTCGGCATTACATCCGATAGTGAAATTGCTTAGCAGAGAGAGTATTTCGATGACGCAGCAGATAACCCGCGCAGCCGTGGACGGTGCGCCGACCGAGTCGGAGACCACCGTCCACCGGCTCAAGCCCAACGCCATCGGACTGCTCGGCGTGGTGTTCATGGCCATCGCCACCGCCGCGCCGATCACCGCCATGACCGGCAACGTGCCATTCATGATCTCCGCCGGCACCGGCAAGGGGACGCCCGCGGCCTTCCTGATCGCCATGGTCGTGCTGGCCGTGTTCTCGGTGGGCTTCACCACCATGAGCAAGCACATCACCGCCACCGGCGCGTTCTACGGCTTCATCTCCTATGGCCTCGGCCGCACGATCGGCCTGGCCTCGGGCTTGCTGGCGGCGTTCGCCTACATGGTGTTCGAGCCGTCGCTGATCGGAATCTTCGCCAGCTTCGGCACCAATACCGTGCTCGCGCAGTTCGATACGCACATTCCGTGGTGGGTGTTCGCGATCGCGATGCTGGCGATCAATGCGGTCGGCACCTGGTTCGGTGTCGCGGTGGCCGAAAAACTGCTGGTGGTCCTGCTTTTCACCGAGATCACGGTGCTCGCGGTGATGGCGGTGTCGGTAGCGATCCACGGTGGCGGGCCGCACGGATTCTCGCTGGCGCCGCTCAACCCGGTCAACGCGTTCACCGGGCCCTCGGCCGGGCTGGGTCTGTTCTTCGCGTTCTGGTCGTGGGTCGGGTTCGAATCGACCGCCATGTACGGCGAGGAGTCCAAGAACCCCAAGAAGATCATCCCCAAGGCCACCATGATCGCCGTCCTCGGCGTCGGGGTGTTCTACGTGCTGGTGTCGTGGATGGCGATGTCCGGCAACGGCATCGGCGAATCGATGGATCTGGCCGGCTCGGCCAACCCGATGGATGTGTTCTTCAATCCGACCAACACCTATGTCGGCCACTGGGCGGTCACCGCGATGCAATGGCTGATGATGACCGGTTCCCTGGCCTGCGGCATGGCCTTCCACAACTGTGCCGCCCGCTACCTCTACGCCCTGGGCCGCGAGGGCGTGCTGCCCGTGCTGCAGCGCACCCTCGGCCGCACCCACCCCAAGCACGGTTCGCCGCACATCGCCGGTCTGGTCCAGACGATCATCGCCGGACTGCTGATCGCGGGCTTCGGCATCGCCGGCAAGGACCCCTACACCGGCACCTACACCCTGCTCGCGATCCTGGGCACCATGGCGATCCTGGTCGTGCAGTCGCTGTGCTCGTTCGCGGTGCTGGTCTACTTCCGCAACCATCACCCCGAGACCAGGCACTGGTTCAAAACCCTGGTCGCGCCGCTGACCGGTGGTCTGGCGATGCTGGGAGTGGTGATGCTGCTCGTGGTCAATATGGGCACCGCGGCCGGCGCGGAATCCGGATCGCTGGTGCTGAAGGCGACGCCGTGGCTGGTCGGGCTGGTCGGTGCGGCCGGTATCGGCTACGCCCTCTACCTGAAGCTGCGTGATCCCGCCCGCTACGCGCTGCTCGGCAGGACCGTGCTGGAAGAAGCCCACGAACGCTGAAGACGCCCAGCCGATTACGGAGAGCACACCTCTATGAAGACACGATCCCTCGTCGGGCTGATCGCGGCCGCCGGCGCCCTGCTGTCACTGACCGCCTGCGGCTCCGAGTCCGATGGCGCCGCCGCGACCACCTGCAAGCAGCTGGATTCCGGGCAGGCGTGGTACGGCGCCAACAAGGACACCCTGTCGACCTTCATCGCCACCACCGGAACCTGCGGCAAGCAGGTCGACTCGAAGCCGCTCGCCTTGTTCGACTGGGACAACACACTGGTCAAGAACGATGCCGGAGAGGCCACGTTCTATTGGCTGCTGTCCCACGACAAGGTGCTACAGCCAAGCGACTGGTCGGCCACCAGCCCGTACCTGACCGCCGCGGCCAGTGCCGCACTGCGTGCCGCCTGCGGCACCGCGGCATCGGGAACCCCGCTGCCCACCTCCACCAACCCCTCGTGCGCCGACGAGATCCTGGCCATCGGCGACGGTGGCAAGACGAAAGTCGGGGCCCCAGCATTCGACGGCTACGACCACCGCCGACTGGAACCGGCCTACGCCTGGCAGGTTCAACTGCTGGCCGGACACACCCCCGCCGAACTGACCGACTACGCCACCCAGGCTCGAGCCCAGAACCTCGCCGCCCCGGAAGGCACCGAACAGACCATCGGCACCACCAAGGTCGACGGCTGGGTCCGCTACTACAGCCAGCAGCGGGATCTGGTCACCACGTTGCAGGCCAATGGATTCGACGTCCGCATCATCACCGCCTCGGCCGAGCCGGTGATCAAGGTCTGGTCACCTGAACTGGGCGTACCCGCCGACAAGGTGATCGGCATCGTCCCCCTGACCGACCAAGGCACCTACACAGGCCATATCGCCGGCTGCGGCGGCCTCGGTCCCGACCAGGTCATCACCTACATGGAGGGCAAACGCTGCGCGATCAACGAACGCATCTTCGGCATCACCGGCCCCACCGCCTTCGACCAACAGCCACCCGACAAACGCCCGGCCCTGGCCGCCGGCGACTCCGACACCGACGTGGTCTTCGTCAGCGACGCCACCGCCCTCCACCTGGTCATCAACCGCAACAAAACCGAACTCATGTGCCAGGCGTACGCCAACACCGACGGCAAATGGCTGATCAACCCGATGTTCATCAACCCCAAAAAGCACAAGGACCAGCCCTACCCCTGCGCCACTGCGGGTTTCACCACCGCCACGGGCGCCCACCAACCTCTGACCCAACCCAGCGGAACCGTGATCCCAGATCAACAGGACGGCGTCTACTGACTGGGCGGGATCCACGGACCTCGGGCTCCTCGATATGACGATCCGGCCTCCATCGAAAGTTGATCTCGGAACGGATCGAACTCCTCTATGGCTGTGCGGGCAGCACACGCAGAATTCCGGTAATGCGGAGCGATACAGGACCTGCGGCAGATCCGGCACTGCGGCCACCACGCCGGAGCCCGAGCGATCAGCCCTATCTGCCGGACGCCCCGGCGGCGGACCGGAAGGCGTGGATCGGGCTCGGTGTGCTGGCCGCGGGGCTGTCGATGATCGTCGTCGACGGCACAATCGTCGGCGTCGCGCTGCCGGCGATCGTCGCCGATCTCGGGCTCGATCTCACCGATGCGCAATGGGTCAACAGCGCCTACTCGGTGGTTTTCGCGGCCCTGCTGCTGACCGCGGGCCGCCTCGGCGACCGGCTCGGTCGGCGCCGCATGTTCGTGGCCGGTGTGCTGATGTTCCTGATGGGCAGCGTGCTGGCCGCGGTGGCCTCGAGCGCGGCCACGCTCATCCTTGCTCGGGTGGTTCAGGGCCTCGGCGGTGCGTTCGTATTGCCGGCCACTCTGTCCAGCGTGAACGCCACCTTCCGCGGCCGCGACCGCGTCGTGGCGTTCGCGGTGTGGGGCTCGGTCATCTCCGGGATGGCCGCGGTGGGCCCATTGCTGGGTGGCAGCCTGACCACCTATGTCGGCTGGCGCTGGATCTTCTTCGTCAACATCCCCATCGGGATCGCGGTCCTGGCCGGCGCGCTGCTCGTGGTGCGGGAAACGAAGGCCGGGGTCCGGGAACCCGGCTTGGACGTCGGCGGATTGCTGCTCAGCGTCATCGGATTCGGTGGCACCATCTTCGCGCTCATCGAAGGCCAGCGTTTGGGCTGGTGGCGGCCGCTCGGCGAGTTCGGTGTCCTCGGATTCGAATGGCCTTCGTACGCACCGGTTTCGGTGGTGCTGGTCATCGTCGCGATCGGGATCGGCGCGCTGGCCTTGTTCGTCGTCTGGGAACGGCATCGGGCCCGCCGCGGCCGTTCGGCGATCCTGGACCTGAGCCTGTTCTCGGTCCCGACTTTCACCTGGGGCAACGTGACCGCGCTGACCGTGGCGATCGGGGAGTTCGGTCTGCTGCTGGTGTTGCCGTTGTTCCTGGTGAACGCCGTCGGCCTGTCGACCATGAGCGCCGGCCTGGTGCTGGCGGCAATGGCCCTGGGCGCCTTCGCCTCCGGCGCCGCCGCCCGCCATATCGCCGTGGTGCTCGGTGCGCCGCGCACGGTGATGGTGGGGCTGGCGCTCGAGGCGGTCGGGGTGATCATTGTCGCGCTGTGTGTTTCCTCGACGGTGTCGTCGTGGCTGCTCGCCGGTGTCCTCGCGGTGTATGGCGCCGGGTTGGGTCTCGCCTCGGCGCAGCTGGCCGGAACGGTTCTGGCCGACATTCCCCCCAAGCAGTCCGGTCAAGGCTCGGCGACGCAGAGCACCGTGCGGCAACTCGGCGCCGCCCTGGGCGCGGCCATCCTCGGCGCGGTGCTGTCCGTCGGCCTGGCCCACGACCTCACCGATCGGTTGGAATCGATTGAGCAGCTTCCGTCGCCGGTAGCGGCCCGACTGGTTACCGCGACTCGGGACTCGGCCGGCGGGGCCATCTCCGGACTGCGCGACCAGGGCGATGCGGGCCGCCTCGGCCGCCAAGGCCCCGCCGTCACCGCCGCCTTGTCCGAAGGCTTCGCCGACTCCACCCGCAGAGCGCTGTTCGTGGCCGCGGGCTTCCTCGTCCTCGGCCTCGGTAGCGCGACCGCCCTGAACGCTCGCAGCCGGCACACACACTGAGATCAGCCGCTACGTCACCGATCCGATGCCAACATTCGATCACCATTCCGACCCGTCGCACCAGGGAGAACAGATGAAGAGGGCGTACTTCGCCGCCGCCGGCTACACATTCCTGGGCCTGATCCTCGGCTTCTTCTACCGCGAATTCACCAAATCCCACGACTTCACCGGCCCATCCCAGCTGACCGGCACCCACACCCACGTCCTGGCCCTCGGCACCCTCTTCTTCCTGATCGTCCTAGTCCTCGACAAACACTTCACTCTCTCCAGCACCCGCCTGTTCACGGCCTTCTTCTGGACCTACAACCTCGGTCTCCTGCTGACCGTCGCCATGATGGTCACCCACGGCATCCTCACCGTCACCAACCACACCGTCAGCCCCGCCATATCCGGGATAGCCGGCCTCGGGCACATCATCGTCAGCATCGGCTTCATCCTGTTCTTCATGTGCCTCTACACCCCGCTCATGACCGCCGCCGAGCACCCCGAACCCGCTAAAACACCGGCAGCCGAGTAGTTCTGCGACAGTCCCGCGAGCGGGCCGGGCCACCCGGAGCACGAAGAACGAGGGCGTCTACGTCGAGTGCGGCGATCTCGGGGAGTTTCGGATTAACGGTGGATCCGACCTCGGTGTGGGTTAGTTCCCGGTCGGGTGGATCCGGCCTTCGAAGGTGATGGCGAACGCGTTGA
>NZ_JBIAMR010000015.1:0-197161 GCF_042874235.1 Nocardia sp. NPDC004151 | reverse complement strand
CACGAGGACCTCGGCCAGGAGGTGGCCGCCATCGTCGTGGTCGACGATCCGCAGACCCTGACCGAGGACGAGCTGCGCGACCACGTGGCCAGGCAACTGGCCTACTTCAAGGTGCCCGCCCGCTGGCTGGTCACCGCGGATCCGCTGCCGCGCAACGCCACCGGCAAGGTGCTGCGCCGCGACCTCACCGTGGGGAAGTGAATTCCACCCGGACTCGGCGGTATGTGGCAGGCCCAATACATCACCGTCACGCTCTGCGGCGGCTATCCTCTGGTTTGAGCGGGTCCGTGTCCGGGTTGTGTTCCCGCGCAAGCGATCTGCGAAACCCGGCGGGGATGCTGCGTTGAAGTGGCGATAGCCACGCGGTGGCGGAGGCAGGGGTGAGTCGGAACCTGAGCCGGAACCCGTGCGCGGCGAGTTGCCTCCAGCGCAACCGCAACCGCAACCGCAACCCCGAGCCGAACCGATTGCGGTGCACGACAACGCGCTCATCGTGGCGAATCCTGACCTGTCGCTGACAACGCCGTCGGCGGTCTGGATCGCGGCCGACGGCACCGCGCTGGTCGGCGCGCTCGCCAAACGCAAGGCACGCCAACGGGGTACGCCGCCGGCTAGGTTCTTCAAGCGGAGCATGGGCACCGATCGGCCGGTCACCGCGGGCCACGCGGTCCTAACCCCATTGCAGGCGTCGGTCCCCCTGCTGCGGCACCTGAAGCAGACCGCCTAGGCGACGCTGGGCGTGCCGATCGAGCGGGCCGTCATCACCGTGCCCGCGCAGTTCGACCAGCGCCAAGACCCAGACCACCAAGGCGGGCGAGGCGGCGGGGCTGGAGGTGGCCGAGACGCTCATGGAGCCGGTGGCCGCCGCCCTCGCGCACATGCACGAGAACGGCTGGTCGGAGTCCGAGCTCCGCCGCTACCTGGTGTACGACCTCGGCGGCACCTTCGGCACCTCGGTGGTTTCCTGGGATCCCGCGGACGGCTTCAGCTCCTTCGGCGGGGACCGGTACCTGGGCGGCTGCGACTTCGACCGGACCATCGTGGACTGGATGGTGTCGCAGCTGCCCGTCTACGACCTGCGGGTGGAGCCCGGGAACCGGGCCGACGAGGAGCGGCCGGACCGGCTGCTGTCGCTGGCCGAATCCGCTGAGCACGAGCTGTCCCGGGAGAACGACGCCGATTGCACGGCCTGCTCAACAGTCGCAGGCCGGACGACTATCTCGAGCCGCCTCTCGCGGACTTCGAGGAGAAGCTGAAATCACTCTAGGATCTGGCGCTGTTCCTCCAGCGAACCGAACCCCAACTGCGGCAGACGCCGTAACCGGCCCCGATCCGAGCTCGAACCGGGCGGGTCGAGTTCAGCGCATCCGCGCTGATCGGCCCGGGAGCGCGCGGGGACGCGCCCTCTGGTCCGGCACTGGACGAACCGGAGCGCCGGGCCTCGCCGACCGCGCCGCATTGTCGACTGTGTCGAGGCTCTCTTTGCGGCAAATTTACTGCGACATCACAGGTCACGCGCAGGGAGTTGAGCAGATGCATCTCGGAGCCGTCGGCACGCTGGACGAGGATCGGACGGAGGCCGCCCCCCGCCTCCGCTTCGATCCCGATTCGCTGCCGCCCCGTGCGAGGCTGACCTGGCCCGGCGCCCCGGCGTCATTGACCGAGCTGATCGAGATCTTCTCGGCCCTGGGCCTGCACGTCACCACCCATGAGGTGAGCGTGGAGGGGCTGTGCACCGAGCATCGATTCACCTTCCGGCCCACGGCCTTCGGGCTGAGCGAGCCGACGGCCGAGCTGCTCGCGGAGGCGTTCACCGCCGCCACCGCGGGCACGCTGGAGATCGACGGCTTCACCGGTCTGATCGCCACCGCGGGCCTGGCCTGGCAGGACGCGATCCTGGTGCGGGCCGCCTGCCGGTATCTGCGGCAGGCCGGGCTGCGCATGAGCGAGCCCCGGATCGCCGAAATCCTCACCGCCCATCCGGATTTCGTGCGCGCGTTCGTCGCGCTGTTCCACGCGCGCTTCGATCCCGAGCACCCGGATCGTGCCACCGCGGTGGCCCATGCCGACGCCGAGGCCAAGCACCGCCTGGAGTCGGCCACCACCCTGCCCGAGGATCAGCTGCTGCGCGGGCTGTACACCTTCTGCACCGCGGTATTGCGCACCAACTGGTTCCAGCCGGACCGGGCGGTCGCCGCGTTCAAGATCGATCCCGCGCGGTTGTCGCTGTCCACGCCGATCACGCCCTACCGCGAGATCTTCGTGCACTCCACCCGGGTCGAGGGCAGTCACGTGCGCGGCGGCGTGATCGCGCGCGGCGGTCTGCGCTGGTCGGATCGCGTCGACGACTTCCGCACCGAGGTGCTGGGCCTGATGAAGACCCAGACGGTGAAGAACTCGGTGATCGTCCCGATGGGCGCCAAGGGCGCGTTCGTCGTGCGCGGCGGCCGCACCGATCCGGCCTCGGCGGAATTCGCGTACGCGGCCTTCATCGGCGGCCTGCTCGACGTCACCGACAATGTCGTGGACGGCGTCATCACCACGCCCGCGCACACCGTCGTCTACGACGACCCGGATTCGTATCTGGTGGTGGCCGCCGACAAGGGCACCGCCCGCTTCTCGGATCTGGCCAATTCCATTGCGGTGGCACGTGGTTTCTGGCTCGGCGACGCCTTCGCCTCGGGCGGCTCGACCGGCTACGACCACAAGGCGCTGGGCATCACCGCGCGCGGCGCGTGGCGCTCGATTCGGCAGCACTTCGCCGAACTCGGCATCGATCCCGATACCCAGCCCTTCACGGTCACCGGTATCGGCGACATGTCGGGCGACGTCTTCGGCAACGGCATGCTCGAGACCGACCGCATCCGCCTGGTGGCCGCCTTCGACCACCGGCACATCTTCCTGGACCCCGACCCGGATCCGGTGCTCTCGCACCAGGAACGCACCCGGCTGGCCGGATTGGAGCGCAGCAGCTGGGCCGACTACGACCCGGCGCTGATCTCCGCGGGCGGCGGCGTGTGGCCGCGCACCGCGAAATCGGTGCCGCTCGCACCGGAGGTGCGGGCGCGGCTGGGCGTCACCGCCGCCGAACTACCCGCACCCGAGCTGATCCGGGCCATGCTCGGCGCGGAGGTGGACCTGCTGTTCAACGGCGGCATCGGCACCTACGTGCGGGCCCGGGACGAACAGGACGCCGACGTGGCCGACCCGTCCAACGACGAGGTGCGGATCACCGCGGATCGACTGCGCTGCCGGGTCATCGGCGAGGGCGGCAATCTGGGGCTCACCCAGCAGGCCCGCATCGAATTCGCCGTCGCCGGCGGCAAGGTCAACGCCGACTTCATCGACAACGCCGCCGGCGTGGCCACCTCCGACCGCGAGGTGAACCTCAAGATCGCGCTGGATTCCGCGGTGGCCGCGGGACTGTCGACCGTCGACGAACGCAATCGGCTACTGGCGGCGGAGGCCGACGCCGTGGCCCGCGCCGTGCTCGCCGACTGCGATCGACAGGCGCTGGCCATCAGCCTCGCCGAGACGCACGCCCCCTTCCTCATCGACCGGCACGGCCGCCTGATCGAGAACCTCGAGCACGCGACCGAACTCGACCGAGCCGCCGAATTCCTGCCCACCCCGGCCGATCTCGCGGCGCGCCGCCGCGCGGGCAAGGGCCTGGTGCGCCCGGAGATCGCGGTATTGCTGGCCACCGCCAAGAACCTGGTCCGCGAGGAACTGCTGGCCTCGGACGCGCCGACCGACCCGGTGGTGACCGGCGCGCTGGCGAGCTACTTCCCCGACCGCATCCGGGACCTGCTGGGCGAGCGGCTGCTGGGCGAGCATCCGGTGGCCCGCGAGATCATCGCGGTGGCCGCGGCCAACCAGGTGATCAATCGGGTCGGCCCCGGCATGATCCACCGGCTCGAGGAGCGGCTGGGCGCGGGCACCCCGCAGATCGTGCTGGCCTGCGCCGTTGTCGACGCCGTCCTGGACGTGGACCGGTGGTGGCGTGAGGCACTGGCATTGCCGGGCGTCTCCCCGCAGATTCGGATGGGCATCCTCAAGGGCATTCAGGACGCGGTGGAACAGGCCACCGCCTGGCTGCTCACCCATCGCAGCGCGGCCACCTGGTCCGCCGAGATCGACTGCCACGCACCGGTTGTCGCCGAACTGATGACGGTCCTACCACGCCCCGGCGGCTATCCCGGGCGGGATCTGGCCAACCTGCGCCTACTCGCCCAGGCCCTGCCGCTGAGCGCGACCGCCCGCCGCACCGGGCTGCCGGTCACGCTGGTCAGCCAGACCTACCGCGAGCTCGGCGAATTGATCGGCCTGGACTGGCTGGCCACGACCTTCGCGGCCACCCGCACCTCCGACCACTGGGAGACGCTGGCCGCCGCGGTGCTGGCTGATGAACTCCAAGCCCGCTGGCACGCGCTCGCGGCGGCGGTCCTGTCCTGGGCCTCCCCCGCCGATTCGGCCCGCGACCACGTCGCCGCGTGGAAGTCCTCGCCGGCCGCGCTGCGGCTGGTGGAGCTGGTCGCGCGCCTGCGCCGTTCGGGCACGGTCGATCTCGCCCGGCTCTGCGTCGTCAACGCCGAACTCGCGACCGCCGCCCTCGGCAACGAGTAGCCGCCACACCACCGATCAGCGGCGGGCCACGACGGCCAGCAGCAGTTCGGCGCGAACCAGCGCCTGATCGAGCTTGCAGCCCAGGATCGATTCGATCCTGGCCACGCGGCTGCGCAGGGTGTGGCGGTGCACGCCGAGCGCGGTGGCAGCGGTCTCCCATTGGCCGTGGGCCTCGAGGTAGGCGCGCAGTGAGCCGATGAGATCGGTGCCGTGCCGGTCGTCGTAGTCGATCAGCGGCTGCAGCATGGCCTCCGACACCGCGCTCAGCACCCGCTGGGCCTCCGGAAAGGCCAGCAGCGCATGGCCCGCCAGCGCCGCCAGCTCCAGCGGGCGGGCCCCGGGCGCCGCCGCCGAGGCGGCCAGCTCGGCATTGTCGACAGCCGCGCTGAAGCGGCGCAGCGGATGCGGGGAGCTCAGCCCCGCGCGCACGGTGGCACGCACATCGGCGGGCAGATCGGCCAGGAGTTGCTCGGCGACCTCGTCGGTGTCGGAGCCGCGGAGCAGGACCGCGGCGTGGTCGCCCGTGACGTGCGCGAACAGCTGCCGGTTGAGCAGGCGCAGCCGCGCGTCGATCGCGTCGAGGGCGACCGCCGCGGCCTCGGGCCCGGGGCACCACAGCACGAGGGCGCGGATGCGGCCGGTGCGGTCGGCGGCCGCGGTCAGGTGCTGCCACATGCTGTCGGGGTCGCCCGGCTGTTGCAGCAGCATGGCGATGGCTTGAGAGTTCAAGTGGTTCTGGGCCATTCGCAACCGGGCCGGCTTCTCGAAGTCGAGGGCGAGCAGCGAGCTGGCGTGACCGAGCAGCACCTGATCGACCGGACCGAGTGCGGTGGCGGTGACGACCGCGAGGTGCCCGTGCACGGTCTGCCCGGCACTGATGGCCTGCAGCACGATGTACTGCCCCGACGACACCTGGATGACGCCGCTGCCCGCGCTCTCGCCGTGCGCGGCGATGAACTCCCCGATGCGGTCGAGGGTCTCGGCGGCGGGCGACCGCGGATGCGCCTCGGTCACGACGCCGTCGCCGCCGACCACGAGCACCGTCGCCGACAGCGCCACCGACAGCTCCTTGATGACCGCGCGCACGCCCTGCACGGCCGCCCGCGTCATGCGCGGCTGCGCCCGCGAGGCGCGCAGCACCTTTTCGTACTCCTGCTCGGCGAGCCGCTGCATGACCTTCTTGGTGATGGCCGCGAACGGGGTCGGCAGCGGCACCTCGAACAGCGGCAGCCCGAGCCGGTCAGCGGCCTCGACCAGATCCGCGGGCACCGTCTCGTGCGAGAGCCCGATGCCGAATCCGACGCCCGCCACCCCGGCCGCCCCGAGGTCCTCGAGATACCGCGACCGGTCGGCGCGACTGAGCGGCAAACCCATGCCGGTGGTCAGCACCAGCTCGCCTCCGGACAGCCATTGCTGGGGTTCGGTCAGCTCGGAGGTCAGGACGAGGGTGATGGCCCGTCCGAGCCCGCTCGCGCCGCCCTTGAGCACGAGGCCCAGCTCAGGTTGGGACAGGACCCATCGGACAGGTATTCCCGCGTTCACAGCGCTCCCATAGCAATCTGGACGATCTGTCGAAACCGAATTCTTCTCCCACGCCGATCCGGCAGGTGACGCAGGGGTGTGTTGCGCAGCACACTAACTGGCAACCCCACAGAACGCACTTTCGAACGAGATCGGGCACACACATGACGACTGAGCTGCTCCGCAACTACATCGATGGCCGGCTGGTGCCCGCCACCACGTCGGAGTCGTTCGAACTGATCAGCCCCGTGGACGAAGCGGTGACCGGCCTCAGCCCGATCTCCGGCCGGGCCGATATCGACGCCGCCGTCGCCGCCGCCACCCGCGCCCTCCCCGCCTGGAAGGCGACCACCCCGAGTCAGCGTCAGGCCGCGCTGCTGAAGCTGGCCGACGCCATCGAGGCCAACTCCGACGCCCTCGTCGAGGCGCAGTGCCGCGATACCGGCCAGCCCAAACATCTGGTCGCCTCCGAGGAGGTCGCCGCCGGCGCCGATCACCTGCGCTTCTTCGCGGGCGCCGCGCGCATGCTGGAGGGCAAGTCGGCCGGCGAGTACATGTCCGGGTTCACCTCGTATGTGCGCCGGGAGCCGATCGGCGTGATCGGCCAGGTGACCCCGTGGAACTACCCGCTGATGATGGCCATCTGGAAGATCGGCCCGGCCCTGGCGACCGGGAACACGGTGGTGCTCAAGCCCAGTGACACCACCCCGGGCAGCACCCTGCTGCTGGCCGAGCTGTCGCACGGCATCCTGCCCGACGGCGTGCTCAATGTGGTGCTGGGCACCGCGAGCACCGGCGCGACCCTGGTGAGCCACCCCGACCTGGACATGGTGGCGATCACCGGTTCGGTGCGGGCGGGCATCGCGGTGGCCGAGGCCGCCGCCGCGCAGGTCAAGCGCGCGCACCTCGAACTCGGCGGCAACGCGCCGGTGATGATCTTCGGCGACGCCGATCTGGCGCTGGCCGCCGACCGCATCGGCGACGCGGCCTTCTTCAACGCCGGTCAGGACTGCACCGCCGCCACCCGGGTGCTGGTGCACGAGTCGGTGCACGACGACTTCGTCGAGGCGCTGGTGAAGAAGGCGCGGACGGTGAAGCCGGGCCTGCCCGACGACCCCGACGCCGCCTACGGCCCGCTCAACAACATCCGGCACTTCGAGTCCGTCATCGGCAAGATCGCGGCGCTGCCCGCGCACGCCAGCGTCGCCACCGGCGGTGAGCGGGTCGGCGAGCGCGGCTTCTACCTCGCCCCGACCGTCATCACCGGTGTGCGCCAGGACGATCCGATCGTGCAGGAGGAGATCTTCGGCCCGGTCATCACCGTGCAGACCTTCGCCGACGAGGCCGCCGCCGTGCGGCTCGCCAATGACGTCGTCTACGGCCTGGCCTCGAGCGTGTGGACCCGCGATCACGGTGTGGTACAGCGCGTTTCGGCGGCCCTGGACTTCGGCGCGGTGTGGGTCAACTGCCATATCCCGCTGGTGGCGGAGATGCCGCACGGCGGGTTCAAGCGCTCCGGCTACGGCAAGGATCTCTCCGCCTACGGCGTGGAGGACTACACCCGCGTCAAGCACGTGATGAGCGCGCACGACTGAGTTCACCGCGCCACCCGACCTGTCACTCCTTTCCGCAGAAAGACTTTCGATGACCGAGATCACCTACCGGCTCCCGCAGCAGCGGGTGCTGACCACCGCCCTACCGGGCCCTCGCTCGCAGGAGCTGGCCGCCCGCCGCAAGGCCGCCGTCGCGGCCGGGGTGGGTTCCACCGCGCCGGTGTACGCGGCCGACGCCGACGGCGGCGTCATCGTCGACGTCGACGGCAATTCGCTGATCGACCTGGCCGCCGGTATCGCGGTGACCAATGTCGGCGCTTCGCACCCCAAGGTGGTCGCGGCGGTGCGGAAGCAGGTCGAGCGGTTCACCCACTCCTGCTTCATGGTCACCCCGTACGAGGCGTACATCGAGGTGTGCGAGCAGCTCTCGGCGCTCACCCCGGGCGATCACGAGAAGCGCAGCGTCCTGTTCAACTCCGGCGCGGAGGCGGTGGAGAACGCGGTCAAGGTGGCGCGCCTGGCCACCGGCCGGACCGCGGTGGTCGCCTTCGACCACGCCTATCACGGCCGCACCAACCTGACCATGGCGTTGACCGCGAAATCCATGCCCTACAAGTCGCATTTCGGTCCGTTCGCCCCCGAGGTGTACCGGATGCCGATGTCCTACCCGTTCCGAGACGGCGGGCAGGACGGCGCGGCCGCCGCCCGCGAGGCGATCACCCGGATCGAGAAGCAGATCGGCGCGGATTCGGTGGCGGCGATCATCATCGAGCCGATCCAGGGCGAGGGCGGATTCATCGTGCCCGCGGCCGGTTTCCTGCCGACGCTGGTGGAGTGGGCGCGCGCGAACGGCGTGGTGTTCATCGCCGACGAGGTGCAGACCGGTTTCGCGCGCACCGGCGAATGGTTCGCCTGCGATCACGAGGGCGTGGTCCCCGACATCATCACCATGGCCAAGGGCATCGCCGGCGGTATGCCGCTCTCGGCCATCACCGGCCGCGCCGAGCTGCTCGACGCCGTGCACGCGGGCGGCCTGGGCGGCACCTACGGCGGCAACCCGGTCGCCTGCGCGGCGGCACTGGCCGCCATCGACGCCATCCGGGACCACGATCTGCCCGCCCGCGCCCGCCGGATCGGCGAGACGGCGCTGACGCGCTTCCACGCCCTGGCGCGGGAAGTTCCGGCCGTCGGCGACGTGCGCGGCCGCGGCGCCATGCTGGCGCTCGAGTTCGTCCGCCCCGGCACCACCGAACCCGATGCGGCACTGACCGCCGCCGTCGCCAAGCGCTGCCTGGAGCAGGGTGTGCTCACCCTGACCTGCGGCACCTACGGCAATGTCATTCGACTGCTGCCGCCGCTGGTGATCAGCGACGAACTGCTCGACGAGGCGCTGACGGTGCTGTGCACCGCCATCGCCGATCTCGCTGGCCGATAGGGGGCTGGGACGACAATGTTGGAATACGACAACATCAGCGCCCGCGTCCCCACCGGGATGTGGATCGACGGGGCGTCCGCCCCGGCCGCCGGCGGCCGCACCTTCGCGGTCCACGATCCGGCCGGTGGCGGGGTCCTCACCGAGGTCGCCGACGCGAACGGCGAGGACGCCCTGCGCGCCCTCGACTCGGCCTGCCGGGCCCAGTCCGCGTGGGCCGCGACGTCTCCGCGGGAACGTTCGATGATCCTGCGCCGCGCCTGGGAGATCCTGCTCGAACACACCGAGGACATCGCGCTGCTGATGACCCTGGAAATGGGCAAGACCCTCGCCGAAGCGCGCGGCGAGGTCGCCTACGGCGGCGAATTCCTGCGCTGGTTCAGCGAGGAGGCCGTGCGCGTCGGCGGCCGCTACACCGAATCCCCCGCCGGGACCGGGCGCATCCTGGTCACCCAGCAGCCGGTCGGCCCCTGCCTGGCGATCACTCCGTGGAACTTCCCGCTGGCCATGGGCGCTCGCAAGATCGCCCCGGCGCTGGCCGCGGGCTGCACCGTCATCGTGAAGCCCGCCGAGGACACCCCGCTGACCATGCTGGCCCTGGCGCGGATCTTCGCCGAGGCCGGTCTGCCCGCGGGCGTGCTGTCGGTGCTGCCGGGCAGCGATGCCGCGGCCATCACCGCGCCGCTGCTGGCGGATCCGCGCCTGCGCAAGGTGACCTTCACCGGTTCGACCCGGGTGGGCAAACTGCTGCTGCGCCAGGCCGCCGACAATGTCCTGCGGACCTCGATGGAGCTGGGCGGCAACGCCCCGTTCATCGTGTTCGAGGACGCCGACCTCGACCAGGCGCTGGCCGGGGCGATGGCGGCGAAGATGCGCAACGGCGGCGAGGCGTGCACCGCGGCCAACCGCATCTACGTGCACAACTCGATTCGCGCGGAGTTCGCCTCGCGCCTGGCCGAGAAGATTGGCGCGCTCCGCGTCGGACCCGGTTACGCACCGGGCGTCGACACCGGCCCGCTGATCAACGAACGGCAGCGCAAAACCGTTGCGGCACTGGTCGACGACGCCGTCGCCGGCGGCGCGGTGGTCCGCACCGGCGGTCAGATCATCGACGGGCCGGGCTGGTTCTTCCAGCCCACCGTGCTCGACGAGGTGCCGCGCACCGCGCGCATGCACCGCGAGGAGATCTTCGGCCCGGTCGCCGCCGTCTACGGCTTCGACACCGAGGACGAGGTCGTGGCCCTGGCCAATGACACCGAATACGGCTTGGCCGCCTACTTCTACACGCAGGATCTGGATCGCGCGCTGCGCGTGTCCGCCGCGCTCGAGGCCGGGATGGTCGGCGTGAATCGCGGCGTCATCTCCGATCCGGCGGCCCCGTTCGGCGGGGTGAAGCAGTCCGGTCTGGGCAGTGAGGGCGGGTCCGAAGGGATCCACGAGTACCTCGACACCAAATACGTCGCGCTGACCCGCTGACGTCATTCCCCGGCACCCCGGCCCCTGCGCCGGATCCGGTGCCAACCCGGTCTCCGGCAATGACGCCGCCGATCGGTTCGCCACCGCGGCGCGGTGCGGTCGAGGGCCCCGGCCTTCGACCGCGCCACACCCCGTACCAGGAGCTTGGATGCTCGTACAGAACACCTCCGAGACGGCAGAGCCCGCTCAGGACCACACCGCTTCCAGCGGTAAGGGATTGGCCACCGACAAGGTCGGCACCCTGGCCGGCGCGGTCCTGAGTATCGCGTCCATCGCCCCCGCCTACACCACCACGGCCAGCGTGGGCCTGATCGTCGCCGCGGTCGGCCTGAAGATGCCCGCCCTGCTGATCGCCGGGTTCGTTCCGATGTTCCTGGCGGCCTTCGCCTATCGCGAGTTCAGCACCGAGACACCGGACTGCGGAGCCTCCTTCACCTGGTCGGCGCGCGCGCTGGGACCCTACGTCGGCTGGATGGCCGGCTGGGGTTCGGTGATCGCGGTGGTCATCGTGCTCGCCAATATCGCCGCGGTGGGAGCGGAGTTCCTCTATCTGACCATCGGACGGATGACGCACTCGGAATACATTGCTGCACTGGGTGAGAACAAGCTGATCAATATCGTCACCACGCTCGTCTTCCTGGCCGCGGCCGGATGGGCGGCCAGTCGGGGCATCAGTTCCAGTGAGCGGGTGCAGTACGTGCTCGTCGGGTTCCAGCTGACCGTGCTGCTGCTGTTCGCGGGCATCGCCCTGGCCAAGGCCCTCAGCGGCGATACGCCGTCGGGGCTGAGCTTCAGCCTCGACTGGTTCAACCCGCTGACCGGACTCACCCTGGGCGCCTTCGCGATCGGATTGATCGGCTCGGTGTTCATGTACTGGGGCTGGGACACCGCACTCACCCTGGGCGAGGAGTGCAAGGACCCTCAGCGCACGCCCGGCCGCGCCGGACTGCTGTCGATCCTGACCGTGCTGGGCACCTATCTGCTGCTGGCGGTCGCGCTCATGTGGTACGCCGGGGTCGGCGACACCGGCATCGGCCTGGGCGGGGAGAAGGCCCGCAACAATGTCTTCGGCACGCTCGCCGAACCGGTGATGGGCAGCGCCGGTGAACTGCTGCTGTTCCTGGCCGTCCTGGTCTCCACCATCGCCAGCCTGCAGGCCACCTTCCTGCCCGCCGCGCGCGCCATGCTCGCCATGGGCACGTTCAAGGCGCTGCCCGAACGGTTCGCGTCGGTGCACCCGGTGTATCAGGTGCCGCGGTTCGGCGCGGCGGTCGCCGCGGTGGTGGCGGGCGGTCTGTACGCGATCACCGCGCTGCTGTCCGAGCACGTGCTGCTGGACACCATCGCCGCCCTCGGCATCATGATCTGCTGGTACTACGGCATCACCGCGTTCGCCTCGGTCTGGTACTTCCGCAAGCGGTGGTTCGCCTCCGCGCGCGACACCGTGTTCAAGCTCGTGTTCCCGCTGCTGGGCGGAGCGATGCTGCTGGTGGTGTTCGGCATCTCGGTCCGCGAGAGCCTGAAGCCCGAAGTCGGCAGCGGCGCTTCGATTCTCGGCATCGGCCTGGTGTTCTACCTCGGCTTCGGGATCCTGGCGCTGGGCGCGGTGCTCATGCTGATCCAGCGCTGGCGTCAGCCGGAGTACTTCCAGGGCAAGACCTTGCCGCGCGCGGTGTCGGGCGATCCGATGCCCGAGCCGGTCGCACCCCATCTGAGCGGGCACTAGCGCGCCGCACCCTTTCGACCATCAGGAGTTGTCATGCACGTCATCACTTGTTTCGAACCACCCGTTTCGCATGCGCGAGTGCAGGATCCGGTCCGCCCGCCGCTGCGGGTCGCACTGGTCCAGCACCGCTGGCAGGCCGACGGCGAGGCCATGATCGCCGAGCTGAACGAGGGCATCGCGCGCGCCGCCGAGCTGGGCGCCAAGGCGGTCTTCCTGCCCGAGGTCACGCTGAGCAAGTACCCCGCCTTCGTGCGCGGCGGCGAGAATCCGGGCGCCGACGCCGAGGACCTGACCACGGGTCCGACCTTCACCTTCGCGGCCAAGGCCGCGATCGAGCACGGCGTGTTCGTGCACGCCTCGCTGTACGAGCGCGCCGACGAGGGTGACGGGCTCGGCTTCAACACCGCGATCCTGGTGTCCCCCACCGGCGAACTGGTCGGCCGCACCCGCAAGCTGCACATTCCGGTGTCGGCCGGCTACTACGAGGACACCTACTTCCGGGCCGGACCGGCCACCGACGAGGCGTACCGGCCGCACAGCCACCCCGATCTCGGCCCGGCGCGCATCGGCATGCCGACCTGCTGGGACGAGTGGTTCCCCGAGGTCGCCCGCATGTACTCGCTCGCGGGCGCCGACGTCATCGTCTATCCGACCGCCATCGGCTCCGAGCCCACCTTCCCGGATTTCGACACCCAGCCCCTGTGGCAGCACGTGATCGTCGGAAACGGCATCACCGCGGGCACTTTCATGGTGGTGCCCAATCGTTACGGCGACGAAGGCGAGATCACCTTCTACGGTTCGTCGTTCATCTCCGACCCGTACGGCCGGGTGCTGGTGCAGGCTCCGCGCGACGAATCCGCCGTGCTGGTGGCCGATCTGGATCTGGATCAGCGCACCGACTGGCTGACGCTGTTCCCGTTCCTGGACACCCGCCGCCCCGACACCTACGCCCGCCTCACGGCTCCGGTCGACACCGAGCACCCCTTCGGGCGGGCCTGATGAGCTGGCGTATGCCCGCCGAGCACGGGCCGCACCGCCGCACCTGGATGGCGTTCCCGCCCGAGGGTTCGGAGATCACCGCGACCCCCGAGGCGACCGACGAGGCCCGCAGCGCCTGGACCGCGGTCGCGCACGCGGTGGCCGAGTTCGAACCGGTGACCATGGTCGTCGATCCGGCCGACGTCGGCACGGCCCGGCGCACCCTGTCCTCGGCGATAGACATCGTGGTCGCGCCGCTCGACGATGCCTGGATGCGCGATATCGGGCCGACCTTCGTGCACGCCGACGACGGTTCGGTGGCGGCCGTGAACTGGGTGTTCAACGGGTGGGGCCAACAGGATTGGGCCTCCTGGGACGACGACCGCGAGATCGGCCGGGCGGTCGCGGCGGCGGCCGGGATCCCGGTCGTCGAGTCGCCGCTGGTGAACGAGGGCGGCGGCATCCAGGTCGACGGCGCGGGCACGGTCATCCTCACCGACACCGTGCAGTTGGACCCGTTCCGCAATCCGGGCCTGTCCAAGGCCGAGGTCGAAGCCGAACTGCGGCGCACCATCGGCATCGATAACGCGATCTGGCTGCCGCGCGGGCTGTGGCGCGATTCCCAGCGCTTCGGCACCCGCGGGCATTCCGACATCGTGGCGGCGCTGCCCGCGCCCGGGGTGGTGCTGGTGCACGATCAGCGCGACGGCGAACATCCCGACCACGCGCTCAGCCTCGAGCTGATGAAGCAGTTCGCGAACGAGACGACTTCCGCCGGAAAGCCTTTCACGGTCGTCCCGCTGCCCGCGCCGCGCACGCTGCGCGACGCGGAGGGGTTCGTCGACTACAGCTACATCAATCACTACGTCTGCAACGACGCGGTCATCCTGTGCGGGTTCGACGACCCGAACGATGCCGAGGCCGCGTCCGTGCTGGCCGAGGTCTATCCCGGCCGGACCATCGTCACCGTCGACGCGCGGCCGATCTTCGCGCGGGGCGGCGGCATCCACTGCATCACCCAGAACGAACCGCTGCCGGTCTCTGCCGGGCGGTAGCGGGCTCACCCGCACGGACACCGGACCGTCACGCCACCCTGGCGAATGAGGGGCGGTCCGGTGCGCCGAATCGGCGCGGGCATGATCGTGACCGCGCCCACATACTGAAATAGCAACCTCCGGGCTATCCGGAGGTCCTCGAATTACCGGTTAAGGAGCTCTCGTGGCTGTCATCGCTCGTGACGTCGTGATCGTGGGTGCCGGACCCTCCGGCCTGACCGCTGCGGCGGAATTACGGAAGGCCGGCCTCACGGTGGCCGTATTGGAGGCCCGCGATCGGGTCGGCGGCCGCACCTGGACCGGCGACGTCGACGGCGCCATGATCGAGATCGGCGGCCAGTGGCTGTCCCCGCACCACACCGCCGCGCTGGCGCTGGTGCGCGAACTCGGGCTGGAGACCTTCTCCCGCTACCGCGACGGCGACTCGGTCTACCTGGCCGCGGACGGCACCCGCCAGCAATTCGTCGGCGACGTCTTCCCCGCCGCCCCCGAGACCGCCGCCGAGATCGACCGGCTGATCAAGCTGCTCGACGAGCTGGCGGCCGAGGTCGGCGCCGAGGCCCCGTGGACGCATCCGCAAGCGGCGGAGCTGGATTCGGTGCCGTTCAGCATCTGGCTCGAACGCCAGTCCGACAACGAATACGCCCGCGAGACGGTGTCGTTCTACGTCGCCGGCGCCATGCTGACCAAGCCCGCGCACACCTTCTCCACCCTCCAGGCCCTGCACATGGCCGCCGCGCAGGGGTCCTACACCTCGCTGGCCACCGACACCTTCATGCTCGACAAGCGCGTGGTCGGCGGGATGCAGCAGGTGTCGCAGCGCCTGGCCGCTCCCCTCGGCACCGATCTGCACCTCGGTGCGCCGGTGCGCCGGATCCAGTGGTCCGAGACGGGTGTGACCGCCTTCGCCGACGGCGATCTCGAGGTGCGCGCGAACCGCCTGGTACTGGCGGTGCCGCCGAACCTGTACGCCGGTATCAGCTTCGATCCCCCGCTGCCGCGCCGCCGCCACCAGATGTACCAGCACATGTCGTTCGGCTTCGTGGTGAAGGTGCACGCGGTGTACGAGACCCCGTTCTGGCGCGCGAAGGGCTTGTCCGGCACCGGCTTCAGCGACACCGACATGGTCTCGGAGGTGTACGACAACACCAACCACGGCATGGACAACGGCGCCATGGTCGGTTTCATCGCCCACGAACAGGCCGACGCCTACTTCGCCATGGGTCCGGCCGAACGCAAGCGGGCCGCGCTCGACTGCCTGGTGCGCTACCTGGGTCCCGAAGCCGCCGAACCGGTCGTCTTCTACGAATCCGATTGGGGCTCCGAGGAATGGACGCGCGGCGCCTACGGCGTCAGCTTCGACCTCGGCGGCATGACCCGCTACGGCCACGATCACCGCGACCCGATCGGGCCCATGCACTTCGCCTGCTCGGACCTGGCCGGCCACGGCTTCCAGCACGTCGACGGCGCGGTCCGGATGGGCAAGGCGGCGGCCGCCGCCATCGTGGCGCAGCACAGTCTGGTCTGACGCACCGCGATGAGCGATCGGGGGGACCGCTACACTGGGCCACTGACTGAAATTTCAGTCGATAGCGTGGCCCGGTGTCGAAGGAGGTAGGGCGCATGGATACATCGGCGTTCGGCCGCTACGACCTGCAATCGCTCATCGGTGAAGGCGGTATGGGACGGGTCTATCGCGCCTACGACACCGAAACCGACCGGGTCGTCGCGGTGAAGGTCCTGCACGAGCGCCTCGCGACGGACCCGGAATACCGGGAGCGATTCCGTCGCGAGGCTCACTCCACCGCGCGGCTGCGCGAGCCCCACATCGTGCCTATCCACCACTTCGGCGAGATCGACGGCCGCCTGTACCTCGACATGCGGCTGATCGACGGCACCGATCTGCACACGCTGCTGTCCCAGCGAGGCGCCATGCCGCCCCGGCTGGCGGTGTCGTTCATCGACCAGGCCGCCGCCGCGCTGGACGCCGCGCACGCCGAAGGCCTGGTGCACCGCGACGTCAAACCATCCAACCTGCTGATCAACGGCCGGGACTTCGTCTATCTGATCGACTTCGGCATCGCCCACTCCGGAGCGGTGGGCCTCACTGGTGTCGGCAACGCGATCGGCACCTTCACCTATATGGCCCCCGAACGGTTCACCACCGGCCACGCCGACGCGCGCTCGGACGTCTACGCGCTGGCGTGCGTCCTGTACGAGTGCCTCACCGGGACCCGCCCCTATCCGGGCGACAGTCTGGAACAGCAGCTGGCCGGGCATCTGAACGCCCCGCCGCCGCGGCCCAGTCCGGCCCGGCCCGGCATTCCCGTCGCACTCGACGAGGTGATCGCGCGCGGGCTCGCGAAGAATCCCGACCACCGCTACCCCACCGCCGGGGCGCTCGCGGCGGCCGCCAGACGCGCGGTCGAGTCCGCGCCTCGCACCGCCGCGCCCTTCGAATCCGGCAGCGGCGCACGGCAACCCGCCACCCGGATCCTCCCGCCACCGCCGCGGCTCGGTCCGCCCGCCCCACCACCCCGGCCGGTCCCGGCGCCAGGGCCATCACCCCGACGGCGGCGCCGAGCCGTCGGCGTCATCTCGAGCGTGGCGATCCTGGCGGCGCTGATCGGCGCGATCACCTACATCCTGCTGCCGCCCGCCGCGGAGGAGGAGCCGGACTACCGGACCGGGTACTCGGTCGAGACCACCGGTTACCCGTCCGAAGCCGGCTCCCCCGTCCCGGGCGAATAGGAACTCAGTAGTCCCACCCGCCGATCCGAAGGATGGCGTTGGTCGATCCGACCGCGCCTGGCGGGGTGCCCGCGACGATGACCACCAGATCGCCTCTGCGATAACGGTTCATGGCCGGCAGCGCATCGTCGATCCGGGCGATCATGCCGTCGGTGGAACGCACCTCGGGCAGGATGAAAGTTCTCTGTGCCCCAGGTCAGGGCCAGCTGGTCGCGACGGCGAGAATCCCGACCGTGCGGCTGGCCCGCGCGTCCGCTGCCCGCACCCGCTCGTAGCCGGCCCGGTGGTCAGGGTGTTCGCCGTGGCTGAAATTCAGTCAGGCGATGTTCATTCCGCTGCTGAGGAGATCCTCGATCCCCACATCGGTGGCGACCGCGGGTCCCAGGATGAACACCCATCTAGCGCGCCGAAGGGCGTCGGCCCCGCAGGGTTCGAGCGCGGATCATATTGCGAGCGTTGTCAATTCGGCGCCTTCCGTGGCCGAGAGCACAGACCGGTCCGCCAGGGGATGCGGGAGCATCGCCCTGGCGGATGTCGGTGCGCTGATCGATGGTTGTGTACAGCTCAGAGGTTGGTGTCGGCCGGGATCGATCGACGCCGGGGACGCCATCCCGGCCGCGGGACACTGTCGAGCAGCGCCCGCGTGTACGGGTGCCGGGGGTCGCGGAGCAGCTCGTCCGTCGGCCCGGCTTCGACGATCCGACCGGTCTGCATGACGATGCAGTGCTCGGTGATCTGGCGGACGACCGCCAGGTCGTGAGTGATGAACACGTAGGAGATCCCGGTGGACTCCCGGATATCGTCGAGCAGGTTGAGGATCTGCGCCCGGATCGAGACATCCAGGGCGGCAACGGCTTCGTCGAGTACCAGCACCCGGGGATCGGCGGCGAGCGCGCGGGCGATGGCGACGCGCTGACGTTGGCCGCCCGACAGGTGCGCGGGCAGGGACGCGAGCAGGCGCGCGTCGAGCGCGACCATATCGGCGAGTTGCCGCACCCGCTCGGCGGTGGCGGCGTGCCCGGTGTGCAGGCGCACGGCCTCGGTGAGCGTCTGGCGGACCGTGCGCTGGGGATCGAGGCTGGTATGCGGGTCCTGGAACACCATCTGCGCCTCCCGGGCCCTCGCGCGGCGCGCACGCGTGGAGCGCGACGGCCGGGATCGGTCGCCGCCGCAGCAGACGATGCAGCCGGCGCTGGGCTGTTCCAGCCCGATGATCATGCGGGCGACGGTGGTCTTGCCCGAGCCCGATTCGCCGACGATGCCGATCGAGGACCCGGCGGCCAGTTCGAAGGACACGTCGGTGACCGCGGCGAAGGCGCCGAAGTTCTTGCACAGTCCGGAGACTCGCAGTGCCGGTTCGTTCATTCGGTGTCTCCTCGCAACCGCGGTCCGAGTTCGTCGGCGCGCAGGCATCGCACGGCGACGCCGGATTCGTGGGTCAATGGCACGGGGCCGGATTCGGTGCAGCCGGGCACGTGGAAGGGGCAGCGGGCGGCGAACGCGCAGGTCGGTTCCGCCTCCCACGCCCCGATCGGGCGTCCGGGGATGGCCGCCAGGCGCGTCCGGGGCCGGTCGAGGTCGGGTCGCGCGCCCGCCAGGGCCGCGGTGTAGGGATGTCGCGGATCGTGGTGCAGCGCTTCTGATTCCTGCGATTCGACGATCTGGCCCGCGTACATGACGGCGGTGCGGTCGCAGACGGCGGCGGCGAGATCCAGGTCGTGGGTGATGAACAGCAGCGACACCCCGGCGTCGTGGCGCATCTCGTCGAGGATCGCCATCACCTCCGACTGGGTCGTCACGTCGAGGGCGGTGGTGGGCTCGTCGGCGAGGATGAGCTTGGGTTCGCCGAGCAGGGCGGCGGCGATCATGACCCGTTGCAGCATGCCGCCGGACAGGTCGCCCGGGTACTGCCGCATCCGGCGGGCGGTATCGGTGATCCCGACCTCGGAGAGCATGCGCTGCGCGCGCCGGGTCGCCTCGTGCCGGTCGGTCCGGCCGACCGTCCGCAACTGCTCGGTCAGGAAGTCGCCGATGCGCCGCACCGGATTGATGTACGCGCGGGGGTCCTGGAAGATCACCGCCAGATCGCCGCGCTTGCGGCGCAGGGCGTCACCGCGCAGGGCGAGCAGGTCCTGGCCGTCGAAGCGGATGGTCCCGGTGGTCTCGGCCCGGTCGGGCAGCAGCCGGGCCAGCGTCCGCAGGGTCATGGACTTCCCGGCCCCGGATTCCCCGACCAGCCCGAGCGCTTCGCCGCGCTCGATGGTCAGCGAGATGTCGCGCAGGACTTGGCGTTTGCGGCCGCCGACGTCCAGGGTCAGATTCAGTCCCTCGATCGCGACCAGCGGCGCGTCGGCGCCGGTGGCCGCGGGACCCCGCGACCCGGGGACGGTCTGGGGGGTGGCGGTAGTCATGAGCGTTCCCTGCCCTGCTTGTCGTTGAGGCGTTCACCGAGGATGTTGAAGGAGACGATGACCAGGACCAGCGCGGCGCCCGCGACGAACGATTCGGCGGGAAACCCTTGCAGCACACCGGTTTCCCCCTCGGAGACCATGACGCCCCAGTCGGCCTGCGGCGGCTGGACACCCAGTCCGAGGAAGGAGACCGCCGCGAGATCCAGTGCGGCCCAGCCGAACAGGATCGTGGCCTGCGCGACGAGCAGGGGCGCGATATTGGGGATCAGGTGCCGGATCGCGATGGACCAGGCGCCGCTCCCCTGCACCTCGAGCGCCTCGATGTAGGGCAGCGAGCGTTCGCGCAGGGCCGCGCCGCGCACGATCCGGGCCACGTAGGGGGTGTAGGCGACCGCCAGCGCGAGCGCCGCCGACCACTGGCTGGGCCCGAAGACCGCCGCGCCGAGGACCGCGAGCAGCAGTCCCGGGAAAGCGAACACGAGATCGGATCCCGAGGAGATGACGCTGTCGGTCCAGCCGCGCCGCCACGCCGCGAGCACCGCGAGCGCGGTCCCCACGATGATCGCCACCGCGGTGACGATGAACGCGCCCAGCATGGACGAGCGCGCCCCGACGAGCAGACGCGAGAGCAGGTCACGGCCCTGGGAGTCGAAACCCAGCGGGTGCGAGCCGGTGGCGCCGACGAACGCGTGCGAGAGGTTGCTCTCGTTCGGCGGGAACGGGGCCAGCAGCGGCCCGAACACGGCGACGATGATCGCCAGCACGATGATCACCGCGCTCGCGTAACCGATCCAGCCGACACCGTTCAGGCCGGGAACCCGCCACCTGCGTCCGGTCGGGAGGCTGACATCCGAGGCGGGCACGGGCCCGGAGACGATGGTCATGCCGCCGCCGTTCCGAGACTCACCCGCGGGTCGAGCAGCGCGTAGAGGAAGTCCACGACGCTGTTGACGATCACGAACGCCACCACCATGAGCAGCGAAATGGCTTGGACCACTGCGAAATCCTTGTTCTGTGCGGCCGTGACCAGACTCGATCCCAGCCCGTTGAGGTTGAACGCCTGCTCCACGATCGACACCAGCACGATCAGCGACGCCAGGGCCAGGCCGGTGACGGTGGTGATGGGGATCGCGGCATTGCGCAGGATGTGGCGGCGCAGAATGTGGTGCGCCGGCAGGCCGCGACTGATAGCGGTCCGGACGTGCTCGCGGGCGGATTCGGTCCGCACCGACGCCCGGGTGATGCGGGCGACCAGCGCCAGCGACGAGCACGCCAGCGCGATCGCCGGCAGCGTGAGATGTTTGATCTGGTCGGCGAATCCGACGCCGTCGCCCAGGGCCGGGAACCAGTGCAGCTTCACGGCGAACAGACTGATCAGCGCGAGAGCCGCGACGAAGGACGGGAGCGCCGCGAGCACGGTGGTGGTCAGCAGCGCCGCGGTGTCCAGGATGCCGGGCTTGAGGGCGCTGAGAACGCCGATGCCGATACCGATCACCACGATGATCAGCGACGTGTAGGCCACCAGCAGCGACGTGGTCGGCGCGCGTTGCGCGATGAGCGTCGACACGTCCTGCCGGGTACCGATGGAGTAGCCGAGGTCGCCGTGCAGCGCCGAGGTCAGCCAGTACCAATAGCGCACCGGCAGCGGGTCGGCGAGGTGATACCGCTCGGTCAGCACCGCGCGGTACTCCGGGGTGATCTGCCGCCCGCCGGTCAGCACCGCGATGGGGTCGCCCGGCGCCAGATACATCGCGGCGTAGACGCCGATGCTGGAGATGAACAGGGTCGCGAGCAGCAGGGCGCCGCGTCGCAGGAGGAAGCCGCGCATGTCATTGCCCCCGGCCGAGTCCGGCCAGCCACGGCGCCTGCATGTAGGCGAACGAGGAGGGCGCGCCGGTGAGCTTCTTGTCCAGGATCAGGAACAGCGCGGGATGGACCATCGGGATCCAGGGCAGGTCGGCCATGACCAGCCGGTCGGCCTCGATCATGGCCGCGGCCCGCTGGTCCGGGTCGGCCTGGGTGCGGGCGCGTTCGAGCGCGGCGTGCAGTTGCGGATTGTCGTAACCCGAATAGTTCTGCGCGCCTTTGGGTTCGGTGTAGCTGGCGATCAGCGCCGCGGGATCGGCGTAGTCACCGTAGGTGGTGGTGCTGAACGCGTCGACACCCTCGCGGGCCTTGGGATCGGTGAACAGGTTGATGTAGTTCTGCGGCGAGACGTTGGACAGGCTGGCGTTCAAACCGATCGAATCGGCCGCTTCCAGCCACGCGTTGGCGGCGGTGTTGACCGTGGACAGTCCGGTGGAGGTGGCGATGACGAACGGCTTCCCGGTGGCTCCGGCCTCGCGGATGAGCTGCTTGGCCCGCTCGAGGTCGGGCGCGGGATCCGGCGCCGCGTTCCAGGCCGCGGTGAACGCGTCCTTCGCGTACCCCCAGGTGCCCGGATTGGTGGACATACGCGGCCCGACCGCGTTGCCGCCGTACACCGCGGCGCTGAAGGCGTTGCGGTCGAAGGCCAGCGACAGCGCCTGCCGGACCCGCAGGTCGCCGAGCACGCCGGTGAGATTGGCGGGGATCAGGAATTCGGTCTCGCCCGAGGGTCCCTTGTGGATCTCGACATTCTTGATCTGCTCGAGCTCCCGGAATGTGGAGGTGTCGGTCAGATAGGTTCCGCTGATCTCGCCGGTCGACAGCCCGGTGGTCAGGGTGGCCGCGTTGGAGACTCCGCGGAAGTCGATCCGGTTGGTCATCGGTTTCAGCGACGGATCCCAGTAATTCGGATTCGCCGTCACCGTCAGCGATCTTCCGGCCGTCCACTCGGCCAATTTGTACGGCCCGGTGCACATCGCGCCCCCGTCGGGCGTGCCATAGCGCTGCCCCTGACCGCGGGCATACCGTTCCTCGATGACCACACCCGCCATCGACGAGAGCTCCCCGGGCAGCCAGTAGTCCGGGCTGCTGAGGGTGAGCGTGACGGTGTCGGGACCATCGACGGAGATCTTGGTGATGCGTTTGAGGACCGTGCTGTAGAAGCCGCCCGTCTGGGTGTCCATATTGCGTTGCAGGCTGAACGCGACGTCGGCCGGAGTCAGCGGTTGACCGTCCCAGAAGCGCACTCCGGCACGCAGTTTCAGGACCAGGGTGGTCGGGGTGGCGAAGTGGTATTCACTGGCCAGCCCGGGCGCGAGCGACCCGTCGGGCTGTTGGCGCAGTAGCGATTCGCACAGCGTCGAGACCACGGTGTTCTCCGGGTAGTCGAACGCGGTGGCCGGATCGATCGTGGTGGGGTCGCGGTACAGCGCCCAGGTGGCGCTGTCCGCGGGCCCGGCCGCCGCGGCGGTCATCGAGGGGAGGCCCAGGAAGTTCGAGCTGGAGATGGCGGTGGCGGAGGTTTCCGGCCGTCCGCCGCACCCGGCCAGCAGAGCCGTCGCACAGGTGGCCAGGGCGACCGTTTTCATTGTGGTGATGCGCATTTCGTCCCTCGGAATGTCGTGGGCCTGTCTCGGTGTGCCGCGGGCTAGCCGCCGGGCACGGGAGGGGTGGTGCTGTTATGCCTCGACGGCGGCAGATTCGGCGGTGAGAGCGCCGTAACTGGCCGGGCGGCGGGTGTCGAACATGCCGAAGGTGAGCCAGTCCCGACGCTGGTCCAGATCCAGGTCCGCGACCAGGACGGTGTCCCGGTCCCGCGGAGCCTGCACGATCGTCCGCCCGTACGGATCGGAAATGAACGACGACCCGTAGAAGGTGATGCCGTCCTCGTGCCCGATCCGATTCACCGCGACCATGAAGGTGGCATTCGCCAGGCCATTGGCCGCGATCATCTGATGCCACATCGGCAGAGTGTCGAATTCCTTCAATTCGGGATCACTGCCGATCGCGGTCGGATAGACCAGAATCTCCGCGCCGCGCAGCGAATACACGCGCGCCAGTTCCGGGAACCACTGATCCCAGCAGGTGGGGAATCCGAATCGGCTGCCCGCCGCGTCGATCACCGGGAATCCGCTGTCGTCGGAATCGAAATAGCGGTCCTCGTGATACCCGGGGAATTGGGGAATGTGAAGTTTGCGGGTGCGGGCCAGCACCTCGCCGCTGGGCGCGACCAGGATCGCGGTGTTGTACCCGCGGCCGGTGTCGCTGTGCTCGTAGAGCGAGGCGTGCACCAGGATCCCGTGGCGGGCAGCGAGGTCCCGCGCGAACGTGGTGGTGGGCCCGTCGGGAATGGTCTCCCGGTGCGCCGCGGCCTCGGCGTTGTCGGGCACGGTCGCGAAGTACGGGCTCAGGGTCAGTTCCTGCAGGCACACCACCTGCGCCCCGAGCAGCGCCGCGCGGGCGACGCCGGCGGCCAGGACCGCGCGATGTTCGTCCGGATCGGCGTGCCAGCTGGTCTGCACCGCGCCGACCCGGATCGGGGTCCGCGTCGGCGGGTCGGTGCGGGCCGGTGAGGACGTCGGCGTGCCGAGCGCGGTGACGGTGACGAAGGTGCCGTCATCGGTGTGGTCGGGTCCACGGAAATCGAGGTCGCTCACAGGTTCACCCCCGCGCTGGTCACGGCCGGGATCTGCTGGGTGATGCAGTGGACGCCACCGCCGCCGAAGGCGACGATATTGCCCGGGACGCCGACGACTTCGCGATCGGGGAAGGCCTTGCGCAGGGTGTCCAGCGCGGGCTCGTCGAGTTCGTGCCCGGCGGTCGGGGTGATCACCGCGCCGTTGGCGACGTAGAAGTTGGCGTAGGCGACCATGGTGTCGGTGCCGTCGGGCAGGGTGGTGACCGGGAATTCGGGCAGTTCGTAGATTTCGAACGGCCGGCCCGCCGAGTCGGTCGCGGACCGCAGCACCTCGAGGTTGGCGGCCATCCGCTCGTAATCGGGCAGATCAGGATTCGTACAGGTCTGGGCGACCACCGCGCCCGGCCGCACGAACGTGCAGACGCCGTCGACGTGGCCGTCGGTGTGAGCGTCGTCGAAATGCCCGTAGGGCAGCCAGATCACGGTCGTGATGCCCAGTCGCAGCCGCAACTCCGCCTCGATCTCCTCCCGCGACATCGACGGGTTGCGATTCGGGTTGAGCAGGCACTGCTCGGTGGTGATGAGGGTGCCCTCGCCGTCGACGGTGATCGAGCCGCCCTCGAGCACCATGCCCGAGGCGTGGCGATCGAAACCGAGGGCCTGGAGTATCCGCCCGGCGAGTGCGTCGTCCTTGTCGTAGGGCAGGAATCGTTCGCCCCACGAGTTGAAGCGGAAGTCGACGCCCGCGCGCCGCCCGTCCCGATCCCGCACGATCAGCGGCCCGGAATCCCGGATCCAGGAATCGTCGATCGGCATCTCGACGACATCGACCGCCCTGCCGCACGCCTTGCGCACCTCGTCGGCCTGACCCGGATTGGCGATCATCAGCAGCGGCTCGAAGTCACCGATGGCGTTCGCGGTCGCGGCGTACTCCGCTTTCGCTTCCTCGAAGTAGGGGCCCCACAGGCTTTCGCGGGTCGGCCACGCCATGAGGCAGCGCTCGTGCGGCGCCCATTCGGCCGGCATTCGCCAGGTGGTGGTTGTACTGCTTTCCATTTGCGTTCTTCCGATCGTTCGGACGTCGAAACGTAGGGGCATCTTCACACTGACCAAATTGTTAGTCAATGGCGCTGACCGGCCTGGACCTGCTGCGATACCTGCCGGTCAGCGGGTTGCGGTCAGTTCACCGGAGCGGGCGGGGTGGCCAGGTCGGCGAAGAACTGGAACAGGGCCACCGCCGTGATCGGCCCGCCGACGGCGATCAGACCGACGGCCGCACCCAGCGGCGCGGTGGCGGCGGCGGTGACCAGGCAACCGCCGATCGCGCCCGGGATCGCCAGGGTCCCCAGGGTCGGGATGCCCGCGCTGGCGCCCAGCAGCGCCCCGCCCGCGACGCAGCCCACGGCCGCGCCGATCGCGGTTCCGATCAGGGTGCCGACCGCGGCGCCGATGGTGGCGGCACTGGAGAAGTTGGCCAGCGCCTGGTTGTAGTTGGGATTGGCGGTCGCGTCGATCGAGGTCAGCGTCGGCGTTCCCGCCGGAACCGGCACCGCCGCGGCCGGATCGGTACCGGGCGTCAAGGTGGCGGTGTTGCCCTCGACGCGGGCCGCGATCGGCCAGACCATGCCCTCACGCTGATAACTCAGCGGCAGCACCGCGACCGGTGCGCCGCTGCGGTCGAGCACCTCGAACCGGCCGTCCCGGGCGGCCAGCGAACCGGCGTCGGTGGTGACCACGACCGAGTGGTCGACCAGGGTGGCCCGGTACTGGATGCCGGGTGCCGAGGTCGGCGAATCCGGCTGCGCACCAGCGACATTCGCGGTCATCGACGTGCTGGCGAGAGCGGCCGCCGCCAGGGCCGCGGTCGTGGTGATCGAGCGAAACTTCATCCTGATCTCTCCGGTTGGGGATGTTCGGTGTGGATCAGTGTGCGCCGCATCACTCCCGTGATCGCCATGACAATGTGTCTAAATTTTCAGTCAGTATTCGCCCGACCGTCCACTGGAAGTGCGACGGACTTCGCACTACAAGTGCATGACGCGCCCGTACGGCGGCTATCGATTGAATTTTCAGTCAGGGCTATCATCTCGGTAGCCCTGCGATCGCTCATGCGATCGGAACCCATCAACGGACCGGACAACAAGGAGTGGCGCGATGCGGCGGCGGCGATTCTTTCAGGTGAGCATGGCGATGGCGGGCGGCCTGCTGCTGGCCGCGTGCGACGACACCGGCTCGGACACCAATGACACTCCGCCCAGCCGGGTTCCGCATGACGACCGCGCCTGGTTGATGCCCGAGGAGGGCGATCCGCACACCCGGACCTGGATGGCATTCGGTGCGAGCGAACGGGTCTGGGGCGCGGAGCTGCTCCCGGTGGTCCGCCACAACCTGGCTTCGATCGCGCAGGCCATCGCGCGGTTCGAGCCGGTGTCGATGCTGGTCCGTCCCGAGGAGATGGACATCGCGCGCGGGCTGATCGGCGGCGCGAACGTCGAGCTGGTGCCCGCCGCGCTCGACGATCTGTGGATGCGCGACACCGGGCCGGTGTTCGTCAAGGGCGGCGGGGCGCTCGCGGGGGTCGATTTCAACTTCAACGGGTGGGGCGGGAAACAGTCGCACGCCCAGGACGCGAAGGTCGCGCAGATCGTCACCGGCCGGGCCGGGGTCGAAACGCTGCACACCGGTCTGGTGCTCGAGGGCGGCGGGATCGAGGTCGACGGCGAGGGCACCGCCATCATCACCGAAAGCTGTGTGCTCAACGACAATCGGAACCCGGGTTGGAGCAAGCCGGAGGTCGAGTCCGAGCTGAAGTACCTGCTCGGCCTCGAGAAGATCATCTGGCTGCCCGGCATCAAGGGGCACGACATCACCGACGGCCACACCGACTTCTACGCCCGCTTCGCGCGGCCGGGCGTCGTCGTGGCGGGCCTCGACACCGACCCCGAGTCCTACGACCACGACGTCACCCAGCGTCACCTCGAAATACTGAGGGACGCAACGGATATGCACGGCAACCCGCTGCGGGTGGAGGTGATCGAAGGTCCGGCGCAGGTACGCCCGCAATACCGGAACGAGAAGGACTTCGCGGCCGGGTACATCAACTTCTACGTCTGCAACGGTGCTGTCATCGCGCCGCAGTTCGGCGATCCGGACGGCGATGTGGCCGCCAAGGACACCCTCGAGCGTCTGTTCCCGGACCGCGAGGTCGTACAGATCGATATCGACGGCATCGCCGCGGGCGGCGGCGGTATCCACTGCACCACCCAGCAGCAGCCGGTCGGCTAGCGCGGTGAGGGAACGTGAACGGCACATCCTGGACGCGGCGGTCCGGGTGATCGCCGAGGACGGGGTGCAGGGTTTGCGCATCGGCAAGGTCGCCGCCGAGGCCCGCGTCTCGACCGCACTGATCTACCACTACTTCGAGGATCGGGCGGGCGTGCTGCGCCATGCCCTCGAATATCTCGATCTGCGGGCGGCGGCGCACATCGAGGAGGCGGTGCCCGCGGACCTGTGCCCGCGCGCCGCACTCGACCGGATGCTGCTGGTGGAACTGCAGAGCGCGCTCGACGTGCGCATGCACTGCATCGCCTGGGGCGAACTGCGGGCCAGCGCGGTGTTCGCGCCGGAGCTGCGGGAGACATTGCGGTCGACCACCGGTGAATGGGTCGACCATGTCGCGGATGTGATGCGGAAGGTGGTCGAGACCGCGCACGGTAGCCCAGCGCCCGACCTGACCGGCGCGGCCGAACGCCTCACGACCCTGGTGGAAGGCTTGAGCAAACGGTGGCTCAGCGGGTACTGCACTATCGAGCGGACCCGTGAATTGCTCTCCGGCGCAATCACTGCCGAGCTCGCCACGATCTGATCGGTGTCAGACCCGGCCCAGTTCGGCGACGACCGCGCCCGCGAGCAATTCGCGGGCGCGAGCCAGGTCCAGGGAGCCGCTGAGCCAGCGCTCACTGAGGCCCTCCACGAGGGCGGTGAGGCGTTCGGCGGCGGCGGTGGGGTTGACGTCGCGGACCGCGAGCCCCGCCTCGCGGGCCCGCTCGATGAGGGCGGCCGCTTCCTCGACCCAGCTCTCGGTCGTGGTGCGCAGCTGTTCGCGCAGATCCTCGGAGAAGACCGCGCTGGCCCGGAGTTCGCCCCAGGCGATGCTGTTGTTGCGCACGTCGGGAACGTCCTGGATCTCCAGCAGCAGCATATGTTCCAGCGCGGCACGGGGATTGGCGATCGCGAACGCCGAATCGGTATAGCGCTGCGCCTGGGCGTTGATGAATCCCAGCGCGGCGTCGAGCACGCCCGACCGATCCTTGAAGTGGTAGTAGATCAGCGCCGTGGAGACTCCGGCTTCGGCGGCGAGCTTCTCGATACGCAGCCCGCGCACGCCGTCCTGGGCGATGACGCGAATGGCTGCTTCCAGGATCTGAGTCTGACGGTCGGACACGGAACCTCACTTTACGGATGTGCCGGATGATCGGACGTATACGGGTCCCGAGGGGTGGGCGGAGTGCTCAGGTTCGCGGGTTCCTGCTGGGTGGTGCAGTGGATGCCGCCACCGCCCGCGGCGATGCCGTCGATCGGGATCTGCGCGACGTAGCGGTCCGGGAACAGGCGACGCAGGGTGGCGTGTGCCGCCGAATCCGCTCGGGGATCATCGAATTCGGGTGCGATCACCGCGCCGTTGCAGACGTAGAAGTTGATGTAGCCCGCCGCGAAGTCCTCGCCGTCGAACTGCGGGCGGACCTGCGACGGCCCCTCGATCACCTCGACCCGCAAGGGCCTGCCCCGGGCGTCGGTGGCCGAGCGCAGGATCTCGAGATGCGTGTGGGTGACGTCGTAGTCGAAGGAGTCCGGGTCGGTGTCCAGCCCCGCCACGACCACACCCGGCCGGGCGAAGCGGGCGTAGAAGTCGGTGTGCCCGTCGGTGATGTCGTAGCCGGCGATGCCCGGCAGCCAGATGATCCTCTCGAGGCCGAGCAGGTATCGCAGCTCGTCCTCGACGTCCTTCTTCTTCCAGCCCGGGTTCCGATTGTTGTTGAGCACACAGCTTTCGGTGATGATGGCGGTGCCCTGGCCGTCGACCTCGATTCCGCCGCCCTCGAGCACCAATTCGGCGGGCAAGGACTCCACTCCCGCCGTGCGGGTGACGAAGTCGGCCACCTTGCGATCCTGCCGGGCCTTCTGTTTCCCGCCCCAGCCGTTGAAGTTGAAATCGACCGCGGCCATACCGTTCTCGCCGTGTACGAAGACCGGTCCGGAATCGCGCATCCAGATGTCGTCGAGCGGCGCGGGGATCAGGTCGATACGGGGGTCGGTGAGCAGGCGGCGGGCCAGATCGAGGTCCTCGGGGCGGACCACCACCGAGACGGGTTCGAATCGCGCGATCGTCAGCGCGATCCGCGCCAGATCGTGCTGGACCTGTGGCAGCAGGCGTCTCCCCCACACCGCCTCGTTCGCGCCGAAGGCCATCCAGGTCCGCCGGTGCGGATCGCCTTCCTCCGGCATCGACCAGCGGCGGCCGTCGTCCTCGAAGTCGCGCGAATCTCCCAGCAGGCGGCTCAGCGCACCGCTCGCGAATCGGCCCATACCCATGCTTTCTCTCCCGTACTTTTCGAAAGCCCCGCACACCGACTCTAATCTTGACTGAAATTTCAGCCAACACCGGCGCGCGGGGCGGCCTCCGTGATCCCGCAGGTGGTCTAGTCCACCGGTTCCTGCTGCGTGGTGCAGTGGATACCGCCGCCACCCCAGGCGATGCCGTCGATGTTCACCTGCACGATCTGCCGGTTCGGGAACAGCCGGGCCAGGGTGGACTTGGCGGCCGAATCCGCTTCGGCGTCACCGAATTCCGGGGCGATGACCGCGCCGTTGCAGACGTAGAAGTTGATGTACCCGGCCGCGAAGTCCTTGGTCTTGTACTCGGACCGGACCTGGGTCGGCGCCTTGATGACCTCCACCTGCACCTGCCGGCCGCGCGCATCGGTGGCCGTCTTCAGGATCTCGAGGTGGCGCTTGGTGACGTCGTGGTCGTAGGACTTCGGGTCGGTGTCGAGCGCGGCCACCACCACCCCGGGCCGGGCGAAGCGGGCGTAGAAGTCGGTATGCCCGTCGGTGATGTCCTGCCCCGCGATGCCGGGCAGCCAGATGATCTTCTTCAGCCCGAGCAGCTTGTCCAGTTCGGCCTCGACATCGGCCTTGCTCCAGCCGGGGTTGCGATTGGCGTTGAGCACACAGCTCTCGGTGATGATGGCGGTGCCCTCGCCGTCGACCTCGATCCCGCCGCCCTCGAGCACCAGCTCGGTCGACACGGTCCGCGCCCCCGCGCGACCGGCGACCAGGCCCGCCACCCGCGCGTCCTGCCCGTGCGCCTGCTTGTTGCCCCACCCGTTGAAGTTGAAGTCGACCCCGGCCTTGCCGCCGCCGCCCTTGACGAACACCGGCCCGGTGTCGCGCATCCACAGATCGTCGAGCGCGGCGGGCACCAGCTCGACGTTCGCCCCGCCGATCAGCCCGCGCGCGATGTCCATCTCCTCGGGACGGACCAGCATCGACACCGGCTCGAACCGCGCGATGGCCTGCGCGATCGAGGCCAGGTTGCGCTGGGCCTCAGGCAGCACGTCACCATAGGCGGCACTCGCGCCGAACGCCATCCAGGTGCGCTTGTGCGGCTCCCCTTCCTCCGGCATCGACCACGGCCGGTCGCCGCCCCCACTGCCGGTGGCGGGCATGGCCGAGGCGGCCTTGGCGGCGAGGAGCACCCCGCCGACCACACCGATACCCGTCTGTACGAACCGACGACGCTGCATACATATCTCCCAAAAATCCGGTCTTGCTCGAAGGCTGCAACGGTATCCCTGACTAAAAATTCAGTCAAGGAGTGAGCGGCAGGAGTCCCCGGCCGTCGCGAACGGGTCAGTGCGCCAGCGTCAGCGTAGGCGGGGGCCGACGGAAACCGCGGGTCAGGATGCCGAGGTAGAGCACGCCCACACTCAGCCAGACGGCGCCGATCACCAGGGTCCGTCCCATGTACACCAGGCCGAACAGGATCAGCGACGGCAGGCCGAGGACGCGCCGCAGCTGGGCGTCACCGGTGGGGTCGCCGGTCCGAGCCCGGGGTGTGGTCCGGGCTTCAGGCAAGGTCATCGTCGTTCTCGCATTCGATGGTCGTGCGGTTCCCCGCCGCGGCGAGGCGGTAGGTGGTGTGTCCGGCCAGCCAGGTCTCCAGCACCTTGATCTCCGGGATCGATGGCGGGGCAGACGATCTCGGGTCGGTGTCGAGCCACACCAGATCGGCGGCGGAACCGGGGGCCAGAGTCCCCCACGCGGCGTCGCGGCGGTCCGCGAAGGCCTGGTGGGCGACGCCGGCGGTGTAGGCGTCCAGGGCGGTGGTGATGTCGAGGAGCTCGCCGGGAATCCAGCCGCCACTCGGTTCACCCGCGGCGTTGCGGCGGGTCACCGCCGTCGCGATGCCGTCGAGCGGAATCGCCGACGACACCGGCCAATCGGAGCCGAACGCCAGGCGGGCGCCGCTCTCGGCCAGGCTCCGGAAAGGGTATTGGCGTTCGGAACGCCGAGCGCCGAGCCGGGGCATGGTCAGATCGACCATGACGGGGTCGAGTTGTGCCCACAGCGGCTGCACATTCGCCACCACGCCGAGTGCGGCGAACCGTGGAATGTCGTCGGGGCTGATCAGTTGCGCGTGGGCGATCACCGGTCGCCGGTCGCGCGGCCCGTTGCGGTCGGCGCAGGACACGACCGCGTCGAGTGCCGAACGGACCGCCGCATCGCCAATGGCGTGGATGTGCAGCTGGAACCCGGCGGCGTCGACGGCCGCGGCGGCGTCGGCCAGCGCCGCGGGCTCCCAGGTGTCCATGCCGCGCGAATGGCGGTGGGTGCAATACGGTTCGAGCAGCGCAGCGGTCTCGTTCTCGATGATGCCGTCGGCGAAGAACTTGACCGAATTCGCGGTCAGCAGTGGGTGATCGAGGGTCCGGACCCGGGCGCGGGAGGCGAGCAGGGTGGGCAGGTCCTCGGTGAACCGGCGCGGGTCGGCCAGCAGCGCCAGGTTCACGCGGGTCGACAGCGCACCGGAGCGAGCGGCCTCGAGGTAGACGGCGACGTCGGACGCCTCCACCCAGGCGTCTTGTACCCAGGTGACACCGTGCCGCGCGTACTGCGCGGTCGCGCGCCGCAGCGCGTCGACCCGCGCGGTGGTCTCGCCGGCGGGTGCGGCGGCCAGGAGCAGGTCCACCGCCCCGGCCTCGCGCAGCGTGCCGAGTGGGCTCCCGTCCGGCCGCCTCGGGATCTCGCCGAGCACCGGTTCGGGTGTGTCGGCGGTGATGCCGGCCAGTTCGAGCGCCGCCGAATTGCACCAGACCGTGTGATAGTCCCAGGCCCGCAACAAGACCGGGCGGTCCGGGACCGCGTTGTCGAGCCAGGCGGCGTCGAAGAGCCCGTCGGGGGCGAGACTGCTGTCGTAGCCCGCTCCGATGATCCAGCCGGGGCCGGGATGCCGCCCGGCCCATCGACGCAGCACTTCGGCGATCTCGGAAACGCTTGTGCAGGTTCGCACCTGAGGGCCGACGGCCTCGAGTCCGCCGAAGATGGGATGCGCGTGCCCCTCGCCGAACGCGGGCATCAGGAAGCCTCCGCGTAGATCGACGGTCCGCAGATCACCGGCCGGCACGGTCCGGGACCACCGCAGGGCGTCCGCGCCGACCGCTACGACCCGGCCGTCCGCGATGCCGAGCGTCTCGTATTCGGGCTCGCCCGGCGACCAGATCGACCCACCGAGGAACAATGTGGGGCGTTTCCGCGGGCCTTGGGCACGCAAATGACGATCCCTACTCTCGCACGCCTATTGTGATGTGAGTCATGTGAACTGAAGTCATTATGCGGCGAATTCGAGAATGTGCAACCTGCCTTGTCGGCGAAACTTGGCCATGGTTCCACACCGAAACGTACATTGGCTTCGAGCGGTCGATTTGCATGCGTGACCGCCGTGCCGATCCGCCGATCTCATGCCACCTACCTGCGCATACATCGAACTTTCCGGTCGAACTCCGACCCAGGACGGCACCCGCGCAGCCAGCCCCCGGTGAGGCATCGGTCACACTTCCGATCGCGGCACGGATCGCGACAGAAACCCTGTCCAGCCCTTATTGCCTCGCACTATCAATCAAAGAATGAATTCCGATTGGTTCTATCAATTAGCGCTCGATAGTTTCGAAAACAGCGATCCCACCACCTTTCGGAATGAGGCCAATTCATGTCGCTGATCAACAAGCGGATCAAGTCCTTCTCGGCGGAGGCGTTCAAGGACGGCTCCTTCGTGACCGTTTCGGACGCGGACATCCAGGGCAAGTGGGCGGTCTTCTTCTTCTACCCAGCCGACTTCACCTTCGTGTGCCCGACCGAGCTCGGCGACCTCGCCGACCACTACGACGAGCTGCAGCGCCTGGGCGTCGAGGTCTTCTCCGTCTCCACCGACACCCACTTCACGCACAAGGCGTGGCACGCGTCCTCCGACACCATCGGCAAGATCAAGTACGCCATGATCGGCGACCCCGCCCTCCGGATCAGCGCCGACTTCGGGGTGCTTCGCGAGGACGAGGGCCTGGCCGACCGCGGCACCTTCCTGGTCGACCCGGACGGCGTCGTCCAGTTCACCGAGGTCACCGCGGAGGGCGTCGGCCGCAACGCATCCGAGCTGCTGCGCAAGGTCAAGGCCGCCCAGTACGTTCGCTCGCACCCGGGCGAGGTCTGCCCGGCCAAGTGGGAAGAGGGCGAGGAGACCCTGGCCCCGTCCCTGGAGCTCGTCGGCAAGATCTGATTCGCCGACGCCTGCCCGCACCCGTTCCCGACCCATCGGAGTAGACCCGCATGCTCGACGCCTCGCTCGCACGCCAACTGAAGACACTGCTGGAGAAGGTGACTCAGCCGATCGAGCTGGTGTCCACCCTCGATGACCGCCCCAAGTCCGCGGAACTCGCCGAACTCCTCGACGAGATCGCCGGTCTGTCGGATCTGGTCACCCACGCGCGCACCGGCGACGACCCGCGCCGGCCGTCGTTCGTGATCCGCCGCGCGGGCACCGGCATCGAGGTCGGGTTCGCCGGAATCCCACTCGGACACGAGTTCTCGTCTTTGGTTCTCGCGCTGCTGCAGGTCGGCGGCCACCCCTCGAAGGAGGCCGCGGAGCTGCTCGCCCAGGTGCGCGATCTCGAGGGCGAGTTCCACTTCGAGACCTATTTCTCCCTGTCCTGCCAGAACTGTCCCGATGTCGTGCAGGCGCTGAACCTGATGTGCGTCCTGAACCCGACCATCACGCACACCGCGATCGATGGGGCACTGTTCCCGGACGAGGTCGCCAACCGCCAGGTGATGGCGGTGCCGAGCGTGTTCCTCAATGGTGAACCGTTCGGCTCGGGCCGGATGAGCCTCGAGCAGATCGTCGGCCGGCTCGATGTCGGGGCCGCGGCGCGCACCGCCACCACGATCTCCGAGAAGGACCCCTTCGACGTGCTCGTCGTGGGCGGCGGACCGGCGGGAGCCACCGCGGCGATCTACGCGGCGCGCAAGGGAATTCGGACCGGAGTCGTGGCGGAGCGCTTCGGCGGTCAGGTGCTCGACACGGTGGGCGTCGAGAATTTCGCCTCGGTGCCCTACACCGAGGGCCCGAAGCTCGCCGCCGCGCTGGACGACCATGTTCGCCGGTACGACGTCGATATCATGAACGCGCAGCACGCCACGGCGCTGATCCCGGCGGTCACGGAGCAGGGTCTGGTCGAGGTGGAACTCGCGAGCGGTGCGCGCCTGCTGGCTCGCAGCGTGATCCTCTCCACGGGGGCGCGGTGGCGGTCGATGAACGTTCCCGGCGAGACCGAATACCGGAACAAGGGCGTCACCTACTGCCCGCACTGTGACGGCCCCTTGTTCAAGGGCAAGCGCGTGGCGGTGATCGGCGGCGGCAATTCCGGCGTCGAGGCCGCCATCGATCTCGCCGGGATCGTCGCGCACGTGACGCTGGTCGAATTCGACGCCGAGCTGCGTGCCGACGAAGTCCTGCAGCGCAAGCTCCGCAGCCTGCCCAATATCGACATCCTGCTCAGCGCGCAGACGACCGAGGTGGTCGGCGACGGCGTCAAGGTCACGGGCCTGACCTACGCCGATCGCACGACCGGGGCGTGGCATTCGGTCGACGTGGATGGCGTCTTCGTCCAGATCGGACTGCTACCCAACACCGAATGGCTCTCCGGCACTGTCGATCTCACCCAGCGCGGTGAGATCGTCATCGACGATCACGGCCACACGTCCGTTCCCGGCGTGTACGCGGCGGGCGACTGCACCACGGCCCCGTTCAAGCAGATCATCGTCGCCGCCGGCGCCGGAGCGACGGCGGCCCTCGGTGCGTTCGACCACCTGATCCGCACCAGCCCGGCCCTCGAAACCGGTGCGCGATAGCTCACCCGAGCGGACCGAGGTACCCGTCGGTCCCGGTTCGTCCGCGAGTCCGGTGCCGGGTCCGCCACGATCACGGGACCAGGGGCAGGGAGGGCGGAAAGGTCACCGGGACGGTGACCGGGGCGCGATGGAAAGTGCTGGTGCGCCATGGCAGTTCGGACAGGGGGACCGCGAGTTTGATGTCGGGGAGGGCATCGAGGAGTTGGTCGAGGGCCTCGCGAGCGATGATGGAGGCTATCGGCTGGGCCGGACAGGTGTGGGCGCCCGAACCCCAGGCGAGGTGGGAGCGATTGCCGGTGTGGTCGCCGGAGACGGCGGGGTCGTTATTGCACGCGGTAATGCTGATCAGGACCGGTTGGTTCGCTGGGAGCCAGGAGCTGCCCACCAGCTGGGGCTGCTGCGGGTAGCGGGGGCATGCGTTGGCGAGCGGGGGGTCGGTGAACAGGACCTTGTCGATGGCGTCGCGCAGTTGGAGGGAGCCGGCGAGGACGTCGTCATGGAAGGAGGTGTCGTCGGCCATCAGGACCAGGGCGCTGACGATGAGATTCCAGGTCGATTCCGCGCCCATGGCGTAGAGCTCGGCCAGTTGTTCGACGATCTCGGCATCGGCGAAACCGGCGGCGTGGCCGATCAGGGTCGAGGTGACGTCGCGGTCCGGGGAACGCCGCCTGGTGGCTACCGATTCGGCCAGGACGGCGCGGAATCGGCGCTCGGCGAGGTCTGCGGCGGCCGTGTCGGTGGCCTCGATCAGATCCATCAGTGCGGCGCCGGCTTCCGCGCCGAGCACGGGCGGCAGGCCCATCAACTCGTTGAGGACGCGCAGGGTGAGCGGGCGGGCGTAGTCGGCGAGCAGGTCGGCCTGCCCGACGCCGCAAAAACTGTTGATCAATGGCACAGCGGCGGATTCGACCGTGCCGAGGAGCCGGTACTGGTCGATGTCGGCCATTGCGGCCAGATAGGCCGAACGGTGGGTCGACCGGCCCTTGTCCGACGATTCCACGGGACCCCACTCCATGATGGGCATGACCGGGCAGCTCTCCGGAATGGTCTCCTCCCAGGCACGCGAATCGGCCGGAAAGCGCTCGGGGTCACCGAGAATCCGTAGCGCCTCGCGATAGCCGAGGACCAGAACGGCAGGAATTCCGGCGGCCAGTTCGATGGGCGCCACAGGGCCGTACCGGCGGCGCAGGTCCTCGTACGCGCGGTGCGGGTCGGCGGCGAATTCTGGCGAGTGCAGCTTCACTCGCGCGGCTCCGCGCAGCGGTTCGGCACTGGAAACTCGAACATCTTCAACGTGCAACTCCCATGAACGGGTGAAACATGATCGGTGAGAAGTGCTCAGAACAAACGAAATCACGTCGGTGATTGCTGCGGGGATGCGATCGGTCCTGTGCCGCATCGATATCCCGTAACCTGCGCGGACCCTGCAGTCCGGTCCGCGGCGATGCTACCGACGTGCCGGAGAGACCGTGATACGCCTGTCTATCCGGCGACACGTTAAACATGCTCCGCTGTAACAGGTTTCGTTCACTCGTCGAATGTTACCCCCAGCTACCATCGCGCGCATCCTGGAGTAGGTGAGGATAGTCGAGCAGCAGTCGTGTTGTTGCTCATGGTATGTCGGAAATTAGCTGATCCCTGTGATCGGCTGTGGTGCGCACCCGTCTCCGAATTCGGGTGCGCACCTTGCCCATCGAGTGTCAGCCCGGAATCTGGTTGGCCAATCCGTTTCGCCGGAAGTCGGAGAACTGTTGGGAGTCAGTGCAGAAGCCGCAGTCGGGGCCGAAGAATTCGGTGCGGGCGTTCGCGTCGTCCATCAGCCAGTACCGGAGCCAGGCCGTGGACGGGCCGCGCATGTCCCCACCTGTGATGCCGGTGCCGAAGTGGGTGGCCCCGCGCAGCTCCGCGTACTCGGCCGGGGCCTGGTCGACGGCGTTGTACATGGCCTTCACCAGGACCGGCCACACGATCGCGTCGAACTGGCCGGCGAGGAACAGCGACGGCTTGTGGAGCTGGCCGGGGTCGTTGAGGGGTCCCGGCTGGATCGCGACGACCGTGTCGACGCGGGGGTCGACGGCGGCGTTGATCGCACCCGACCCACCCTGGGAGTGTCCCGCGGACCCGATCCGGTCCAGGTTGACCTTGCCGTAGAAGACGCTGGATGGATCACCGTTGAGCTTCTCGATGAGGTCGATCCCGCTGCGCATGGTGATCGCGAAATTGCTCACGGGCGTATTGGCTGCCACCACGATGAAGCCGTGGCTGGCGTAGTGGCGCAGCAGCAGGGTATACGCCCCGGGCAGCACGCCGGTCCCGTTGCCCCAGATGATCACCGGGTGCTTCTCCCCGTGCGCGCCCATGGTCTGCGGGTAGTACAGCGTGTGCACGACACCGATACTGACCTCCGGCGAATAGGGGCCCGCCGCAGCCCAGTTCCGGCCCACGCTCGGAATGCCGTCGGCGTGGGCGGGCGGCGCGACGCCGGTGAGAGTCAGCGCGGTGACCGCCGCCGTGACGAGGGCCGTCACGGCGGCGCGGAGGATGGAGGTGCGAATGCGCATGCGCGAACACCGTCCCTTTCGAATGCGGCCCGGAGGGCGGATTACACACCGGCGCAGCGTGACTGCGGTCCGGCGACTAGGCCGTTTGCCTGGCGGAAAGCTATGGCGCGTTCCCGCCGCGTGCGGCCGGAATCCGTTTCCCGGCGAAAGTCTTGTGCCTGAGCACAGACGGGCGGTCGTGAGACTGTTTCGCCTGCCCAGACCGGGGCTATCGGCGGGCCGCCTCGACCGCCAGCGCGAGCTCGATCATCGCGCGGGGTTCGGTGATGGACCGGCCGGTGAGCTCCTCGATCCGCCGCAACCGGTTCAGCACGGTGTTGCGGTGGCAGTACAACGCCGCCGCCGCGCCCGCCGCTGACCCGCCCGAGTCGAGCCACGCGGATACGGTGGCGAGCAGCACGTCACGTTCGGCCGCGGGCAATCGAAGCACCTCGCCGAGCACCACGGTCCGGAGCCGCTCGGCAAGGTCGGATTGCGCGGCGACCAGCGCGGCGGGCAGTCGCTGATCGAGCACCACCACCTCGTCGATGTCGGGCACGCAGGTCCGCAAGGCGATCTCGGCCAGCCAACGGGCCCTGGCCACTTCGGCCAGCGAGCCCACCACCGGACTGATTCCGGCCGCCACCCCCCGCTCCCGGAGCAGCCGGGCCGGCTCGGTCAACGCGTCGGCGCCGAGCGCGATCAGCCCCACCTCGTGGTCGGCGCGGATCCGCCACAGGATGTGGAAGCCGTCGGTGGCCGGGCGACCCTGATCGCGAGGCAGACCCGCGCCGATCCCCACCGACCGCACCGCGGCCACCGCGTAGCGAGCGCGCTCGGACAGGCCGAGGAACGCCGACGCCTCCGCGATCAGACCGGCGCCCCCGCCCGCGGGGAAGGCCGCGCCCGGACCGCCGAGCAGCACATCGAGAATCGCGTTGCGCCGCTCGCCGTCCCGCGCCAGGCGCTCCGACTCCACCGCCTGATAGGCGTCGGTGACAGCGCCGATCAGCAGATCGACGATGTCCCACAGATCCCCCACGCACGGCAGCAGATCGGGCAGCGCCGCCGGATCCTGCTCCGTCACCGTCGCGATCATCGCCTCCCACAGCAGCCGGCAGCCACGCCGATACGCGTCCTGCAGCGAGGCCAGCGGCAGCCCTTGCCGGGCCCGCGTCCGCCCGGTCCAGGTCGCGTCGGAAAGATCGATCGGCTGATCCTTCGAACGGTCCAGCATCGAGGCCACGGTCTGGCGCAGGTTGTGCAGGATGGTGTCCCGCAGCTCCGTGGGCGCGATCAGCCCCGCGTACGCGGCGTCTTCGGCGAGGATCCGCTCGGACAGCCCCGTGGCGATGCCGGGCAACCGACCCGAGAGCGGCTCGGCCACAGTGGACAGAATGTGCGATGTCTTGCCACGATCCAGCACCCGGCCGCCGCCCTTCCTCCACAAGCGATCCCGCCGCCGCGCACCGGTGCGGGACCAGCATGGTAGCCCCTGGCAAGAGGGACCCGGTCCGGCCCGGGACGCGGCACCGTTATTTGCCGGGACCGGTTCAGGCGCCCGCGAGACGACCAGGGCGTCGTCGAATCCCAGCCGATCCTCGGCAATATCGCCTGACCACATCCGAGTTGACCAAGCTGCTGGACCAGCGTCTCTCCATTCGCCAAATCGCGTACCTGGCAATCGCCTTCGGGATCCCCTATTTCGCCGTCGGGGGAATCTGGCTGGGCGCGCACCACGATCATCTGCGTGACAGACAAGGGCTGGACAAAGCCTTCTCCGCGGTGGGTGAGGTGATCGCCTGGCCCCCACTGGTGATCTCCGACATCGACTTGCGCTGACCGACGGAGTCCGCGGATCAGGAATCAATCACCCGCGAGGCAGCTCTCGAGACCGCGGTCATGGTGTTGACCGTCCGACCCAGAAGTCGATCTCGCGGTACTGCGGGCTGTCGGGCTCGAGGTGCCAGTTCTGCCAGGAGTCGCTGTCCAGGAGACCTTTCCACCGCTTGTCGACGGGCTGCAGGTGCCGGCGGAAGCGCCACCGATATTGGTTGTACACGGACATGATGTTGGTGGCGTAGGCGTCAGCCAGGCCCGGGGTGTCGCGGATGATGAGCAGATTCTCATCGTTGGTACCGCTGGCCTTCGGGCCGAGGTTATGCGACCCGGTGAGCAGGACGGGATTCGGCCCGAAGGGGTCGATGACGATGACCTTGCTGTGCACCATCGCGAACGCGCGGTCCAGCTTCTTCAGCTCTTCCCGGAAGAAGGCGGTGGGTGCGTCGATCGCCGCGGGCAACACGACGTCGAAGTCGGCCCGTTCGGTGTTGTCCTGATCGAACAGGTGCACCGGGTTGGCGGTGGTGCTGGGGTCCTGATTGAGCACGCCGCGGATGTACAGACGCCCGGAATGGGCGGTGTGCGCGACATCGAGGATCGTGTTGAGCAGGGTGTCCTTCGGGCCCGGGTTGAACATCAGGAACAAGATGGCGGTCCGAGCGCCGGTAATGGCGGTGCGGGCGTCCTCGAGGTCGGCGCGGTCGCGGGTCGGGGTGAACCACAGTCGCACGTGGGCCGGGTCCACTGTGAGGTCGCGCGGTGTGCTGTTGGAGGCGCGCAGGGACTCGGGAGTGTCGTCGCCGGCGTCTTTCAGGCGTTCCCACTGTTGCCGATACTGTTCGGCCAGGGCCGGATCGTCGATCAGCAGCGAGTTGTTGGCCTGGGTGCACAGGCCGGTCATGGTCCAGTTCTGGCTGCCGGTCCACACCCAGCGCGGCCGAGCGTCGTGGTCACAGATGATCAGGAACTTGTTGTGTCCCAAGGCCCGCGGGGAACACATCCGGTCGTGCAGCTCGACCTGCCCCCGCAATGTGGCACGCGCATCGGCGTTCTGATCGTCCCCCTGGTTCTTCACACTCCCGTTCGCCAGCACGACATGCGCACGCTCACCCAGGCGCGCCAGCGCGGCGATCAGCTGCGGGTCATCGAGTTCGTAGAGCGCCGCGTACACATCGCGGTGGTCTTGGGCCGCGGATGCGAGCAGCGTGAACAACCGAGCGCCGAGCGGCCCGGCCAGATAGTCCCGTAGCGGATTCCCGGAAGTCCGGATCACCGTTTCCAGCTCGGCGTTCTGCAGATCGTGACCGGAGACCCCCAACCTTCGTGAAACCCATTGCGCGGCAACGATTCCACGATTGAACACCGCCTCGATACCGGGCGACTCCTCCGGGGTGAGAGTGATCTCATCGGTCCAGTCGCCGGCCGAATCCGGGTCAGGACGAAGGTTGGCCTTGTCGGGACCGATCATCGGAAGGACCCGGTACGCCAATCGGTCTCCAGGGCCGGCCATGTAATCGGTCCACTGATACTTCTGGATCGGCCAGTTCGTGGACGCTCGCCGTTCACCGTCCACGGCCTGGTCGCCTTCGAACCCGACCCAGGTGCTGACCACTTCTTCGATACCGTTGCGGCGACGCAGCAGCGCGAACCCGCGACACCCGGCGATGAACCCGTCGGGCTTCCACGCGATCAGTACATCGTCACCGTTGTGATGAATCTTCACCAGCATGACCTCGCACCCCCGTCGAGGTTTGGTTTGCCAAGGCAAACAAACTAATACAGGCCACTCCGGAACGCCGCCATCCAGGAGCAGGCTTCCTCATGGTGCGGCGCGAGACCGTCACCACCGCCATCTACGGTCCAAAACAGGTATGACACAACTGATTCTAGAGCCGTCATGTCGGCGAGCGCGCGTAGGCGACTACTCAGCTTGCGGCGCGGATCGGAGCCCGACCCAGGTATTCCGATTCCTGCCACCGGGTGCCCGGTCCAGCCGCCGCGTTTCCGCATGCCGGACAGTGGTCGGCGGACGAACGCACGGGGAACTCAGAACCTGTATCGCAAAATCGCGGCGGCGGGTGTGCCGTCGGGCATGTCCTCGGTACGAACCGCCAGCACCCGGCCGTCGGACAGGAGCACTCGTCTACTGATCTCGTCGACGACACCTGGTGCGTCGGAATCCGATTCGGTCTCCAGTGTCACCGCTCCGTCGTCCGCGGCGACGTCGCCGGGCACGGTGACGTCGATGTCGACCAGCAAGGTGTCGACCATGCCGAGGGTGGCAGCGCGGGCGATCTCGGCGATATCAGTGGTTGCGCGCCCCTCTCCGCGCCGTTGGTCGAACAAGGCGTGCAGATCGGCCAGTTGGCTCGCGTAGTGGGTGTCGAGAATGATCCGGGACCGAGCACCGAGTTCGGCCGCGGAAAGCTGCTCGGGATTGCCGGGAATGGACTCCGCCAGCAGGTCCGGGTAGCTGTTGACGGACCGATACAGCGAATCGATCGGCTCGGCCGCCGCGAGAATCAGCGGCGCTTCTCGCCCCGTCAGCAGATCCCTCAGCCCCTGGTCCACGGCCCTGGCGTATTGCCGCACCCGCACTTTGCGCCCCTCGGTCCCCTGAATCCGGCCCTTGGGCGCACGGCCGCTCAGCGATGCCTTGCGGGCATGATCGGCGGCGCTCACCGGAAGACCCGGTATCCGAGTCTCCTCGGCGCCGCCGTCCGCGCTGACTTCGATCAGGCGGACAGCCCCCTCCGACAGGGCGAGCACGAAGGCCGCCTGCGGAAAGGTGGTCGCCCGCAATAGGGGTTTGAGGTGGAATCTGGATCCTACGAAGACGCCTTCCCGCAAGCGATTCGGGAGGCGATAGGTCCGCACCCGTTCCGGAGTGGCCAGGGCCACCAGCGTATTGGATTGGAATCGCCAGAAGTCCTCGTCGTCGACCAGATCGTCGAACTCTTCCTGCAGCGCCGCGCGGGCGTGGCGATCATCGATCCCGCCCAGCGCATCGCGCACATGGTTCGAGAATGCGATGCGGTTCTGATCCGGTGCCGCGGTGTCGGCCACGGTCGGGGTGTATATCGCGACACTCCACGGTTCGGCCTCGGCGGCCAGCGCTTTGATCTCGCCTCGCGTCGGAACATCGGTATGCAACATCTGGCCTCCTGCATCATGCGTCGAGCCGTCGTGTTCCCTGATGTATCGCGCCCCTCAGGTATCGACCATACCGAATCGAACCCTTCGGCAACTAGTCAGCAATATTTGCCGCGGACCCTCGCCGCTGGAGGACGGCACGATCACCGAACCAGTGCGAGATCGCTCATGCCAAGGGACTGAAGTAACGTGCCATCACATGAGTGAGAACTTGGCGGGTAAGAGTGCACTGGTCACCGGGGCGAGCCGGGGTATCGGGTTCGCGGTGGCGGCGGAGCTGTTGGCCCGGGGGGCCAATGTGGTGATCTCCGCGCGGAAGCCCGAGCCGCTGGAGGAGGCTGCCGAGAAGCTGCGCGGGCTGGGGCATGCGGGCAAGGTCGTGGCGGTGGCCGGGAACTCCGGGGACGCCGCGGCGCGGGCCGAGCAGGTCGCTACCGCGGTCGCGCAGTTCGGGTCGCTGGATGTGCTGATCAACAACACCGGGATCAATCCGGTGTACGGGTCGCTCATGGAGGCCGATCTCGACGCCGTGCGCAAGATCTTCGATGTGAATGTCGTTGCGGCGCTGGGGTATGTGCAGCAGGCGTACAAGGCGTGGATGGGTGAGCACGGGGGTGCGGTGGTGAATGTGGCCAGCGTCGCCGGGCTGCGGTCGACCGGGGTGATCGCCGCCTACGGGGCGTCCAAGGCGGCGCTCATCCGGCTCACCGAGGAGCTGTCGTGGCAGCTGGGGCCGAAGATTCGGGTGAACGCGGTCGCGCCGGGCGTGATCAAGACCAAGTTCGCCGATGCGCTGTACTCGGCGGACGAGGAGGCGGCGGCGGGGGTGTATCCGATGAAGCGGCTCGGGTCGCCGGAGGATGTGGCGGCGCTGATCGGGTTCCTCGCCTCGGACGAGTCGTCGTGGATCACCGGGACGACGGTGCGGGTGGACGGCGGCCTGCTGGCTACCGGCGGCATCTGAGAGTCGGAATCGAAAAGACATGCCCGGCACCGGGATTCGGTGCCGGGCACGGTCGTTTCGGGGGGAAGGTCAGCGGAAGGCGAGGGCGCCGATGGTGTCGCTGTTGCGGTACTGCAGGTACTTGCTGACGGTGGCCTCGTCGACCGCGGCGGTGGCGGTGGCGACGGTGACGACGACGAACTTGCTCTGGCTGCCGTCGCGCCACTTGCCGGTCTCGAAGTCGGCGATGTAGCTGCCGTCGGGCAGTTCCAGGTCGGTGTCCTCGAACTGGTTGTGCGCGGCGGACGCCTTCGCGTCGTCGGACATGGTGAGGACCAGCTGGGTAAGCATGAGCCCGCCGCTCTCGGCCTTCCACGCCATGGACGAGGCGCGCTTGCAGCCCAGGCCGGTCATCTTCCCGGCCTTCTCGATCGGGGCGCAGGAATCGTAGTCCTGGCCGGTCACGTAGGTGGCGTGGAGGGCGACGTCACCGAGCTTGAAGTTCCAGTCCTTGCCGTACTCGGTGTAGCTGAAGCGGCTGCCGCCGGGCGCGGCCTTGGAGGTGGTCGCGGTGGTGCGGGGCGGGGCCGAGGTGGCGGGCACCAGGGTCGGGCTCTCGGTGGTGGAGGTGGCGTCGGCCTGGGTGGCGTCGTCGCCCCCGGAGACGAGCACGATCGCGCCGACCGCCACCGCCAGCAGCACGACCGCGCCCAGCACCACACCGATGATCAGCCCGGTGTTCGACTTCGGCTGCTGCGGCGGATAACCCGGCTGCTGCGGGAAGCCCGGCGGGGGCGGGAAGCCCGGCCCGTCCGGCTGCTGCTGGCCGTACCTCAGGCTCTGCGCGAACCCCGGCGGCTGCCCGTACCCGGTGTCCTGCGGCTGGCCCGCCTGCGGATATCCCTGCTGCGCAGGCCAGTTCGTCTGCGTCGGCTGCCAGCCCTGGTCGACCGGCTGCTGTCCCGGCCATCCGGGCTGCTGCACCTGGTGTCCGCCGGTCCCCTGGGCGGGCTGATCCCACCAGGCGGCATCGGGCTCGCCGGGTTGCGGCTGGCGGTGGACAGTGGGATCGCCCCCGGATCCGGCTGGTGGATAGGTCATCTGATCACCTTTCGCGGACGGCCCGAGCCCTCCCCGGCCCGGCATTCGATTCCCGAAGAGTATGCGGGCGATCCGGCATGATCCAATCACGGGGTGACCGATGATCTGCTCATCTGCGGCGCGGGCCCGGCCGGACGGACCCTCGCCCACCGCGCCTTGGCGCACGGGCTGACGGTCACCGTGGTCGATCCGCACCCGCGCCGACGGTGGACGGCCACCTATGCGGCGTGGGCGGACGAGCTGCCGGCGTGGGTCGCCGACGCGGCGATCGCGACAAGGATCGAGCGGCCCGTCGCCTGGACGACCCGCCGCGTCGAGATCGACCGACCCTATCTAGTGTTCGACACTGCGGCACTTCAGGATTCGCTCGACATCTCCGGCGCCCGCCTGATCCAGGACTCCGTCACCGCCATCGACATCGCGGCCCGGCACCGCCACGACGGACTCGACCTCCCCTCGGCACGGCTCGCCTCCGGCCACACCCTCCCCGCGGGCCGGGTCGTCGACGCGCGCGGCATCCCGCGCTCCCCCGCCCTGGCCGAGCAGACGGCGTACGGCGTGATCACCGACCGCGCCCACTACCCCGACCCGGACACCTTGTTCATGGACTGGCGTGACGACAACGGTGCGGCCCCCACCGACCCGCGCTCGTTCCTCTACGCGGTTCCCTTGGACGACAACCGCATCCTCCTGGAAGAGACCTGCCTGGCCGGACGCCCCGCCCTCGACCAGAACACGCTCGAGGCCCGTCTGACCCACCGATTGCGGTCCCGCGGAATCACTCTCACCGGCGCCGAACCCGTCGAACGCGTCCGCTTCCCCGTCCACGGCGGCAAGCCGAAGCGGTCGACGTTCGGTGCGGCGGGAGCCTTCACCCATCCCGCGACCGGCTACAGCGTCGCCACATCACTGCGCCTGGCCGACGCCGTCCTGGCCGGAGAATCGGCGTGGCCCGCCTCGGCCCGAGCCGTACACCTGTTGCGCCAGGCGGGACTACGCGTCCTGCTGGCGATTCCGCCCGCCGAGCTACCGCTGTTCTTCGACACCTTCTTCGCGCTGCCGGTCACCGCCCAGCGGGCCTACCTGTCCGGCCGCGACGATCCGCGCGGCACCGCGACGGCCATGGCGGCGCTGTTCGCGGCACTGCCGTGGCGGCTGCGGCGCGTTCTCGCGGCCCGGGTCGCCCTCCCGACCCGATAGGTCTCAGATCAGGTAGGGAATCATCGCCTTGCGGTCGCTGGGATAGTCCTCGAATCGCTCGCGGTACCACCGATGGGTGGACACCGCCCGCGGCAGCAGGTTGGCCACGGTGAACAGCACGAACACCAGGCCCGCCCACGTCCACGACATGAGTGCCCACCCCACCCACAGCACCAGCTCACCGAAGTAGTTCGCGCTCGACACCCAGCGGAACGCACCGCCGTACGGGATGCGGTAGCCGGTGAATCCGTCACCGCGCAAGGCGATCAGAGCGCGGTCGGCATGGAAGTTGATCGCCCACCCCGCCACGGCCACCACCAGCCCGATGAGGAAGCGCGGGTCGGTGAACCACCCCGAGTCCCGCAGGTGCTGCGCATCGGCGACGGCGTAGCCGTTGACGAATCCGTTGGCGGCGTTGAACACCATTCCGAAGACGATCCCGTACACGGGGAATCCCTTGGTGGACGCCCGCAGCAGCGGATAGATCAGCCCGCGGTAGAGATAGTGCACCTGCCACAGTGCGTACAACACCACCGCCGGCGGCTGCGGATCCTTGACGACCAGCCAGAAAGTGACGGTGAACGCCCACCACTGCGGATTCTCGAACAACAGCCAGGCCCACGGACCCCGCACCGCGAAACGCTCACCATCCTTGGCGAACCGCCCATACGGGTTGGTGTAGCCGAACCCGCTGGCGAACGTCACCACCGTGAGGACGATCAGAAATCCGAGCACGAAGTGAAAAACATCCCGCATGACGTATGTACTTACTCCCCTTCATCCCAGTAAACAATCAAGCACTTGCTTGGTTTGAGCCTGTTCGCTATGAACAGAGTGGAGCAACCGAGGAGGAATCGTGGACGACTTCAGTCACCGGGCAGGCGCGGCGCTGGTCCTGGGCGCGAGCGGCGGGCTGGGCGGAGCGTGCGCGCGGATGCTCCTCGATCGCGGCAGCGACCTCGCCCTGACCTACTTCCGCTCACCACAGTCCCTCGATGGGCTCCTCACCACCGCGCAGACCGCCGGCCCGCGCGCCCGGGCCTGGCAGATCGACCTGTCCGACGCCGACCGGACCGGCGAAGTCGTCGGCCAGGTCGCCGCGGAGTTCGGCGGCATCCACACGCTCGTCTACGCCGCCGGACCGCACGTGCCCATGCGGCATCTGAGCAAGATCGCTCCCGCCGACTTCCGCGGCCAGATCCTCGACGACGTGTCCGGCTTCTTCAACGCCGTCCACGCGGCCCTGCCGCACCTGCGCGAGACCAAGGGCAGCATTGTCGCCATCACCACCGCCGGCACCGCCCGGTTCCCGGTGCGCGACGGCCTGTCCATCGCCCCCAAGGGCGCGGTCGAGGCGCTGGTGCGCGGAATCGCCGCTGAGGAGGGCAGATTCGGCGTCCGCGCCAACAGCGTCGGCCCCGGCATGACGACCGACGGCATGGCCGACCGCCTCATCGCCTCCGGCGACCTGGACGCCCACGCCCTCGAAATCACCAAGAACAACATCCCCCTGCGCCGTTTCGGCGACGCCCAGGACATCGCCGAGGCGGTCTGCTTCCTCGCCTCGGACCGCGCCGACTTCATCAGCGGCCAAAAGCTCGACATCGACGGCGGCTACGGCGTCTAACCGCCCTGGACGAGGACAACCCTATGACCGACCACGCCGAGCAGATCCGATCCCTGCTCGCCCACCTCTCCCATCTCGCCGACGAGGGCCCGATCGACGAGTATTTCGAGCACTACACCCCGGACGCAGTCTGGGAGCGCGAGGGCGACCCCCAGTCCGGCATCGCACCGCAGATCTTCCGTGGCGCAACAGAGATCGCGGCCAGCGCCCAGGCCCGGCGCGACGCCGGCATCGCCGGCCCGGGAACCAGAACCCGCCACGTGACGAGCTGCACGGCAATCACCCTCCTCGGACCCGATTCCGCACGGGCAGAGTCCGTCTGGCAGTTCTTCGCCGACACCACCACCGCCCCACGCCTGATCGGCATGGGCAGATACCACGACACCCTGGTCCAACTCGACGGCCGCTGGCGAGTCTCGGTCCGCTCCATCACCAACGGCTGACGCCTCGCCGAGTGGCACATCCTGGCGGCGAACCAGACAAATCCCCTCCAGGGTGTGCCACTGGGCGGAAGGGGTCAGGGGGTTGGTGGTGAGGGCGGTGGTGAAGGTGGTCCCCTCGGTGGGGGTGAAAGTCAGCGCGGGGCCGGTCGGGGTTTTCGAGTCTCGGATTCCGACCTGACCGTCTGCGAGGAAAGCTACTTCGACGCACTCGGTTTGGCCGCTGCTGCAGACCGACGACGATCTCGTTGTAGGCGGTGATCGTGCGTGCTGACGCGGCGAGACCGACGTACATGGTGAATGTCGAATCTCCATAGAGTGTCGTCGGTCGCTCGTCATCGGCCGTGGCGGTACTCCCGTCCTCGGGAATTCAGAACACTGCGCATTCCATTGCGGTCCGCAAGGCTACACCGGAATCGGAACATATCCAGGTTGTTTGGACCCAGATGCATCCGAAACGTCCAAATCACCAATTCCATGCGGTCGCCAGTGGTTTCCTGGATCTCGTCCAATACCCGTATGACGGGAGGTTCCAACGATGTTCGGGCTTCCAGCGACCGGGCACAGTGCCCTGGCGATGATGAGTGTGGATGTGGCGAATCGGGCATTACGGGAGCATGCGGATTGTCCGATTACCGTGTGCCCGGCCAAGTTACAGGCCAAGACGTATCTGATGCGGGCCGGCAGGCCACGTCGGCGACCACCCCGGGGGAATTGAGATGGACGATATGGCCGAGGTGGAGATTCGCGTTCTCCGGGATGTCATCGACGCGGTCGAGGAGCGGTTGCGGGCCCACGAGCGCGGGGGCGGGTATGTGAAGGCGCCGCGTGCGCAGTTGTATGCGGCGGTGATCCACGCGGTGCTGGCCAGCGCCCGGGCGGGCGGGTATTACGGCGCGGGGAGTTTGGTGCAGGCGCCGCTGCTGGACGAGATCCTGGGCGGAGTGGAGCCGAATCCTAGGGACACGGCGGTTTACTCGGTGGTCCTGGACGACGCGTTGTCGATTGAGCGCGGGAACCGCTGACCCCTCATCGGTCAGCGGCTCCCTGCGCGGGGTGAGTGGTCGGTAGGTCGTCCACGACCGGAAGCTGGACGGTGAAGCGCTCGATCACCCAGCCGGCGGGCAGCGCGGTGCCGCAGTGCCCGTGCGGGGTCCACGGCAGGGCTGCGGCCGGGGCGGTGGTCATGCGATCCAGCTCCAATCATGGTCGGGGTCTTTGTATTCGAGGCCGATCCAGCCGTCGTAGCCCGCGGTGTCGAGGGCGGTGAAGAGGGCTTCGAAGTCGAGGGTCCCGGTGCCGGGGCGGCTGCGGGCGGGGGCGTCCGCGATCTGGACGTGCCCGAAGCGGTCGGCGTAGGTGGCGATGACGGCGAAGAGGTCCTCACCCATGCGGGCGAGATGGTAGAGGTCGCAGAGGAAGCGGAGGTTCGGCGCACCGACCTCGTCGATCACCCGTACCGCGTGGGCGGCGGAGACGATCGGATAGTCGGGCGACTCGATCGAATTCAGCGCCTCGAGCACGACCTGGGCATCGATGCGGGCCCCGGCATCGGAGGCCAGACGGAGGTTCTCGAGAGCCAGCTCATCCTGCGCCCGCGGGTCCACAGCCGGAATCCGATTGCCGTACAAGGCATTCAGGGACCGGCAGCCCAACTGTTCGGCAATGCCGACGGTGACGTCGATATTGTCCCGGAACTCGGATTCCCGCCCGGGCACCGAGACCAGGCCGCGGCCCACGGGCACCAGGTCGATGAAGTTGAGACCGATGAGCTGCACACCGGCGTCGGAGACAGCGGAGACGAACGCGTCGACGTCCTTGTCCCCCGGCACCGGGTTCTCGCCGAACGGCCACCAGAATTCGACGGCGTCGAACCCGGCCGCCTTCGCCGCCGCCGGACGTTCCAGCAACGGCAGATCGGCGAACAGGATCGAGCAGTGCGCGTCGAATTTCCGGAGAGCTCCGTCGGCGGTGTATTTCATCGTGTCGATTCCTCCCGGTAGGTGTGCCAGCTGCCGTAATCGGTGATGTCGATGAGCTGCGGGTCGGAGATGACGGGTCGCCGCAGCAGCATGGACAGCACCGAGCGGCTGTCGTCCAAGGCAATCACACCGAGTTCCAGTTCCGGCGGCTCGGCGGGGAGCAGCCGGTTGCGCAGCACCTCCATGGGCACGTCGAACAGTTCACCGATGATGGGCGCCCCGCCGTAGGCGACGGGGTGCAGGCCGGGGAAGCGGTCGCCGACCGAGTAGAAGCGGTACTGCGGCGCGGTGGTGGCCTCCCCTGCGCAGGGCGCGCCCTCGAGCAGGTAGTTCAGGGGTTCGCCGCGCATGGCACCCCCGTTCAGGAAGATCAGAGGCATAGCCGTGGGCTCCTTCTCGGTCGGACGTCACAGTTCAGGCGGTGATCCGCAGGGCGTCCGGGGAGTCCGGGACGATCACCTCCGGCACCACGACCGCGTCGCGGTGGATGGGTCCGCCGTGGGTACCGAGAGGCACTCCGGTGCCCCCACGGCGGACCGCCACGATCTCGGCGGCGATGGAGACGGCCGTCTCCTCCGGGGTACGCCCGCCGAGATCCAGTCCGATGGGCGACTTCAGCCGCGCCAGTTCGGCATTCGTCATCCCGACCGCACGGAGCCGCTGGAGACGGTCCTCGTGCGTCCGCCGGGATCCCATCGCACCCACGAACGCCACCGGCAGGCGAAGCGCCACCTCCAGCAGCGGCACATCGAATTTGGCGTCGTGGGTGAGTACGCAGACCACGGTCCGGGCGTCCACCCGGGTCCGGGCCAGATATTTGTTCGGCCATTCCACGACCACCTCGTCGGCGTCGGGGAAGCGCGCGGGGGTCGCGAAGACCGCCCGCGCGTCGCACACCGTGACGTGGTAGCCGAGGAACTTGCCGATCCGGGCCACCGCGGCCGCGAAGTCGATCGCCCCGAAGACGATCATCCGCGGCGGCGGCACATGCGATTCCACGAACACGGTGACCTCATCGGACCCGCATCCGATGGTGCGCACAGCGGTCGTGCCCGCGTCGAGCATGGCCTGGGCTTCGGCGATCACGCGATCGTCGAATTCGTGGCCGGAACTCCACCAGGTGCCCAGCGCCATCACGGCGCCGCTGTCGAGGTCGCGGACCATGGCCACGGCCTCCCCCTCAGCTCGCAGGACCTGTTCCACCGCGTCGCGGTTGGCGTCGGTCACCGACTGGACGAACACCTGAATCGTTCCACCACAGGTCAATCCGACGGCGAAGGCGTCGGTGTCGCTGTAGCCGAAGGTCTCCCGGATGGTGGCGCCGGTGGCCAGCGACTCACGGCACAACTCGTAGACCGCGCCCTCGACGCAGCCGCCGGAAATGCTCCCGACGACGGTGCCGTCGGCGTCCACTGCCAGGGCCGCGCCGATCGGCCGCGGCGCGGAGCCGCCGATCCCGATGATGGAGGCCACGGCGTAGTCCTTGCCCGCCGCGTGCCAGTCCAGTAGTTGTGCCGCGATGTCGCGCATGGCTAGCCTCCCAGGGCCAATTCGATGCCGTTGATACCGAAGTAGGCGACGAAGACGACGCTGACCACGGCCACCAGCCAATGGATTTCGCGGTACTTCCCGCGAGCGAGCTTGATGACGGTGTAGGCGATCAGGCCCGCGCCGACACCGTTGGTGATCGAGTAGGTGAACGGCATGAGCACGATCGTGATGAAGGCCGGCACCGCGACCTCGAGATCGTTCCAGTCGATCTTGCGGGCCTGCGTCATCATGAGCGCGCCGACCAGCACCAGCGCGGGAGCCGCGGCCTGGATCGGCACCACGGCCGCGATCGGCGTGAAGAAGATGGCGGCGCAGAACAATCCGCCGGTGATCACACTGGCCAGACCGGTACGGGCGCCCTCACCGACGCCCGTCGCGGACTCGACGTACACGGTGGAACCCGCGCCGCCGGACAGGCCGCCGACGATCTGGGCGACACCGTCGGTGGTCAGGATCTTGCCCATGCCGGGCACCTGACCCTTCTCGTCGGTCAGGCCCGCCTCGTCGCAGACGCCGAAAACGGTTCCCATGGCGTCGAAGAAGCCGGTCAGCACCAGCGTGAACAGCACCACGGTGGCGGTCACGGCGCCCGCGGTGGCGAAGCCGCCGAACAGGTCGATGTGGCCGATCAGACCGAAATCGGGAGAGGCGAACAGCGACGTGGGCTTCTCGGGGACGACGGTCCCCCACGCCTTCGGATCGATCTTCGCCATGGCGTTGACCACGATGGCGAGCACCGTGGAGATGGCGATGCTGATCAGGATCGCGCCCGGCACCTTGCGGATGAACAGCGCGAGCATCAGCAGCAGGCCGATCGCGAAGATCACGGTGGGCCAACCGGCCAGATGCCCGTCCACGCCGAGCGTCACCGGCGGACCGCCGGGCGCGCCGTGGCCGACGACCCCGGAGGAGACCAGGCCGATCATGGCGATGAACATGCCGATGCCGACGCCGATGGCGTTCTTCATGGCCAGCGGAATGGCGTTGATGATCATCGTCCGCAGACCGGTCGCGGCCAGGATGACGATGACGATGCCCATCAGCACCACCAGACCCATGGCCTGGGGCCAGGTCATGTGCGGCGCGGCCTGATAGGCGACGACGGGGACCAGCCCGAGTCCGGCGGCCAATGCGAGGGGCACATTGCCCACCAGGCCCATGAGGACGGTGGTCAGACCGGCGGAGAAGGCGGTCGTGGTGGTCAGCTGCGCGATGCTCAGCTTGTCACCGTGCGAGTCGGCGACGCCGCCGAGAATTAGCGGGACCAGCAATATGACATACGCCATAGCGACGAATGTGGTGATGCCGCCACGGATTTCACGGGTTATGGTGGTCTTGCGCTCCGATAGCCTGAAGAACTTTTCGAGCGCGGACCCCCCGGTTTCCGGGGTGGTGATCGGTGATTGAGTCTGGGTCATGGCTGCCCTCCTATGGGCGTAGCCGACCAACGGCCCGGGGGTGCTGGGTAATCCCCGGGCCGCGGATTCGGTGTTGTGGGGTCCCTACCGCGCTCCCTTGTCGCGGGAGGCGCGGTCTGCCCCTGTTAGTCAACTGTTCCGGATGATGTCTTCCGGACGCACGGGCACGCGGTTGATGTTTCCGGTGCCGCCCCGCTTGCGGCAGGCATCGCGAATCGCTGCGGCGATCGCGGGCGTGGAGGAGAGAGTCGGCGGTTCGCCCGCGCCACGCAAGCCATAAGGGGCGTGCGGGTCCGGGTTCTCCAGAATCTCCAGTTTCTGCGGGGGTGTATCGAGAATGGTGGGGATCAGATAGTCCGTGAAGGACGGGTTCCGCACCTTGCCGTTGGTGACCTGAATTTCCTCCATAACCGCCAGACCCAGGCCCTGAATGGAGCCGCCGTGGATCTGGCCTTCCAGCGAGAGCCGGTTCATGATCTTGCCGACGTCCTGGACGGCGTCCAGGGCAACGACTTTCACGAGCCCGAGTTCGGTGTCCACATCGACCACTGCCCGGTGCACGCAGACCGCGAGCTGGGTGTGGCTCGAGCCCTGACCGGTGATCTTGTCCATACCGGTGGTGGGCTGGTGGTGGTATTCGCGGGTCAGGTCGATCACGTCGTCGCCCAGGACGTCGGCGATCGACGCGACCACCTCACCGTTGTTCTTGACGACCTTGCCGCCGTCGAGGTGCATGAAGCCGTGGACGTCGAACTTCTTGCGCGCCAGCACGAACAGCTCGTCGGCGACCGCGCGGCAGGCGGTCATCACCGCGCCGCCGGTCATGTACGACTGGCGCGAGGCGGACGAGGAGCCGGAGCTGCCGACATTGTTGTCCGACGGGTGGCTGACCACGCGGTCGATGGTGAGTTCGGTGCGTGCGATCTGCGCCTCGAGGGTGATCAGACCCTGACCGACCTCCGCGCCGGCGGTGTGCACGAGCGCGACCGGCTCGCCGCCGATCACCTCGAGCCGCACGCGGGCGGTCGAATAGTCGTCGAAACCCTCGGAGAAGCAGATGTTCTTGATGCCGACGCCGTAGCCGACGCCGCGGTACACGCCCTCGCCGTGGGTGGTCTGGGACGCGCCGCCGGGCAGGTTCCGAATATCCGACGTATCGACGGACTCCGGCAGTTCCATCTCGCGCAGGCTGTCGAGCATCTCCACCAGCGGAGTCGGCGCGTGCACGATCTGACCGGTGGCCAGCGTGGAACCCTGCGACACCACATTGACCTGACGGACCGTGACCGGATCCATGTCCAGCGCCTCGGCGAGCTTGTCCATCATCGACTCGTGCGCGAAACACGCCTGCACGACGCCGAATCCGCGCATCGCGCCACACACCGGGTTGTTGGTGTACACGCCGTAGGCGTCGATCTCCAGGTGCGGGACCTCGTAGGGACCCAGCGCCAGGGAGGCGGCGTTACCGATCACATTCTGGGTGGCCGAGGTGTACGCGCCGCCGTCGAGGACGATGAGCACCTTGGCGTAGGTGATCTTTCCGGTCGCGGTCGCGCCGTACTCGTAACGCATGCGCGCCGGATGCCGGTGCACGTGCCCGAAGAACGACTCCTGGCGGTTGTACATCATCTTGACCGGCTTACCGGTCCGCATGGCCAGCATGCCCGCGTGGATCTGCATGGACAGGTCCTCGCGGCCGCCGAACGCGCCGCCGACACCGGACATGGTCATCCGGATCTGGTCCTCGTTCAACCCCAGGCAGGGGCCGATCTGGGTGAGATCCCAATGCAGCCACTGGGTCGCGACGTAGAAGTCGAGGGTGCCGTCCTCGTTGGGGATGACCATGCCGGACTCCGGGCCCAGGAAGGCCTGGTCCTGCATGCCGACCTCGAACTCCTCACTCACCACGACGGTGGCCAGGGCCTTGCCGATCTCGATGTCACCGGCGCGCACCGGCTGATAGCGGGCGATGCCGCCGCGCTCCTGCACGGCCAGCCCGACCGGGTCCTCGATCACGGCCATCGGGTCGGTGATCGGTTCCAGCACTTCGTATTCCACCTCGATGGCGGCCACGGCGCGGCGCGCGATCTCGGGGTGGTCGGCGGCGACCAGGGCGATGGCCTCACCGTGGTGGCGCACCTCGCCGAAGGCCAGCACGGGCTGGTCCCAGGTGTGGTCGAGGCCGTAGACCTTGCGGCCGGGCACGTCCTCGTGGGTGAGCACGGCGTGGACGCCGGGCATGGCCAGGGCCTTGCTGGTGTCGATGCCGATCAGCCGGGCGCGGGCGTGCGGGCTGCGCAGGGTCGCGCCCCACAGCATGCCGTCGATCCACAGGTCCGAGGAGTAGGCGAACTCGCCCTTCACCTTGAGGGTGCCGTCGGGACGCAGCGGGCTCTCACCGATGCCGCCGGCGCCCGGGATCGCGACGTCCTCGGGGAACCGAGTGGTGCGTGCGATGGTCATCGGTTCTCCTGCTTCATGATTCGCTGACGCGCCGCCACGCCGTTCTGACCGACCTGATCGTGCGGCATGGTCTTGAGCTCGTCGTTCTCCACGACGGTGTGGCCGCCCACCAGCAGGCGCGCCAGCGGCGGCTGCGGGCCGAACACCAGCGCGCACACCGGGTCCTCGATGGCGGCGCGGAAGCCGTCCACCTTCCAGACCGCGATATCGGCGAGCTTGCCGACCTCGAGCGAGCCGATCTCGTTCTGGCGGCCCAGGTTCCGCGCACCGCCGAGGGTGCCGACCTCGAGGGCCTGGCGGGCGGTCATCGCGCGGGGGCCGTGCACGGCGCGCTGGAACAGCATGGCCTGCCGCATCTCCCCCGCCATCGAGGTGAGCTCGGAGGAGGCCGCGCCGTCCACGCCGAGGCCCACGGGCGCACCGGCGGCGAGCAGGTCCATCACTCGCGCGATGCCCGCTCCGAGCCGCGCGTTGGAGGTCGGGCAGTGCGCCGAACCGGTGCCGGTCTTGGCGAAGGCCGCGATGTCCTTGTCGTGCAGGTGCACCGCGTGCGCGAACCACACGTCGTCACCGAGCCAGCCCAGCTTCTCCATGTATTCGACGGGCGTGCAACCCATCTGCTCGATGCAGTGCTCCTCCTCGTCGAGGGTCTCGGCGAGGTGGGTGTGCAGACGGACGCCGTGCTGACGGGCCAGGGCGGCGGATTCCACCATCAGGCCCTCCGACACCGAGAACGGCGAGCAGGGGGCGACGGCCACGCGCAGCATCGAGTCGAACGACGCGTCGTGGTACTTGTTGATGATCTCCTCGGTGTTGAGGAGGATCTCCTCGCGGTTCTCGACCACCTCGTCCGGCGGCAGACCGCCGTGCGACTGCCCGCGGTCCATGGAACCGCGGCAGGGGTGGAACCGGATGCCGAGCTCGCGGGCGGCGCGCACCTCGGCGTCGAACAGATCGCCACGGCCCTTGGGGAACACGTAGTGGTGATCGGTGGAGGTGGTGGTACCGGTCAGCGCGAGCCAGCCCAGGCCGGCCGAGGCCGCGCCGTAGACGATCTCGGCGTCCATGGTGGCCCACAGGCGGTACAGCCCGGTCAGCCACTCGAACAGGGTGGCGTCCTGGAACAGGCCCTGGGTGGCCCACTGGTAGAGGTGGTGGTGGGTATTCACCAGGCCCGGGGTCACCAGGCAGCCGGTGCCGGAGAGGCGTTCAGCACCCACCACCATCGGCGCAGGTCCTGCGCCGAGAGCTTCGATCCGGCCGTCGTCGCCGACGATCAGATAGCCGTTGGGGATTTCGGCACCGACGACCGGTGCGATATAGGCGTTCTCGATGACGAGCTTGGTCATTTCGCCGCCGCCTTCCGCTCGGCCGCCATGCGCACGGCATCCAGAATCTTCTCGTAACCCGTACAGCGGCACAGGTTTCCGGCGAGAGCCTCACGGATCTCGACATCGGAGGGGTTGGGGACGCGCTCGATCAGGTCGTGCGCCTGCACGATCAGGCCGGGCGTGCAGAAGCCGCACTGCACCGCGCCCGCCTCGACGAACGCCTGCTGCATCGGGTCGAGCTTGTCGCCCTCGGCCAAACCTTCGACGGTGCGGACCGAACGGCCCTGCACCTGACCGGCGGCCACCAGGCACGAGCACACCGGGGTGCCGTCCAGATAGACGGTGCAGGAACCACATTCGCCCTGCTCGCAGGCGTTCTTCGCGCCGGGCAGGCCGACCCGCTCGCGCAGCAGGTACAGCAGGCTCTCGCCTTCCCAGACGTCGTCGGCGGTTTCCTGGGATCCGTTGACGGTGAAGTCGATACGCATCAGGCCGCCCTCCTCTCCGCGGTGTAGTCGTTCCACGCCCAGCCGAGGGTCCGGCGGGCCATCACCGACAGCGCGTGCCGGCGGTAGTCGGCGGTGCCGCGCACATCGTCGATGGGCTTGGCCGCGGCGCCGACCAGACGGCCGAACTCGTGGGCCAGCTCCTCGTTCAGCGCGCCGCCGTTGTCCCAGTCCAGGTTGGCGGCCAGGAAGTCCTGGGCCTCGACCGGACGGATCGGGGTCGGACCGGCCGAGCCGATGCCCGCCCCCGCCGTGCGCGAATCCGCGTGCAGGGCAACCGAGAACGAGCACACCGCGATCACCATCGCGTTGCGGGTGCCGACCTTCGAGAAGTACTGCGGGCCCGAGGCGGGGCGCAGCCACACCGCGCGGATCAGCTCGTCCGGCTCCAGGGAGTTCTTCTTGACCCACACGTAGAAGTCGTCGATGTCGATCATGCGGGTACCGCGGGCGGCGGACTCGACCTCGACCACGGCGTTCGCGGCCAGCAGCGCCGGGTGGGCGTCACCGGCGGGCGACGCACCGCCCAGGTTGCCGCCCACGGTGCCGCGGTTGCGGATCTGCGGGGAACCCACGGTGCGCGAGGCCTGCGCCAGACCGGGCAGGCGATCCTGGTACCGGTTGATGATCTTCACGAACGGGACACCGGAGCCGAGGCGGATGCGGCCGTCGGCCTGTTCGTCCACCCCGAACAGCTCCCGGCACGGGTTCAGGTCCAGCAGGGCGTCCGGGCGGTGCACGTCGAAGTTCATCTCGACCATCACATCGGTGCCACCCTGGATCGGAACCGCGTCGGGGCGTTCCGCTTTCAGCTGGAGCGCCTCGGCCCAGCTGCCCGGTTGTAGGAAATCCATTGCGTTCCTCTAGATATCGGTTCTGCGCAGGTACGACAGCCTCGGCTGCCCCGGTACGTAGAGAAGGAGTAGGGACTCAGTTACAGGGGTCGTTCATCGCTCCTCCAGGAGCTTGCGCACCCGGCGGCCGGTGATGTCGGCCAGCTCGCGGCGCACCACGCGGTGTTCCTCGGCCACCGGGTTGCCCAGACGGTGCCGCAGCTCCGCCAGCATCTCCGCGCCGCTGCGGCCGGCGGCCCGGATCAGGAAGACATGGCCGAAGTGTTCCTCGTAGGCGAGGTTCCCGGCGGCCAGTTCGGCCAGCACCCGGGCGTCGGCCTCGGACGCTCCGGACTGCTCGTCGGCCGACCACCGCGCCTCACGCTCGGACTGGTGCCGGGCCGCCTCGCGCTCACCGATGCGGGGGTGCGCGTCGAGCGCTTCCTCGACATCGGCCCAACTCAGTTCGGCGACCCCGGCCACGGCCGCGGCGATCAGACTCGACTCGTCCGCGTACGGCCGGTTCGCCACCATCTTGCGAGCCCAGGTCCGCGACGCGTTGCAGGTCAGCAGGTGCGTCTCGGCTTCTTCCAGGGGCAGCGACCCGAGCCATTCCAGGCAACTCGACATCCGACCTCCATCCGTGTTCAGCGTGTGTCAATCACTAAACCCGGGGGGTGGTCATGCCCGATAGGACGAGACCTCCGAACCTGTGGCCTGCTTCACAGGGGCGCGTTCGTAGTTACATCCAAGTTCGGTAACCGTCGCGTCACTCACTGTTAGCCTCGAGAATCATGCGGTTACGTTCCCTGCTGACCATGCACGATCTGGGCCTGCGGCTCGTCTCCGGAGAGGACGAGCTGGACCGCTTCGTACGCTGGGTCGTAACCACCGACATGCTCGATCCGGGCCGGTATCTGTCCGGTGGGGAATTCGTGCTCACCGGGCTGCAATGGCGGCACGGCCCCGAGGACAGCGACACCTTCGTCGGGGCCCTCGCCCGCGCCCGGGTCGCCGCGCTCGCCGCGGGCGACGCCCTCTACGGCGAAGCGCCCGAGGATCTGGTCGCGGCGTGTAAGAAACACCGAATCCCGCTGTTCCGGGTAGAGGAGCAGATCGCGTTCGCGACCGTCACCGAGACCATCAACCGGAAGCTGTCCTCGGGACGGGCCGCGGACCTGAGCGCCATCCTCGACCGGCATCGGCAGCTGGTCTCCGGCGGCGGGCTGGATTCGGTCCTCGACCTGGTCCACCGCACACTCGGTACCCGCTGCTGGGTGGTGTCGTCCATCGGGCGGGTGGTCGCCGGACCCACGCGCGACCTGCCCGCGCAGGTGCGATCGGCCTTCCTGACCGCGCGGCGGCTGCCACATGTGCTGTCCCACAACGAGATCCGGTACACACTGTTCGCCGTCGACGCCGACGCGACCTCGCGGATCGCGGACTGGTTCCTGGTCTTCGAGAGCGACTTCAAGGACTGGCCCGAGGAACGCCGCGCACTCATCGGCGAGCTCGCGGCGGTGGTGTCGCTCGAACGCGCCCGCCACGACGACCGGCACAGCGCCGAGGGCCGCCTCGCGCAGGAACTGATCGAACTGATCATGTCCGAGGCCAAGTCCGCCGACATCATCTCGCGGCTGGAACTGACCGGGCTGGGCCTGTCCGACCGCTACCTGGCGGTCGCCGCGACCGCCGACTCGGGCGCGGTGCGGCCCGGTGAACTGCGCGCGGTGCTGCGCGAAATCCTGTACGGCAGAAGCCCTGCCATCGGCGTCGTGGACGGCGAGGTCATCCTGCTGGTCGCGCTCGGCGACGAACAGGCCCTCGACGACCACATCCACCGCGCCATCGAGGCCCTCGAACCCGGGCTGCAACTGAGCCGCCTGTCCGTCGGCATCAGCGGCGCGGTCGACGGTGAGGGGCTGCGCGGCGCGGTCGAGGAGGCCCGCTACGCCCGCCGCATGGCCGCCGAACGACAGCAACCCACCAGCGTCGTCCGCCACGACGAACTCGCCACCCACATGCTGCTGCTGGCCAGCGTTCCCGACGAGGTCCGCCGCATGTTCCGGGTGCGCCTCCTCGACCCCCTGCGCGTCTACGACCAGGACAACCGCGCCGACCTGGTCCACACCCTCGAGACCTTCCTCGAAGTCTCCGGGTCGTGGACCAAGTGCGCGGATCTACTGCACGTCCACGTGAACACACTGCGCTACCGCATCCAGCGCATCGAGGAACTCACCAACCGCGACCTGTCCCGCCTCGAAGACCGCGTCGACTTCTTCCTGGCCCTGGCCCTGCGCTGAACCCCCGCAGCCGCACCGGGCGCGTGCGAGGGCAGGCGGCCCGGCATTGGAGGCAATCACAGCGACACGGATGTGACTGCACCGAAAACTCAGGGCACTACGCGCCGGTGGCCGGCGTGGTGTCCTGGCGCGGCCGCCGGATGAGGGGCATTCCGGCGATGGCCTGGACGGGCGCGTGTATCTGGTTGCGCCATCGCTGATCTCGGCTCCCGCACCCCGTCCGCTGCCGGGTTCGAGCTGCCGACGGCGGCGGGGACGTTCGGCATCGGCGACGTCTCGGTCATGTGGTCGATCGTGCGGGCTCGATCAGCCGGGGCGGCAGTGCGCCGTGCGGCAGAGCCGGGCCGACCGCGACGAGACTGCCCGGGGCGCGGCCCTTTCCCCAGCCGAGCTGCTCGCGGTAGCGGCCGATGTGGGATTCGGGGATCTCGCGGTCCGCGAGCGGGGCGGCGTCGGGCGAGACGTAGAGGGCGTCGGCCGGGCAGTACGCCTCGCACATGAAGCAGGTCTGGCAGTCGGATTGCCGTGCGATGAGCGGGATTCCGCTCTCGGTGCGGTCGAAGACGTCGGTCGGGCAGACGTCGACGCACTTGTCGCAGGCGATGCAGTCCTCGGCGCGCAGCAACTCGATCATGACGCCACCGCCGCCGATACGGGTGCGGTCGCCGACGTCGCGGTCCACACCTCGCCGAGACCGCCGGACAGGATGTGGTGGTGCTGGCCCGGATCCAGCTCCGGATGGTCCGCGCGTTTGCTCATACCGCGAGTCTCCGTGCGCGCCAAGGTGGATCGGTACATCAGGCGACCGACCGCGGTGATGGCGGCGGCCTGCCGGGCGCGGACCCGGTCCACACCGGACCCGCCGCCGAGGCCACGCGCGGCCCGCTCCCAGAGGGCGTCGAGTTCGGCCAGTGCGGGCCTGATGCGGTCACCGTGGCGCAGATAGTTCTTCTCGAACGGGATCAGTTCGTGCTGCGCGTCCGTCACGACCTCGTCCGCGGACACCGATTCGGTTGTCTCGGGCCGCAGTCCGACCCGTCCGATGCCCTGAACTGCGGCAGAATCGACCCGACCGGAGCGGAGCGCGAACCGCGCCGCTCCCGCGCCCGCCCAGCTCCCCGACGACATGGCCCACGCCGAATTGTGGCTGCCGCCGCCGGTGAATCCGCCGCAGATCCGCTCCCGGGTCGCCGCGTCGCCCGCCGCGTACAGGCCGGGAACCGTTGTCGCGCAGTCGTCGTCGACGACATCGATCCCGCCGGTGCCGCGCACCGTGCCCTCGGCGAGCAGGTCCACTTCGAACCGCTCGGTGAACGGGTCGATCCCCCGGCGGTCGAACTGGAGGAAGAAGTTGGGCTGCCCCAGTCGCATCCTGGCCCGCACGTCGGCGTCGGCCCGGTCCAGCTGTGCGAAGACGGGCTCCGACAACAGGGTCCGGGCGATCACCGACCGCCCCTGCGCCGACCCCGCGCCCTCGAGCACCCGGCCGTCGGCGTGGAAGAAGGTCGCGTAGCCGTAATAGGCGGTCTTGGTGATGGTCGAGCCCTTGGGCACGATGCCGTAGGCGTTGGAGAACTCCATGCCCGAGAACCGCGCCCCGGCCTCGGCCGCCATGAGCGCGCCGTCACCGGTGTCGACATTGGTGCCCAGCGCCCGGGACAGGAAGGCACAGCCACCGGTGGCCAGCACGACCGCGCCCGCCACCACGCGATAATCCCGCTCGGCATGCCGCTGATATCCGGCGGCCCCGCGCACCACGCCGTCGGCATCGACCAGCAGCTCCAGCGCCGGGGCGTGGTCCAGGATCCGCACGCCGAGCCGTTTCACCCAGGCGCGCATGCGCCGCATGTACTCCGGGCCCTGCACGCCGGTGAGCAAGGGTTCGCCGGTCTCGGGATCGGCCGGGAACGGATAGCGGCCCTCGACGGCGAGCCGGTTCATGTTCACGTAGGTCTGATCGAGGACCCGGTCCATCCAGTAGTGGTCGGCCAGATGCCCGCCCAGCGCCTCGCGACTGGCCTTCGCCTTGGCGCGGGCGGTGGTCTCGGGGGCGACGTACCAGACGCCGGTGCCCGAAGGCGCTGTGGCGCCGCTGGTTCCGCAGTAGCCCTTGTCGACCAGCACCACCTCCGCCCCCGCTTCCCGGGCGTGCACCGCCGCCCAGCACGCGGCGGGTCCGCCGCCGATCACCAGCACGTCGGTCCTGGTCTGCCATGGTTCGCTCATCGGCACAGTCCTCCCGGGAGAGTTGGTGCCGGAACGGTAAGACGGCCGATCACCCTCGCCGAAGGGTTGCGATCAGGCCGATCCTTTGGCGGCGGAATTTCCCACATCGTGGCAAACCGCTTGCGCTCGGCGCGGCTGTCCGACCAGCACACGATCGACCGCCACGCGGGCACGCATACATTCAGGGTTGTATGTAACCGTGGTTAGCACTTACCGTTGAGTGTGTCGCGCCGCACAGGAACGGCCCCCGCCCGACGCCCGGGCGGCGCGGTACACAGACGAGGAGGCAATGATGGCTCTGACGACGAGGTCGGGCACCGGAACCGAGGCACGCGAATACGCGGACGTGCTGCACACCCTGTCGGAGGGATCGGTGTACCGCCGGTTCGATCCGTATCTCGACATCCCCTGGGACTCCCCCGAATTCGCGATCGACCCGCACGATCCGCGCTGGGTGCTGCAACCCGATATCGACCCGCTCGGCGCGACCCGGTGGTATCGGGACCAGCCGATCGAACGGCAGATCGAGATCGGCAAGTGGCGGATCGCCAATGCCATCAAGGTCGGCGCGGCCTTCGAGAGCATCCTGATCCGCGGAATGATGCAGTACATCATGAAGCTGCCCAACGGGTCGCCGGAGTTTCGCTACTGCCTCCACGAGATGACCGAGGAGTGCAACCACATCCAGATGTTCCAGGAGCTGGTGAACCGGATCGGCGTCGATGTTCCGGGAATGCGGCCCTTCTTCCGGAAACTCTCACCGCTCATCGGAGTTGCCGGCGGATATGCCTGGCCGATTCTGTTCATCGGCATTCTCGGCGGCGAGGAACCGATCGACCACTATCAGAAGGCCGTCATCCGCAACGGCGCGAAGCTGCCGCCCGCGGTGGTGCGCTGCATGGAGATCCATATCGCCGAGGAAGCCCGGCACATCTCCTTCGCCAACGAGTTCCTGAAAAGGCACATCCCGCGACGCAGCCCGATGTACCAGAATCTCTGCGGCATCGCCTTCCCGCTCGCCATGCGCTGGCTCGCCGGGGAGATCATGGCCCCGCCGCCGGAATTCGCGCGCACCTTCGACATTCCGCGCGAGGTCATCAAGGAAGCGTTCTGGCAGTCCCCGACCGCGTCGAAGATCCTGACCGGCTATTTCGGCGACATGCGTTCCCTCGCGGACGAACTGGGCCTGATGAACCCGGTCACCAAGCGACTGTGGAAGGCCCTCGGCATCGACGGCGACCACTCGCGCTACCGCAGCGAACCCGACCGCCGGGTCGCCTGACCCCGACGGGTTCCGGTCACTCGTCGGCCTCCAGGCACAGCACCGGGACCCGCTGGACCGGATTCACGACGAATCCGCCGTGATTCCAGGGCGGCTCCAGCGGCTGGGTGTTGCCATCGGCATCGGTCGCCCGGGCGCTGAGGACATAGTCGCCCGCGGCCGCTATCCAGTCGAAATGCCAGCGCCGCCAAGCCCATCGGCGGCCCTGGTCCGGATCCAGTCGCGCCTCCCGCCAACTCTGCCCGCCATCGGTACTCACCTCGACGAGGGTGACCGGCGCCCGGCCCGACCAGGCGCGCCCTTCGAGCGGCACCGGGCCCGGTCGCACCACCCGCGATCGCGACATGTAATCCGGGAAGCCGGGCGGAACCAGCAGCGCGCGCGGCACGATCCGGGTCACCGGCTCGCCCGCCTCACCGGCCTCCTGCCGTATCCGATACGCCACCGCCTGCTGGTACCCGGTGAACGGAGTGTCGGTCACCGTGATCTCCCGCAGCCACTTCACGTGCGCCATGCCATACCAGCCGGGCACGATCAGCCGGACCGGAAAGCCGTGCTGCGGCGGCAGCGGCGCCCCGTTCATCTCATAGGCGACGAGCACCCCCGGCTCGGCACCCAGGGCCACCTCGACCGGCAGCGCCCGCTGATAGTCCTGTTCGACCCCATACTCCACCCCGTGATCCGCGCCGGTGAAGACCACCTCGACCGCGTCGGCCTCCACACCGGCCTCCGTCAGCAACAGCCGCAACGGCACACCTGTCCACTCGGCGGTGCCGACCGCCCCGAGCAGCCAGGGCGTACTCACCGGACGCGGTGTCAGCAAGGCCCGGCCATTGCCCGCGCATTCGAGCGTCACCCGCGTGGTGACCTGCGGGAGCGCCTTCAGGGCGGCCACATCCAGCCGCAACCGACGCCGCACCCGGCCCGCGATCTTCAGCTGCCAGGGCTCGTTCGGCGGGACGAAGGGGATGTCGAAGTGCGTCAGCACGTAATGCAGGCCCTGCGGGGTGACGTCGTACCGCAGCGCCTCGAGCGGCAGCCCGTGATTGCGGCCCGCGAGCGCGAGCTCATCCAGGCCGATGCCCTCGTCGGGGGCGGCCAGCCGAGCGCGGGTGCTCGAATCAGCGAGTCGACGACCCATCGGCTCATTATCGCGCCCGCACGCCTCGATCGTGGCGGGAGTCAATGGCATTCCCGGTCTGAAACCGCTGCCCAAGTTACGATCGGACTATGCGGTCCATTTGGAAGGGCTCCATCGCGTTCGGATTGGTCAATGTCCCCGTGAAGGTGTACACCGCCACGGAGGACCACGACATCAAGTTCCACCAGGTGCACGCCGCGGACGGCGGGCGGATTCGATACGAGCGGCTGTGCACCGTCGACGGGCAGCCGGTGCAGTATTCCGATATCGATCGGGCCTATGAATCGCCCGACGGTGATCGGGTGATTCTCACCGATGAGGACTTCGCGAAACTGCCGGCCGCGGAGAAGCACGAAATTCCAGTGTTGCAATTCGTGCCCTCGGAACAGATCGATCCGATTCTCTTCGACAAGAGCTACTATCTGGAACCCGATTCCACCACGCCCAAAGCGTATGTGCTGCTGGCCAAGACCCTCGAACGAGTGGACCGGGTGGCGCTGGTGCATTTCACCCTGCGGCAGAAGACGCGGCTGGCCGCGCTGCGCGTCCGTGACGGGGTGATGGTGTTGCAGACCCTGCTGTGGCCCGACGAGGTGCGGTCGGTGGCCTTCGACAAGCTCGAGGGCGTCGCCGAACCCAAGTCGCAGGAACTGAAGATGGCCGAGACCCTCGTCGACACGCTGTCCGACGACTTCGATCCCGGCCTCTACGTGGACCAATACCAGATCGAGCTGAAGAAGCTGCTCGACGAGGCCATCGCCAGCGGCTCCAGCAAGGTCACCCGGGCGCCGGAAGCGGCCGCCCCGGAGATGGACGCCGAGGTCGTCGACCTGGTCGCGGCCCTGCAGCGCAGCCTCGAGGCGTCCGGGCGCAAGACCGGATCGGCCCCGGCCGCGAAGGCCGCCCCCGCCAAGAAGGCCGCCGAGAAGAAGCCGGCCAAGAAAGCCGCGAAGAAGGCTCCGGCCAAGCAGGCCCGCAAGGGTGCCTGACCCTCCAGCACCCGCCTGGCAAACTAGCGGCATGGATCCCGACATATCCATCCACCCGGACATCGCCATCGTGCCCATGGGGCTCGGACATCTGCGGCAGGTCATCGACCTCGGCTACCAGGTGTTCGACACCCAGGCCAAGCCCTACACGTCGTGGTCGCTGACCTCGGTCGCCGAACACCTCGACAGCGCGGGCAAATCCTGCTGGGTGGCGGTGGATTCGGATCAGGTGGTCGGATTCGTGCTGGCCTCCATGGAATTCGAGCTCCGCGAGGACTGGGCGTACCTCGAGTGGATCGCCGTCTCCCCCGAGGTGCAGGGGCGCGGTGTCGCCAGCAAGCTCATGACCGCCTGCTGCGACCTGCTGTTCCGGCACGGTGCGGCCCGCATCGTCACCGACGTCGAGATCCACAACACCGCCTCCGCGGCCATGATGCGCCGCAACGGATTCTCCGAAGGCACCACCGTCACACTGTTCGTGTGCCCCAACCCCGACGACCGCGTGGCCGGCGAGGACGAACAGATCACCCTCGGCCCCGGCACCAAACGCGACCTCATCCGGCGCGGCCGCATCACCGGCGACGGACGCCACGGGCGGCCCGCCCGCTAGTTGTCGGTCCCTCCCGCTACGGTCGCCGTCATGACCGCCCCCGATCCGACCATGACCGCCATCAACGACGCCGTAACCCTTGGACGCCAAGGTGATCCAGCGACGGCTCGCGAACAGCTGACCTCGTTGTGGGACGAGATCGGGGCGGGCGGCGACCCCCTGCACCGAGTGTCGCTGGCGCACTTCCTGGCCGACCTGCAGGACCACGCGGCCGACGCCCTCACCTGGGACATCCGCGCCCTCGACGCCGCCGACTCGCTCACCGACGAACGCGCTCAGGCCCATCACGCGGGCCTGAGCGTGCGTGGCTTCTACCCCTCGCTCCACCTCAATCTGGCCGACAACTACCGTCGGCTCGGCGCTTTCGACACCGCTCGGCGGCATCTGACCGCCGCCCACGCCCGCCTGGACGCGCTCGACGAGGACGGCTACGGCCTCGGCGTGCGCGCCGGACTCGCCAATGTCGAAGCCGCGCTGGCCGATCAGTCCACCGAACCGCTGCCCACGCACCCATCCGCGTAGCGGCACATACGTCAACTGCGAGCTGGTCGACGACGGCACCACCGAGGAGCCGCCCGGCCACCCGTGGGGTCACCAACCCGCTCGAGCACTCGCACCGGCGGAAACCACGGCGGGTAGCCGCGACCACCCCACGGTCGCGACAACCGGCCGGGCCCCACCGCTCGACAATTCAGGTCGCTGGGCCGGTTCGACTCGCTGGGCCCCGACCTGCATTGCTGGACCGGAATGGCCGATATACGCTGGCCGCGATCATCGCCCGACGAAGGGAAGTGCTTCGATGCCCGATCGGCTACCGAAAGCGGTTGCACCGCAGTCGGACTCTCGGGGACGCCGCCTCGTCGCGGGTGCCGCCACCCTGCTGGCCATGACGGCCGTGGCGAGTGGGCCGCTCGGAACGGGCACCCGGGCCGCCGCCGACGCGCCAGCACCCATCGCGGGATCGGTGTCCTGCGCGCCCACCGAGGCGCGGGTGGCGCTGCCCACCCGTGCTCCGCTGCTCGACTGGTCGGAGAACCTGACGTTCGACGAGGCGACCGAGAGCTTCTGGGTCTCGCGCGCGCAGCGCGATGTGGTGGAGAAGTACGACGGGGACGCCCATTTGGTCGCCAGTGTGCCGGTCCGGGGTCCCGGCGCGGTCCGGCGCGGGCCGGACGGGCTGATGTACGTGACCTTCGGCAATTCGCCGCTCTCCGGTCTCTCGGGAGGCAGCGGGGTGGTGCGGTTCGATCCGGCCGCCGCCGACCCGACGCCCGAGGTGTTCGCGTCCGGGCTCGGTCAGGCCAATGGCGCGGCCTTCGACCCCGACGGCGCCCTGTACGTGGCCGACACCTCCGCGAACTCCGTGGTGCGGATCCGGCCGGACGGCAGCGTCGACGCCGACTGGACCGCCCGCAGCCACACGGCGCTGGCGGCCCTCGGCCTCGGAGCCGACGGTATCGTCGCCGCGGACGGCATCCTCTACGTGACGCTGCTGGAGAGCCCGACCGCGCGGATCGTCGCCCTGCCGATCGACGATCCCACGCGGGCGACGGTGGCCGTGGATCTGGCCCCCGCTCCCCTGTCCGGCCCACTGCTCCCCGACGACCTCGCGATCGTCGACGGGCTGCTCTACATCGCTACCGGCAGCGGGCAATTGGTGCTCGCGGATCCGGTCGCGCACACCAGTTGCACCCTGCTGTCGGGCCAGCCGCTCACCTCCGTGGCCGTCGCCCCGGCCCCGGCGCGCACGCTCGTGCTCGGCACCGAGGGCGGGGACGTCCTGAAAGTCCATTACCGCTGACGTCAGTCGTCCTGTGCCGCATGGGCTCTGCCCTCGCGGAAGAACTCCATGAGGCTCTGCACCGTCGCCACTTCGGCGCGGGGCCGCACGGCCCCGAAGGGCGCGTTCCAGAACCCGCCGCGACGGCGGGTCCACGGGCCGACGTAGGCGTACGGCGTCGGGTTGTCCCAGTCGCCCGGGGAGACACCGTAATTCACCTCGTCGACCGCCACCGACAGGTCGAAGTGCTCGGGCCACAGCACCGGCTGCTGTTCGGCGGCGAAGCGTCGTAATGCGGTGTCCCCCACCGCGAACCAGTCGTGTACGGCGGTGGCGGCCTCGGAGTCGACCTTGAACGGCTCGTCCGGATCCATCCGGGTGCCGTCGGAATACAGCCCGTCCGGCGGGCCGTCGGCCTCGAAACCGGCGGTCGAGGCGAGGTCACTGTAGGTGCCGTGCAGGCGGGTCCGGCCCTGCGGCCACACCAGATCGGTGCCCGTCACCGACACCGGCCACTTCATGCCGGTGAATCCACCCAGCACGATGCGCATGCGGATGCTGCCGAACCGGCGATACTGCGGACCGGCGATCAGCAGTTCGGCCGCCGCGTGCAGCGCGAAGCGGGTGTCCTCGTAGGTGATGTCGTCCACGGGGAAATCATCGCCGCCGAGCCCGGCGTGTTGCTGGAAAATGGACTCCCGCAAACAAAACAGCGCCACACCGGACGAATCCGGTGTGGCGCATGAGTGTTTCGCGAAACGTCAGCTCGCGTTGTCGGTGCAGGCCGAGAGAATGACCTTGGCCTGACGCGGCGAGGACGAACCCGTGTCCGGGAAACCCGGCGCACTCTTGCCGAGCACATTGATGGCGGCCGACTCGGCCTCCACCTTGGACGGCGCCCACGCCCAGCCGAAGCGGGTGTCGGCGCCCTGGGCGACCGCGCCACAAGCGTTGGCGAAGTGCACGACGACGGCACAGTCGCCGCCGCCACACTGGCTGACCGCGGAGGAGTCCGCGGCGTCCCAGCTGCCGTAGTTCACGGCATACGCGACGTTCCCGGTGCTCTTGGACAGCGCCAGCGCGCCGTACAGGTCACCGGAGGTCGCGATGAAGACCGGCTCGCCGTTCTCCGCCGCGGAGGCGGATCCGGCGGACACGGTGCCCATCGCGGCCATCGACGTAACGGCGAGGCCGACACCGGCCTTGCGCAGCAACGACATTCGATACTCCCCGGGGATGGATGGTGATAACGGCGGTCATCATGCCAGACGCTCAGACCCGGCGCATGACCGAGACGACCTTACCCAGTACCTGGGCATTGTCACCATCGATCACCGGGTACGCGGGATTGCGCGGCTCCAGGTAGACATGCCCGTTCGCGCGCTTGTAGACCTTGACCGTGGCCTCGCCGTCGATCATGGCCGCCACGATCTCGCCGGTGTGCGCCTCGTGCTGTTTGCGCACCACGACGATGTCTCCGTCGCAGATGGCGGCGTCGACCATGGAGTCGCCGCGCACCCGCAGACCGAACACGGTGCCGCGGCCCACCAGCTCCCGCGGCAGCGAGAGCACATCGTCGGTGTGCTCCTCCGCCAGGATCGGGGTACCGGCCGCGATATCGCCGACGACCGGCACCGGCACCGAGTTATCGTCCCGCTGCCGCGCGGGCGCGGACGCCCGCAGGAACAGCCGCACGTCCATGGGACGCGTCACCGACTCACTGCGCTTGAGGAACCCGCGCTTCTCCAGCTCACGCAAATGTCTCGAGACCGATGACGCCGACTTCAGGCCGACCGAGTCCCCGATCTCCCGAGTGCTCGGCGAATACCCGTGCCGCTGCACCCAATCCCGAATGCTGCACAGAATGCGTTGCTGGCGTTCGGGCAACGTGGAGGTGTCGAGATGCTCGAATCCGTCGAAGTCGTCATAGGTCACCGAAGAATCGTACGGTGAGTCGCCGCTCCAACCCCGGCACGACCGGCCGGAACACGCCAGCGCGCTACATCCCGGAAGGCCCGAGCACCGTGTCCCCGGCCGCCGGCGCGGGCTCCTTGAGTTCGATGAACAGCGCGTGGGTCTCCCCCTCGCCGATGTTCTCACCCGAATGCTCCTGCGCGCCGAGCCACCGCACCTGCCCCGCGGTGAGCTCCACCTCCACCTGCTCCCCATTGGCGGTGATCCGACGCCGGAAGGAGTTCAAGGGGTACAGGACGCTGTCGGGATGACTGTGGGGCGATGTGCGGTCACCGGGCTTGTCGCGGTATTCCAGCACCCGCACCCGCTCGTTCTCGAAGACGACCCGGTACAGGTCCGGATTCACGACAGCGGGATCGGTGCTCATAGCAGCCCTCCGGGACTCGATATGGGATCAGAGTACCATCATGGGCATGGCCGTACCATATGAGAACACCGGGCGCACCAACCAGAAATCCCGCACCCGCACGGCCCTGATCACCGCGACCCGGAAGCTGTTGGCGCAGGGCGCGATACCGACGGTCGAGGACGCCGCGCAGGCCGCCGAGATCTCCCGCACCACCGCCTACCGCTACTTCCCCAACCAGCGCGCCCTCCTGGCGGCCGTACGCCCCGAGATCGACCGGGAAACCCTGCTCCCCGATCCCGCCCCCACCGACCCGCGCGAACGCCTGGACCTCGTCATGCGCGAATGCGTCCGCATCAACCTGGAGTGGGAACCCGAGCTACGCACCTCCCTGCGCCTGTCCCTGGACCCCGCCGCGGGCAACCCCTCCCCGCTCCGCCGCGGCCGGGTGATCGGCTGGCTCGAACACGCGCTGGAACCTCTGCGAATCACTCACCCGGACATCGACATCCACCGCCTGGCCATCGCCATCCGATCCGCCACCGGCATCGAATCCTTCATCTGGCTCGTCGACGTGGCCGCCCTCCCCCACCCCGAGGCCGCCGAAATCCTCTGCGCCACAGCCAGAGCCCTCCTGAACGAGGCGCTGGGACGCTGAAACGGCGATGCGGACCGATCCACCAGGGATCGGTCCGCATCGCCGGAGTGCGTTCTGTCTACACCGTGAAGCCGAGTGCGCGCAGCTGCTCGCGGCCGTCGTCGGTGATCTTGTCGGGGCCCCACGGGGGCATCCAGACCCAGTTGATCTGCAGGTCCTCGGCGAGGCCGGAGCGGACCAGGGCGTTGCGGGACTGGTCCTCGATGACGTCGGTGAGGGGGCAGGCCGGGGAGGTCAGGGTCATGTCGAGTTTGGCGATGCCGTCCTCGAAGGCCATGCCGTAGACGAGGCCCAGATCGACGACATTGATGCCGAGTTCGGGGTCGACGACGTCACGCATCGCCTCCTCCATGTCGTCGAGGTGCTGCAGCTCCTCGGGAGTGAGTTCCTTGGTCTGCTGCTCTGTCTCGCTCATCGCTACTCCCCGTTGCCCATCGTCTTCTTGGCTTCCTCGGCCGAGGCTATCCGCACCACGGCGTCCTTGAACGCCATCCAGCCCAGCAGCGCGCACTTCACGCGGGCGGGGTACTTGGCGACGCCGACGAACGCGACACCGTCGCCGATCACGTCCTCGTCACCCTCGACGGTGCCGCGGCCGGTGATCATCGCGTCGAACTCCTCGACCACCTTCAGCGCCTGCTGCACCGGCAGGCCGATGACCTGATCGGTGAGCACCGAGGTGGAGGCCTGGCTGATCGAGCAGCCCTGACCGTCGTAGGACACGTCCCGCACATCGCCGTTGCCGTCGATGTGCACGCGCAGGGTCACCTCGTCACCGCAGGTCGGGTTGACGTGGTGCACCTCGGCGCCGAAGGGCTCACGCAGCCCCCGGTGGTGCGGGTGCTTGTAGTGGTCCAGGATCACTTCCTGGTACATCTGCTCCATGCGCATGGTCTATGCAACTCCGAAGAAGCTCTGGGCCTTCCGCACCGCGGCCACCAGCTGATCGACCTCGTCGAGCGTGTTGTACAGCGCGAAGGAGGCCCGGGCGGTGGCGGCGATACCGAAACGGCGGTGCAGCGGCCACGCGCAGTGGTGACCGACTCGGATGGCGACACCCTGGTCGTCGAGGATCTGGCCGACATCGTGGGCGTGGACACCGTCGACCAGGAACGACACCGCGCCACCGCGGTTCACGTTCTCGGTCGGGCCGATGATCCGGACACCGTCGATCGCGTCGAGACCCTCGAGGGCCGCGCTGACGAGCGTGTGCTCGTGCGCCGCAACGGCTTCCATACCCACATTGCCGAGATACTTGACGGCAGCGCCCAATCCGACGACCTGCGAGATCATCTGCGAGCCCGCCTCGAACCGCTGCGGCGGCGGGGCGAAGGTCGAGTGATCCATGAACACGGTCTCGATCATGGAGCCGCCGGTGATGAACGGCGGGGTGTCCTCGAGCAGCTCCCGGCGGCCGTACAGGATGCCGACACCCGAGGGGCCCAGCATCTTGTGGCCGGAGAAGGCGGCGAAGTCGACGCCCAGCTCCTTGAAGTTCACGCCCATGTGCGGCACCGACTGGCAGGCGTCGAGCACCACGATGGCGCCGACTTCCTTTGCCCGGCGCACCAATTCGGCGACATCGGCGACCGCGCCGGTCACATTCGACTGATGCGTGAACGCGACCACCTTCGTGGCGGGCGACAATTCGAGCGAATCCAGGTCGATGCGGCCGTCGTCGGTGACGCCGTACCACTTCAGCGTCGCACCCGTGCGGCGCGCGAGCTCCTGCCACGGAACGAGATTCGCGTGATGCTCGAGCTCGGTGATGACGATCTCGTCACCGGGACCCACGTGGTACGGGAAGCGGTCGTCGGAGAAGGCGTAGGCCACCACGTTCAGCGACTCGGTCGCGTTCTTGGTGTACACGATCTCGTCCGGGCCGGCGCCGACGAACGCCGCGATCGCCGCGCGCGCCGCCTCGTAGGCCTCGTTGGCCTCCTCGGCGAGCTGGTGCGCGCTGCGATGCACGGCCGCGTTGTGCTCGAGCAGGAATTCCCGCTCGGCGTCGAGCACCTGCAGCGGACGTTGCGACGTCGCACCGGAATCCAAGTACGCCAGCGGTTTCCCGTCACGCACGGTCCGGCTCAGGATCGGGAAGTCGGCCCGGATCCTGGCGATGTCGAGAGTCCCCACGGTGCTGGTCATATTCAGGCTCCTACAGCAGCTGAAGTAAAGCGCACGTAGCCGTTCGCGTCGAGTTCCTCGGCCAGCTCGGCGCCGCCCTCGGCGACGATCTTGCCGCCCACGAACACGTGCACGAAGTCGGGCTTGATGTAGCGCAGGATGCGGGTGTAGTGGGTGATCAGCAGGATGCCGCCGGTCTCCCGCTCCTTGTAACGGTTCACACCCTCGGAAACAATCCGCAGCGCGTCGACGTCGAGGCCCGAGTCGGTCTCGTCGAGCACGGCGATCTTCGGCTTGAGCAGGCTCAGCTGCAGGATCTCCTGGCGCTTCTTCTCACCGCCGGAGAAGCCCTCGTTGACCGAGCGCTCGCCGAAGGCCGGATCGATCTCCAGCTCGGCCATGCCCTCCTTGACTTCCTTGACCCAGGTGCGCAGCTTGGGGGCCTCGCCGCGGATGGCGGTGGCGGCGGTGCGCAGGAAGTTCGAGACCGAGACGCCGGGCACCTCGACCGGGTACTGCATGGCCAGGAACAGGCCGGCGCGGGCGCGCTCGTCGACCGACATCTCCAGCACGTCCTCACCGTCCAGGGTGATCGAGCCCTGGGTGACGGTGTACTTGGGGTGCCCGGCGATGGCGTAGGACAGGGTCGACTTGCCGGAGCCGTTGGGGCCCATGATGGCGTGGGTCTCGCCCGACTTGATGGTCAGGTTCACGCCCTTGAGGATCTTGATGGGCTCGGCGTTCTCGTCCGGGCTGGCGACCTCGACGTGCAGGTCCTTGATTTCCAGGGTGGTCATCGAATCGGATTCCTTTGCGGGGATGGGAAGTTGGTGTCAGGCGCCGACGGCGCCCATCAAGCTCCGACAGCGGCGAGCTCGGCCTCGATGGCCGCCTCGAGCCGCTCCCGGACCTCGGGGACGGAGATCTTCTGCAGCACCTCGAAGAAGAAGCCGCGCACCACCAGACGGCGGGCGACCTCCTCCGGGATGCCGCGCGAACGCAGGTAGAACAGCTGCTCGTCATCGAAACGGCCGGTGGCCGAGGCGTGTCCGGCCCCGATGATCTCGCCGGTCTCGATCTCCAGGTTCGGCACCGAGTCGGCGCGCGCACCGTCGGTGAGCACCAGGTTGCGGTTCAGCTCGTAGGTGTCGGTGCCCTCGGCGGCCGCTCGGATCAGCACGTCGCCGACCCACACGGTGTGCGCGTCCGGCTTGTCCGAGGTCGGATCACCCTGCAGCGCACCCTTGTACTGCACGTTCGACTTGCAGTTGGGCTGCGAGTGATCGACCAGCAGGCGCTGCTCGAAGAACTGGCCGTCATCGGCGAAGTACACGCCCAGCAGTTCGGCGTCGCCGCCCGGGCCCGCGTAGCGGACATTGCCGGTCAGGCGCACCAGATCGCCGCCGAGGGTGACATTGGTGTGGCGCAACACGGCGTCGCGACCCAGCATGGCGTGGTGCGCGGTGACGTGCACGGCGTCATCGGCCCAGTCCTGCACCACGATCACGTTCAGCGCGGCGCTGTCACCGAGGATGAACTCCACGTTCTCCGCGTAGGTTCCGCTGCCCCGCTGGTCGATGACCACCGTGGCGCGCGCGAAGTTGCCCAGGCGGATCTGGGTGTGGCCGAAGGCGACCTTGCCCGCGCCCGGACCGGTGATGGTCACGGTAACCGGTTCGGCCACTTCGGTTTCCGAGCCGACCGACACGACGGTGGCGGCCTCGAAACCGGAGTACGCCTGAGCGGCGACCCGATCGGTGGGGGTGCCGCCCTGGCCCAGGCGAGCGTCGGTGCGGTCCACGGTCTCGGCGGTGACGCCGGCGGGCGCGCTCACCTCGACGGTGGCCTGACCGTCACGGACGGCGGTGCCGTCGTGCAGGCCGTTGAGGCGGCGCATCGGAGTGAAGCGCCACGCCTCGTCACGGCCCGAAGGGATTTCGAAGGCGTTGACGTCGAACGAGGCGAAGACCTCACCCTTGTTCAACGCGGGAGTACGAGCCTCAGCGGCCTCGGCAACGTTGTCGACGGCCATCAGCCGACGGCTCCTTCCATCTGCAGTTCGATCAGGCGGTTCAGTTCCAGGGCGTACTCCATCGGGAGCTCCTTGGCGATGGGCTCCACGAAGCCGCGCACCACCATGGCCATCGCCTCGTCCTCGGTCAGACCGCGGGACATCAGGTAGAACAGCTGGTCCTCGGACACCTTCGAGACGGTCGCCTCGTGGCCCATGGTCACGTCGTCCTCGCGGATGTCGACGTAGGGGTAGGTGTCGGAGCGGGAGATGTTGTCCACCAGCAGCGCATCGCACTTCACGGTCGACTTCGAGCCGTACGCGCCCTTGTTCACCTGCACCAGGCCGCGGTACGAAGCCCGGCCACCGCCGCGCGCCACCGACTTGGAGATGATGTTCGAGGAGGTGTGCGGCGCCAGGTGCAGCATCTTCGCACCGGTGTCCTGGTGCTGGCCCTCACCGGCGAACGCGATGGAGAGCACCTCGCCCTTGGCGTACTCGCCGGTCATCCACACGGCCGGGTACTTCATGGTGACCTTGGAGCCGATATTGCCGTCGACCCACTCCATGGTCGCGCCGGCCTCGGCCTTGGCGCGCTTGGTCACCAGGTTGTAGACGTTGTTCGACCAGTTCTGGATCGTGGTGTAGCGGCAGCGGCCGCCCTTCTTCACGATGATCTCCACGACCGCCGAGTGCAGCGAGTCCGAGGAGTAGATGGGCGCGGTGCACCCCTCGACGTAGTGGACGTAGGCGTCCTCGTCGACGATGATCAGCGTCCGCTCGAACTGACCCATGTTCTCGGTGTTGATGCGGAAGTACGCCTGCAGCGGGATGTCCACGTGCACGCCCGGCGGCACGTAGATGAACGAGCCACCCGACCACACCGCGGAGTTCAGCGCGGAGAACTTGTTGTCACCCGAGGGGATGACCGAGCCGAAGTACTTCTGGAACAGCTCGGGGTGCTCCTTGAGACCGGTGTCGGTGTCGAGGAAGATGACGCCCTGCTTCTCCAGGTCCTCACGGATGGAGTGGTAGACGACCTCGGACTCGTACTGGGCGGCGACACCGGCGACGAGACGCTGCTTCTCGGCCTCCGGGATGCCCAGCTTGTCGTAGGTGTTCTTGATGTCCTCGGGCAGCTCTTCCCAGGACGCGGCCTGCTTCTCGCTCGAGCGCACGAAGTACTTGATGTTGTCGAAGTCGATGCCCCCGAGGTTGGAGCCCCAGTGCGGCATGGGCTTCTTGTCGAAGATGCGCAGTGCCTTGAGGCGGAAGTCGAGCATCCACTCGGGCTCGCTCTTCTTGGCCGAGATGTCGCGCACGACGTCCTCGGACAGTCCGCGCTTGGCAGCGGCACCGGCGACATCCTTGTCGGCCCAGCCGTACTCGTAGGTACCCAGGGACGCGATGGTCTCTTCCTGGGACAGCGGCTGCACCTGGTCGGTGGTCGTCGTCATTCGGCACTCCTTCCGGAGTCATGTGTAGAAGTCGTTGCGGGCTGCGCAACGGGGGTCTGGGCGGAACTTTCGGGAGCGGTATCGGGCATAGCGGGCGAAGCAATGAGAGGAACGTGCGTGGTGCAGGCGCAGTCACCGTTGGCGATGGTCGCCAGGCGCTGCACATGCGTGCCGAGAATCGCGCGGAAGGCCTCCAGCTCGGCCGCGCACAACTCCGGGAATTCCTCGGCGACGTGCGAGACCGGGCAGTGGTGCTGGCAGATCTGCACCCCGGCGCCGACCTTCCGGGTCGAGGCCGCGAACCCGGCGTCGGTGAACGCTTCCGCGATCTCCTCCGCCTTGGCCTCGGTCTCGGCCGGGGCGTGGACGGCGAGATCGCCGACCCCGGCCACGATGGCCGCCACCCGCTTGCGCGCGAAATCGGCGATGGCCTGATCGCCGCCGATCTCCCGCAACTGCCGCATGGCCGCTCCGGCGAGGTCATCGTAGGCGTGCGCGAGGCGGCCCCGGCCGGTGGCCGTCAGCTGGTACTGCTTGGCGGGACGGCCGCGGCCCTTCTGCTGCCACGGCGCCGACCTGGTCGCCTGCGCCTCACCGGACTCGATGAGCGCGTCCAGATGCCGCCGCACGCCCGCCGGACTCAGACCCAGCCGCTCGCCGATGGCGGTCGCGGTGATCGGGCCCTCCTCCAACAGCAGCTTGACGACGGCTTCGCGCGTGTGTCCCTCACCCGCCGGCCCGGACACGACAACAGACCGGGCACCGTCGTGCTGGTGCCCGGTTTGTTCCGCGTTCCGCAAACCCACGGTTTTCACAACACAAGTGTGACGGAATTCCATTCCTCGATCCAGTAAGGGTCCCCTGACCGGAAATGCGCGACCTGGGAATATGGCAGCGCATGTGAGCTGGCACACCATATACATCCCGGCAATTCGGAAATCAGGGCCGGTCATGAGGAGTTCTGGACGGTGCGAACAGTGTGCTCGTAGTGGGCGGGACGGGAAATGTCGGCCGAAAAGTCGTCGCGGATCTGACAGTGGCGGGTGTGCGGACCCGGGCCCTGATCCGGGATCCGGCAGCCGCCGGGCTTCCGCCTGAGGTGGACGTGGTGCGCGGCGATCTGGCCGATCCGGGCTCGCTGGCGGCGGCCACCGACCGGGTCGAGTCCGTCCTACTCATCTGGCCGTTCCACGACACCGAGAACGCCGAACGCGCCGTGCGGGCGTTGAGCGGACCGGATCGGCGGCTGGTCTCCGACCTCACTGGAAGACCGGCCCGCGATATCCGGGACTGGGCCGTGGAGCACGCGGCGGAATTCAGGTAGCCGACCGGTCGCTTGCCGGCGCGGGTCGGGGCGCGGGCACGAGAGATTCGGCGGACGGGCATAAGTTCGACGCCGATCGAATTAGTACTGAGAGGCGGGCGCACCCTGCCCGCCGTCCGACGAACAGCCGATCCACGAAAGCCGGTGCCAGCATGCCCTTCGCCGTATCCATCCTCGACCTGGCGACGGTCGCGCCCGGGCAGACCGCGCGCGACAGCTTCCAGCACAGCGTGGCGCTGGCGCGGGCGGCGGAACGCAGTGGGTATCGGCGGGTCTGGTACGCGGAGCACCACAATATGAAGTCGATCGCCTCGAGTGCGACCAGCGTGCTCATCGGGTACGTCGCGGCGCACACCGACAGCATCCGGCTCGGCGCGGGCGGGGTCATGCTGCCCAATCACTCGCCGCTGGTGATCGCCGAGCAGTTCGGGACGCTCGAATCGCTGTATCCGGGACGGATCGACCTGGGGCTGGGGCGGGCGCCGGGCAGTGATCAGGAGACCATGCGGGCGCTGCGGCGCAATCCGTCCTCGGCGGATACCTTCCCGCAGGACGTGCTCGAATTGCAGGGGTTCCTCACCGGCAAGAGCCGGATTCCAGGGGTGCAGGCGGTGCCGCGGGCGGAAGGCGTTGTGCCGCTCTACATTCTGGGGTCGTCGCTGTTCGGGGCGCAGCTGGCCGCGCATCTGGGACTGCCGTACGCGTTCGCCTCGCACTTCGCGCCGGACGCGCTGCACCAGGCGGTCACCGAGTATCGGGAGCGGTTCCGCCCTTCGGAGCAGTTGGCCGAGCCGTATGTGATGGCGGGCGCGAACGTGTTCGCCGCCGCGGATCGGGAGGCGGCCGAGGAGCAGAAGACCATCTCCTATCGGGCGCGCACGCGGGCCTTCATCAAGCGCGGCGCGGCGGGCATGGACTTCTCCGACGAGGAGATCGACGCGTTCCTGGCCTCGCCCAACGGCCGTCACCTGGCGGCGATGACCACCTACACCGCGGTGGGCACGCCCGACGACGTCGTCGACTACCTCGAGGAATTCGCGGCCGGGATCGACGCCGACGAGCTGATTCTCGCCCACCACGCACAGGGCATCGAGGATCGGGTGCGGTCGGTGGAGCTCACCGGCGCGGCCGTGGCCGCCCGCGAATCCGTCACGCCCCGAAGCTGATCGGAGCGCCGCGTCAGGGGCGCGGGATATTGCGGAGGTTGGAGCGGGCCATCTCGACCATGCGCCCGACTCCGCCCGCCAGCACGATCTTCCCGGCGGCCAGGGCGAAGCCCTTCACCTGCGCCGCATCGATCTTCGGCGGCAGCGACAGCGCGTTCGGGTCGGTGACGACGTCGACCAGCATCGGTCCGGGTTCGGCGAACGCCTTGGCCAGCGCGCCGCGCACCTGGGCGGGATCGGTGACCCGGATCGCCGGCATGCCCACGGCCGCGGCGATATCGGCGTAGTTCACCGGCTCCTGATCGGTGCCGTAGTCGGGCAGGCCGTCGACGAGCATCTCGAGTTTCACCATGCCCAGGGTGGAGTTGTCGAACACCACGATCTTCACCGGCAGCCGGTGCCGCCAGACCGTCAGCAACTCCCCCATCAGCATGGCCAGGCCGCCGTCGCCGGACAGCGAGATCACCTGCCGTCCCGGGAAAGCCGACTGCGCGCCGATCGCGTGCGGCAGCGCGTTGGCCATGGTGCCGTGCCGCCAGGAGCCGATGATGCGGCGACGGCCGTTGGGGGTCAGATAGCGGGCGGCCCAGACATTGCACATGCCGGTATCGACGGTGAAAACCGCATCACTGTCGGCGATTTCGTCGATCAGAGACGCCACGTACTCGGGGTGGATGGGCGTGTGGTGGTCGATGTCGTGGGTGTAGGCGTCGACCACACTCTCGAGGGAAGAGGCGTGGCGGCGCAGCATGTCGTCGAGGAAGGCGCGACTCGGTTTCTGGTGCAGCAGTGGCAGTACCGCGTCGATGGTCGCGGCCACGTCACCGTGCACGGCGACGTCGACGATCGTCCGGCGGCCGATGCGGGCGGGGTCGCGGTCGATCTGGGCGACCCGGCCGTCCTGCGGCAGGAAGGTGTCGTAGGGGAAGTCGGTGCCGAGCAGGATCAGCAGATCCGCTTCGTGGGTGGCCTCGTAGGCCGCGCCGTAGCCGAGCAGGCCGCTCATGCCGACGTCGTAGGGATTGTCGAACTGGATCCATTCCTTGCCGCCAAGGGCGTGGCCGATCGGGGCGTGCAGGCGCTCGGCCAGGGCCATGACCTGCGGGTGCGCGCCGCACACACCCGCGCCCGCGAACAGCGCGACGGTATCGGCGTCATTGACGGCTTCGGCGAGACGGTCCACCTGTTCGGCGGGCGGGACCACGGTGGCCGCGGACGTCACCAGATCCGAGGGGCGGCCACGGTTCTCGGCGTCCGCGCTCAACACGTCACCCGGGACGACCAGGACCGAGACGCCATGACGGCCCAGAGCGGTCTGCATGGCGATGGTGGCCAGGCGCGGCATCTGGGCCGGGGTGCTCACCATTTCGCAGAAGTGGCTGCATTCCACGAAGAGTCGTTCGGGATGGGTCTCCTGGAAGAAGCCGGTGCCGATCTCGTGGCTCGGGATGTGCGAGGCGATTGCCAGCACCGAGGCGCCATTGCGGTGCGCGTCGTAGAGGCCCTGGATGAGGTGGGTGTTGCCGGGTCCGCAGCTGGCCGCGCAGGCGGCGAGGCGTCCGGTGAGGACCGATTCCGCGCCCGCGGCGAAGGCGGCGCTCTCCTCGTTGTGGCAGTGCACCCAGTCAATGCCCTCGGTGCGGCGCAGCGCGTCGACGAACGGGTTCAGACTGTCGCCGACCAGGCCGTACACCCGTTGGACTCCGGCGGCGACGAGGGCGTCCACCAATTGACTGGCAACCGAGTTGCGACCCATCATCGCTCCGTTCGCCGTGCCGGGACCGAGCATGATCGAAAGTCACTGTAACCGAATTCAGGCCTTCAGGTAGCTAGACGGTTGCTGATGCATCCGTTTCCGCAGGCTCGGCATTGACGAATCGGCGATCGGCGGGACGGGTCGCCCAGGAGACGGCGGTCAGCGTGGCCATGACGAGCAGGATCGGCACCTCGATGAGCTTCTCCCCGGTGGTCAGGTGCGAGGCGATGGCTCCCGAATAGACGAAGAAGGTCCCGGCATAGGCCCACTCCTTCACCAGCGGCAGCCGCGGGGCCAGGAGCGCGACCGCGCCCAGCAGCTTCCAGACGCCCAGGATGACCAGGAAATAGGTCGGATAGCCCAGGGCCGCCACGACCTCGCGAACAGTCGCGATCCGGGCGACATCCCACCAGCCGCCCACCGCCAGTTCGGCGGCGACCAGCACGGTCGAGGTCCAGTAGAGGAGGGCGCGGTAGGGAACGATTCGTGTGACGATGGTGTGTGTAGTCATGTCACCGCGACGTTCGGCGAGCACGAAATATGTCGGTCAGCGACTCCGGATCCCCCGCAGCCCGATTCGAGCGGCGGCGCGCCCGCCTGACCGCCCAGGCCTTCCGGATGCTCGGCGCGTCCGGTGAGGCCGAGGACGCGGTGCAGGACACGTGGATGCGCTTGAGCCGCACCGATATCGACACCATCCGCAACCTGGACGGCTGGCTCACCACCGCGCTCTCCCGGATCTGCCTGGACGTGCTGCGCGGCCGCCGGGTCGACGACCGGTTCCCGCTCGGGCCCGGCGCGCCGGAGCCGTTTCCCGAGGCCGCGATCCTGGAAACCCCGGAGGACCGGGCGATTCTCACCGACGAGCTGGAACGGGCGGTACTGGTGCTGCTGCGGCGACTGCCGCCCGCCGAACGGGTCGCGTTCGTCCTGCACGACATGTTCGGGGTGCCGTTCTACGAGATCGGCGAGATCCTGGACCGGACGCCGAACGCGGCGCGACTGCTGGCCGGCCGAGCCCGGCGCCGAGTGCTCGACGACGGCGACGGGCTGCGGCCCGAAGCGCTGCGGGAGGACCGGATCGTGCGGGCCTTCCTGGCCGCGGTCCGGGCCGGAGACATCGAGGCGGCGCTGACCGTGCTGGATCCGGAGATCATGGTGTCCGCCGATCGGGTGGCCGCGCCCGGATCCGTGCCGGTCACCGCACAAGGCACGCGTGTGGTGGCCCGGCTGGCGGCCGGTTTCGCGCGGCGCGAGGAGTTCTCGGCGATCATTCTGATCGACGGGCGGCCGGGCGCGCTCGTGGTGTCGCACGGCGAATCGCCGGAGGTCATGGTCTTCACCATCGCGGCCGAACGGATCACCGCCATCGACGTGATCGCCGAGCCGGAGGTCTTGGCCCGCCTGCGGCTGACGGTGCCCGATTTCACCGCTTGATGGGAACCGCACTCAGGGTGAATGCGCCTCGACGGCAACGGCTTCGGCGAGACTCAGGCGCAGCAGCCGGGCCATGGCCTCCGACACCGTGTGCAGCGGCTCGTCGGTGCGCCGCACCCGGGCCAGGATGGTCGCGCCCTCGTAGGCCGCGACCACCGTGGTGGCCAACCCCCGCGCCTCCCCCGGCTCCAGCCCCAGTTCGATCAGCAGTTCGGCGAAACCGCGCGTCATGGCGTCGAATGCCGAAACGCACGCCGTGCGCACCGATTCGACATCGCTGCCACCGTCCAGGGCAGGCGTGCCGACCGGACAGCCGGTGGTCCAGTCTGTCTCGTCCAGCCTCCCGGCCATGAAATCGAACAGCGTTGCCGCGGTGTCGAACACATCGCCGGGCGCCTGCCGGATCATGCGGCCGAACAGCACCCCCGTGCCGGTGATGGCCGCGACCGCGATCTCCTCCTTGCCGCCCGGAAAGTGGTGGTAGATCGACCCATACGGCAGCCCCGCCGCCTCGCTCAACTTCTTCAGCCCGAATCCGTGGTAGCCGTGCCGGGCTAGCAACCCGGCCGCGGCCGCCTCGATTCGCCGTTTCGAATCGGACACCATCCATCCAGAGTATGAGCGGGGTCCGACACCGGCAGGGCGAATCGTGTTCGGGCAGTGGAGCAACCGGGCGTGAGCGGCCCGGATCCGGGCGGGATCAGCCCAGGGCGGCGATGGCGGCACCGAGCTTGGCGGCGGCGGTGTCGGCCACCTCCTTCAGCCCGGGATCGCCCGCGACCTGCACCATCAGCTGCGGGTCCATGGCTTCGACGAGCACCGCGCCCGCGCGTGAACGGTCATCGCGCACAATCACATTGCACGGCAGCAGCAGCCCGATCTGGCGGTCGACCTCGAGGGCGGCGTGGGCCAGCGGCGGGTTGCAGGCGCCGAGGATGAGGTAATTCTCCAGGTCGGCGTCGAGCTTCTGCTTCATGGTGGCGGTGACGTCGATCTCGGTGAGGATGCCGAAACCCTGCTCGGACAGGGCCTTCCGGGTGCGCTCCACCGCGGTGGCGAAATCGGTGTAGAGGGTGGTCGACAGGGCGAGGGTCATCACGCGGTCCTTTCCATTGCGGGGCTGCCCGTCCGGGGCACCCCCAGGCGTCGCAGGAGCAGGGTCACCGGGCACCAGCCGGCGAACCCGTAGAGCAGCAGGTTGGCCGCCACGAACGTGGTCAGCAGCAGCCACCAGGGCGAGAACGCGAGCACCAGCGCGATGCTGAGCAGCACCATGGTTGCGGCCAGGACCGGCACGATGCGGTCGATGGTCCAGCGGCGGGTCGCGGTCATCATGACTTCCTTTCGATCCCGGCGTCAGGCGAGCGCCAGGAAGAGTTTCTCCAGTTCCTCGATCGTCATCGGCTCCGAACCCTCGGCCTGTTCGCCGGTCAGGCAGTCGCGCAGACCGGTGGCGACGATCTTGAAGCCCGCGCGGTCCAGCGCCCGCGAGACCGCGGCGAGCTGGGTGACCACGTCCTTGCAGTCGCGGCCCTGCTCGATCATGGAGATCACGCCCGCGAGCTGGCCGTGTGCGCGGCGCAGGCGGTTGAGGACCAGTGCGATGCTGTCTTCGTCGCCGATCATGAGGGTTCCTTCCCTGAGTTCGATGACTCCATCATACCCCTGGGGGTATGTGAGGGCCGTGAGAGCAGGCTCACCGTTTTCCCACGGCCCCCACCGTTCGGTGCGCGACGCCGATATCTCAGTGCGCGAAGCTGATATCCGGCAGCACCTTGCGCAACCAGCGCGGCGACCACCAGGCGGCATGCCCCGTCAGACGCAACAGCACCGGCAGCAGGATCAAGCGGATCAGCACGGCGTCCAGCAGCACGGCCACGCCGAGGATGATGCCCATCTCCTTCGGCGGCAGCGGATCGGCCAGGGCGAAGGTGAAGAACACCGCCACCATGACCGCCGCCGCGGCCGCGATCACCCGGCCCGAATGCGCGATGCCGTCGATATGGGCCACCGCGGGATCACCCGAGCGCTCGTAATGCTCCTTCGCCGTGGCCAGCAGGAAGACCGTGTAATCCATGGCGATCGCGAAGATCATGGCGAAGAAGAACACCGGGCCCCAGCCGTCCAGGAAACCCTGCGGGGTGAAGCCGAGCAGGCTCGCGCCATGGCCGTCCTGGAACACCAGCTTCGCCACGCCGAACGCGGCCGCGGTGGACAGCAGGCTGACACCCGCGCCGAGCAGCGCGATGAGCGGTGCGCGCAGGGCGACCAGGAGCAGCAGGAAGCCCAGCACCAGGATGATGCCGACGACCAAAGGCAGGTAGTCGTTCAGGGCCTTTTGCAGGTCCAGATTCTCGGCGACCGCGCCACCGACCAACGCGTCGGCCGGGAGAGCCGTGCGCAGGGAGTCGACGATGTCGCTCATGGCCGGATCCGAGGGATCGACGGTCGGAGTCGCCTGGATCAGAACCAGTCCGCTGCCGTCGCCCGCGGGCTGTGGCGGCGAGACCATACCGATCCGGCTGTCCGAGGCCGCGATTCGCGTGACATCGGCGGCGTCGGAGGCCGGGGCCACGATCTGCAGCATGCCCGGAGCGCCCAGCCCGAATTCGCGCTGCACCAGCTCGTAGCCCTGGCGCACGGACGAATCCGCGGGCACCACCTGAATCGAGGGCATGGCCACCTTCAGGCTCGTCACCGGAATCGCGAGCGCGATCAGCACCAGCAGCGAACCGATGGCGAACGGCCACGGGTGGCGGTGCAGCAGCTGGCCCCACTTGGCGAAGACCGGCGAACGATGCTGCTGGCGCGCCACATACGGCAGCGAGCCCGCGTTCACCCGCTTGCCCAGCGCGCCCAGCACGGCGGGCAGCAGGGTCAGCGTCGCCAGCAGGACGAATGAGACCGCGAACATGATGCCGACCGCCATCGTGCGCACGGCGGGCGCGGGCACCACCAGCACGGCCGACAGGCTGACCAGCACGGTCAGACCGGAGAGCAGGACCGCCTTGCCCGCGGTGGCCATGGTGACCGCCACCGCGGTGCGCGGTGGGGTGTCGCCGCGGATCGCGTCACGGAAGCGCGAGACCAGGAACAACGCGTAGTCGATGCCCAGGGCCAGGGCGAACATCATGGCGAAGTTCATGGCCCACACCGAGATCGGCGTGATCTGGTTGAGCAGGACCAGCCCGCCCGCGGAGGCGACGAGGCCGGTGAGGGTCAGCAGCAGCGGCAGACCGGCGGCCACCAGGGAGCCGAAGGCCAGCACCATGATCGCCAGAGTGACCGGCCAGGAGAACATCTCCGCCTTCATCATCGCGTCGTGGTTGGCCTTGTTGAAGTCGCTCCACAGCGCGGGGGAGCCGGTCGGGTAGATGTCGAAGCCCTCGGCGGAGATGTTCTTCAGCTTCGGGCCGAGGTCGGTGACCGCGGTGACCATGTCGTCGGTGCTCGCGTTCGCGCCCGCCAGCAGGATGCCGGTGTGGCCGTCGCGGCTCACCGATTGGCCGGGCGTGGGTGCGACGATCGCGCCGAAACGGCTGTCCGCCTGCAGGATCGCGGTGATGTCGGTGACCAGGCGCTGTGCGTCACGGCTGTCCATGGTCGCGGTATCGGAGTGGATCACCACCTGCACGGCCGCGGCCGAGTTGCCACCGAAGTGTTCCTGCGCGAGGTCGCGGACCTGCACGGATTCGGAGCCGTCGGCCTGCCAGCCCGCACCCGCGAGGGAGTCGAACACCGACGGCGCGGCCGCGCCGAGCGCCACCGACAGAACCAGCCAGAAACCGAACACCCAGCGGGCGTGGTCGGCCATGACCGCACCGAGGCGGCCCAGGAGACCGCCGGGGGCGGCCGTGCTCGGAGAAGCGTCGGCGACGCCGACTGTCGTACTTCGCATCTGAGACTCCCTTCTATACCCCCAGGGGTATGGCACGACTATACCCCTGGGGGTATCAGAAGCAAGCGGGTGTGACCGATGGCAACTACCGGGCACACCCTCGACCCCCCGCTATGGCCATGCGATCGGCGTCCGACCCGCGGCTCCGGACTAGGCTTCGGTCCTGTGGCGGTAGCGGAAGGCGCGGGGCGCAGAGTCATCGATATCGGACGCCGGGCCCTGGGCCTGGACGTCCCTGCCGCCGATCACACCGTCGCCGTGCTGCACAGCGTCGACCACGACGTGCCCGGCCTGGACCGGCGAGAAACCCTGCAGCTGATGCGAATCCGGCTGCTCGGGGCGACCGGCGCGGTCATCATGGCGATTTCGGCGCTCGGCGTCGGCGCGCAGCCGGTGCATCAGAACCCGACCTCCGGGCTGCGGGTACTCGGCTTCTTCGCCCGCGCCGGCACCTCCACGCTGGCCATGTGCATGATCGGCACCGTCCTGGTGATCATGGCGTGGCTGCTGCTGGGACGCTTCGCGGTCGGCGGGTGGGGCGGGGATCCGCGACACCGGCTCAGCCGCTCGCAGATGGATCGGACGCTGCTGCTGTGGATCATTCCGCTCAGCGTCGCGCCGCCCATGTTCAGCAATGACGTGTATTCGTATCTGGCGCAGAGCGAGATCGCGAACCGCGGCCTGGACCCCTATTCGGTGGGACCGGTCGACGGGCTCGGGCTCGACAATGTGCTGACCAACAACGTGCCCAATATCTGGCGCTCCACCGCCGCGCCCTACGGGCCGCTGTTCCTCTGGATGGGTCGCGGGATCGCGCAGATCACCGGCGACAACATCGTGCTCGGGGTGTGGCTGCACCGGGCGCTCGCGCTGGCGGGCGTCGCATTGATCGTGTGGGCGCTGCCGCGGCTCTCGCGCCGGTGCGGGGTCGCGCCGGTGAGCGCGCTGTGGCTGGGCGCGGCCAATCCGCTGGTGCTGTTCCACCTGGTCGGCGGGGTGCACAATGACGCGCTCATGCTCGGGCTGATGCTGGCGGGCCTGGAGTTCTGCCTGCGGGCCATCGACGACTCACCGGAGTTCGATCGGCGGGCGTGGGCGCTGCTGATATTCGGCACCGTGGTGATCACGCTGTCGTCGGCGGTGAAGATCACCTCGCTGGTGTGCCTCGGGTTCGTGGGCATGGCGCTGGCCCGACGGTGGGGGCGCGGACTCAAACAGGTGCTGCTCGCGGGTGCGGTACTCGGCTCGGTCGCGCTGGTTACGACACTGTTCGTGAGTTTCGCCAGCGGTCTGGGGTTCGGGTGGGTCAATACCGTAGGCACCGCAACCGCAGTGCGCAGCTACCTGTCGTTGCCAACGGCGATCGGGATCATCACCGGATTCGGCGGGGTGCTGCTCGGGCTCGGCGACCACACCACTGCCCTGCTCGACATCACGCGCCCCATCGCTTCATCCGTCGCGGGATTCGTGACTGTGCGCATGCTCATCGCCGCCTGGACCGGACGCTTGAATCCGATCGGCGCACTGGGTGTTTCACTCGGCGCGATCGTGCTGCTGTTCCCGGTCGTTCAACCCTGGTACCTGCTGTGGGCGATCGTCCCCCTCGCCGCGTGGGCCAACCGCCCCGCCTTCCGGGTCCCCGCGGTCGTCCTGTCGGTGATCGTCTCGGTGATGGTGATGCCGCGCGGCGCCGACTTCTACGTCTTCCAGATCGTCGAATCGGCCATCGCCACCCTGATCGTCGGCGGCTCCCTGATCTTCCTCACCCGAAATGTGCTGCCGTGGCGCAATCAGCCGGGGGTGTCGGCTCGGTCACAGCAGCCCACGCCTTACGGTGTGTCCTCGTGACCGCAGCATCCGGACCCGCCGTACGCGTCGACGGCGTCGTGAAACGCTACGGCGAGACCACCGCGGTCGACGGCATCAGCTTCGACATCGAACGCGCGCAGGTGCTGGCCCTGCTCGGACCCAACGGGGCGGGCAAGACGACCACCACCGAGATGTGCGAGGGGTTCGTGTCGCCCGACGCCGGGAGCGTGCGGGTGCTGGGGCTCGACCCGATCGCCGACTCCGATCAGCTGCGACCGCGCATCGGGGTGATGCTGCAGGGCGGCGGGGCGTATCCGGGGTCCAAGGCCGGGGAGATGCTCGATCTCGTCGCGTCCTACTCCGCGAATCCGCTCGACCCGGCCTGGCTGCTGGACACGCTCGGGCTCAAGGACGCTCGCCGGACGCCGTATCGGCGACTATCAGGCGGGCAGCAGCAGCGGCTCGCGTTGGCGTGCGCGCTGGTCGGGCGGCCCGAGATCGTGTTCCTCGACGAGCCGACCGCCGGACTCGACGCGCAGGCGCGGCATCTGGTGTGGGAGCTCATCGACGCGCTGCGCCGCGACGGGGTCAGCGTCCTGCTCACCACGCACATGATGGACGAGGCCGAACAGCTCGCCGACCAGCTCGTCATCATCGACCACGGACGGGTCGTCGCCCAGGGCACGCCCGCCGAGGTCACCTCGCACGGCGCCGAAGGGCGGCTGGCGTTCACCGCGCCCCCGAAACTCGACCTGTCGCTGCTGGAAGCCGCGCTGCCGGAAGGGTTCACCCCGCGCGAGACCGCGCCCGGCTCCTACCTGCTGCAAGGCGACATCACCCCGCAGGTGCTGGCCACCATGACCGCGTGGTGCGCGCGAATCGACGTGCTGCCCACCGACATTCGCATCGACCAGCGCCGGCTGGAAGACGTGTTCCTCGAACTGACCGGGCGGGAGCTGCGCGGGTGACCGAGACCGAGAACCGATTCGCGGCGGGCACCTTCTCCCCCGCCCCGCAGCCGACCACGCGCGCGAAGATGCTGGCGGCGCAGACGCGCATGGAACTGATCCTGTTGCTGCGCAACGGGGAACAGCTGCTGCTCACCATGTTCATTCCGATCACGCTGCTGATCGGGCTGACGCTGCTGCCGGTCAGCGGACTGGGCGAGCATCGGGTGGATCGGGTCGTGCCCGCGGTGATGATGGTGGCGATCATGTCGACCGCGTTCACCGGGCAGGCCATCGCGGTCGGCTTCGATCGCCGATACGGCGCGTTGAAGCGGCTCGGGGCGACTCCCCTGCCGCGGTGGGGCATCGTCGCGGGCAAGTGCTCGGCGGTGCTGATCGTGGTGGTGTTGCAGTCGATCCTGCTGGGCGGCATCGGGGCCGCGCTGGGCTGGCGGCCGTCGCTGGGCGGGCTGCTGCTGGGCGCGGTGGTGATCGGGCTCGGGACCGCGACCTTCGCGGCGCTGGGGCTGCTGCTGGGCGGGACGCTCAAGGCCGAGGTGGTGCTGGCGCTGGCCAACATCCTGTGGTTCGTGATGCTCGGGACCGCGAGCCTGGTGTTCATGTCCGACGATCTGCCGCGCGCGGTGAGCGTGATCGCGCGGATCATTCCGTCCGGGGCGCTGTCGGAGTGTCTGGATCGGGCGATGCGCACCAGCGTCGACTGGTACGGGCTGGCGGTGCTCGCGGGCTGGGGTGGTCTCGCGGGGTGGCTGGCCACCCGGTTCTTCAAGTTCGACTGAGACGGGCCGCGAAACCCGGTCCGCGACCGGGTGTTTAACGACACGTTGTAGTAGGGCGGGTGACGGGGCGAAATACGCCCCCGCTACCATCGGTGCGTGCTGTCTCGCGCCTTCCAGCGACTTGCCGACCTGTTCCCGATGCCCTCCCTGCGGGTGCAGCGGCTCATCGCCTTCCTGGTCATCCTGTCCCAGGCCGGAATCTCGGTGACCGGTGCGGTCGTCCGCGTCACCGCGTCGGGCCTGGGCTGCCCCACCTGGCCGCAATGCTTCCCCGGCAGCTTCGTGCCGACCGCGGTGGCCGAGGTGCCGGTGGTGCATCAGGTCGTCGAATTCAGCAATCGCATGCTGACTTTCGTGGTGTCGCTGGCCGCCGCGGCGATCGTGCTCGCGGTCACTCGGGCACGACGGCGGCGTGAGGTGCAGATCTACGCGTGGCTGATGCCGGGCGGCACCGTGCTGCAGGCGGTGATCGGCGGTATCACCGTGCGCACCGGGCTGCTGTGGTGGACGGTCGCGGTGCACCTGCTGGCGTCGATGTTGATGGTGTGGCTGGCCACGCTGCTGTGGGCCAAGGTCGGCGAACCCGACGACGGCATCGACACCGTGCGAGTGCCCCGGCCGCTGCGGCTGCTCACCGCACTGAGCGGTGTCGCGATGACCGCCACCCTGATCGCGGGCACGCTGGTCACGGGCGCGGGCCCGCACGCGGGTGACAAGAGTGCCGAGCGGCAGGTCGAGCGGCTCCAGGTCGAGATCGTGACCCTGGTGCACCTGCACGCCGAACTTCTCGTCGCCTATCTCGCGTTGCTGGTCGGCCTGGCGTGCGGGCTGGCAGCGATCGGCATGAACAAGACCCTTCGTCAGCGGATGATCCTGGTGATCGCGCTGGTGTGCGCGCAGGCGTTGGTCGGCATCGTCCAGTACTTCACCCACGTGCCCGCCGTGCTGGTCGTCGTCCACGTGGGCGGCGCCGCTGCCTGCATCGCGGCCACCGCCGCCCTGTGGGCGGCGATGCGCACTCGCGAACCGCTGCCCGCCTCGGCGCCGATGCCGGCGGGTCAGAGCGCCGTGTAGGTCTCGCAACCTCGGCCACTTGCCGCGCGGTTCAGCGCAGGGCGACCAGTTCGTGCAGCGTCGTACCGGATTCGCGGTAGGGCGCGGCGCCGTTGTGGACGGTCAACTCGAAGGTGGACCGGAACCGGAAGTAGGCCGGGTGGCCGATCAGCCTGTGCAGGAGTGGGCGCAGGGCACGCGATCGCACGACCGGGACATCGTCGAGCAGGTCGTGAGCGTGAATGACCGCGTCGACGGTGAGACGTAAATCCAGCTGGTCCGGTACGCGCAGCTCGATCCATTCCGGATAGTCGCGCCCGGCGATCGGGTCGTGGCGTTTCGGCCCCTCGGTGAGAACCGCCTCGCCCGTGGACAACACGACTTCGTCCTGACACGCGAGCATCAACGGCGCGATGGCGTGCGAGCCCTGCCTGGGCTGGGTCAGAACCTGCGCGTACAGCAGCGAGTAGTCGTCGGTGTAGAGCCGACCCCAATGCCAGCGATCGATGATGCGTTTCATATCGCCGGTGCCCCAGTTGTGGTCGGCGTAGCCGCGGCCGGTCACCGTCGACCGTCGCCCATCGATTTCCAGCGTGCCGTGCACTCTTGCACGCGGTGCGCCGACCATCCACCCGAAGCTCTCGCCACCGGCGAAGCGAGTCTCGCCCTTGCCCGGCATCCACGCGGGCGTCTCGTTCTCGAAGGTCAGCTCGAAGGCCAGGCCACCTTCGGCCAAGCGCACGTGATGCCTGGGCAGCCCATCGGCGGTGACCTCCGACCAGGCACGATTATCGCCGATGCGCACATCGCACCGGTCGGCCGAAAAGCTGGTCGCCGCGGGCGAATACCGCTTGGACGTCTGCAACCGGTCGCCGTCGGGCGTGTAGACGATCAATTCGACCCAGGGCCGCGCCCACGGCAGGTCCTCCGGGCGGCGTTTGATGAGGAAGCCGACGACGACGTGGCCGCTGTCGAGTTGCGCGTCGAAGTACCAGTGCTCGAACGCCATTCGGCTCGGCGATGGATGCCATCCGTTGTGGTGGGGTTCGACGGTCGTGAGGACGCCGTCGCGACGTCCCGGTCCGTTCCAGACCTCGGTGATACCGATACTCGTCACTGTCCGGCTCCTTTCAGCGCCGCAACGCGCCGGTGGCGTCGAATTGCGCTTCCCGGCCCAGCATTTGGGCGCGGTACCAGTTCTCGCGGTGGCGCACCATGACGCGCTCGTGCAGCCGCGCGAACGGCGGGCAGGTCCGCCGCGCCACTTCCATCGCGGTGATCAGCGGAAACCGCGCCACCGGCACCAGAATCCACGGGAACACCGCGGGCATGCGGTAGCGGCGTCGGGTGCCGGGGGCCATGTACATCGCCGCGTAGACGGAGTTGATCCGGTAGCCGTAGGCGGCGCGCACACGTTGCAGCCCATGCTGATTCGCACGCGGTGCGAACGCCGCCGGATACGATTCGATCAGCTCCGCGCCGTGGGCTCCGGCATCGTAGGATCTGGCGACGATCGTCATGGCCAGCACCCGCAGGCCGTCGGCGATCGACTCGGGATACCAGCGCACCCGCACGCCGAGCAGATGGCCCAGGTAGCGCTGGAAATGCAGGAGCGCACGGATTTCCGAGGGCGTGGTCTGATAGCCGAGCAGCCACAGGCCCAGGGCCGGGGTGACGCTGCCGCCGAGCAGAGTCAGCAGCTGGTAGGTCTGGCTGATCGGCAACCCCCACCGTTGCGTGTCCCACTCCGGATGCCCGGCGACGCGTGCCCGCACCGAGACGTGCATGACCCGGACCTTCATCGCGGTGGCGCGGCCGGCGGACCCGGGGGTCAGCAGCGCCCCCGGCTGGGAGACGTCGATCCAGAAGCGGCAGGTCTCGAGGAAACGCCGCAGCGCGCTGTCCCCGGCGTATCCGCCGGCCAGTGAGAGCGGGGTGGCGACGGCGGCCTCGGTGTACATCTCCAGGGTCTCGGCCCCGGCGAAGCTGAACAGCATGGTGCCCCACCGCCGCCAGATGGCCGCGCCCTGCTCCACCAGGTCCGGGTCCAGCCAGGCGGGGCGAGTGTCGAACTCGGCGAACAGCTCCCGCATGGCCGTGGGCGCGTCGGGCACCGCGTCGAGGCCGGACGCGAGCGCGGCGTCGAGCAGGGCGCGCCCGGCCCGCGGCCCGGCCTCGCCGTGCATCACCTCTGCCACGAAGCGTTCGGCGACCGGGTCACTGGTGAACAGGTCCTCGCACAATGCGCTCGCCTGCGCGTCGGTGGGGAACGGCCCGCTGCCGGTGAGCGCGGTGAGAACGCGTTCGAAACGCTTGGCGGCGGGCGTGTTCCGGCCCTCCCAATAGCGGAAGGCGGTCGGGCAGCGCGCCGGAACGGACTGGTCAGCAGTGGGAGGTAAGGGAGTGTCCACCGACATGGGGATCCTTTCGATCCGATCCTGAACGAATCACACCATACTCCGAAGTATGGAATCGGTACCCTGAAGTATGGAATCCGCCTTCTACGATCGAGGAGTGCAGATCATGAACAGGCCCCGATGACCGCCGAGCCACCGCGCGCGGCCGCCACACCACGCAGGTCCAGGAAGGCCGAAACGCAGCAACGCGATTCGGCGACCACCGCACGCGCCGGAGGCCGCCGCGCCCCACGGCTCTCCTACGAGGACTGGGTGGACGGCGCACTCGCCCTGCTGGCCCGCGAAGGACCGGCCGCGCTGCGCATTCCGCGCCTGTGCGCGGAGCTCGGGGTCACCAAGGGCAGCTTCTACTGGCATTTCGACGACATCGGCCGGCTCGAGGAAGCCATGGCCGACCACTGGATCACCACCCAGGGCCGGGTGATCGCCGACCTCGCCGCGGTCGACTCGATTCCGGTGGAACAGCGCATCGAAGCGATGGGCGCCCTGCTCGTGGAACGTAACTGGCTGGTCGAGGCCACGGTGCGCGAGTGGTCACGGACCCGCCCGCAGGTCGCCGACGGCGTGCGTGAGCTGGACCGCCAAATCTTCCAGGTCATCCAATCCGCCCTGGCCGAACTGGGTTTCGACCCCGAAGCCGCCCGGCTGCGCGCGGGCGCCATGGTCTATCTGGGCATCGGTTTCATCCACGGCCACGACAGCCTGCCGACCCCGACACCCGAACAGATCAACACGGTCCTGGCGCTGCTCACCGCACCCGAACGGAGCTGAGCGATCGGCTGGTCGACGTTCATCCGCACCCGGCAAGATGGGTGAGGTGCCCGACCTGCTCGATGACGCCCACCTGGAACGGACCGCGGTAGTGGCGAACTCCGCCATGAACCGCGACCGCCGCCTCCCCGCCTACCGCCGCGAACTCGGCTTCGACCCCGTCGCCTGGCTGAGCGCACGGCCGGGCCCGCAGCGGTGGCTGGATGTCGGATGCGGCAGCGCCCTGGCGCTTTTCGAGGCGGCCGAGGCCCTGTCCGGGCACACCCGGATCACCGGATTGGACCTGGTCGGCTACTTCGGCGGAACACCTCGCCCCGGCGTCGACCTGGTCACCGGTTCGGTCCTGTCCTGGGAGCCCGACGCCCCGATGGACCTGATCACCAGCGTCCACGCCATCCACTACGTCGGCGACAAACTCGACGCGCTGACCCGCATGTCGTCGTGGCTCGCAGCCGACGGCCACCTCGCGATCAATTTCGACGCCGACGCGATTCGCGATGCCACCGGATCCCCGCTGGGCCGCCGACTCTCGACAGCCCTGCGCCACAGCGGTTTCAGCTACTCCGCACGAACCCACCGTCTGACCCGGACCGGCCACGGCACGCCCCGCTGGGACTTCCGCTACCTGGGCGCGGACCCGTCCGCGGGGCCGAACTACACGGGCCAGGAGGCGGTGACCTCCCATTACGCGTCCGAGGCTGCCGCGACCCCCGATTCTCGACGCTGAACTGTCAGCACAGGAAGGGGTGAGGGCCGCTCGGACGTCGGGTTGGCGGCGGTCGGCGTGGAGTTCGAGGAGGGCGGCTTCGGCGACCATGCCGATCCAGAGGCGGGCGGCCTGGGCGGGGTGCGGCCAGGAGGGGGCTTCGAAGTCGGGTTCGGCGATGGTGGCGGCGCAAGGCCAGCAGGTAGTTGGCGCGGGAGCCGAAGTGATGGAAGAACGTGCCCTTCTAAACGCCCAGTTCCGCGACCAGGACGTTGACGCTGACCCCCACCAGCCCCAGACTCCGAACTCCGCACCCTCCCCACCGGCTACCTCCCCTTCTCCTCCGCCCCCATCGACTTCCTCGAAATAGTCCTCCCCTATATCGAATCCGCGCACCGCGTCGTCGGAAGGCCGGGTAGGCACGCGCCCGTCAGGTGCGGTCGGCGGTGAGGATGTGGCCGTCGGCTCGGAGGGAGCGGTGTTTGCCCTCGACTTTCGTTTCCACGGCCAGGGATTCGAGGTCTCGGTCGGTGGTGACGGTGAAGCCGTGGGCCGCGAGGAGGGCTGACAGTGCTTGGGGGGTCCAGGTGGAGCGTTGGGGTTCGTGGGCCATGGGGTTGGGGCGGCCGGAGAGGGTGAGGATGAGCTGCATGGCCTTGCGGCCGTACTTGTAGGCGCGGTTGGGGGTGGGGTAGGTGACGATCAGGCGGCTGGCGGGGGCGCTGCGCTGCGCGATCGCGGCTACCGTCGCGGCGACCTGGGCCGGGGTCAGGTAGGGGACGACGCCTTCCCAGATCCAGGTGGTGGGGACGGAGTCGTTGTGGCCGGCGGCGGCCAGGGCGGCGGGGAGGGAGTCCTTGGCGAAGTCGACCGCGACGAAGTGGATGTCGGCAGTGGATTCGTGGTCGCCGAGGCGGGCACGTTTCTCCGCCTGGGAGGACGGGTGGTCGACTTCGTAGACGGGGGTGCCGCGCAGGTCGGGCATCCGCCAGGCGCGGGCGTCCAAGCCCGCACCGAGGATGACGAGTTGGGGATTGGCGGCGGCCAGCACGGCGTCGTCGATGGCGATGGTGCGGACCGCCATGACTTCGGCCGTGGCGGAGAGGAGTTCGTATTCCATGCGGGGGCCGAAGGAAGCCGGGACCGCGCCGGCTCGGACGAGGGTGACGAGGGCGCGTTCGTCGTCGGTCAGGAGTTCGGTGGCGATGGGGTCGGAGAATCGGCCGATACCCAGTCGGCCGTCGGCGACAGCCCGGCCCTGGCAGACCAGGATGGCGGTGCGGCTCGCTGCGCGCTCGGTCACTGGATCATTATTGGCGGTGAGGAGGGATTTCGTGCAGCGGCAGGCCGGGGCGGGTCGGTGAGACAGGCGTGGGGTCGAGTCTCATGGCGAGAAGAGGGTTGACAGTGCCGGGGTGGGGCGGGAGTTTGGCTGCTGTAGGTCAGGTCCGTCGTAGGAAAGGTCTCCCGCAGCAGTGAGCATCGAACACGCCAGCCAGTCCCCCGCCGAGGTCGTCAACGCGTTGTGCGCCGAATGGCTCACCGGCACACCGGAATCCATCGCGGAGTTCTTCACCGAGGACGCCGTGTATCACAACATTCCGATGGATCCGTTCGTCGGCAAGGCCGCGATCCTGGAGTTCCTGCGCGGGTTCATCGGCGCGTTCGGCGGGATCGAGTTCTCGATCCACCATCAGGCCGTCACCGGGAACATCGTGCTCAACGAGCGCACGGATCGATTCAGCCTCGGCGACAACAAGGTCGAACTGCCGGTCACCGGCGTGTTCGAGGTGCGCGACGGGAAGATCGCGGCGTGGCGGGACTACTTCGACATGGCCCCGTTCGCGGCCATGCAGGCGGGCGCGTAGCGGTCAGAAACTCTGCCAGGAAGGCTTGTTCGCGACCGCGAAACGGTAGTAGTCGACGGCCTTCAGGTTCGCCGCGGCGGCCGGGTCGACGATGACCGTGACGTGCGGGTGCATCTGCAGGATCGAGGCGGGGCAGAACGCCGAGACCGGGCCCTCCACGGCGGTCGCGACCGCCTCGGCCTTGCCGTCGCCGGTGGCGATCATCAGCAGATGGCCTGCGTCGCTGATGGTTCCGAGGCCCTGGGTGAGCACGTGGGTGGGCACCTGCGCGAGGTCGTCGTCGAAGAAGCGGGCATTGTCCTCGCGGGTCTTCGGCGTCAGGGTCTTCACGCGGGTCCGCGAGCGCAGCGAGGAGCCGGGCTCGTTGAAGCCCAGGTGGCCATTGGCGCCGATGCCCAGGATCTGCACCGAGATCGGGCCGTTCGCGGCGATGGCGCGCTCGTAATCGGCCGCGGCGGCGGGGATGTCGGCGGCATTGCCGTCGGGGCTGTGCACGTCGGCGTCCGCGAAGTCGACGTGGGCGGTGAATTCGTCGCGGATGAACTGACGGTAGGACTGGGGGTGCCCCGGCGGCAGGCCGATGTACTCGTCGAGCAGGAACGCCTGCACCCCGGCGAAACTCAGCCCTTCCTCCCGGTGCTGCCGGATCAGCTCCCGATACGCGCCCAAAGGCGAGGACCCCGTGGCCAGACCGATGGCGCGGGCTCCGCGGCGGACGTGGTCGGCCATGATGCGGCCGGCCAGGACACCGGCCTCGGCGGCGTTGTCGGTGATCACGAGTTCCATATCGCTCCGTTCTTGTACACGCTCACGGGATCCAGGAAGTGGTCGGTGACCAGCAGGTCGGCGCGCATCCCCACCGACAGCGCGCCGAGGTCACCGGCCAGGCCGAGCAGCCGGGCGGGGGTGGCGCAGGCGGCGGTCACGGCCGCGGTCAGGTCGACACCGGCCTGGAAGACGGTGCGGCGCAGGACATCCGACGCGGTGGCGGTGCCACCGGCGATGGGTCCCTCGCCGTTCGGGTCGTAGATGCGGGAGACGCCGTCCTTCACGACGACATCCAGACTGCCCAGCTGGTAGCGGCCGTCGGGCTGGCCCGCGGCGGCCATCGCATCGGTGATGAGGGCCAGATTGTCGGGGCCGATGGTGTCGAAGACCATGCGCACGACCCCGTCGGCCAGATGCACGCCGTCGCCGATCACCTCGGCCACCACATCCCCACGCCCGGCGGCGGCCATGGCGGCGGTGAGGAAGTTGGCGTCGCGGTGCGCCAGCTCGGGCATGGCATTGAACAGGTGGGTGATCGACACCCGCCGCCCGCGTCGCAGCGCGTGCACCGACCGCGCGTAGTCGGCGACGGTGTGTCCCAGGGAGAGAATCACATTCGCGTCGGCGAGCACGCTGGCCACCTGGTCGAAGTTCGCGGTTTCCGGGGCCACGGTCACCGACAGGATGCGCCCGCCCGCGTAGTCCAGCAGCCGCTCCAGCAAAGCCGGATCACCGGGCAGGATCCGGTCCGGATCGTGGGCCCCGCGCCGGTGCTGGCTGATGAACGGGCCCTCCAGGTGGATACCGGCCAGCAGGCCCGCGTCCACGGCGGTGCCGAGCACATCGATGCGGTCGCGCAGTTCGGCTTCGGTGGCCGACACCAGCGAGGCGACCAGGGTGGTGGTGCCGCGCCCACGGTGATAGCGGGCGGCGGCGGCCACACCCTCGGCATCGGTCTCGGGGAAGCCGAATCCGCCGCCACCGTGGCAGTGCACGTCGATCAACCCCGGCAGGATGATCGGCGACTCCTCGTTCGTCTCCGGCAGCTGAGAGTCGAATTCCGCTGCCGGACCGACATAGTCGAGAAACGGGCCGTCGAACGACACCACCCCGTCGGCGAGCTCGCCCACCTCGGTGAGTGTGACGACCCGGCCCCGCAGGGTGGTCCTCACGTATCCGCCCCCAGGGCGGCTCGCGCGGCCGATAAGGCGTCCGCGGCGGTGCGGGCCGACACCACCGCCGCCGCGGCGGCTTCACACTGGGCCCGGGTCACCGAGGCGAGCCGGGCGCGCACCCCGGCGAGGGAGCGGGGCGCCATGGACAGCGTCTCCACCCCGAGACCCACCAGCACACAAGCGAAGTCGGGATTGGACGCGGACTCCCCGCAGACCCCGACTTTCACGCCCTGCTTCGCGGCCCCGGACACCGCCAGAGCGATGGTCGCGGCCAGCGCGGGCTGCCACGGATCGTGCAGCGCCGCCACCGCCGAGGACATCCGGTCCGCGCCGAACAGGTACTGCGACAGGTCGTTGGTCCCGAGGGAGAAGAACTCCACCTCCGCCCCGAGCTGCTCGGAACGCAGTGCGGCGGCGGGGATCTCGATCATGATGCCGGGCGTCTCGAGCCCGGCCTCGCGGGCGCGGGCGGCGAAGTAGGCCGCCTCCTCCACGGTGGCGACCATGGGCGCCATGACCTTGACCGGGGTCCCGGTCGCCTTGACCGCGGCGTCGATCGCGGTCAGCTGGCCGAGCAGCGTCCCCTCATCGACGCTGCTCAATCGCAGTCCGCGCACACCCAGCGCCGGGTTCTCCTCGGCCGGCAGGTCGAGGTACGGCAGCGGCTTGTCCGAGCCCGCGTCGAGGGTGCGGACAATGACCGGCCGGTCGCCCAGGACCCGGAAGATCTCCGTGTATCGCTCGGTCTGCTCGGCCACGGTCGGCGCGGACTTCCGGTCCAGGAACAGGAATTCGGTCCGGAACAGGCCGACGCCCTCGGCCCCCAGTTCGACGGCGAGCCGCGCATCGGCGGCGGAGCCGACATTGGCGAGCAGGGGCACCGCGTGGCCGTCGGACGTGCGCCCCGGACCGGTCGGCGCGTCCGCCTGACGCGCCCGAAAAGCCGCGACTTCCCGGCGACGGGCCGCGTTCGGTTCGAGCTCCACGACACCGGAGGTCCCGTCCAGCACGATCTCCGTGCCCTCGGCGATCCCGGCCGCCTCCGGCGCGGCCACCACGGCCGGAATGCCCAGGGCCTTGGCCAGAATCGCGGTGTGCGAGGTGGGCCCGCCCGCCACGGTGAGCAGGCCGATCACCCGCTCGGGATCGAGCGTCGCGGTGTCCGCGGGCGCGAGATCCTGGGCGGCGAGAATGAAAGGCGTTGCGCTGTCGGGGATTCCTGGCGGATCCACGCCCAGCAGTTCCGCGACCACCCGCTGCCCCACGTCACGCAGGTCCGAGGCCCGTTCGGCCATCATCCCGCCGAGCGCGGTGAGCTGTTCCCCGAAGTGCGCGACCGCCCGGGTGACGGAGTGCGCGGTCGGCGTCCCGCCCCGGATCTCGGCGCGCACCTGGTCCAGCAGGGCCGGGTCGGCGGCCAGCGCGGAGGTCATGAACAGGATGTCGGCCGCCGGCCCGGCGGCCTCGAGCGCCTGCGCGGAGTACCGGCCCGCGACGGTCTCGAAAGCGGTTTCCGCGCGCGCGATCTCGGCTTCGACGTCGCTCCCGGGTGCGTCGTCCGGACCGGTGACGGGCGCGGCGGCCAGCCACTTCACCGATCCGATCGCGATCCCGGGGGCGGCGGCGACGCCGCGCACCTCACGCGTCAAGATCTGTCTCCAGCATCACGACCAGCTTATCGAGGGCCGCCTCGGCCCCGTCCTCGGCGTGCAGGGTGACGGTGTCGCCCTGTTCGGCGCCGAGGGTCATGATCTGCAGCAATGAGTTGGCGGCGACGGGTTCCTTGCCCTCCTTCGAGATCTTCACGGGCACACCGGCCTCCCCGGCGGCCTTGGCGAACAGGGCAGCGGGCCGAGCATGCAGTCCGGTCTTCGAGGCGATGACGGCGGTTCGGGTGATCATGCTGCGATGTTCTCCTTCTCGATTTCGGACTCGTCCGGTTCCCGGCCGGGTGTCGGCAGGTTCCAGCGCTTGATGATGAAGCTGAAGGTGAGGTAGTACAGCGCCGCGTACCCGAGTCCGATCGGGATCAGCAGCAGCGGGTGCGTGGCCTTGCCGAAGTTCAGCAGGTAGTCGATGGCGCCGGCCGAGAAGGTGAAGCCGTCGTGGATGCCCAGCGCGTTGGTCAGCGCCAGCGAGGATCCGGTGAAGAGGGCGTGGATCAGCAGCAGCGGCCACGCCACGAAGATGAACGAGAACTCCAGTGGCTCGGTGATTCCGGTGAGGAACGCGGTCAGACCGGTGGACAGCATGATGCCGCCGATCATCTTGCGGTGCTCCGGGCGCGCATGCCGCCAGATGGCGATGGCCGCGGCGGGCAGGCCGAACATCATGATCGGGAAGAAGCCGGTCATGAAGGTGCCCGCGGACGGGTCGCCGGCCAGGAAGCGCGGGATGTCGCCGTGGGCGCCGTTGTAGTCGCCGATCACGAACCACACCACCGAGTTGATGATGTGGTGCAGGCCCAGCGGCAGCAGCATGCGGTTGGCGAAGCCGAACACGCCGCCACCGGCGACCGAGTGGTCGGCGACGGTGGTGCCCAGCCAGGTGAGCGCGGCATTGAAGGCGGGGTAGATGAACGACATGAGCACGCCGATGACGACCGCGGCGCACGCGGTGAGGATGGGCACCAGGCGGCGGCCGGAGAAGAAGCCGAGGTAGTCGGGCAGCTGGGTGCGGTGGAAGCGGGACCACAGCGAGGCCGCGGTCAAACCCATGACGATGCCGCCGAGAACGCCGAAGTTCACCAGTTGCGAGGCCTTGGCGGTGGCCATGTCGGCCACGACGGGGCAATCCCAGTGCGCCGCACGGAACAACCAACCCAGCACCGGACCACAGCTACCATCCAGCACTACCGGTGACATGGCCTTGAGGACGCCGGTGAAGGCAAGGTATCCGACCACCGCGGCCAGCGCTGTGGACCCGTCGGACTTCTTCGCCCAGCCGATGGCGATACCCACCGCGAACAGCAGTGGAAGGTTGTCGATCAGGGTCCCGCCCGCGCCCGCGAGCACCGCGGCGACCGAGTGGAGGGGCGAGAATCGGCCGAGCATGTCGTCCTGCCCCAGCCTCAACAACAGGCCTGCGGCGGGTAGCGTGGCAATCGGCAGCATCAAGCTACGGCCGAGCTTCTGCAGTCCGGATAAATCGAGCTTCTTACGAGAGCTCTCGGCGGCGGCGTCGGCCATGGCGGGTCCTCAGTTTGTGAATGGTGTCACGCGCACTGCCTACGATCAGCTAGCGTCACTGGTTATAACCAGACATATACTGGTTATAACCAGCTTTGTCTACTCGACACGCACGGAGGAAATATGTCGAAAGTGGATCAAATCGTCGCGGGCCTGGGTGGCGCCGACAATATCGTCGAGGTGGAGGGCTGTATCACCCGCTTGCGCGTGGAGGTCAAGGACGCGGGCAAGGTCGACGACAAGGCGCTCAAGGCCGCCGGCGCGCACGGCGTGGTGAAGATGGGCGACGCGGTGCAGGTCGTCGTCGGACCCACCGCCGACGCGCTCGCCGAAGACATCAACGACATGATCTGACGGCCATGAGCACCGAGATTCTCGCGCCGCTCGACGGCCGCTCCATGCCCCTGTCCGAGGTTCCCGATCCGGTCTTCTCCGCGGAGATGGTGGGCGCGGGCGCGGCCATCGAACCCCCCGACACCGATACCGCGACCACCGTGGTCGCCCCGGTCGCCGGATCGATCGTGAAGCTGCATCCGCACGCGGCGGTCATCGTGACCGCCGACGGCACCGGCGTGCTGCTGCACGTCGGCATCGATACCGTCGGCAAGCCGGATCTGTTCGAGGTCAAGGCCGCCGAGGGCGATCGGGTCGAAGTCGGCGATCCACTGATCACCTTCTCCCCCAACGCGGTTCGCCGCCTGGGTCTGAGCGCCGCGGTGCCGGTGGTGGTCATGGACAGCACCCCCGGTTCGGCCCGCGGGGTCGTCGCCGGTGAGATCGCCACGGGCGCGGTCCTTTTCACCATCTGATCCCGCGACGACAAGAGCCGCTGTCCCGGATGGGACAGCGGCTCAGTCGTTTCCAGGCGTCGGGTCGCTAGGCGTCCTCGGCCGAGACGGTCATGTACACCTGGTAGCGGTCGGCCCGGTACCAGGACTGCGCGTGCTCGACGGCCCGATCACGCGAGTACGAGATGCGGTCGAAAGCCAGGAGCGGGGAACCGGTTTCGGTGCCCAGCCAGCCCGCGTGCCGTTCGTCGGCGGCCACCGCGCGCACGCTCTGCTCGGCCCGGTCGATCGGGCAGTCGTACTCCCGCGACAGCAGCGCGTACAGCGACTGCGTCAGTTCGTGGTCCAGCAGATCCGGCAGCAGATCGACGCGGTACCAGCCGTCGTCGATCGACATGGGCAGGCCGTCGGCCAGCCGCAGCCGGACCAGGTGATACGCCTTGGTGTTCGCCGCCAGCCCCAGCGCGCTCGCCGAGGCGGCGGGCGGCACCGCGTAATCGGTGTGCAGCACCACGGTGCCGGGGGTGCGGCCCAGGCGGCGCATGTCGTCGGTGAACGACGCCATGTGCAGCCGTGATCGGGCCACCCGTTCGGCCACGAAGGTGCCCTTGCCGGGGACGCGGGTGATGACGCCCTCGGATTCGAGCTGGCCCAGCACCTCGCGCACGGTCATGCGGCTGACGCGGTAGTCGTCGCAGAGCTGGCGTTCGCTGGGCAGCATCTCACCGGGACGCAGGGTGGCGCACAGGGTGGTGAGGGCCGACCGCAACTGCGCCTGTTTGGTCACCCGACCCGGCACCTCGTTCCGGTCCTTTCCGCCCCCGCCGGCTGCGGGCGCGGTCATTTCTCGTTGCGCGCCTTGGGGAATCGCTTCTGACGCGCGACCCAGCCCGCCATCCTGGCCCAGTGCCCCTTCGCGGGGGTCACCTTGGAGATCAGCTCGCGGTCCCATTCGTCGGCCTCGGTCAGGCCGTCGATGGTCTCGACGAGGGACTTGGCGGACTCCAGCGAGCCGACGACCCGGTCGCCCAGCACGCCGTCGGCGCCGACGAGGGTGACACGGACGCCGATGCGGCCGATGGGCTGCAGCACCGCGGTCGCCGAACCGCCGTGCTCGGCGACGAATCCCTTGACGGAATCCACGACGGACGGCGACAGCTTCTCGGGTGCCGGGGCGGCGGTAGCGCTCATGTGTCGCAGTTTACCCACCGGTAAATCAGCGTCCATGGACCGCCGTGCATCTCACACTCGGCGTGCCGCCGCACACACCGATTCCGCGCCGGTGTCAGACTGGTCGGCATGCGCGCCATCCAGGTTTCCGAGCACGGCGGTCCCGAGGTCCTGCGGCTGGTGGAGGTGCCCGACCCGCAGGCGGGTCCGGGGCAGCTGCTGGTGCGGACGCAGGCCATCGGAATCAACTTCATCGACACCTACATTCGGACCGGCCGCTACCCGCAGCCGGTGCCCTACATCCCGGGCGCCGAGGGCAGCGGCGTGGTGGAGGCGATCGGGGACGGCGTCACCGACTTTCGCGTCGGGGACCGGGTGGCGTGGGCGGCCGCGCCGGGCAGTTACGCCGAACGGGTGGTCGTGCCTGCGGCCGTGGCGATTCCGGTGCCCGACGGGGTGGACGCGCCGGTGGCGGCGTCGGCGCTGTTGCAGGGCATGACCGCGCACTACCTGATCGAGTCGATCTACCGGCCCGAGCCGGGCGAGACGGTGCTCGTGCACGCGGGCGCGGGCGGGGTCGGATTGATCCTGACCCAGCTGCTGAGCGCGCGCGGGGTGCGGGTGATCACCACGGTGTCGACCGACGACAAGGAGAAGCTGTCGCGCGAGGCCGGGGCCGCCGAAGTGTTGCGCTACGACGGCGACGTCGCCGCGCGCGCCCGCGAACTCACCGGCGGGGAGGGCGTGGCCGCGGCCTACGACGGGGTCGGCGCGTCCACCTTCGAATCCAGCCTGGCCGCGACGCGGATCCGGGGCATGGTGGCGCTGTTCGGCGGGGCGAGCGGGCCGGTGCCGCCGTTCGATCTGCAGCGGCTCAACCCGCTGGGCTCACTGTTCGTGACCCGGCCGACACTGGTGCACTACACCCGCGATCGGGCCGAATTGCTGTGGCGGGCAGGCGACATCATGAACGCCATCGCCGAGGGGACGCTGCGGGTGCGGGTGGGCGGCAGCTATCCGCTCGCCGACGCCGAGCAGGCGCACCGGGACCTGGAGGGTCGCCGGACCACGGGCTCGATCGTGCTGGTGCCCTGAGGTTTTCGTCAGTCCAGATCGCGGCCGGTGAGGCCGCGGTAGACGAATCGGGTGAGGGCGTCCACGGCCTGCTCGTCGGTGAGCGCCAGGCCGCCCTCCTCGACCGCCTGCAGCAGGCCCGTCGCCGAGGCGAACATCATGGACAGGCTCGCGTCGTCGGAGCCGGGTAGGCGCGGGCCCGACGGGCCGAAGCCGTCGAGATGGTCGGCCACCTCGTCGCGCTGTTCGGTCGCGAAACGTGTTGCGATGTGGGCGAAGTCGTCGTTGACCAAGGCGGCCTGCTGGACAGCGCGCAGCACCGGCCAGTTCTTGCGGGCGAAGGCCCAGTAGCTCGCGATGTGGTAGCGCACCGAGGCCGGATCGGTGAAGTCGGCGATGTGCGCGGGATCGGCGGCGGAGATGTCGCTCTCGTCGGCCAGGTCCTTCAACAGCGCCTGGAGCAGTTCTTCCTTGCTCGCGAAGTGGTTGTAGAACGAGCCCGCGGCGCGATCGGCCGCGGCGGTGATGTCGGTGATCTTCGTGTTCAGATAGCCGCGCTCGGCGAACAGCCGCCGGGCGGCGGCTTTGAGCGCCTGCTCGGTCTCGGCCGACCTCTCACTGCGGCGTGCTGCCACGATCCACCTCCTTGACAGCGGAAGGTACCACCCAGAATACTGAATTCACGTTCAGTGAATTTGTATTCAGTATTGGAGTTGCCATGAATCCGCAGGTCATCATTGCGGGAGCCGGGCCGACCGGACTCACCCTCGCCATCGATCTGGCGCGGCGCGGAGTCGCGGTGCGCATCGTGGACCGCGCCGCGGAGTTCTTCGCCGGATCGCGCGGGGACGGACTGCAGCCGCGCACCCTCGAGGTCTTCGACGATCTCGGCGTACTCGACGCGGTGCTCGCCCAGGGCGCGCCGCAGGCCCCGCTGCTGGTTCACCTGGACGGGGAGTTCGTGATGGAGCGACGGATGAGCGCCTGGCGCGAGCCCAGCGCCGATGTGCCACACCCGAATCCGTGGGTGCTCGCCCAGGCCGACACCGAGCGGGTGCTGCGCGAGCGGCTGGCGGAGTTCGGGGTGCGAGTCGAATCCGGCACGGCGCTGGCCGATTTCAGCGCCGACGCGGACGGGGTGACGGTGACGATGGAGCACGACGGCGTGACCGAGCAGGTGCGGGCCGGATACCTGGTGGGCGCGGACGGCGGGCGCAGCACCGTGCGCAAGGCGCTCGGGATCGCGTTCGAGGGCGTCACCGACGAGTCGATTCGCCTGCTGCTCGGGGATGTGTGCGCGGACACGCTCGATCATTCGGTGGGCTACTGGTTCGCCGATTCCGACTCCCCCATGGACGGAATCGCGTTGATGCCCTTGCCCGGCGGGCGGAAATTCCAGTTCGCGACCGGACTCGACGCCGACTCCGGAACCGGCCTGGAGGTGTTGCAGGAGTATGTGACGCGCCGGTCGCGCCGCGACGACATCGTGCTCAGCGACCTGAGCTGGTCGACGGTGTGGCGGCCGAATGTCCGTCTGGCGCAGCGCTATCGGTCCGGGCGGGTGTTCCTGGCCGGGGACGCGGCGCACGTGCATCCGCCGACCGGCGGGCAGGGGCTCAATACCGGCGTTCAGGACGCCTACAACCTGGGCTGGAAACTCGCCGCCGCGCTGCGTGATCCAGGGGCCGCGACCGACGCCCTGCTCGACAGCTACGAGACCGAGCGGCGGGCGGTGGCCGCACGGGTGCTGGGCCTGAGTTCCGAGCTGCTCGACAAGACCGTGAAGGGCGATCCGGACGCCATGGATCGCGAGGGCACCCATCAGCTCGACATCAGTTATCGGGACGCTCAGGACAATTCGCCCGCAGTGCGTCCAGGGGACCGCGCACCGGACGCACCACTGATCGACGCGAACGGCAAGACCGTCCGATTGTTCGACTTGTTCCGCGGTCCGCACGCCACCCTGCTGGTGTTCGGGCAGGACACGACCGGCGATCCGGCCCGCTCCCCGGTGACCGATCTGCGGACCGTGCGCCTGGTCGGAACCGAAACCGCGCTGGTCGAGGGCGAATTCAGCGATGCCGAGGGGCACGCGCGCCGCGCCTACGGCGCCGCCGACGGCACCTGGATGATCGTCCGCCCCGACGGCCATCTCGGCGCCGTCGCCACCGTTACCGCGCGGTAGCTCACGCGTCCCGGGTTCCCTGCCCCGAGCTGTGCAACCCCTGGGAACCCGGGAGCCGCGTGAACCGTGCAGAATGATCATGCTGCCGCGCAAGACGATTCGCCCGGACCGAACATTTTCGGCCACGCGAAGGAGTCGCGACCCCGTAAGGTGGTCGCGGCGAGGGTTCGGGCGGCCGGCAGGTAGAGGCGCATCGGTCAGAGGTGGTCTGGATGTTGGTGAAGGTCCGTAACGACGACCCGTCGCGGCTGTCGAGCACCGAGCGCACCGTGGTGAACTGGCTCAAATCCTGGAGCGGGCCACACGCCGTGCCCGGTATCGCCGTGGTGCAGTGCCAGGACGCCGACGTGGTGGTGTGGACGCCGCAGACCTGTGTGGTGGTCGGTGTGCACGGATTCACCGAGCGGGTCACCGGGACGCTGTCGTGCGCGCAGGACGAGCCGTGGACCGTGGACGGGGAGCCCGCGCCGATCGACGGCGACGGCGATCCGCTCGACGGGGTGCACCGCCAGACCATGGACCTGGCCGAGCAATTGCGTTCGGCCCCCGGCCGGGAGGCGGTGCCGGTCAGCGGGCTGGTGCTGCTGGTTCCGCAGCTGGGCAGCCGGGTCAAGCTGGAAAAGGGCGATCTGCCAACGGGTATAGACGTACTCATCGGTGATGGGCCGTCTTCCCTGCGCGCCTATTTCACCTCCCTCGCCGAGGGCGCGCCCGCGTCGTGGGACGCCGCGCAGGTCGGGCAGGCGCTGGGCGCGCTCGGGTTCGCCGCCGCCGCAACGTATTCGGACCTGGTGTCGGAGGGCTTCCCCGTGCCGGACTCCGCGCGCGACGCACCGCTGCCGTTCGCGAACCGGCCCACCGAGGTGATGGTTCCCTCGGTGCCGCCGGCCGCTTCGACCCCCGAGGAGAGCAGACCCCCGCTGTCCAGGCGAGAGCCGGGCGCGACCGGGCACGGCAGCGCCGAATCGCGTAGCGGCGCCTCGGGCACGCCCCGGCCGGGCGATCGCCCTGTGGCGCAGCAGGAATCGGCCGCTGGGCGCGGTCCCGGTGTCGGCGCCGCCATCGCGGGCGCGACCTCCGCCACCGCCGCCGAGCGGGCCTACCGCGCACTGGCGGGCACCTCCGAACCCCCGCAGGGACCCGGCCGCACCCCGCCGCCCCCGACGCCCGTTCCGGGCGCGGCCCAGGCCGGACCACCGCCGGGACCGCCACCGGCCGGGCAGCCGCCGGCGCCGCCGCAGCCCCGGCCGGGCATCGGCGCGGGCCCCCGAACCCGGCCCGAGCCCGCCCAGTCCGGTCCCCCGCAGTGGTCGGTGCCGACCGCTCAGCAGGAGCGCGACCGGTTCCCCCTCTGGAACGAGCCGCAGCCGAGCGGGGACGGCCGCAAGCGCCGTCGCGACCTGCCGATCCTCGGCGGGCTGCTGCTGGCGTTGATCATCCTGCTGATCGCCGTCGCCTGCGTGGGCCGGGACACTCCGACGAAATCGCCGAACAAGCAACCGCAGCCGTCACATTCGACGGTGGTCGATGCGCCCACCTCGGGACACTCGACCGATCCGACATTGCCGCACACGACCATCCCCGCGGCCTGCTTCCCGCTGCGTCCCTGCCCCTGAGCCCGGCCGGTGCCAGATCAGGGCGCCGGACGAATTTCAGGCCGGACGCGGCGCCGATGACCAGCGCCCAGGTGGCACCGCATCGGATCACTCGGTGGATATTCCCGCGGCGGCACGCCATTGGGTCGGGGTGCGGCCGTGGCGGTTGCGGAACCAGCGGGTGAAGTTGCCGGGGGTGGAGAAGGCGAGCAGTTCGGCGATCTCGGTGAGCGTGTGGCGGCGGTTGGCGACCAGGTGCCGGGCGAGTTCGGCGCGGATGTCGTCGAGCAGGGTGGTGAAGGTGTGTCCTTCTGCGGCGAGATGGCGATGGATCGTGCGGCGGTCGACGCCGAGGCTGCGCGCGATCTGATCGACAGAGCAGCGGCCGGTGGGCAGCAGCAGTTCGATGAGTTCCCTGACGCGGTCGAGGGTGGTCGTGGTGTGGGTGTCCGGGGTCGAGTCGAGCAGCTGCTGAGCGTACGTCCGTAGCTGCGGATCGGACATGGCGTTCGGCGAGTCGAGATCGGTCGCGTAGGTGAGGATCCCGTTGAAATCGGCATCGAACACGATGTTCGAGCCGAGCACTCGGTAGTGCGTGCGGCGATCGCGGGGCGCGGGGTGGCTGAAACGGACTTCCAGTGGCTGCCAATCGGTTCCGAGGAAACCGCGCAACAGTCCGTGTAGGACGCCCACGGCCAGTTCGATGGCCTGCCGGGTGCCGCCGGGCCCGCCCAGATCGAGGGCGAGGCGGATCGTGGCGATGGCGTTGTGCTCGGTCAGCCGGGTGTGCAGGGCCTCGTTGTACATGTTCTCGTGGCGCGAAAGGACCCGCAGCGCGCCGCGGACATCGGGTTCGTCGCGGATCACCAGGCTCAGTGGACCGAGATTGGCGAAACGGCGGCGCTCGGCCAAGCGCAGACCGAAATCCTCGTGCCCGCTGGCGAACGCAGAGCGTTCGAGCAGATCGGCGATGGCGGCGGCGGGCACCCAGCGGTCCTGCAGGCTCAAGCTCGCCGGATCCAGGCCGGCCGCGCGCATCGACGCGATCGAGTCCAGGCCCAGCGACCGACCCAGTTCGACGTAACTGTGCAGCGCTGCGTAGCGGGCCAGCGGCCTCAACGCACCTCCCGATGATGTCCCGAGGTGATCAGAATTCTGTCCCGTCAGGATAAGCATCATGCCTTCGTCCGCCCTACTGTGGGTTCCATCACAGCGACCGTGAAGAGGAGATTTGTTGTGGCACAAGCTGTTCGCTTCTACGAGACCGGCGGCCCGGAGGTGTTGCGCTGGGAAGAGGTCGAGGTGGGAACGCCCGGGCCCGGCGAGGTGCGCATCCGCCACGAGGCGGTGGGACTGAACTTCGCGGACACCTATTTTCGCAGCGGTTTGTACCCGGCGGCCCTGCCGGCGGGCATGGGTGTCGAGGGCGCCGGTGTGATCGAGGCCGTCGGCCCCGGCGTCGACGGATTCGCGCCCGGCGATCGGGTCACCTACACCGGCAGCCCCCTGGGCGCCTACAGCACCGAGCGGGTGATGCCCGCCGAGCACCTGATCGCGCTGCCGGACGAGATCGGCTTCGATGTGGCCGCATCGATGACCATGCGCGGACTGACCACGGCCTACCTGCTGCGCCGCATCCATCCCCTGCGCGCCGGGGACACGGTGCTGTTGCACGCGGCCGCGGGCGGAGTCGGATCGATCTTCACGCAGTGGGCGAAGTTGCTGGGGCTCACGGTGATCGGAACGGTGTCGAGCGAGGAGAAGGCCGAGGTCGCCCGCGCGAACGGCTGCGATCACGTGCTGCTGCACACCCACGAGGACATCGCCGCCCGGGTCCGGGAGCTCACCGGTGGCGCGGGCGTGCCGGTGGTGTACGACAGCATCGGCAAGGCCACCTTCGACGCGTCACTGGATTCCCTGGCACGGCGCGGGCTGCTGGTGTGCTTCGGCACCGCCTCCGGCCCGGTGCCGCCGATCGACCCCATGCGTCTGGCGGTCAAGGGCTCGCTGTTCGTCACCCGTCCCGCACTAGCCGATTACATCGCCGATCCCATCGAGCGGGCCGAACTGGCCGGTGAGCTCTTCGCCCATGTCGCGGCCGGACGCATCCGCATCGAGATCAATCAGCGCTACGAGCTGTCCGACGCGGCGCGCGCGCACCGCGACCTGGAAGCCGGACGCAGCGTCGGCTCCTCGGTCCTCACTGTCTGATCACCCGGCCCCAGGGCCCACCATTGGGAGGAACCCATGACAACCCTCGCCCCACTATCGGATTCGTCGACGCGCGGTTCGATCGGCGTCCAGCCGCTGACCTGCTCGATCGGCGCCGAACTCTTCGATGTCGACCTCGCGCGGGCGGCGCACGACGATGCGCTGTTCGCCCAGCTGCGCGCCCTGCTGCTGGAATACAAGGTGCTGTTCGTGCGCGATCAGGACATCAGCCGAGCCGATCATGTCGCTCTCGCACAGCGTTTCGGCGCGCTCGAGGATCACCCCGTGGCGGGCAGCGATCCCGACCATCCGGGACTGGTGCGCATCTACAAGGACCTCGACAGCCCACCCGAGCACTACGAGAACGCCTACCACTGCGACGCCACCTGGCGGGTGAACCCGCCGATGGGTGCCGTTCTGCGCTGTGTGGAGACGCCGCCGGTGGGCGGGGACACCATCTGGGTGAACATGGTCGAGGCCTATCGCCGGCTGCCTGTGGAGGTGCGCGACCGCATTCGGGGCCTGCGAGCGCGCCACAGCATCGAGGCCAGCTTCGGCGCACGCATGCCGATGGACCAGCGTCACGAACTCGCGCGGCGGTTCCCCGATGCCGAGCACCCGGTGGTGCGCACCCATCCGGAGACCGGTGAGCAGATCCTGTTCGTCAACTCCTTCACCACCCACCTGGTGAACTACCATACCGCCGAGCATGTGCGCTTCGGCGCCGACTACGCGCCCGGCGCGGCGGAGCTGCTGCACTATCTGATGCGGCAGGCCACCATTCCCGAATACCAGGTGCGCTGGCGGTGGACGAAGAACAGCTTCGCCATCTGGGACAACCGCTCCACCCAGCATTACGCGGTCCAGGACTACTGGCCGGCGGTCCGGAAGATGGAACGTGCCGGGATCATCGGCGACGCTCCCTTCTGAATTCTTCTCTCTCCCAACCTTGTTCGATTTCCGATCGGAGTATTTCCATGCATTTCCACGATGATTCGCTGTTCCCGGAGAACCAGGAGAAACTGGTCATCACCGTTGCGCCCTACGGCCCGGAATGGGAACTCGACGACTTCCGCGAAGATCTGCCGCTGACCATGGACGAGCACGTGCAGGCCGCGGTGGACTGCTACGAGGCCGGGGCCACCGTGCTGCACATCCACGTCCGCGAACTTGACGGCAAGGGCTCCAAGCGGCTGTCGAAATTCAACGAACTGCTCGGCCGGCTGCGCGAGGCGGTCCCGGAGATGATCCTGCAGGTCGGCGGCTCCATCTCCTTCGCGCCGGAAGGCGAAGGCGCGGACGCGAAGTGGCTGTCCGACGATGCCCGCCATCTGCTCGCCGAACTGGATCCGGCACCCGATCAGGTCACCATCGCAATCAACACCAGCCAGATGAACATCGTCGAACTGATGACCGACGACGACATCGCCGGTACCTCCTTCACGCGCCCCGAGGTATACGACGCCTACCGGGAGATGGTGGTCCCGGCCGGTCCGGCCTGGGTGGAGGAGCACCTGAAGCGGTTGCAGGCCAAGGGTATTCAGCCGCACTTCCAGCTCTCCAGCATCCCGCAGCTGGAGACGGTGGAGCGATTGATCCGCCGCGGCGTCTACACCGGCCCGCTGATGCTGACCTGGGTCGCGATCGGCGGCGGCTTCGACGGACCCAACCCCTACAACATGACGGAGTTCATCCGCCGCGTGCCCGACGGCGCCGTGCTGACCCTCGAGACGCTCATGCGCAGCTGCCTGCCGGTCAACACCATGGCCATCGCGATGGGCCTGCACGCCCGCTGCGGCAACGAGGACACGCTCTGGGGCCGCAGAGGCCAGAAGATGACCTCGGTGCAGCAGGTCGAGCAGCTGGTCCGCATCGCCGGCGAACTCGGCCGCGAGGTCGCCACCGGCAAGGAAGCCCGTCAGATCTACAAGCTCGATGAGCGCTACAGCGACGCCGACGAGACCCTGGCGAAGATCGGATTCGCCCCCAATCGCAGGCCCGGCCAGGTCGGATTCACTCACCACGCCTGACCGATTCGGGCTCGGGCGGACGATCGCGCCGCCGCCCGAGCCGGGGCGCACTCCGCAGTGCGCGAAGCCCCTGTTCTTCTCTCAGCTCCGGTGCGCCGCACCACCGTCTCGGTGCACCGGATTCGTAGGAGCACCAATGGAGTTGCACACCACCGCCGCCGGGACGTACCGCCACGCCGTCGTCCCGGTTCCGGCGGACACCCCCGCGTCTCCGGCCCGTCGCCGCTATCCCTGGCTGGTGTTCGCGCTGGCCTTCGGGCTGCTACTGGCCGACTACATGTCCCGGCAGGTCCTCAGCGCGGTCTTCCCCTTCCTCAAAACCGCATGGGCACTGTCGGATTCCCAGCTGGCGTCGCTCACCAGCATCGTCGCGCTCATGGTCGGCATCCTCACCCTGCCGCTGTCGATCCTGGCCGATCGCTGGGGACGCGTGCGCAGCCTGGTGCTCATGGCCGTGCTGTGGAGCGCGGCGACCCTGCTGTGCGCGCTCGCCACCGGTTACGGACAGATGCTGGGCGCGCGTTTCCTGGTCGGGGTCGGCGAGGCCGCGTACGGCAGCGTCGGTATCGCCGTGGTGCTCAGCGTATTCGCGCCCCGGGTGCATGCCGCGCTCAGCGGCGCGTTTATGGCCGGCGGTTCATTCGGATCGGTGCTCGGCGTCGGGCTGGGCGGCGTTATCGCCGTGCATCTGGGCTGGCGGTGGTCGTTCGCGGCCATGGCGATCGCCGGCCTGATCCTGGCCGCGCTGTTCCGCGCCGTGGTCTCGGAGACGAAACTGGCCCTGCACGCCGCCGAACAGGGACCGAGCCCGGTGCGGCCCGGCATCGGCTACCGGGCCCCGGTGTCGACGCTGTTCACCAATCCGGCGGTGCTGTGCGCTTATGTGGGCAGCGCCCTGCAGATCTTCACCGCCGCGGTCCTGCTGGCCTGGATGCCGAGCTTCATCAACCGCTCCTACGGTTTGGCCCCGGACCGGGCAGGTGCGGTCGCCGCCGTGTTCTCCCTGCTCATCGGGACCGGCATGATCATCTGCGGCATGATCACCGACCGCGTCGGCCGCCGCGACTTGGCACGCAAGTGGAGCGCCGCCATGGTGTTCTGCGCCATTTCGCTGCTGTGCCTGGGCATCGGATTCGGGATCGGCACCGGCCCAATGCAATTGGTGCTGATCGGCATCGGCGCCTTCTTCTCCGGCGGCTCCTCGGGCCCCACCGCGGCCATGGTCGCCAACCTCACCCATCCCTCGGTCCGGGCCTCGGCCCTGGGAACCCTCACGCTTGCCAACAGCCTGCTGGGACTGGCGCTGGGACCGTTCGTCGTCGGTGTCCTGGCCGATCACCTCGGACTGACGACCGCGCTGCGCATCGCACCGCTCGCCTATCTGGCCGCCCTCGCCGCCCTGATGCTGGGCAAGCGCGTCTATCCGGCGGGGCTGGCCCGGCTGGCCGCCCTCGAACCAGCGCCCACCACCCTCTGACCTCGAAAGGAACTGTCGCACCCCATGACTGAATCCGCCGAACACACCGTGGTGATCGTGCCCGGTCTGCGCGATCATGTGCCCGACCACTGGCAGACCCACCTCGCCGAACGTCTGGACAAGGTTCGCACGGTCCCGCCGCTCGAACACGACAGCCTGTCGTGTGCCGGCAGAGTCGCCGCACTCGACACCGTGCTCGCCGATATCGACGGCCCCGTGGTGCTGGTCGCCCACAGCGCGGGGGCGATGATCACGGTGCACTGGGCACAACAGGCCACCCGTCCCGTGCGGGGCGCACTGCTGGCCACGCCACCGGATTTCGAAACACCACTGCCGCAGGGCTATCCGGCACCGGACGAGCTGAAGGCCGCCGGCTGGAATCCGATGCCGTGGCGACGGCTGCCGTTCCCCAGTATCGTGGCCGCCTCCACCACCGACCCGCTCGCGTCCTACCGACGGGTGGCCGGCATGGCCGAGGCGTGGGGAAGCCGCCTGGTCGACCTCGGCGACGTGGGTCACCTCAATCCCGCCTCCGGGTACGGCTATTGGCCACGCGCGGAGGAACTTCTGCGGGACCTCATCGACACCACCGCGGTCGTGAAGCCGGGTGCGGGGGCCGCGCGGTGAGCAAGATCGTCGACTCCGCCCGGGCAGCGGTCTCCGACATCACGTCCGGCTCACGCCTGGCGGTCGGTGGGTTCGGGCTGTGCGGGATCCCCGACGCACTCATCGAGGCACTGGCCGCGACCGAGGTCACCGACCTCGAGATCATTTCCAACAACTGCGGCACGGACCGATTCGGGCTGGGGATCCTGCTGGCCGACAAACGGATCCGCCGGATTATCGCCTCCTATGTGGGTGAGAACAGCGAATTCGCTCGCCAATATCTGTCCGGCGAACTCGAGGTCGAGCTGACACCGCAGGGGTCGTTGGCCGAGAAACTGCGCGCCGGCGGGGCCGGAATCCCCGCGTTCTTCACCCCGGCCGGAGTGGGCACCCCGGTCTCCGACGGCGGCCTGCCGTGGCGGTACGCCGCGGACGGATCGGTCGCCGTGGCGTCGCCCGCCAAGGAAGTCAGGGCCTTCGGCGGTCCGCGGGACCATCGGCGATACGTGCTCGAGGAAGCCCTCACCGCCGATTACGCCCTGGTCCACGCGCTCGTTGGCGACACCGACGGCAACCTCGTGTTCGACAAGGCCGCCCGCAACTTCAACCCGCTGGCGGCCACGGCCGGTCGCGTCTGCATCGCCCAGGTCGAAAACCTGGTACCCGCAGGCGAACTCGACCCGGACCGGATACACCTGCCCGGCATATTCGTCGACCGCATCGTGCACACCGGACCGCAAACCAAGCACATCGAGAAGCGCACCGTCGCCCAGGAGCCCTGACATGACCACTGCCACCACGGTTCTCGGCTGGTCCCGTACCGCCATGGCCGCCCGCGCGGCCCGCGACCTGCAACCCGGCGAATACGTCAACCTGGGTATCGGACTGCCGACTCTGATCCCCGGTCACCTGCCCGATGGCGTGCGCGTCACCCTGCACTCGGAGAACGGCATCCTCGGCACCGGGCCCTACCCGCACGAAACCGCGGTAGACGCCGACCTGATCAATGCCGGGAAGGAAACCGTGACAGTCGTCGCTGGGGCGTCCTTCTTCGACTCCGCGACCAGCTTCGGCATGATCCGCGGCGGCCACATCGACACCGCCGTCCTGGGCGGCATGCAGGTCTCGGCCACCGGTGATCTGGCGAATTGGATGGTGCCGGGTCACCTGGTGAAAGGCATGGGCGGCGCGATGGACCTGGTACACGGCGCCCGCCGGGTCATCGTGCTCATGGAGCACACCGACAAGACCGGAGCGTCGAAGATCGTGCCGCGCTGCACGCTCCCGCTCACCGGCGAAGCGGTGGTGCACCGGATCATTACCGATCTCGCCGTCATCGATGTCACCGCCACCGGGCTGGTGCTGCGCGAATGCGCCCCCGGCGTCACCGAATCCGATGTCCGCGTGGCCACCGCCGCCCCGCTCACCACCCTGGCCTGACCGTCCCCGAGAGGTTCTCTGTGCTCAATCTCGCTCTCCTGCTCGAGGATTCCGCACGCCGCTACCCGGGCACCAATGCCGTCGTGCTCGACGGCGAGCGGCTGACCTATTCCGAACTCGACGCACGCGCCAACCAGGTCGCCCGCCTGCTCACCGACCGCGGTGTCCGGCCCGGCGACACCGTCGCCCTCTCGTGCCCGAATCTGCCGGAATTCGTGATCTGCTACTACGGGATCGTCAAAGCGGGCGCCGTGGTCGTCCCGCTCAACATCCTCCTACGCCCCCGCGAAATCGCTTACCACCTCGATGATTCCGAAGCGGTTCTGTATCTCTGCCACGAAGGCACGCCCGGACTGCCCATGGGCGAGCACGGCCGGGAGGGATTCCAGCAGGCGCCGGGCTGCCGGGACATGGTCCTGATCACCGCCGATCCGCACGCCCCGGCACCGTATCCGGGCATCGACACCCTCGCCCGGGCCGTCGCGGCCCAGCCTCGCACGTTCGACACCGTCGCCCGCCGTCCCGAGGACACCGCGGTCATCCTCTATACCAGTGGAACCACCGGCCGCCCCAAGGGCGCCGAGCTCACCCACGCCAATATGGTGATGAACGCGCTGACCGCCAACCGGCTCTTCGACAACGTCCCCGATCGCCATGACACGCACCTGGTCACGCTGCCGCTCTTCCATTCCTTCGGCCAGACGATCAACATGAACGCCGGACTGTCGGTCGGCGCGACCCTGGTGCTCATGCCCCGGTTCGACGCGGCCGCCGCGCTGCGGGTGCTCGCCGCGGAACAGGTCACCTTCTTCGCCGGCGTGCCGACCATGTACTGGGCGCTGCTCCGGGCGCTGGACGACACCGTCGACATCGACCGCATCGCGGCGACACTGCGCAAGGCCGTATCCGGCGGCGCCGCACTTCCGGTCGAGATTCTGACACGGTTCGCACAGCGATTCGGGGTGCCTGTGCTCGAGGGGTATGGGCTGTCCGAGACCTCCCCACTGGCGTTGTTCGCGGACCCGGACCGAGATCCTCGCCCGGGATCGATCGGAATTCCCGTGTGGGGCATCGAGGTCCGGCTCATCGACCCGCAGTGGAACACCGTCGCGGGGGCCGGGGAGATCGGTGAGATCGCGCTGCGCGGCCACAATGTCATGAAGGGCTACCACCGCCGACCCGATGCCACCGCGGAGGTCATGCGCGACGGCTGGCTCCGCACCGGCGATCTCGCCCGCCGCGACGCCGACGGCTGCTACTACATCGTCGACCGGGCCAAGGACATGATCGTGCGCGGCGGATTCAACGTCTATCCCCGTGAGATCGAAGAAGTCCTGCACACCCATCCCGGGGTCTCGCTCGCCGCCGTCATCGGCATCCCCGACGAGCACTACGGCGAGGAGATCAAAGCCTGCGTCGTACCGGAACCCGGGGCCACCGTCACCGAGGTCGAGCTCATCGACTGGTGTCGTGCGGAGCTGGCCGCCTACAAGTATCCGCGCGTCATCGAATTCACCGCCACGCTCCCGATGACCGCCAGCGGCAAGATCCTCAAACGCGAACTCGCCCAAGCACACAACCGGCTCACCACCTCTCGGTGAGACCCGACATTCATCACTGAGGATGAGGACAACAGTCATGAACATCAGGAACACGGCCGTCACCGCGGCGCTCGCCGCCTCGGCCCTGGTCAGCACCGCCGTGACCGCCCACGCGGCGCCGGTGGGAGAGAAGCCCTCCGCGGCAGTGAAGTACGAGGTGAGCAGGGCAGGTGACGCCGCCGTGCTGACCGTCACTGGCGGCACCCTGCGTCAGCTCGACCAGCAGCTCGCCCTGCTCGACGGCGACAATCAGCTCGTCGCCGCCATCCCGCTCACCTACCGGATCGACGACACCGCCTACCCGATCACCGCCAGGATCGACGGCGGCACCGCGACGCTGACCCCGTCGAAGGACAATCCCCAGCGCGTCGCACCGGTGACCGCCGCCGACGTGGTGGCCGTCGACCGGGCGGCCGCGCAGATCGCCGAATCCTTCACTCCCCGTGACGCTCAAGCGCTCGGCGCGTTCGCCCAGCGCGCCGCCATCGGCGCGGCGGTCAGCGCCGTGCTCGGCGCGGTCGTCGGCGCGGGCGTGGGCTGTCTGGTCGGCGCGGCCGCCGGAGCCGTCCTGTCCAGCCCGGTCATCGCACTGCTGGTGCCGTTCGTCGGCGCGACCGTCGCCGGGTGCGTGCTCGGCATGGCCACGCTCGGCGCGGTCGGATCGATGGGCGGGATCGTGGTGGCGGGCGGCCCCATCACCCTGTTCTCCGCCATCCAGTACTTCTCCACCATCCTCGCGCCCTGCCCGCCCGATCTCCCCTACTGCAAGGACCCGGCACAGTCCGCCCCGGCGGCCAAATAGTCGATAGGAGATCCTCGATGAGAATCCAGCACGCGACACTCGCCCTCGTCCTGACCTGTTTCGCCACGGCCACGGCCTGCTCGGCCGCCGACACCTCACCGCCGGCCGCATCGCCCGCCGCTCTCCGAGTGAGCTCCTCCGCCGGCCGAGATGTTTTGGCAGACAGCGCGGGAAATTCTCTGTATGCGTTCGCGAAGGACAGTCCCGGCACCTCGGCATGCGTCGGCGACTGCCTCGCGAAATGGCCGGTGCTGCCCGGACCGGTGATCGCCGGCCCCGGTGTCGCCGCGGACAAGATCACCACCATCACCCGGCCGGACGGGACCGCGCAAGCAGCCTACGCGGGCCGGCCCCTCTACTACTTCGCCGCTGACTCCGCCCCCGGCGACGCCCGCGGCCACGGCCTGATGGGCGCGTGGCACCTGATCGGAGCAGACGGCCAACCCGTACCCTGACCGCCGTTGGTATTCCTTTGGCGGACTGCTGGTCTCGGCCCACGCGGTAGCCGCCCCCGAGCCGGTCGTACCCTTGCGGCCTCCTGCGCCGAAAGGGTACGACCTTCGAAACCGCCAGGCTTGAAGCGCATCTCGGCACATCACCTACCGAGGAGTCCGATCTCGGCGAAACCCGCTGTCCGGGGCCGGCTGCGTCACGCGCTCCTGGCGAGCCACACGTGAGTGACGGCGGCGGTGGAGACCATATCCACGACACGGTAGCCCGGCAGGGTGCCGAGGTTGTCGAACAGGCGCTCACCGGACCCGAGCAGCGTCGGGACGATCGCCAGGTTCATCTCGTCGACCAGGCCCGCGGCGAGGTACTGGCGGATGGCGGAGGCGCCTCCGGCGAGCCGGACGTCCTGGCCCTGGGCCGCCTCGAAGGCTCGGGCGAGGACATCCTCGAGGGTGCCGGAGACGAAGCGGAAGGTAGTGCCGCCCTTCATGGGGAGGTCGGGGCGCGGGTGATGGGTCATGACGAAGGTGTCGTGGTGGTAAGGCGGGGTGTCGCCCCACCAGCCGGTCCAGGAATCGTCAGGCCAGTAGCCGCGGACGGGGCCGAACATGTTGCGGCCCATGATGGTGGCGCCGATGTTGTGGTCACCGGCGGCGAGGATGTCGTTGTCGGGGCCGGGATCGCCGCCCGGATCGCCGATCATGTCGCGGCCGTAGCGGGTGCGGAAGACCCAGTCGTGGAGGCGTTCGCCGCCGCGGCCCAGCGGGGCGTCGGGGCCCTGGTCGGGACCTGCGGCGAAGCCGTCGAGGGAGACGGCGATGTTGTGGACGCGGAGTTTCGGCATGACGCTGGCCTCTCGGGTGAGTGGGCGGCGGTTCCGCCCCTACCCTCTCATCGATCGGCGCTGCGCCGGATCGACACGCGCGTCCGGACCAACCGCACAGGGTGTCGCCGAGACCACAAGTCCATCAACCGAATACCCCCCGGGCACGAGACGCACCCGGGGAACCGTCCGGATGATTACGCCCGGCTCTCGTCGAGCAGTTCGCGCAGGCGGTGGGCAAAGAGCTCGGGCTGACCGGGGTAACCCGAGTCGGGGCCGGTGAAACCACCGTGGTGGCTGGGGAACACCGCCGGGGTGGAGTCGAGCAGGGCCGCGGTGGCCTCGGCGGTCCGCGCGGTGAGAGTGCCCGCGGTTTCCGCGCCGACGGCGATGACGACGCGGGTGGGCGCGGCCTTCAGGGCCGCGGTGTCGGGGACGTAGCCGGTGATCGCCCAAGAGCGATCGGACAGCAGCGGGTCGTCTCGGGTGCCGTCATCCTCGGCGGGCATGCCGAACATGGCCGGGTCGGCCGGAGGCTGGGCGAAGAAGGCGTCAGTGAACTCGCCCTGCCAGGAGGTGTACGCGATGAAAGCGGCCATCCCCGCGAACGAGCCCTTGGCCTGGTAGGCGTCGCTGACCTGGGCCTGGCCCCGCGCCGCGGCGTCGGCGTCGGGCAGGACCGACAGGATGGGGGGTTCGTGGGCCACCAGGGTGGCGATATCGGCGGGGTGGGCGGTGACCAGGGCCAGGGCGGTGACCGCGCCGCCGCTGCTGGCAAAAAGGTCCACCGGGCCGACGTCCAGGGCGGCGACGAGGGCGTGGACGTCCTCGGCCTGCACGGTCGGGGAGTTGTCGGTCCGGCCGTCCTTGCGGACGCTGCGGCCGAGCCCGCGCGGGTCGTAGGTGATGACGGTCCGGTCCGGGAAGTACGCCGCCAGCGCGGTGAAACCTTCCGCGGTCATCGGCTGGCCGATCATCAGCAGCGGCCGGTGTGCGATCTCCGACGGCGCGGGCCCCCGGAGATCGTAGGCGAGGTCGACGTCGGGCAGAGCCAGGATGTGTTCGGTCATCAGGCGGCTGTTCCTCTCGGTGCGAGGGCGGAGGTTCCGCCCTTCACCTTCTCATCGAACAGCGACGAGCCGAATCGACACGCACGCCCGAAACTTCACCGCCGCCCGGCGGCCCCGAAACTTCACCGCCGCCCGGCGGCGGGGATCAGGACCAGCCGAAGAGGGTGTGTCCGATGGTGTTCCAGCCCAGCACCGAGTCCACTGCCAGACCGCAGAACACGACGGCCAGATAGTTGTTGGACTGCAGGAACAGTCGCAGCGGCTTGACCGATTCGCCCTTGCGGACACCGGAGTACAGCTGGTGCGCCATCAGCAGGAACCAGGCGCCCGCGACCAGCGCGGTCGCGGCGTAGATCACGCCCGCCGCGGGGACCAGGGCGAAGGTGGCCAGCACGGTCGCCCAGGTGTAGAGGACGATCTGCCGGGTGACGGTCTGCTCGGTGGCCACGACCGGGAGCATCGGGACGCCCGCGGCCTTGTAGTCCTCCTTGTACCGCATGGCCAGCGCCCAGGTGTGCGGCGGCGTCCAGAAGAAGATGACCAGGAACAGCACGATGGCGGGCCAGCCGATATTGCCGCTGACCGCGGACCAGCCGACCAGGGCGGGCATGCAGCCCGCCGCGCCGCCCCACACCACGTTCTGCGAGGTGCGGCGCTTGAGGCCGAGGGTGTAGACGAAGACGTAGAACAGGATGGTCGCCACGACCAGCGCGCCGGAGAGCAGGTTGGCCTGCCACCACAGCCAGGCAAACGACGCCAAGCCGAGGGTGACGCCGAACACGAAGGCGTTGCGGGTGGGGACGGCCTCGCGGGCCAGCGGACGCTTCGAGGTCCGCTTCATCACCTTGTCGATGTCGGCGTCGGCGACACAGTTGAGGGTGTTGGCGCTGGCCGCGCCCATCCAGCCGCCGAACAGGGTGACCAGGATCAGGCGGATGTCGACATCGCCGCGGTCGGCCAGCAGCATGGTGGGAATCGTTGCGACGAGCAGCAATTCGATGACCCGGGGCTTGGTCAGCGCAATGTAGGCGAGCACCCGCCTGGTCGCCGCCGAGAGGGGACCGCTGCCCGTCACCCGGTCGGCGAGCACCGCCCCGGAGGAGCCGTGAGCGCCACCCGGCTGTTGCCCAATCCCCACAGTTTCTCCTCGCACGCCGTGCATCATCCGATCGGTCTGGATTCAGTGGTGCGCGATCCAGACCCGGTCCGGTGCGAAATCCGGACACGGTGCGGCGCGGCCACTACTACAGAGCATGGTAGACCCACGGCGACCATGCTCCCGACCAGGTCCACCCCGACGCGCACCGAGACCGGTTCGCGACGCGTACACCGGGCAGTCACGAACAGGTCCGCGAAACGCCACGAACCGACGACACGGCGGCAAGTGAATGCGGGTTCCCTTATGACCACGAAACGCCGCCCTTTAGGGTGGTTGTAGATCGGTGCGGCCGCGTCGCACCCGGATCGAACGCAGCGATTCCCGCCGCCGCCCACAACCGCATCGTTGACGAATGGTCAGGAGAACCTCGGTCGTGTCAGTCACAGACGACATCCGCGCGCTCACTCAGCCGAACCACCCCACCGACTGGACCGATCTGGACACCAGAGCCGTCGACACGGCCCGGGTCCTCGCCGCCGATGCGGTCCAGAACGCCGGCAACGGCCACCCGGGCACCGCGATGAGCCTCGCCCCGCTGGCCTACACCCTGTTCCAGCGCGTGATGCGCCTGGATCCGGCGGATCCGGCGTGGGTGGGTCGCGACCGTTTCGTCCTGTCGTGCGGCCACTCCAGCCTCACCCTCTACATCCAGCTGTACCTGGCCGGCATGGGTCTCGAGCTGACCGACCTCGAGCACCTGCGCAAGTGGGGTTCGCTGACCCCGGGCCACCCGGAGTACCGCCACACCGACCACGTCGAGATCACCACCGGCCCGCTGGGCCAGGGCCTGGCGTCGGCGGTGGGCATGGCAATGGCGTCGCGGCGTGAGCGCGGCCTGTTCGATCCCGAGGCGGCGCAGGGCGAGAGTGCGTTCGATCACTTCATCTATGTCGTCGCCTCCGACGGTGACATGGAGGAGGGCGTCACCTCCGAGGCGTCCTCGCTGGCGGGCACCCAGCAGCTGGGCAACCTGGTCGTCTTCTACGACGACAACAGGATCTCCATCGAGGACGACACCCGCATCGCGTTCACCGAGGACGTGGCGGCGCGCTACCAGGCCTACGGCTGGCACGTGCAGACCGTCGAGGGCGGCGAGAACGTCACCGCCATCGAGGAAGCCATCGCCGCCGCGCAGGCCGTGACCGACAAGCCGTCGATCATCCTGCTGCGCACCATCATCGGCTTCCCGGCCCCGAACAAGATGAACACCGGTTCCTCGCACGGCGCCGCGCTGGGCGTCGACGAGGTCGCGGCCACCAAGAAGATCCTGGGCTTCGACCCGGAGAAGAGCTTCGACGTGGACGCCGCCGTGATCGCGCACTCGCGCGGCAACGTCGCCGACCGCGGCAAGGCCGCCCGCGCGGCCTGGCAGGAGCAGTTCGAGGCGTGGGCGACCGCGAACCCGGAGAACAAGGCGCTGTTCGACCGCCTGCAGGAGCGTCGTCTGCCCGAGGGCTGGACCGAGACCCTGCCGGAGCACGAGCCGGGCAAGGCCATGGCGACCCGTAAGGCGTCCGGCGCGGTGCTCGCGGCGCTGGCCCCGGTGCTGCCGGAGCTGTGGGGCGGTTCGGCCGACCTCGCCGAGTCCAACAACACCACCATGCCGGGTGCGGCGTCCTTCGGCCCGGAGTCGATCTCCACGGGCGCGTGGAAGGCCAACCCGTACGGCCGGACCCTGCACTTCGGTGTGCGTGAGCACGCCATGGGCTCGATCCTGAACGGCATCGCGCTGCACGGACCGACCCGCCCGTACGGTGGCACCTTCCTGGTGTTCTCCGACTACATGCGTCCCGCGGTGCGCCTGGGCGCGCTCATGCGCACCCCGGTCACCTACGTGTGGACCCACGACTCCATCGGCCTGGGCGAGGACGGCCCCACCCACCAGCCGATCGAGCACCTGGCCGCGCTGCGCGCCATCCCCGGCCTGAACGTGGTCCGCCCGGGTGACGCCAACGAGACCACCTACGCCTGGCGCACCATCCTGGAACGCGATAGCGCCGAACGGCATTCGCACTTCCTGGTCTCCGAGCCGCCGCACCAGGACGGCCCGTCCGCGCTGGCGCTGACCCGTCAGGACCTGCCGATCCAGGAGGGCACCAGCTACGAGGGCGTCCGCAAGGGCGGCTACATCCTGGCCGAATCCTCCACCGGCACACCGCAGGTAATCCTGATCGCCACCGGTTCGGAACTGCAGCTCGCGGTCGACGCGCGCGCTACGCTCGAGGCACAGGGCATCGGCACCCGCGTGGTGTCCATGCCGTGTGTGGAGTGGTTCGACGCGCAGGAGCAGTCCTACCGCGACGAGGTGCTGCCGCCGTCGGTGCGGGCCCGCGTCACGGTGGAGGCCGGCATCGCGATGCCGTGGCACCGTTTCACCGGCGACGCCGGTGAGAACGTCTCCATCGAGCACTTCGGTGCCTCGGCCGACTTCAAGACGCTGTTCCGCGAGTTCGGCATCACCGCCGATGCCGTGGTCGCCGCTGCCACCCGCTCGCTCGCCAAGGTGAAGGGATAGTTGTCATGACCCAGAACACGAACACCGCGGCCCTGTCGGCCGCCGGGGTTTCGGTGTGGCTGGACGACCTGTCGCGCGACCGCATCAAGTCCGGAAATCTGAAGGGCCTGATCGACTCCCGCAATGTCGTCGGCGTCACCACCAACCCGACCATCTTCCAGGGCGCGCTGTCGAAGGGTCACGCCTACGACGAGCAGGTCACCGAACTCGCCGCGCGCGGCGCGGACGTCGACTCGGCCATCCGCACCATCACCACCGATGACGTGCGCGCGGCCTGCGACGTGTTCGCCGACGTCTTCGCCGCGTCCAAGGGCGCCGACGGCCGCGTCTCCATCGAGGTCGACCCGCGCCTGGCCTTCGACACCGACGGCACAGTGGCCCAGGCCATCGAGCTGTGGAAGATCGTGGACCGGCCCAACCTGTTCATCAAGATCCCGGCGACCGAGGCCGGCCTCCCGGCCATCACCCGGGTCATCTCCGAGGGCATCAGCGTGAACGTGACGCTGATCTTCTCGGTGCGGCGCTATATCGCGGTGATGGGCGCCTACCTCGACGGTCTGCGCAACGCCACCATCGCCGGGCACGACATCGCCAAGGTCCAGTCCGTCGCCTCGTTCTTCGTCTCCCGTGTGGACACCGAGATCGACAAGCGGCTCGAGGCCATCGGCACCCCGGAGGCCCTGGCGCTGCGCGGCAAGGCCGGAATCGCCAACGCGCACTTGGCCTATGCCGCCTACCAGGACATCTTCGACGGCGGCAAGCACACCGACGTGTTCAACAAGCTGGCGTCGCAGGGCGGCAACAAGCAGCGCGCGCTGTGGGCCTCGACCGGTGTGAAGAACCCCGAGTACTCCGACACCATGTACGTGACCGAGCTGGTCGCCCCCGACACCGTGAACACGCTGCCGGAGAAGACCCTCGAGGCCGTCGCCGACCACGGCGTGATCGTGCCGAACGCGGCCGTCGGCAAGGCGGAGCAGGCACAGGCGGTCTTCGACCAGCTGGTCGCGGTGGGCATCGACCTGGACGACGTGTTCGGTGTGCTCGAGACCGAGGGCGTCGACAAGTTCGTCGCCTCCTGGCAGGAACTGCTCGACGCCACCACCGAAAAGCTGCAGGTCGCGGGAGGCAACTGACCGTGGCTCGCGCGGCGACGACGGTCGCGATGCCCAACCCGCTGCGCGATGATCGCGACAGCCGGGTGCCCCGCATCGCCGGACCGTGCAACGTGGTGATATTCGGCGTTACCGGTGACCTGTCGCGGCGCAAAGTGCTGCCGGCCATCTACGATCTGGCGAACCGGGGGCTGCTGCCCCCGGGCTTCTCGCTGATCGGATTCGCGCGCCGGGACTGGACCGACGAGGACTTCGCGAACCTGGTTCACGAGTCCGTGTCGTCCTCGGCGCGCACCCCCTTCCGCGAGGAGGTGTGGCAGCAGCTCAAGGAGGGTCTGCGTTTCGTCCGCGGCACGTTCGAGGACGACGCGGCCTTCCACAAGCTGGCTACCACCCTCAAAGATCTGGACCGGGATCGCGGCACGGGCGGCAATACCGCCTTCTACCTGTCGATCCCGCCCAGCGACTTCCCCATCGTGCTGGAACAGCTGTCCAAGAACGGGCTGGCCAAGCCGACCGATACCCCTGCGGGGCAACCGGGTCCGTGGCGGCGAGTGGTGATCGAGAAGCCGTTCGGGCACGACCTGAACAGCGCGCAGGAACTCAACGCACTGGTCAACACGGTGTTCCCGGAGCGGTCGGTGTTCCGCATCGACCACTATCTGGGCAAGGAGACGGTCCAGAACATTCTGGCGCTGCGCTTCGCCAACCAGCTGTGGGATCCGATCTGGAACGCCAACTATGTGGACCACGTGCAGATCACCATGGCCGAGGACATCGGCCTGGGTGGTCGCGCGGGGTACTACGACGGCATCGGCGCGGCCCGTGACGTCATCCAGAATCACCTGCTGCAGCTGCTGGCGCTGACGGCCATGGAAGAGCCCGTGAGCTTCCAGCCCAAGCAGCTGCAGATCGAGAAGATCAAGGTGCTCTCGGCGACGAAACTCGTTGCGCCGCTGGACGAGACGACCGCGCGCGGCCAGTACACGGCGGGCTGGCAGGGCAGTGAGCCGGTGGTGGGCCTGCTGCAGGAGGAGGGCTTCGACCCCAACTCCCGCACCGAGACCTACGCGGCCATCACCCTGTCCGTGGCGACCCGCCGCTGGGCGGGCGTGCCGTTCTACCTGCGCACCGGCAAGCGTCTGGGCCGGCGCGTCACCGAGATCGCGGTGGTTTTCAAGCGCGCCCCGCACCTGCCCTTCGACCAGACCATGACCGAGGAACTCGGACAGAACGCGCTGGTCATCCGGGTGCAGCCGGACGAGGGCATCACCATGCGATTCGGGTCCAAGGTGCCCGGGTCGTCCATGGAGGTGCGCGACGTGAACATGGACTTCAGCTACGGCGAGGCGTTCACCGAGGACTCCCCCGAGGCCTACGAGCGGCTCATCCTGGACGTGCTGCTCGGGGTGCCGTCGCTGTTCCCGGTCAACGAGGAGGTCGAATTGTCCTGGCGCATCCTCGATCCCGCGCTCGAACACTGGGCCGCGACCGGCAAACCCGACCCGTACGAGGCGGGCGGCTGGGGTCCGGAATCCGCCGACGAGATGCTCGCGCGCAGCGGGCGGGAATGGCGGCGGCCGTGACCACACCCATCCAGGAGCCCGCCCGATGATCATCGACATGCCCGACACCGACACCCGCGAGGTGTCGAAACGCCTTGTGCAACTGCGGGAATCCAATGGCGTGGTCACCATGGGCCGGGTGCTCACCCTGGTGGTGTGCACCCTCGACAGCTCCGAGGCCGAGGACGCCATCGACGCGGCCAACGACGCCAGCCGTGAACACCCCTGCCGGGTGATCGTGCTGGCGCGCGGCGACCGCATGGCCCAGACGCGACTGGACGCGCAGATCCGCGTGGGTGGCGACGCGGGCGCGGCCGAGGTGATCGTGCTGCGGCTGCAGGGCGATCTGGTGCCGCACGAGGCCAGCGTGGTGATCCCGTTCCTGCTGCCCGACACCCCCGTGGTGGCGTGGTGGCCGCGGGGCGCGCCGGAGTTCCCGTCCAAGGATTCGGTGGGCCGCCTGGCGACCCGCCGGATCACCGACGCCACCTTCGCGGCCGATCCGCAGGCCACCATCAAGGGTCGCCGGCGCTCCTACGCGACCGGCGACACCGATCTGGCGTGGAGCCGGGTCACCTACTGGCGGGCACTGCTGGCGGCGGCGCTCGACGAGGCCCCGTTCGAAACCGTTGAGTCGGTGACGATTTCGGGTCTGAAGGAAGAACCGGCGCTGGACATGCTGGCGGGCTGGCTGGCCGCGCGGCTGGACTGCCCGGTGGTGCGGCGCACCGGCGAGCTGAAGGTGGAGATGCACCGGCCCTCGGTGTCGATCGCCATCTCCCGCCCGCAGCACGGCCGCACCGCGACCCTGTCCCGCACCGGCGAACCCGACCAGCGTTTCGCTCTGGCGCGCCGCGAGACCAAGGACTGCCTGGCCGAGGAACTGCGTCACCTCGACGCCGACGACATCTACGCCGAGGCCCTCACCGGAATCGAAAGGGTGACCTATGAGTAAGCCCGCCGTCACGGAAACATTCACCACCGTCGACGATCTGGTGATGGCCGCGGCCGCCCGCTTCGTCGCGCAGGTGGTGGAGGCACAGCGACTGCGCGGCTCCGCCTCGGTGGTCCTGACCGGCGGCGGCACCGGCATCGCGCTGCTGGAACTGGTACGCAAGGCCCCCGGCGACATCGACTGGGCCAAGCTCGACATCTTCTGGGGCGACGAGCGTTTCGTGCCCACCGGCGATCCGGAGCGCAACGAGCTCCAGGCCCGCCACGCACTGCTCGACCACGTCCCGGTCGACCCGTCCCGGGTGCACCCGACCGAGACCTCGAGCGGCGACTATCCGGACCCGCTGGAGGCCGCGGGCGAGTACTCGGCCACCGTGCACGCGCACCTGGCCGAGCATGGCGCGTTCGACCTGCACCTGCTCGGCATGGGCGGGGAAGGGCACATCAACTCGCTGTTCCCGCACACCGACGCCACCCGCGAGGAACACGAGCTGGTTGTCGCGGAGACCAATTCGCCCAAGCCGCCGGCCGTGCGGATCACGCTGACGCTGCCCGCGATCCGCAAGTCGCGCCACGTCATGCTGATCGTGTCCGGTGAGGCGAAGGCGGCCGCGGTGGCCGCCGCCCTCAACGGGGCGTCGCCGCTCGATATCCCGGCGGCGGGTGCGATCGGCACCGAGTCCACCACCTGGCTGCTGGACGAGAGCGCCGCGGCGGACCTGCCGCGCTAATTCCACCGAACGGCGGGCCCGGATCGATCGATCCGGGCCCGCCGTTCGTCGTTTCCGCCGAAATTCCGGGCCTCCCGGCCGACGCACGGCGTCCCGCATGCCCTGATCGGCCCCACCGCTGTAAACGGGTAGCCGACTACTCGCGATTAGCTGGTAGGACGCTTCTAGCGTCGAATCCGCGCCGAAAGGTTCGGTGCATGGAGGCGAACGCCATGATCGACATCATCACCCTGCGCGGCACCGGGGAGCAGCGCAATTCGGACGGGACACCGGCGGGCATGCTGCACGATGTCGCCAAGCTGCTCGACTCGAGCAAGTTCAGCGCGTTCGAACCGGACTGGCCCGCCGAGATCGGCCCGGCGCCCAGCACCTGGGGGTCCTCGCTGAACACCTCGGTGCGGCTCGGGGTCGCGGCCGGGGTCAAGGCCATCCAGGATTCGCCGAATGTGTGTGGCCTGCTGAGCTATTCGCTCGGCGGGATCGTGGCCGCCACGATCCTGCAGGGTGTGCGCGCGGGCGTCTACACCAATGTCGACGGGTCGCCGCTCGAGATCGCGTTCACGGTGAACATCGCCAACCCCATGCGCCGCAAGGGCCAGTCGGTCGGCAACCTGTGCCCGCCGCACACCTACGGCCTGCACGGGCAGCGCGGCGACTGGCCGGCGGGCCTGGACGTGCGCGAGTACGCCAACCCCGACGACATCATCACCTCCTCCCCCGGCGACTCCCCGCTGCGCGCCATCGACACCGCCATCTCCCCCTTCTCTCTCGTCGAGGGCGCGCGCATCGGCAACCTCACCCCGATGCTGTTCCACGAGCTGCTGAACTTCCTGCTCGAGAACCCGGTTGCCAATCTGGACCGCTACACCACCGCGGTGCGCGGCCTGCTCGGCTACCTGACGCCGTGGCCCGACGGCGAGCACGTCCGGTACTCCGGCCACAACATGCCCGGCACGAACGTGTTGTGGACGACCCACGCGGCGGAATACCTCAACGCCCACTACTGAACGCCCGTCCATACCGCCGCGCGAGCGGCGGGATAGATTGCGGGAGAGTAGTAGCGAGGTGATTCGTGGGTGGTCCGCCGAGTGGCGCCGAGGGGGTCGGCGTTCGGCCGGAGGTGTTGGTGAATGTCCTGGGTGGGCTGGCCGCGACGGTGTCGGGGCGGCCGGTCGACCTGGGCGGGTTGCGGCAGCGGAGTCTGCTGGCGGCCCTGATCGCGGCCTATCCGCGGGAAGTGTCCGCGGACCGGCTGCTCGAACAGGTGTGGCACGATGCGGCCGAACCCTCCTTCAGCTCACTGCATTTCGGGATCTCGAAGCTGCGCGACCGGCTCGAACCCGATCGGCGGCGCGGCGCCGAAGGGGTGATCGTGCGGTCCGGGACGCGGTACCAGCTGGCCCTGGACGCGGATCGGATCGATGCGCACCGCTTCGCCAGGCAGCTCGCCGACGCCGAATCGGCGTGCGCGGCTGGGGATTCCGAGGCCGGGCTGCGCGCCTACGAAACGGCGTTGCGCGAGTGGAAGGGCGCGCCCTACGCCGATATCGCCGACGCCGATTTCGTGCGGCCGGAGATCGCGCGGCTGGCCGGGCTGGAACTGCGGGCCCGGAAAGCCTTGGTGGAGTTGCGACTCGACACGGGTCGGATCGAGGCCGCGCTCGCCGACGCCGAGGCGCTGGTGGCCGCGCATCCGCTCGACGAACGGGTGTGGGAGCTCGCGGCGCTGGCGCGCTACCGGGCCGGGCGGCAGTCCGAGGCGCTGGCGGCATTGCGGGATGTGCGGCGGCTGCTCGACACCGAACTCGGCATCGAGCCGGGAGTCGGGTTGCGCGAACTCGAGACCGCGATCCTGCGCCATGACGAGGATTTGCTGCCCGGGTCGGCGGCCGCGGTCCAGGCCGTCACCCCGTTGATCGCGGCGACCTGCCCGATGCCGGTTCCCCGTACCCAATTGATCGGGCGTGCGGACGAACTCGACGAGATCTATCGCGCGGTGTGCGAGAGCCGACTGGTGACCCTGGTCGGTACCGGCGGGGTCGGCAAGACCCGCCTGGCGGTGGAGACCTGCCGCCGCCTGCCCAGGAGCCCGGCCGCCGAGGATCAGCCGTGGTGGGTCGATCTGGCACCGATCGAATCCGATGAACTGGTCGCCGCCACCGTGGCCGCGGCCATGCAGGTATGCGGCGCGAGCACGCCCGCGCGGTTGGCCGACATCGTCGCGACGCGGAAATGCACAGTGCTGCTGGACAATTGCGAACACGTTCTGGACGGGGTCGCCGAGGTGGTGAACGTCCTGCTGACCCGCTGCCCGCGGGTCCGCATCATCGCCACCAGCCGCGAACCGCTCGCCCTCGACGGGGAGCGTGTCATCGACGTTCCGACGCTGGACGAGTCCGAGGCCGTCCTGTTGTTCGCCGCGCGGGCGGCGGGCATGGTCGAGGGCTGGAGCCTCGAAGACCGCGTGCGCGAACCGGTTCGGCGCATCTGTGCCGACCTCGACGGTATCCCGCTCGCCGTGGAGTTGGCCGCGGCCCAGCTGCGGGTGCTGTCCGAGCAGCAGATCGCCGACGGCCTGGCCGACCGGTTCACGCTGCTCGAGGGAGGGTCGCGCACCGCGCCCGTGCGGCAGCGCCGCCTGGCCGACACCATCGACTGGAGTTACCGGCTGCTCGATCCCGCCGAAGCGCGGCTGTTGCGCGATATCTCGGTCTTCGCCGGGAGTTTCGACATCGACGCGGCCGCCGCCGTCCACGGGGCGACCTCGTCGATGGCCGTCCTGGCCCCGCTGACCGGTCTGGTGCGGCGGTCCCTGCTGCGGGTACAGCCCGCCTCGTCGCCGCGCCGGTACCGGCTGCTGCAGACGATTCGCGAATTCGCGCTCACCCGTTGCGAAGCCGAGGAGCTCGAGCGGGCCCGGGCCGCGCACCGGCAGTGTGTGCTGGAGCGGGCGCAGGCCGCGGCCGCGCATCTGCGCGACGCCAGATCGGCGCAGTCGATGGACACTCTCAACCGCGATGTCGCCGAACACCGCGCCGCCATCGCCTCCGCGTTCGCCGCCGGCGACCCCGCGTACGTGCTGCGGCTGGCGGCGGCGCTGTACTGGTTCTGGTACCGGCGCGGATTCATCGAGGAGGGCATCCCGGCCATCACGACGGCGCTCGCCTCGAGCGAACCGCCCGACCACGGCGTGGACGCCGCGACCCTGTCCCTCGCACTGGGCGGGCTGGGTGGGCTGCATTATCTTTCCGGCGATCCGGTGCGCGGCGTGGCGATGGCGGAGCGCGCCGCCTCCATCGCGTACGCGGAGGGCGATCGCGACACGGCCACCTGGATGCGCACCTGGACCACCTATCTGCGCGCGGTCGCCGACCCGACGCGTGACACGGCCGCGGACGCCGCCGCGGCCGTCGCCTCCGCCCGCCGCGACGGCCGCCCCTGGCAGCTGGCCGACGCACTCATGGTGGAGGGCCGAATCCTGCGCTACGCGAATCGTCCCGCCGCGGCGCGCGTCGCCCTGACCGAGGCGATCGCGGTCGCCGAACGCTGCGGCCACCGCCTCACCGTCGCCTCGGCCTCCTGGACCCTGACCCGCTGCGCCCTCGAGGCCGACGACCACGCCGAAGCCCGAACCGCCCTGCGCACCATGCACACCGCGGTCGAGCTCGACGGCGACGTCACCTCGTGGCTGGTGATGGCTCACCTGGCCGCGGCCCTGGCGACGCGCACCGACCGCCCCGCCGACGGGGCCCGCCTGCTCGGCGCGGTCCGTGCCCTGGGCATCCGGGTCGGATTCCAGCCGGAGGTGATGGACCCGGTCGACGCGGCTCATGAGGCCGCCGCCGTCGAGAACGCGCTGTCCCCACCGGCATTCGAGGCGAGCTTGGCTGCGGGCGCGATGATGTCCCGCGACGAGGTGAATGTGCTGGTCAGCTCCATTCTCGGCGAGTCCGCGAGCCTGCCGGGCAGGGCGCTAAGTTCGCGCTAAGAGGCACGCATTCTGCTGGACGTCAACGACCCCGTCGAGTGACAGGAGCTTCATGTCCAGCGTCTGCGATCCGCCCGCGCCCACCGGTGCGCGTCCGCTTCCGGCCTATCGGGTCGCCGAGCGAGTGCGGGCGGCGGTCGCGGGCGCGGTGCCGACGCCGGGAGCCGACGCCTACCGGCACCCGGCCGCGGATGCCGCTCCCGCCGTCCTCGTCTCGACCAGGTCCGGCGCCCTGTACGCGGGTGGACTCACCTATCGCGTCGAGGACTCGGGAACCGTGCTGCGGGCCTGGCGGGGCTGGCTGGCGACCGCGCCGGACTGCGTCACCAGCTCCGTCGCGGTGCTGAACCTGCCCGCCGTCCCCGTCCTCCCCGCGTCGCTGCACGGGGCCACGGTCCTGCACCTGCGCTACGCCCATCTGGGCGATCCGGCCCGGGGCGCCGAGTTGCTCGCGCCGCTGCGGCAGGTGGCCACACCATTGCTGGACACCACATGCATCCACCATGACCCGGCGTATCCGATGCCCGTCCCGGCCATCGACGCGCTGCTGGCGGCCGCGGCCGGGCAGCCGATCACCTTCGCCGAGATCCGGGCCCTCGGCGGCGCGATCGCCCGGCAATCGCTGTCCCCCGGCATGATCGCCGGACGCCACGCCCTGGGCCATGCCCGGGGACTGATCGGCTACCCGGCGCCGTCGACCGACAGCTAGCCGGTTGCGGGCCATCGCCCGACAGAGTGCCGGGCGTCCGGGTTCGCGGGGCTGGTTCCCAGGTCCACGCGGCGGGCGGCAATCGCGTCCGAGTGGGTGGATGGCAAGCCGATCGGTAGCTCCACCCTGCCCGAGTCGTGTGGGCCGGGTGCGTGGTGCGGCACGCTGATACGTTTCGCGGTTCTCACAGCGATAGATTGCCGAGTGAGAGCTAGTGAGGTGATTCGTGGGTGATCTACCGGGTGACGGCGAGGAGAACGGTGCGCGGCCGCGGGTGCGTTTGCACGTCCTGGGCGGGCTGGCGGCCACGGTCGAGGGACGGCCGGTCGATCTGGGCGGGCTGCGGCAGCGCAGTCTGCTGGCGGCTTTGATCGCGGCGTTCCCGCGGGAGGTGTCGGCGGACCGGCTGCTCGAGCAGGTGTGGCACGACGCCGTGGAACCGTCGGCGGGGTCACTGCATTTCGGGATCTCCAAGCTGCGCGATCGACTCGAGCCCGACCGGCGGCGCGGTGCGGCGGGCGTGATCGTCCGGTCCGCCACCAGCTACCAGTTGGATCTGGCCGCCGACCGAATCGACGCGCATCGCTTCACCGGGCACCTCGCGACAGCCGAAGCAGCCTGTGCCACAGGTGATACCACGACGGCGCTGCGGGCGTACGAGGCCGCGCTCCACGAGTGGCGCGGCGCGCCGTACGCCGATATCGCCGACGCCGACTTCGTGCGGCCGGAGATCTCCCGTCTCACCGCGCTCGAGCTCCGGGCGCGAAAAGCGCTGGTGGAGTTGCGGCTCGAGACGGGCTACACCGAAGCCGCGCTGCTCGACGCGGAGACCTTGGCGGTCGCGCATCCGCTCGACGAACGGGTCTGGGAGTTGACGGCGCTGGCCCGCTACCGGGCCGGACGCCAATCCGACGCGCTGGCGGCGCTGCGGGATATCCGCGGCCGGCTCGACACCGAGCTGGGTATCGAACCCGGGCTCCGGCTGCGCGAGCTCGAGACCGCCATCCTGCGCCATGACGAGGAGCTGCTGCGCGGATCGGAGGCCCCCGCCCGCGTCGTTGTCACCGTGCCCGAGACCGCGCCGGCCTGTCCCATGCCGGTGCCGCGGACCCAATTGGTCGGCCGCACGGCCGAACTCGACGACATCGGCCGCGCGGTCGGCGCCACCCGTCTGGTGACCCTGGTCGGCACGGGCGGGGTCGGCAAGACTCGGCTGGCGGTCGAGACCTGCCGGAGGCTGCCCCGGGTCACGGGCTCCGAGGACGAGCCGTGGTGGGTCGATCTGGCCCCGATCGAATCCGACGACCTGGTCGCCGCCACGATCGCCGAGTCGCTGCAGGTCCTCGGCGCGAGCACACCCGATCGCCTCGCCGACATCGTCGCGAACCGGGAAGGCACACTGCTGCTGGACAATTGCGAACATGTCCTCGACGGGGTCGCCCACGTGGTGCACACCCTCCTGATCCGATGCCCCGGCATCCGGGTCCTCGCCACCAGCCGCGAGCCGCTCGCGGTCGACGGCGAGCACGTCTTCGAGGTGGCGCCGCTCGACGAGTCCGACGCCGTCGAGCTGTTCGCCGCGCGGGCCGCGGGTGTGGTGGCAGGCTGGTCATTGAACGAGTCGGTGCGCGAACCGGTCCGGCGGATCTGCGCCGACCTCGACGGCATCCCCCTCGCCGTGGAACTGGCCGCCGCGCAGCTGCGGGTGCTGTCCGAGCAGCAGATCGCCGACGGCCTGGCCGACCGATTCACGCTGCTCTCCGGAGGCGCTCGCACCGCACCCGTGCGGCAACGCCGCCTCGCCGACACCATCGACTGGAGCTACCGCCTGCTCGACCCCACCGAAGCGCGGCTGCTGCGCGACGTCGCGGTCTTCGCCGGAAGCTTCGACATCGACGCCGCCGCAGCCGTACACGGTGTCGCGAACTCGATGGCCGTGCTGGAACCGCTGACCGGTCTGGTGCGCCGGTCGCTGCTGCGGGTGCAGCCCGCGTCGTCGCCGCGCCGCTACCGGATGTTGCAGAGCATCCGCGAATTCGCGCTCGCCCGTTGCGAAGCCGACGAGCTCGAGCGGGTGCGCGCGGCGCACCGCCGCTGCGTGCTGGACCGGGCGGAGGCCGCCGCGGTCCCGCTGCGGGACGCGCGCTCGGCGGAGCTGATGGACGCGCTCGGCGCCGATGTCGCCGAGCACCGTGCCGCCATCACGTCCGCCTTCGCGGCCGGCGACCCCGGGTACGTGCTGCGGCTGGCCGCGGCCCTGCACTGGTTCTGGTACCGGCGCGGGTTCATCGCAGAGGGCATCGCGGCCATCACCAGCGCCCTCGACGCGAGCGCGGCGCCCGGGCACGGGGTCGAACCCGGGACGCTGTCCATGGCGCTCGGCGGATTGGGCGGGCTGCACTATCTTTCCGGCGATCCGCACCGGGGTGCGGCGGCCACCGCGCAGGCCGAGCAGGTGGCGACCGCAGCGGGCGATCTCGACACCGCCGCCTGGATGTGGTCGTGGACCACCTACATGCGCGCGATCGCCGAGCCCACACCCGAGGCGGCCGTCACCGCCGCGGCCGCTGTCACCGCCGCCCGCGCGGACGGCAGACCATGGCAGTTGGCGGAGGCCTTGATGATCGAGGGCATGATCCTGCGGTTCAGCAACCGTCCCGAGGAAGCTCGGGCAGCGCTGCGGGAGGCCGTCGCGGTCGCCGAGCGCTGCGGGCACCGCTGGTCGGGGGCTTCCGCGTCGTGGACGCTGGCCCGCTGCGCACTGGACGCCGGTGACATCGCCGACGCGCGGACCGCGTTGCGCACCATGCAGACCGCGTTGGAACTGGACGGGGACGTGACGTCGTGGCTGGTGATGGTGCAGCTGGCCGCGGCGCTCGCGGCACGCGGCGGCCGACCCGCGGACGGCGCCCGGATGCTCGGGGCGGTCCGCGCGCTGGGTGGACGGATCGGGTTCCTGCCGGAGGTGATGGATCCGGTCGATGCGGTCCGCGAGGCCTCCGAGGTCCGGTCGGCGCTGTCGGAGGCCGAGTTCGAGGAGGGTGTCGCGGCGGGCGCGATATTGACTCGCACCGAAGTGAACGCGCTGGTCAGCACCCTCGCCTCCGAGCCCGCCGGTGATGCTGGGCGGCAGCTAAGTTCGCGATAAGCGTCGTGCGGTCTCCTGAATATCGATCAGCACCATCGACTTTCAGGAGCCTCATGTCCAGCGTCTTCGATCCGGCCGCGCCGGCCGGCCTCGACCGACATCCGATTCCGGCCGCCATCGTCGTCGAACGCCTGCGCGCCGCCGTCGCCGGTGCCGTCCACACCCCCGGCGAGGACGGGTATCAGCGCTCGGCGGCCGGATTCAATGCGGCGATCGAGCACGCGGCCGCGGCCGTCGTGGTGGCCAGCAGCGCCGCCGACGTGGCGGCCACCGTCCGCGTCGCCGTCGAGACGGGTTACACCGTCGCGGTGCGGGCTACCGGTCACGGCGTGCTGCCGACACCCTCCGACAGCATCCTCATCGACACCACCCTGCTCGACGCGATCTCGATCGACCGTGATCAGCGCACGGCGACCGTGGGTGCGGGGGTGCGCTGGCAGCAGGTCCTCGACGCCGCCGCCCCGTTCGGGCTGGCCGGGCTCGCCGGGTCCTCGACCAGCGTCGGCGTCGTCGGGTACACCCTCGGCGGCGGTCTGGGCCCGATCGCGCGCACCTACGGTTTCGCCGCCGACCATGTCACCGCCATGGAGGTGGTGACCGCCGACGCGACCCTGCGCCGCGTCACCCCCGACACCGAACCCGAACTGTTCCGGGCCCTGCTGGGCGGTGGCGCGGCCTTCGGCATCGTCACCCAGATGACGTTCCGGCTCTTCCCGATCCACACCCTGTACGCCGGTAGCCTCACGTACCGCATCGAGGACGCGGCGGTCGTGCTGCGGGCGTGGCGGAATTGGGTGGCGGCCGCACCGGAGACGGTCACCAGTTCGGTCGCGATCCTGAATCTGCCGCCGCTGCCCGAGATCCCGGAACCGTTGCGCGGAGCCACCGTCCTGCACCTGCGCTACGCCCACGTCGGTGACGCCGCCGAGGGTGCGGCGCTGCTGGCCCCGCTGCGCCCGCTCGCCGCGCCGCTGCTGGACACCGTCGCCGAAATGCCTTACACGGCATTGGCTTCCATCCATAATGACCCGACGCATCCGATGCCCGCACTGGATCGCGGGACCTTGCTGCGGGAACTGCCGGACGCGGCGCTCGACGCCCTGCTCGGAGTAGTCGTGGGGGCGCCGATCAGCATGGCCGAGATCCGGGTGTTCGGCGGCGCGATCGCGCGAGACCCGCAGTCGCTCAATACGATCGCGGGTCGTCACGCGGCGTTCCAAGTCTTCGCCGTCGGCGTGCTGGCCCCGCCGATCGCCGACGTGGTCCCCGCGGCGCTCGACCGGGTGGCGTCGGCGATGGACCGGTGGAGTCTGGGCGCGGCCACGCCGAACTTCGGCCTGAATCCGCTCGGCGGGGCGCCGGACACCCTGGCGGCCTGGACCGAGCCGCAGCGCGATCGCCTCGTCGACACGCGCCGCCGCTACGACCCGGCCGGGGTGTTCGCCCCGGCCGCGCGCTGGCATCCGCCGGTGCGCTGAGCTCCGGTTTCCGCTCCGAGCGCCGACGGGACCTGCCGCTGGTCGAGAGACCACGCGGGGTGCGGCAGGTCCCGCCGCCCAACTTCTTACCCACCGGTAGGGTCTGCTGGCAGAATGACGGGGCGCTCCGGCGGCGGTGCGTGAACAAGGAGGTTGCGCGTGGCATTCGGTGATTTTCAGAACGAGATCTACTTCAACGGGTTGCGCGGAGTGGTGCCGGCGATGCCGGTGAGCTACGCGGATCTGGCCGAGCGGGCGCGGGCGGCGATGCCACCGTCGGTGTACTCGTACGTGGCGGGCGGCGCGGGCGACGAGCGGACCCAGAATGCCAATGTGGCGGCGTTCGATCGCTGGGGGCTGATGCCGCGCATGTTCGTCGGCGCGAAGGAGCGCGACCTGTCCGTCGAGTTGTTCGGGAGTACCTGGGCCGCACCGGTTTTCCTGGCGCCGGTCGGGGTGATCGGGCTGTGCGCGCAGGACGGGCACGGGGATCTGGCCACGGCGCGGGCGGCGGCGCGCACCGGGGTGCCGATGGTGGCGTCCACGCTCACGGTGGACCCGATGGAGGATGTCGCCGCCGAATTCGGTGACACCCCCGGCTTCTTCCAGCTCTACACCCCCACCGACCGTGACCTGGCCGCGAGCCTCGTCGAGCGCGCCGAGAAGGCCGGGTTCCAGGGCATCGTCGTCACCCTCGACACCTGGGTGACCGGGTGGCGGCCGCGCGACCTGTCGACCGGCAACTTCCCGCAGCTGCGCGGACACTGCCTGGCCAACTACTTCACCGACCCGGTCTTCCGGGCGAGCCTGGCCAAGTCGCCCGAGGAGGATCCGCAGACGGCGATCCTGCGCTGGATCCAGGTCTTCGGCAATCCGCTCACCTGGGCCGACCTGCCGTGGCTGCGGTCGCTGACCAAGCTGCCGCTGATCGTGAAGGGCATCGGTCACCCCGATGACGCCCGCCGCGCCAAGGATCTGGGCGTGGACGGCATCTACTGCTCCAATCACGGTGGCCGCCAAGCCAATGGCGGGCTCCCGGCCCTGGACATGCTGCCGGGCGTGGTGGCGGCCGCGGACGGCCTGCCCGTGCTGTTCGACTCCGGGGTCCGGTCCGGCGCGGACATCATCAAGGCGCTCGCGCTGGGCGCGTCGGCGGTCGGCATCGGCCGGCCCTACGCGTACGGGCTGGCATTGGGCGGGGCCGACGGGATCGTGCACGTGCTGCGCACGCTGCTGGCGGAAGCGGATCTGATCATGGCCGTGGACGGGTATCCGACACTGAAGGATCTGACACCGGACGCGCTGCGGCCCGTCACGGTCTAGCGCGGCGATTCGGCACTGTGCATTGACCGGACCCGCCCGGGTCCGGTAATCCGCCGAATTGCCTTGAAGGGCAATATCTCCTGTCACACGGGCCGCGGGTCACTGCTGGATGCGGGCGAAGGGCCGCTCGGCTTCCAGGGTGTAGGCGAGTTCGAGGAGGGTGCGTTCGTCGCCGTGCGCGGCGGAGAACATCATGCCGATGGGGAGGCCGTCGGCGGACGCGCCCATCGGGAGCGACAGCGCCGGGGCTCCGGTCACATTCGCCAGCGGCGTATAGGTGACGTAGTTGAGCAGCCGGTCGAAGACCTCGTCGAAGGGCTGATCCGGGCTCAGGTAGCCCAAGCGCGGTGTCAGGCTCGCCAGCACCGGGGACACCACGAGTTCGACATCGCGGAAGGACGCGGCGTAGGCCTGACGGATGCGGGAGAGCCGGTAGAGCACCGCGGGCGAGCGCAGCGCGGATCCGCCGAACCGCGCGGCCAGGCCACGGGTGAACGGGTCCAGGCGGGCGGCGTCGAAGGAGCGGTCGAGGGTGAGTTTGCCGGTGCGGCCCAACAGGAACGCCAGCATCGCCCAATAGGTGGCGAAGTCGTCGGCGAAGCCGCGATCCACCGGGTACGGGAGGGGGCGCACCTCGTGGCCCAAACTCTCCAGCAAGGCGATGGTGTCGTCGTGGACGGCCCGGACCTGCGGGTCGAGCGGGGCGCCGGTAATGGGTTCGGTGAGCACACCGATTCGCAGGCGGCGTTGCGCGGGACCTTCGACCAGACCCACCGGCGGCAACCCCGGATTCCGCCAGAAGCGTTCGGCGGCAGCGAAATACGTGGCGGTGTCGCGGACGGTACGCGTGAGCACACCCTCGGAGACGAGGTTGATCGGCATGGACCGGGCCTGCGGGCCGTCGATGTGGCGGCCCCGCGTCGGCTTCAATCCGACCAGCCCGCAGCAGGCGGCCGGGATGCGGATCGAGCCGCCGCCGTCATTGCCGTGCGCGATCGGCACCACGCCCGCCGCGACCATGGCGGCCGCACCACCCGAGGACGCTCCCGAGGAGTATCCCGTGGCCCACGGGTTGTGCGTCGGTGCGGCATCGGCGAATTCGGTCGTGGCGTTCAGCCCGAACTCTGGCAACGTGGTCTTCCCGAGCACGGTCATCCCGGTGCTGAGGAACTGTTTCGTGAAGGGTCCGTGCGCTTTCGCGGGCCGCGCTCGCCATGCCGCGCTGCCGTGCTGGGTGGGCATCCCGGACACGTCGGTGTTGTCCTTGACGTAGGTCGGCACACCGTAGAGCAGCGCGTCCCGTTCCCCCGACACCAGCGGCGTATCCAGATCCACCACCAGCGCGTTCAACTCCGGATTCACCCGAGCCGCCCGCTCCCGCGCCGCCTTGGCCACCTCCGCGGCACTGAGCTCCCCCCGCCGGATCAACGCGGCGATCGCCACGCCGTCGTGCTCACCCAACGCGTCATCGGTGAACGCATGAACTCGCGCTGCCATGATCCGGGCCTCCTCTTCGACTCTCCCGACTCAGCCCGACCGTACCCCCGGACTGGTCGTACGAACAGAAGATGGTGGTCGGACGCCGAATCATGACCGGTTCTGCACCGGAATGTCCGGTTCTGCACCCACCGGTCGCATCATCGGGCTGATGCTGGCGCACGCGGGCCGCGCCCGCAGTTGGTCTTGGCGGGGCTTGCCGGGCTCGACGTCGGTTACCACGCGATCCGATAGCGGTTCCACGTAGGTGTGGAGGTCACGACGGCCAGAACTGCCGGGCCACCAGCTGAATTCGACTATGTGGCGGTTCTGGCCGGGAAGACCGCGAAGGTGCCGAGCGCCTTGGCGACGAGGCGGCCCTCGTTCCGGATCTCCGACTCCAGGGCGATGACGCGTTTGCCCCGGTTGATCACCCGGGACTCGCAATCGACCACGCCGCCGCGCACCGCGGCGAGGTAGACGATCTTCACCTCGATGGTGGCGCAGGATTCCCCTTCGCCCAGAACGCAGTACACCGCCGCGCCCATGCCCTGGTCGGCCATCGAATACATCGCCCCGCCGTGCAGCACGCGATGGGGATTGAGGTGTTCGGGCGCGACGGTGAGCCGGCAGAGGCTGCGCGCACCGTCGCGGTCGAACTCGACCATGTCCAGACCGATGAGCGCGCCGAAGCCGCCATCGAGATTCACCGAGGATTCCACAAGGCGGACAGCTTAACCGAGGCCCGCCCTCGCCCCGCCTGATCAGTGCGCGCGACGAGCGCGGCGCCGCTGACGCGGGATCGACCGGCCCGCGCCGGTCGACCATCGCGCGGCTACCGGTCGAGTTCGAGACCCTTCAGCGCCTCGATCAGGAACTCGTTGACGGCGTTGGGGCGTTCGAGCTGGACCAGGTGGCCCGCGCCCGGCACATCACGGACCTCGCGCAGGTCGGTGACGTTGGCGCGCAACGTGGCCAGGGGGTCGCGGCCGGAGAAGCCCTCCATGTCCGGGTCGTTCTCGCCGTAGAGGAAGTAGGTGGGGACTTCCACCTTGGCGTCGGCGTAGGCCTCGGTGAGTTCCCAGTTGCGGTCGAGGTTGCGGTACCAGTTGAGGCCGCCGGTGAAGCCGGTGCGCTCGAAATCGGCGACCAGGGTGTCGAATTCGGCCTGGGACAGCCACGGCCAGGGCAGGGCGGGGGCCTGCGGGAGCACGTCGAGGTAGCCGAGGCCGGGCGGGTTCTTCCAGGTGTCGAGGTAGTGGTAGTCGCCGGAGAGCGAGTAGTAGACCCGGGCCAGGAACCCGCGCGGGTCGGCGGCGAGTTCGGCATCGGCGACGCCGGGGGTCTGGAAGTAGGACAGGTGCAGGAAGTGGCGTTCGGCCGCTTTGGTCCAGAAGGCCGACGGTGGGCGCGGGGGCCGCGGGGCGAACGGGTTGTTCAGGACCACGACGCCGGCGACCCGTTCGGGGGCGCGCAGGCTCAGTTCCCACACCAGTTGCGCGCCGAAATCCAGACCGACGAAGACGGCCTTCTCGGCGCCGATGTCGTCGAGCAGGGCCGTCAGGTCGCCGATGACGGCGGCGTTGGTGTAGGCCTCCGGGTCGGCGGGGGCCTCGGTGCGGCCGTATCCGCGCAGGTCGGGGGCCAGGGCACGGTAGCCCGCGGCGGCGACCGCGTCGAGCTGGTGGTGCCACATGTACCAGGTGTGCGGGAACCCGTGACAGAACACGACCGGGAAGCCCTCGCCCTGATCCGCGACGTGCAGGCGGACCTCCCCGGTGTCGATCGTCCGATGCGTCAGTTCCACTCCGCCTCCAATTTCTAGAACACGTTCCTATTTCAAGGTAATGTCCAGAGGTCGTGAGCGAAATACCCAAGATTCTCGCCGGAAAGGTCGCGGTGGTGACCGGGGCCAGCCGGGGCATCGGCAAGGGCATCGCCCTGGAGCTGGGCGCGGCCGGGGCGACCGTGTACGTCACCGGGCGCACCGTCACGGCCGGGCACCTGCCGGGCACCGTGGCCGCGACGGCCGCCGAGATCGACGCCCTCGGCGGGCACGGGGTCGCGGTGGTCTGCGATCACCGTGACGACGCCGCGGTGGAGAAACTCTTCGCGCAGATCCGCGACGAGCAGGGCCGACTGGACGTACTGGTCAACAACGTCTACAACTCCCCCGCCTCGGCGCGCTGGATCGGCCGCAAGTTCTGGGAGGTGCCGCCGAAGGCCTGGGACGAGGGCTTCGACATCGGCGTCCGATCCCATTACGTGGCCGGTGTTTTCGCCGCGCCCCTGCTCATCGAGTCGCGGGGCCTGATCGTGAACGTGTCCTCCCCCGGCGCGGTCCGCCACATGCACAACGCGGTCTACGGGGTCGGCAAGACCGCCGTGGACCGGCTCACCGCCGACATGGCCCACGACCTCGAGGGCACCGGCACCACCGCCGTCTCCATCTGGCCGGGCATCGTCAATACCGAACTGCTGCAGATGGTTCCGGCCGACGCCCAGGGCCGCCGCCTGGTCACCCTGCCCGGCGAGGGCACCTTCGACCTGGATCAGGCCGAGACCCCGCACTTCGCCGGCCGCGCCGTCACCGCCCTGGCCGCGGACCCGGATCGCCTGGCGCGCACCGGGAAAGCCTGGAAGGTCGCCGACCTGGCCGAGGCGTACGGCTTCACCGACATCGACGGCCGCGTCCCGCGCGCCGACTAGACACCCGAATTACGTTCCCGAAGAACAGGAGTGGACAACCCAATGCGACGCGTTTTCGTCGTCGGCGTGAACATGACGCCGTTCGTCAAGATCGGTTCCCGCGAGTGGACCTACCCGGAGATGGTCGCCGAGGCCGTGAACGGCGCGCTGAAGGACGCGGGCGTCACCTATGACCAGGTGCAGCGCGCCGCGGTCGGCTACGTCTTCCAGCCCTCGGCCGCCGGTCAGCGGGCGCTCTACGACATCGGTCTCACCGGCATCCCGGTCGTGAACGTGAACAACAACTGCGCGACCGGCTCCACCGCGCTCATGTTCGCCCGCGAGTGGGTCGCCTCCGGCATCACCGATGTCGCCTTGGCGGTCGGCTTCGAGCAGATGACCAAGGAGGCCATGGCGGGCCCGGCCACCAAGCCGAAGGTCACCACGGTCGACCACCACCTGAAGGTGAACAAGGAGCACTTCGAGTTCTCCGCCGCGCCGATCACCACCCAGTTCTTCGGCAATGCCGCCATCGAGCACATGAAGCGCTACGGCACCACCCCCGAGCAGCTGGCTGCGGTCGCGGTGAAGAACCACCAGCACTCGACCAACAACCCGCTCGCGCAGTTCCAGGACGCGTACACCCTCGAGCAGGTGCTCGGCGACAAGCCGGTGCACGGCCCGCTGACCCGCTCGCAGTGCTCGCCCATGTCCGACGGCGCGGCCGCCGCGGTCGTGGTGAGCGAGGAGTTCGTGAAGGCGAACGGCCTCGAGGGCCAGGCCATCGAGATCCTGGCCCAGGAGCTGGCCACCGACGACGGCACCTCCTTCTCCACCGGCTCCATGATCGACGTGGTGGGCGCGCCCATGACCCGCGCCGCGTCGTCGAAGGTGTTCTCGCGCGCCGGGATCACCGTCGCCGACGTCGACGTGATCGAGCTGCACGACTGCTTCTCCATCAACGAGCTCATCACCTACGAGGCGCTGGGCATGTGCGGTGAGGGCGAGTCCGGAGCCCTGGTCGAGTCGGGTGCGACGACCTACGGTGGCACCTGGGTGGTCAACCCGTCCGGCGGCCTGATCTCCAAGGGCCACCCGCTCGGCGCGACCGGCCTGGCGCAGTGCACCGAATTGAGCTGGCAGCTGCGCGGACTCGCGGGCGATCGTCAGGTGGCGGGCGCGCGCACCGCACTGGCGCACAATCTGGGCCTGGGCGGCGCGGTCGTCGTCACCCTGTACGCGGCCCACACGGCGTGACCATCGGATGAATTGAGAACCCCATGAGTGCAATCGATCCCGACACCATGCTCCGGCTGCCCGTGCACAACGGGCACGCCCTGGTGGCCGGGCTGAAGCGGCATCGCAACCGTCCGGTGCTCACCCTCGGCGACCACATCCTCACCGGCGGTGAGGTGCTCGACGGCATGAGCCGCTACATCGACGCCTTCGCCGAACACGGCGTCACCACCGGCACCCCGGTCGGCGTGCTCGCACTGAACCGACCCGAGGTGCTGTTCACCATCGGCGCCGGTCAGATCGTGGGCTCGCGACGCACCGCGCTGCACCCCATCGGCGGCCTGGACGATCACGCGTATGTGCTTGCCGACGCGGGCATTTCGACGCTGATCCTGGACCCGGTCCCGGCGTTCGTGCAGCGCGCCCGCGAACTGGTCGACATGGTGCCGACGCTGACCAAGATCCTGGTGCTGGGCCCGGTGCCCGAGCAGCTCGCCGACGTCGGCGTGGACATCCTGGCCGCCGCCGACAAGTACGAGCCGCGCGCGGTCGAGGCGACCGAACTGCTGCCCTCGGACGTCATCTCGATCAGCTACACCGGCGGCACCACCGGCAAGCCCAAGGGTGTCATCGGCACGGCGCTGACCATGAACACCATGACGCAGATCCAGCTCTCGGAGTGGGAATGGCCCCGCCACCCCAAATTCCTGATCTGCACGCCGCTCTCGCACGCGGGCGCGGCGTTCTTCCTGCCGGTCGTGCTGCTGGGCGGGCAGTGCGTGGTGCTGCCGCGATTCGACGCGGGCGAGGTGCTGCGCGCGATCGAGGAGCACAAGATCTCGGCGACCATGCTGGTGCCGTCGATGCTGTACGCGCTGCTCGATCATCCGGACTCCAAGACGCGGGACCTGTCCTCGCTGGAGACCGTGTACTACGGCGCGTCCGCGATCGACCCGAATCGGTTGCAGGAGGCCATCGATCGGTTCGGGCCCATCTTCGCCCAGTACTTCGGGCAGTCCGAGGCGCCGATGGCGATCAGCTACCTGGGCAAGGACGAGCACGACAAGGCGCGGCTCACCTCGTGCGGCCGGCCCTCCACCGCGGTGCGGGTGGCGTTGCTCGACGGTGAGGACAAGCAGGTTCCCCAGGGCGAGGTCGGCGAGATCTGTGTCTCCGGGCCGCTGCTCGCGGGCGGCTACCTGAACCTGCCCGAGGTCACCGCGGACACCTTCAAGAACGGGTGGCTGCGCACCGGTGACCTGGCGCGTCAGGACGAGGACGGGTTCCTGTTCATCGTCGGGCGTTCCAAGGACATGGTCGTCACCGGCGGGTTCAACGTGTTCCCCCGTGAGGTGGAAGACGTTGTCTCCGAACACCCCTTGGTGCACGAGGTCGCGGTCGTCGGGGTGGCGGACCCCCAGTGGGGTGAGGCCGTGACCGCGGTCCTGGTGCTCGATGCGGCCACCGCCGCCGATCCGGCCGCGGTCGAGACCGTCACCGCCGAGATCCAGGCCGCGGTCAAGCAGCGCAAGGGTTCGGTGCAGGTGCCCAAGCACGTGCTGGTCATCGAGCAGCTGCCGCTGACCGGTCTGGGCAAGCCGGACAAGAAGGCGATCCGGGTGCTGGCGGCCGAGCGTCTCGGCATCGCCTGATCCCCCGCGGGCGTCCGGCTAGGCGAACCTGCGGGTTCGGATCAGCCGGGCGCCCCGGCGGGCGCTGTCCACGCCCGCCTCCACCACGGCGCGGGTCACGAAGTGGCCCAACGCCGTTGCCACGAACACCGCGGCGATCAGCACCGGGGCCCAGTTCCAGCTCAACGCCAGCATCATGCGGTCGAAGGTGCCGCGTGGCTGCACCACCGGCTCCCACGAGTTCAGCCGCACCCAGCGGCCCAGGAAAACGCCTACCGCGCACAGCAAATGGACGGCGAGGGTCACCGGGGTCCGCCACGCGGCCAGTCCGCGCGCCGCCAGGAATCGGCCCATCTCGGCCAGCACCAGGTAGTAGGCGACGAATCCGGACACGATGAACACGCCGTACACCGGCAGGATCGTCGTCACCACAGGGCCATTGCCCGCGGCGCGGATGTCGTCGCGCAGATGCACCAGATCGGTCACCACGTACGGCGCGTTCGGCAGGAACAGCAGCAACAGCGCGACACCGGCCCACCAGAACGGCGAAATCGGTAGTCGTCGTTCATCTTCGGGCGGGCGGCGGAACACCAGCAGCGCCAGCGCCACCGGGATCCAGGCCAGCACGGTGTTCCACACCATCCAGAACAGATTGCGGTCCAGCACCCCCGCGAGGCTCGGCGCGACCGTTTTCACCGGGTCCATTCGTTCATGATGCCTTGTGCGGCGCGCCTCGTCCCGCGTGTCGAGGACGCCGCTCGGGCAACACGCCCGCGATCGACGCGCCCGTGGTTCTCTGGAAACTCTGGTCGACAGGTGGCGACCAGCTGTTTTACGATCGTATTATGCGGCCGTGGGATATGAGATTCCAGAGTGGGCCCTCGACGTCGCGGCCCGGCTCGGTGTCGCGCCGGAAGAGGTCCTGCGGGTCCTGACCGGACCCGGCCGGCGCTGGCCGCGACCGGTGCGCGGGACGGGCGGACTACCCGCCCTCATGATCATCGGCCGCACCGGCGCCGGGCTACCGCTCGCGGTGGTGGTTCGCCCGCTGTCGCAGTGGGACCAGCAGGTCATCGGCGTCCGGCCGGTGACCGGACGGCTTCTCGCCCAGTTCGAACAATGGGAGGCGGACCATGAGTGACCATCCGGACCAGGGGTACCCGAACACGGCAGCCGAGGCGCGCGATTTCCTCGACAGCCTCACCTTCGACGAGGACGCCCCCGAACCCGACATCCCCGGCCCCGACACCCCCGTCACGGTGCTGCGCACGGTCCGGCTCCCCTACGCGATGGATCAACGCATCCGCGCCGAGGCCGACCACCGCGGCGTCAGTATGTCCGACCTGATCCGCGACTTCCTCACCATCGAGCTGGCCGCCCTCGACGACGACACCCCCATCAGCCGCGCCGACGCCCGCCGCGCGTTGTCCGCCGCCTTGGCGAATCTCTCACCGGCCCACGGTCATCGGAGCTGACATGACGAATCGCCCGGGCACGTCACCGTGCTTGGACGGTCGCGCACGGTCCAACTGCCTTGTCGGTGGTGTGTGTCACACTCGCCACTGATGAGCCGCTACACGCCTTCCGCTACTGCCTCGACCCGACTGGCGAGCAGCAGAATGCGATTGCTCGGCACGCTGGGGCGGCACGGTTCGCGTACAACAAGTCCCTCGACCTGGTGAGAACCGCCCTCGACCGCCGCACAACCGACCCCGATCACCCTCTGCCGTGGACCGGTTTCAGTCTGATCAACGCCTTCAACCCGTGGAAGAAGACCGAGGCCGCAGGCCGGGTGATCGCCGTCGACCCGACCGGGGTCGCCGAGATTCAGGTGACCGGCTTGGTGTGGCGTAATCAGGTGTGACAGCAGGTGTTCGAAGAAGCCGCCGTGGACTGCGGTCGCGCCTTGGCCGCCTTCGCCGATTCCCGCTCGGACAAACGAAAAGGCCGGAAGGCCGGATTCCCGCAGTTCAAGTGCAAGAATTCGACCACCCCAACGTTCCGGCTGCGCAACAAGGTCTCCAAGGCCGGTCGGCCCGTAATCCGCCTCGGCGGCAATGGGATTCCCCGGTCGGTAAACCTTACCCGGCATCGGAACAATCCGAGTCCGTGAAGATACACGCCGCTTGCGGCGGATGTTGGCAAACGGCCGCGCACGAATCCTTTACGCCAGCATCGCATTCCGGGCGGGTCGCTGGCGAGTAAGCGTTACCGCCGAGGCCGCCGACGTCAACCTCACCTCACGCCACCAGCCACGCGCGGCTTCCGATGACACCGGGTGGGTAGGCATCGACCGCGGGTTGTCGAATTTCCTGGTCGCCGCCACCGACGACTGCACCGAGGTCGCCCGTGTCGACAATGCACCAAGGCCATTGAGGATCGGACTGACCCGGCAGCGTCGGCTGGCGAAATTGTTGTCCCGCAAACAAAGAGGGTCGCGAAACTATCAAGACGCCGCTGCCCGCCTGGCGCGGCACCATCATCGCGTCGCCAACATCCGTCGGCATTTCCTACACCAAGTCACAAACAAGCTGGTCAACACCCACGACCGGCTTGTAATCGAGGACTTGAACGTGGCCGGCATGATGGCCAACCGCCGTCTGGCTCGTGCGATCGCGGATACCGGATGGGCCACGTTCGGGCAGCTGTTGCGCTACAAGCAGGAATGGCGTGGCGGGACCGTTGTAATCGCCGACCGCTGGTACCCATCGGGCAAGCGGTGCTCGGCCTGCACATTTGTGAACCAAGAGCTCACGTTGTCAGATCGAGTGTTCGCGTGCCGGTGTGGGTTTCGAGCCGACCGCGATCACAATGCTGCGGCCAATCTGGCGGCCTGGCCGAGAATCTACCCCGCGTACCCCATCGATCCCCGGACCCCCAAGCGGGAGGCCGGGTCACCAATGCCCGCCGACGGGATGGCGCTGGCCGACACCTTACGGATGCCGGTGAAACCGCCCCGGATGAAGCGGGAACCGAGGTCCACGCCACGGTTATGGCGCGGACCAACGACGCCCGAGAAGGGTGGTGTCTGAAAACCACACATGGTTTCCAGGCACGCTGCTAGGAGAATTTGATTTCGAGGCCGATCCCCAGAATGGAGATCAGCCAGATCACGCCGAGGAAGATGGTGATCCGGTCGAGGTTCTTCTCGACGACAGTGGAGCCCGACAGACTCGACTGCACTCCACCACCGAAGAGGCTGGACAGACCTCCGCCCTTGGCGCGGTGCAACAGCACCAGCAGCACCAGCAGCACGCTGGTGATAACTAGGAGGATATCCAGGAACATCCGCATTCCAGGGAGTATAGGTGGTCGTCAGGGGTGCTTTTTACCAACCCCCTGGTGAGGGGCACGTTCATCGGGCGTGCCCCAGCCCGTCACAGACTGTCCCGCGATGTCCCGCAAAATTGTGGCACGAGATCTGACACTGCACGCCCCGCGATGTCGCGGACGCCAAGGCGCAGACCAAGATCATTCCGCACCAGGTAGGGCAGTTGCAGGCACTTCTCAACAGCTCATTCAGCAAATATTCCGCAATGCCGATGACATGCCTCGCACGCGCCAGTATTCGCAACTACGTTCGAGCGTTGGCCCGACACGACGCCCTCACTCCGAGGCGCTGGGGTTGACCGGGTTCTCCGCCACGGCGCACATGTTGCGCGACAGTTGCGTGCTGCGCTGGTATTCGGTGGGCCGGTTGGCTTATGGGCGTAGGCTCGCTCACCTGTCGGACCGATGTCGCAGTCGATCACTTCCGCTTCTTGGTGACCCAAACCGCGATCTGGCTTCTCGATGTGAACCCGAGCTTGGCCAGGATGTGCTCGACGTGACCCTGGGCTGTGCGAACCGAGATCACCAAGTTGGAGGCGATCTCCCTGTTGGTCATTCCCTTCGCGACAAGGTCGGCGACCTCGGTCTCGCGGCGGGTCAACACCGGTGCATCCGGGGTCGCCGGGGGCTCGTCGGCAGGGCTGTCGCCGAGCGCGTACGCGATGGATTCGTTGAAACTCATGGCGGTTCCGGCGCGAAACGCGTCTTGGTAGGCGCGGTTCCCGAGTGCCTCGCGGGTGAGCTGCTCGCACTCGTCGTGGTTGTCGAGCAGGTTCGGGAGGGTCACCGAGATCCTTCCGACCGTCTGCGCGAGCGTCACCGCGGCGCCCATCAGGATGGCGGCCCGGGTCGACTGGTCCTCACGTATCGCGGCCCAGGCCAACGACTCGAGGCACCAGCCCGTCACGACCGGGTCCTTGATCCGCCGGAGGAGCCGCAACGCCGATTTCACGAGGGCTGTTGCCCGATCGGTGTCCCCCGCCTGCAGTGCTGCCAGCGCGAGAGCCCATGACGAGTACGCACGGTAGATGGACTCACCGCGCGGTGCGGTGATCGCAAGCACCTGCTCATGACAGGCGACCGCGGTCTCATCGTCCCCTGACAGTCCGCTTGCGATCGCCAGGCCGAGAATCCCGCCTATCGATCGTGCGATCTGGAGTCCAGTCCCGGTCAGGTGGGAGCCGGCGGCGGGTGCGCCGGCGAGGGCCGACTGGAACCGCTCGGCCGCCGCCGCGAGGTCTCCGGTGAACATCGCCAGATATCCTCGAGCGTAGTTCGCGACCTCGATCGACTCCGCGCGCCCCAATTGCTCTGCGAGCGAACAGCATTCCACCGCCAGAGCCGCGGCCTCATCGAGTTGACCCTGCATCCCCGCGAACAAAGAGTCACCGTACAACGTCTTGACGCGTTCCTCGGCCCCCGCGGTGTCGGAGCCGTTGAGGCAGCGGCCCATCCAGTGCCGGGCTTCCGCCAACAGACCCCGGCACTGCCAGAACAGCCACAAGGCGTTCACCATGCGCGCGGTGACATCCGGGTCGGTGGCGACGACCGATTCGGTCATACTGAAGGTCAGAGCCCCCCGCAGGTTCGGCTGCTCCCGATCGAATCGCTCGATCCAGCTCGCCTGGTCGGGGCCGATCCAGTCGATCTCGGCCCGCTTCACCAACTGCTCGTACCACGAGAGGTGCCGCCGCCGCGCCCGGGAAAGGTCGCCGGATTCGCGCAGTTTCTCCCTGCCGTAGTCGCGGATCGTCTCGGCCATGACCAGGCGAACGACGTTGCCGACCTGCTCACGGCTCAGGATCGACTTGTCCACAAGCGATGCCACCGTGTCCAGGAGGTCGTCTCCGACCACCTCCTCGGGACAGACGCCCTCGGCCGCGTCGAGCTCGAATCCGCCCACGAACACCGACAGCCAGGCCCACAGCTCCTGTTCCCGCTCGGTGCACAGTTCGTAGCTCCAGTCCACGCACGACCGCAACGTCTGCTGCCGGTTGGGCGCGAGCCTGGAACTGACGGTGAGCAACTGGTACCGGTCGGTCAACCGTTGCAGGATCTGGCCGGCGGACAACACCCGGATCCGCACCGCCGCCAACTCGATCGCCAACGGAAGCCCTTCCAGCCTCCTGCAGATCCCCGCCACCTCAGCACAATTGGCCTCACTGAGGGCGAAGTCGGGCACTGACGCGGCCGCCCGGGAGGCGAACAGTGACACCGCCTCGTACTGGGGCATCGCCTCGAGCAGCGGAGACTGCTGGTCGTCCGGAACCGACAACGGTGGAACCTGCAGCATCCGCTCCCCTTCCATCCCGATCAGCTCCCGGCTCGTCGCCAGGATCCGCACCCCGGAACACGCCCGAAGCAGCGTCTTCGCCAACTCCGCGACAGCACCCAGCAGGTGCTCGCAGTTGTCCAGGACCAACAGCGCCTGCCTGGTCGAGAAGTGATCGATCAGCAGTTGGGACAACGATCGGCCCGGTTGATCCGGCAGTCCGAGCGCGGCGGTCACGGTCTCCGCCACCAGAGCGGGATCGTGCAGTTCACCAAGTGGAACGAACCACACCCCGTCGGCGAACGACCGCCGGGAGTCCTCCGCGACCCGCATCGCCAACCGGGTCTTTCCCACGCCACCGGTGCCAGTCAACGTCACCAACAGCGAGGTCGCCAGCAACCGCCGCGCCTCGGCCACCTCCCGGCGCCGACCGACGAAACTCGTCAACTCCAGCGGCAGATTCCCGGGTGCCGCCTTCACGGACGTCTCCATCGAGCAAGCCCTCCTGTCGCCGCCAACCTGGTTCGAACGCTACCCCTGACGGGCTTCCGACCAGCCGATCGTCGCCATGTCGTTGCCCGAGGTGAAACGCGGTGGGGAATCATTGGTGCACCGCAGCCGCACAACAGCCTTATCGCCGAGTCATTCAGGCGTCTTCTCGAAACGTGTACTCACCGGGATGACTACCGAGCATCGGTGGTGCGCGTCGAGCCAAGGACGGGCGCGACCATCGTAAAGAACGTTCGGTTCGGCTATCCCGCGTCACCATGCTGACGTCTGTGAATTAGGTTGCCTTACAAAATATTTCGTGGTCATCGCCGTCATCGGCTGGTTGACCATGATGTTCTCGATGCAGTCCAGCGGCCACCCAGCGGATGGAGCAACCGGATTCGCCGTCTTCGCCGTCGGCGGCGTGATCGCGATGTTCGGACAGCTCGGCGCCCAGACATCCGCGCCGCGGCGGAGACGCTGATCCGATACACCGGACCAGGTCGCCGCATACCGTAGAAGCACGCGATGAGGTGCGGGCGGGCGCGCAGCAATCAGCCCTGGTCGCGCCCGACTCGACCGATCATGGCCGATCGATCGCCCACTCGGGACTGTAGTCGCGGTGGTCGGACCAGAGGGCGGCAATAGAACGCACGGTCGGGCAGGGCCAGGCCACCGGGCCGCGGTCGCCGGGGTCACGGCACACCGAGCACCGGTGCTGCGCGTCGGGTGTGTGCTCGCTGACGATCAGCCGCAGCACGGCCAGGTGGCGCAGCATTTGCTTCGGTGTCAACGTGCCCGGCACGAACACCGTCGACGGGGCGGAGCGGCTGTGCTTGGGCCGTACGAGACGCACCCACTCGTATTTGATCTCCCGGCCACTGTCCCGGAAATCGCGCTCCAGGCTCACCGCGAACTCGGCGGCTTCCTGTTGCCGCTCGAGTCGCCGGGCGATGAACTGCTCGATGGTCATCATCGCCGGACCATCCAGAGTGCGGTCGCGACCACGACCAGCGCGGCCCACAACACCCAATACAGCGAGGACGCGCCCGTGGCGACCAGCACCGCGGCGGCGACGGCGAGCACTACGACCGTGGAAGTGCGCATGATCGATTGTCTCTCATTACGCGCTGCGGGCCACGCAGGCCAGGCATCGCCGCCTTCACTGTCCTCCGTGGTCACCGAATATGTACTGCCATAAGAGGATCCGCCCGAGGCGGCGAGAGTGACGCCGGTCATATTCGAGTGAAACGTGTGTCGTTCACTTTTGGCGCTCAGTAGCGTTCCCGGCTGGTCGAACTGATCGGCCAGGGGAACAAGGCGTTCTACAAATGGGGAGTTAAAACAAGTGAAGAAGACCTGGTTGGCACTGCTGGTCGCGGTGCTCGCCATACCCGCCGCGGGGGGGATTCCCGCCGGCGCCGAACCTGCCGCGCCCACACCGACGATCTCGGTGGATCGGGCACAACCCGGGCGTGGCATCCCGGACGTCTACGTCGTCTCCGTGAAAGCGGGAGCGAATATCGACGATGTGCTGTCACAGGCGAAGATCAAGGAAACGCGTGTGAAGTCGGCCGGCCTGAGGTCCTTCGCCGCGAAGCTGACGAAGCCTCAAGTCGAAGCCCTGCAGGGTAATTCGGCGGTCGAGATGATCCTCGAGGACCGGGTCATCGCGGCGACCTCGAGCATCGACGGCTACACCCCGACCACCGAACCGGGCCCGGGGTGGGCAGCTGATCGAATCAATCAGTCGGCGCTGCCGCTGGACGGGAGCTACACCACCACCGCCACCGGAGCAGGTGTCACGGCCTACGTCATCGACGGTGGCATCGATGTCAGTCATCCGGACTTCGAGGGGCGAGCCTCCGAGGGCATGTCGGTGATCAGCACCGCGCCGACCCTCGATTGCGGGGGTTACCAGCACGGCACCGGCGTGGCGGGCGTACTGGGCGGAGCCAAGTTCGGTGTGGCCAAGAAGGTGAAGTTGGTGTCCGTCCGTATCACGAGATGCGATGGGACGGCCGACCTTTCATCCATTCTGAACGCCTCGGACTGGGTGCAGGCGCATCACCAGAAGCCCGCCGTGGTGAACATTTCCTTGAATGTCAACGGGACCGGCTCATTCCTCGACAATGTCCAGGCGGCGTACCTTCGCGGGGTCTTCAACGCCCTCGCCGACTCCGGCCTGTTCATCGCGAATTCGACGAGCAATCGCGACGCCGATGCCTGCCTCGGCTCCCCCGCCGACGCCGCCGGAGTGGTGGCGGTCGCCCACACCGACATCGAGGACCGCGCCGCCCAGAGCTCGGACTGGGGCCCCTGCGTCCAGCTGTACGCACCCGGCCGTGAGGTCCCCTTCCCGGCGATCGGCGGCGGCTTCGTGAAGTCCAGCGGTTCCTCATTCGCCGCCCCGATGGTCGCCGGAGTCGGAGCCCTCTACAAGTCCACCTACGGCGACACGTACTGGCAGACGATCGCCAACTGGATCAAGGACAAATCCACCAAAAACGTGGTGCAACCCAAATCCAACCCCAACCCCAACGCCACACCCACGATAAACCGGCTGCTCAGCACCGGCGGCCTGTAACCGCCCCTCGATAACAGTGCGCCGTGCCCGGCCTCGAGCACGGCGCACTGTTATGCGGCCACACAATTGCCTCACCGTCCGCAGCCTCGAGTGACGTAGGTCGGAGTCGAACCGACGTGGTTCCTGAGTGAAAGTCAGGCTGCCCATACCGACAGAGCAACTACGCCATGCGTCCGGCCGGATGGAATCGAACCACCTGTGCCCGAAGGCGGGAGGTTTACAGCCTCCGTGCACGCCATGTGCTCAACCGGTTGGTGGCGGTGGTCGGATTCGAACCGACGACCTGTGGGTTATGAGCCCACTGCGCTTCCTAACTGCGCCACACCGCTCCAACGATCCGCCCAATGGCGGACCCTGCGGAAGACAGAGAACTCGAATCCCAAGCCCTGAGGCTCAACACCGCTAGCAACGGGTTCCGGCCGGCCTGACCGGTTTATCTTCCATCGCGGAAAGTTGAGGAGTCGAACCCCCGGGACACAATGCCCGCCTCCGGTTTTCAAGACCGGCTGGCCTCCACAGGCCGGAACCTTCCATTTCACCGCCGCTCCGTTGAGCTCGCGGTCCAACCACATTCGCAGGAAGGCTGAAGGGCTGCAACCGAATTTCACAGGCCTTCGGAGACATCGATATCCGGGAACCGCTTCGCGAGTTCCGCGATGCCCTCTGCTTCGGTGGGCGGGTTTTCGATCCAGGACACCTGTTGATTCACGAGGGCTCTCGCTTGATCGATCACTGCCGTCGGAGCCTCGGCGGGGAAGGCCTTGGCGACTACACTCAGGAGGTCTTCGATGTCGGTATCCAGCCCGGACTCGCGTTGCGGCCGCTCGCCTCGCAACGCTGCGGTGAGCATGTAATCGAAGCGCTCGCGTGCCTGCTGCGCGGTGGGCCGTGTACGCCTCATGAACGATCTCCGCTGGATGGTTTCTCGACAAGTAATCGATCGGCTCGCCGCACGGGTCGGCTCGTGATGTAACCACGTTCGCCGGAGCAACGCACGGCGGCAACTGAATTGGACCGGTTTGCCGGGAAGGTCGGGGTTGTAGGGACAGATAGTGCCAAGGCGTTGCTGAAAGGTGTACAGGCGCGGGGAATTGGCGCAGGGTCGGTCGGCATGAAGGGCCATATCTTGCGATTGCTATGTCGTAGCGTTCCCGTAGTCGCCGCTGCCGCGGTTGGGGCGGTGGTGATGTCCGGTTGCGGACCGGCGTCGTCGTCACCTGCGGGTGTCACCAGTTCCGCGCTGACCTCGGTGACAGCGACCACTACCCTTGCTCCGCCTGCCAGTACGACGACGACCACGGTGACGACGTCGGAGATGGCGCCGTTGAGCACGTCGACGGAGGTCGCGCCCGCTCCGGCGCCGGTGCCGTTCGTTGCCCCGGCGGCACCGCCGACCGGCGTGCAGCCACCGGCCGCCCCGCAGCCACCCGCACCCGCGCCGGCACCCGAGACGACCAATGCCCCGTCGGTGTATTACGGCAGTTGCGCCGAGGCCAAGCGGGCGGGGGCCGCGCCGCTTCGGCGGGGTGATCCCGGCTATCGCTCGGGGCTCGATCGTGATGGTGACGGGATCGCTTGCGAGAGATAGGTTTCGGCTATCCGGCGGTCTCGCGGCCGCCGGGCGTCACAGGGAGCGTCTGATGTACTCCTTGAGCGAATCCCGCACGAACGCTGCACAATTCGGATCGCCATAGGCCGCGGCGTAGCGTTCGTCGTCGGCGTACATGTCGGCCATGGCGGTGACCATGGCGATGGAGCGCTCGCGGTCACCGTCGGCCAGAGGGGTGCCGGGGGTGGCGCGGAACCAGGCGATGTGGCGGGCGGCTTGGGATTGGGCGGGGGTGGAGTCGGGCGCGTGGCCGGATTTCCAGGTGGTGATCCAGGTGGCGATCATGTCGTCGAGGTCGCGCTTCCATTCGCGTTGTTGCCGGAGGGATTTGGCATGCCACCACTGATTGCTGGCTTCGAAAGCCTCCTCACCCCAGCGGGCGATGACTTCGTCGCGGTAGGGGTCGTTGAAGCCTTCGAGCATCATGCGCAGGGAGCCTTCGGCGCCGGCTCGGGTGTCGAGGGTGTGGCGCAGGGCGAGGATTCGGTCGTCGATGCGGGCGCGTTCGGCTTCCAGGACGCGGAGGTGGGCCTGCAGGGCGGCGTCCTCGGTGTCGGCGGGGTCCTCGTCGGATACGCGGTCGAGGATTTCGGCGATGGCCGGCAGGCTCAGGCCGAGTTCGCGCAGCAGGAGGATGCGCTGGAGGCGGGAGACCGAGTCGGTGTCGTAGTGGCGGTAGCCGTTGTGGCCGACTCGGGCAGGTGGGAGGAGGCCGATCTCGTCGTAGTGGCGCAGGGTGCGGCTGGTGATGCCGGCGCTGTCGGCCAGTTGCTGGATCGTCCACTCCATGAAGGTCTCCCGTCAGTGTTTGCCGACCCAGTCGCCCTCGAAGGTGGCCGCCCATTCCTTGGCGTGGTCGAGTTCGGCCAGGCGGGGTGCGGTGAGGATGACGCGGTTGCCGTCGGGGTCGGTGATGGTGACATCGCTGGTGTACCACACGGTGTCGGTGGGGCCGGTGATCGTCACGCCGGGGAAGGCGTGCTCACGCAAGGTTGAAGCGAGGGTCGCGAGATCCTCGTCGCCCGCGGAGAAGCTGACGGTGGGGCTGCCGGGGACGGGGTCGCCGGGGACGAGCAGCAAGTCCTGGTATTTCATGCGGCGCAGGTGCACCACGACCGGCCCGTTGTCGCCGGGAATGGTTGCCAGCGCGATGAATCCGGCGGCCTCGTAGAACGCCGTCGTGGCGGCGATGTCGCGCACCTGGAAGGTGGCGAACATGGGCATGGGATAGATGGTGCGGTCGATGTCGGGGTGTTCGCTCATGGACTCGACGGTAGGAGTTGACGTAGCGGCAAGGTCAACTCGGCGGTGTGGTGTGCCGGGAGTAAACCGCCAGCATGTCCTCGACCAGACGCAGGATGGCGACATCGAGATCGGGGCGCTGATAGACCCCGCGCACCACGGCTTCGCCGGAGAACAGGTGCAGCATCATGAAGAAGATGGATTCGCGCAGGTCGGCGGGGAAGTCGGCGAGGACGCCGCTGGCGCCGAGGGCGGCCACGATCTCGCGGTAGTAGTTCTCGGCGATGGGTGCGACGCGGTCGCGCAGCTCGGTGTCCGAGCGGGCGGCCAGGAAAATCTCGCGCAGCGCGCGGGTGAGGTTGGACTGCTGGGCCTGGCGCAGGAACCGCAATGCGACGTCGAGTGGATTGTCCTGGGCGCCAAGCTGTTCCATGGCGCCCCGGTAGCCGATGAGCTGGCGAGCGAAGATCTCCTCGGCGGTGCGCACGATCAGGTCCAGGCGGGTGTCGAACTGACGGAACATGGCCCCGGCCGATAGTCCGGCGCGGCCGCAGATCTCCTGCACGGTGGTGCGCTGGTAGCCGACCTCGCCGATGGCCGCGATGGTGGCGTCCACCAGCTTGGCCACGGTGGCTGCCCGGCGCTCCTGCTGGGTGCGCCGCGGGCGGGAAACTTCGCTCACGACACCCCATCCTGCCCCGTGAACATGAGCGGCAAATATCCGGACCACGGTGACCGTTGACACATTCGCCGCAGGCGGCATATGACATTTACTGCCACGACCTGGGCGCCCGCGTGCAGTACACGCGTGATCTGTTCAGCGAGCACGGCATCGCGGCGGTGTCGAACACCGCGAGCGCGGCGCTGTGGATCGATGACCGCCTCCATGGTGTTCCCGCGCCGCAGGGCTGCCACAACCGCGATGTGCATTCCGGCATTCTCGACCCCGGTGCGGTCGGCGCGTTCGTGAACACGATCGGGCAGACCCTCGCGTCGGCGCTCGGGATGCCGGTGTAGCGGCCGTACGATCGGGCTCATGCCAGCAACCCGGGTTTCGATCCTGCTCGCACTGACCGCCCTGGCCGCCGCCGGATGTTCGTCGGGCGGCGGTGGGGACGAGGCGCCGCCCGCCTCGCTGGCCGGTCGCACGTTCGTCTCGACGGCGGTGTCGGGGACCCCGATCCCGGGCGGGGGGCCGTTGACGCTGACCTTCACCGAGGGCCGGGTCTCGGCGTCTGCGGGCTGCAATACCGCCAACGGTTCGGTCGACCTGCAGGGCAATACGATGCAGGTCGGCGAGCTGTCGTCGACCTTGATGGCGTGCCCGGGCGATCTGGCGGGCGCCGACGAATGGCAGAGCGCCCTGCTGCGTTCCCAGCCCACCTGGACCCTGTCCGGCGACACCCTCACGGTGAAGGGCAGCGGCTCCACGGTCACCATGCTCGACCGCAAGGTCGCCCACCCCGACAAGCCGCTGGTCGGCACCACCTGGGTCGTGACCAGCCTGCTGCGTACGCAGGCCAAGGTCCGTTCGGCCACTCTCGACGAGGTTCGCCCCACCCTGACGATCACCCCCGACGGCAAGGTCTCCGGCAGCGCGGGCTGCAATCAGATGACCGGCACCGCGGCCATCGACGGCGAGGATGTCACCTTCTCCCTCGCCACCACCCGCATGATGTGCGCCCCCGAGGTCATGGAGGTCGAGCAGCAGGTCCTCGAGGCGCTGGACGGGAAAACCAAGGCCACCATCGATTCCGACGTGCTGACCCTGCGTAACGCGGGCAATGGCGCCGGCATCGAACTGCGCGCCGAGTGAGACCGGGTCCGGCGAAAATCATTGTCGCCGGACGGTATCGGCGCGCTAGCGTCCGATTCCATGACGACTGCGAGATTCCTGAATGTGGTGGATGTGGAGGCCACCTGCTGGGAGGGACCCAACCCGCCGGGGCAGCCCAGCGAGATCATCGAAATCGGGTTGTGCGTGCTCGATACCGTGACCAGGGAACGGGTGAGCAAGCACAGCATTCTGGTGCGGCCCGAGCATTCGGCGGTGAGTGAATTCTGTACGAGCCTGACGACACTCACTCCCGAACAGGTGAGCGCGGGCATTACTTTCGCCGAGGCGTGTGAACGGCTGCGCACCGAATTTCACGCCGATTCGCGACCGTGGGCCAGTTGGAGCGATTACGACCGCAAACAGTTCACCGCGCAATGCCAGGGCACGGGTGTGCGCTATCCGTTCGGCCGCGAGCACACCAATGCCAAGCTGGCGTTCTCCGCGGCGCGCGAGACCAAGCGCCGCTACGGCATGGCCGGCGCGCTGCGGCTGTCCGGGCTGCCGTTGGAGGGAACACATCATCGCGGCGGGGACGATGCCTGGAATATCGCCGCCTTGATCGCGGAGCTGATGAGTAAGGGTTCGTGGCCGGGCTGACGCTTTGTGCCATTGCTCGAAAACCCTGCACTACATGGTCTTTTATGCATGGTCGACTGACAACGGAATGTTGTGAACTAACGGCATTTCAATGTTTCAGCTCTGCTGCCCGACGACCCTAATGTTCATTTCCACACCGAGGACCAGCTCCGCGGGCGTAGACCATCGAACATCTAGGAAATCCATGGCACACAGAGTTATTGCGCGCGGTATGGCCGCCTGCGCGGCGACCACCACGGCGGCGGGCGCGCTGGCGCTGTTCGGCGCGGGCGCGGCCCAGGCGGACCCGGGAACGATCACCTGGAGCGACGGCTCCTCGCAGTTCACCCGGACCGTCAGCAACACCACGCCCGCCGAGGGCGACACGGTCACGGTCAGCACCAAGTTCGAGCGGACCAGCTGGACCGACGAGTTCATCTACAACATCAAGGACCGGCACGCGGCGTGCCTGACCTATGTCGCGGGCTCGGCCAAGATGACTGGCAATGACGGCGACTACCCGTACGCGAATCCCGAGGTCAATGCCGATGAGGGCAATGGCTACGGCTACGTGCGCGTGTCGTTCGGGGTCACCGAGTGGTCGGTGCAGAACCGCCCCGGCTTCCACCGCTCCCCTATCTTCACCGTGCAGTACAAGGTCGGACAGAACTGTGCGCGCGGTGCGGCGCTGACCAGCGGCATGGATTACGGCGGGTCGCTCGGTTCGGGCAATTACGGCACCAAGGGCCCCTCGATCACAGTCGGCAAGAACGCGACCACCACCACGCTGGCCGCCGTGCAGAACGCGCGCGTCGGTGTGGCGACCACGTTGACCGCGACCGTCACCGGCGGCGCGGCGGGCGATCCGGTCGACTTCTTCGACGGCGCGACGAAGATCGGCTCCGGGGCGCTGGACGCCGCCGGGACCGCGACCTTCCAGTGGACCCCCGCGGTGAAGGGCGACCACGGCCTGTCCGCGAAGTACGCGGGCACCGCGGCCGCCAATGGGTCGACCTCGGGGACGGTCACCGCGCAGGTGTCGGAGCAGAACCAGACCTCGACGGTGAGCCTGGCCGCCGCCTCCGGCGCGCAGGTCGGCAAGGCGACCACGCTGACGGCCACCGTGAGCCCGGCCGCGGCGGGCGGCACCGTCGAGATCCGCGACGGCGACGCCTCCCTCGCGGTCGTCCCGGTGGGCAACGACGGCACCGCCGCCTACCAGTGGACCCCGGCCACGGCGGGTGCGCACTCGCTGACCGCGACCTTCTCCGGCCGCGACGGCGTCACCGGCTCCACCACGTCCACGCAGGTCACCGTGGCCGAGGCCCCGGCCCAGAACACCGATTCCACCACCACCCTGTCCCCGGTCTCGGGCGCGCAGGTCGGTAAGGCGGTGGCGGTCACCGCGACGGTGAAGCCCGGAAACGCCGGTGGCAGCGTCACTTTCAAGGACGGCAACACCGTGGTCGGCACCGCGCAGGTCTCCGGTGACGGCACCGCCACCATCCAGTGGACTCCGGCCACCGCGGGCCAGCGCACGCTGACCGCCGAATACTCCGGCCAGGGCACCGTGAACGCGTCCTCGGACCGGGCCTCGGTCGTGGTGGCCGCCGCCGCGGGCGGGGTCGACACCGGCAGCGGGACCGGCAGCCTCGGCTCCCTGCTCGGCGGTACCGGCTCGAGCAAGTAGCGGGGTGATGTCGCCGGGCGGTCCCCTCCCCGCCGTCCGGCGACATCTTCGCGAAATGGTCCCCGGCCGCGCCGATTCGCGGCAGGCTGGACGGACTGGCCGAGGGATCGGATGTTGCCGCAGGTAGCGCCGCGTCACCTCTACGCTGAGTTCCCGGCGTACGCGACCTATGGGGCATATGGGAGGGCGTCATCAACGACCGCGAAGCGGATCTGGATCAGTGGTTTCGCGCGGAGGTCGCCGCGGCGACACCGGGACCGGCTCGCGCGCAGGGGGAATTGATCGGCGCCGCCGGACTCACCGGTGAGCTCGCCCTGGCACTGTTCGACGCCCAGGCCACCTCCCGGCACCTGGATCTGGCCGCACGGCGGCTGGGCCGCGACGGACACGGCTACTACAGCATCGGATCGGCCGGGCACGAGGGCAACGCCGCGGTCGCGGCAGCGCTACGGGTCACCGATCCGGCGCTGCTGCACTATCGCTCGGGCGCGTTCTTCGTGCACCGCACCCGGCAGGTCCCGGGCCTGGACCCGATCCGCGACGTCCTGCTGGGCGTGACCGCGGCGGCCGCCGACCCGATTTCCGGTGGGCGGCACAAGGTTTTCGGCAGCAAGCCCGCCCACATCATCCCGCAGACCTCCACCATCGCCTCGCATCTGCCGCGCGCGGTCGGCCTGGCCTTCGCGCTGGGGCGGGCCGCGCAGCTGGGGCTGCGCACCGAATGGCCCACGGACGCGGTGGTGGTGTGCAGTTTCGGCGACGCCTCGGCCAATCACTCGACCGCCGCCGGGGCGATCAATACCGCGATCCACACCGCCCACCAGGGCGTGCCCATGCCGATCCTGTTCGTGTGCGAGGACAACGGCCTGGGCATCAGCGTGCCGACCCCGCGCACCTGGATCGAACAGGCCTACGGCTCGCGCCCCGGCCTGGCGTATTTCGACGCCGACGGCGCGGACCTGCCCGCGGCGCTGGCGGCGGCGACCGCGGCCGCCGATCATGTTCGCGCCCACCGCACACCGGCCTTCCTGCGCCTGCGCACGGTACGGCTGCTCGGCCACGCGGGCTCCGATGTCGAATCGGCCTACCGGCGTCCGGCCGACATGGCCGCCGATCTGCGCCGCGACCCGGTGGCCGCGACCGCCCGGCTGCTGGTCACCGCCGGGGTGGCGACCCCGGACGCGATCCTGGCCCGCTATGACGAGATCGCCGAACAGGTCGCCAAAGCCGCCGACAGTGCCTGGCACGAACCGAAATTGGGCTCCGCCGCCGAAATACAGGCCCCCTTGGCTCCCGCGCGGCCCTCGGCGGTCCGCATCGACGCCCTGCGCGGCACCGAGGGTCCGGAGTCGGTGGACGGCGACCCGCTCACCCTGGCCCAGGCGGTGAATCAGACTCTGGCGCACCTGCTCGCCCGCGACCCGGACGTGCTGGTGTTCGGCGAGGACGTGGGCCGCAAGGGCGGGGTGTACGGCGTCACCAAGGGCTTGCAGCAAAGTTTCGGCGCCCGAAGGGTTTTCGACACTCTGCTCGACGAGCAGAGTGTGCTGGGCACCGCGCTCGGCGCCGGCCTGGCCGGGTTCGTACCCATCCCGGAGATCCAGTACCTGGCCTACGTCCACAATGCCGAGGACCAATTGCGCGGCGAGGCGGCGACCCTGTCGTTCTTCTCCGGCGGCCGCTATCGCAATCCGGTGGTGGTGCGCATCGCGGGCCTGGCGTATCAGAAGGGCTTCGGCGGCCACTTCCACAACGACAATTCCCTTGCCGCGCTGCGGGATATCCCCGGTCTGGTGCTGGCGGTGCCGTCGCGCGCCGACGACGCCGCGGCCATGCTGCGCACGTGTGTGGCGGCGGCCCGGGTGGACGGCCGGGTGTGCGTGTTCGTGGAGCCGATCGCGCTCTATCACACCCGCGACCTGTATCGCGACGGCGACGGCGGCTGGCTGGCGCCGATTTCCGGTGTGCGCCATGCCGAGATCGGCCGGGCCCGGGTGTACGGCGCGGGCACGCACCTGACCATCGTGAGTTTCGGCAACGGGGTGCCGATGAGCCTGCGGGTGGCGCGGCGGCTGGCCGAGCGCGACATCCACGCCCGGGTGCTGGACCTGCGCTGGCTGGCCCCGCTGCCGGTGGCGGATCTCCTCGACCATGCCCGCGCCACCGGACGGGTGCTGATCGCCGACGAAACCCGCCGCAGCGGAGGCGTTTCCGAGGCGGTGTGCGCGGCGCTGCTGGACGCCGGATTCGACGGCGGGCTCGCCCGGGTCACCAGTGCCGACAGTTTCGTGCCGCTGGGCCCGGCGGCATCGTCGGTGCTACTGGACGAGGACGCGATCGAGGCGGGCGCGCTGAGTCTGCTGGCCGCGCCCCGGTGACCACGGACGGAGCCGGGCCTGCTCGCTTGGAAGCCCGGCCCCGCCCGTGGTCGACGCCGGTTCCGGTCGGCGTCCCGGTGCCGTCGGAGGACGACACCAAGCCCATCTACGTATCAACTACGTAGATACGTAATACCGTAGACGCGGGGCCGCCCGCAAGGGGCACGTGGCGACCCGCACACGATTCGCAAACTCGCGCACGACAGTAAGGCTGTCCTCAGTTTTGCCCCCTACACTCGGGCGGATTCCACGGGAGGAGATCGGATGCGGGCCGCGCGATCGCGGGTGGGCCGATGAGTGTCGCCGTCTGTCTTTTGCTGTACGGGTTCGCGGTCGCGGTGCTCGCGCCCCGGGTGCTACGGCGGATCAGCGCGTCGGGGGCCGCACCGCGCATCGCGGTCGCGGCGTGGGTGGCGGTGATGATCTCGACCCTGCTGGCATGGGCGGTGACGGTGACCATCATCGTGGTCGACATCGGCACCCATAAGATCTCGGTGCTGCCGGCCCGCTTCCTCGACACCTGTCTCCTACACCTGCACGACGCGGCGGTCGGCCACTACGGACGGCACCTGCAGACCGGCCTGCTGATCCTGTCCTTCTTCGCGGCCCTCGCGGGCCTGGTGGTCGCGTTCCGGCTCGCAACCACACTGTGGCGATCGCACCGCAGCACACTCGAGCACGCGCGCCTGGCCCGCCTGGCCGGACGCCACCACCCCGAACTGGACGCCGTGATCCTCGACGTGGATCATCCCGCCGCGTATTGCGTTGCGGGCAAACCCCATACGATCGTGGTCAGCCGCGGCGTGCTCACCGCCCTCGACGACCACCACCTCGAAGCGGTGCTGTCCCATGAGCGCGCCCACCTGACCGGACGCCACCACCTGCTGCTCACCCTGACCCGCGGCCTGGCCACCGTACTGCCGCGGGTCGACCTGTTCACCACCGGCGCGGCCGAGGTGGCGCGCCTGCTGGAAATGCTGGCCGACGACGCGGCCGCGCGCATCCACGGCCGCGACACGGTCCTGCAAGCCCTGCTCACCATGGCCGCGCTGCCCGAACAGTCCGAGACCACCCACGCGGTGCTGCGCTCCCGCGTGCGGCGACTGTCCGAACCGGCCGATGTGGCCCGGTCCCACTCGCGCACCGCGGCCGTGGCCGCGACCCTGACCGCCATGCTCATTCCGGTGGCCGCGCTCATCGCGGCCACCATCGGCATCGAGGTCTGCCTGACCTGACCGTCGGCGATATCAGCGCCGCGCCGGCAGCGGCTGGGTCGGGTAGTCGATCACCCGGCCGGGCGGGGACATCCCCTGCGACGGGCGTTTGCGATGCCGCCCGCCGCGCGCGGGCTCGCGACCCGAACGGTCCAGCACCGCCAGCGCCACGGCCGCGATCGCGCCGATCACCACCAGTCCCAGCCAGACCGCCCACTCCGCGCCCGCGGCGTGCGCCGCGCCCAGCAACGCGCCCGTGGCCAGGTTGCCGATCAGGATTCCGATGCCCACCACGGTGTTGTAGAAGCCGTAATGCGTCGCCACCAGCCGATTTCCCGACAGTGACACCACGGTGTCCATCTCGAACGGGAACACCGCCGCCGTCCCCACCGCCAGCACCGCCGCCGCCAGCAGCAGCGCCCCGAGCGCCACCGTGTCCCCGAAGATCCCGCCCGACGGAACGATCGCCAAGGGCAGGAACGCCACCGCCAGCAGCGCCACCCCCACCACCAGACCGCGCCCGGTCCCCCACCGGCCACGAAACCAGGCCGTGATGCGCAGCTGCCCCGCCACCGCGACGACACCGGAGATCACGAACAACGCCGAGGTGACCGCCTGCGCCCGGTCGCCCGCCAGATATTCCGCCTGCAAAGGCAGCGCCAGATACACCTGGAACGAGAGCACATACGAGCCGATCATGGTCACCGCGAACGCCACGAACCGGCGATTCGCCACCACCGTGCGCCAATCCTCGAGCACCGAGGTCCGTACGACGGGCTCGGCCGCGCGGCGCGCGGGCAACGCGAACAACTGGGCGACGGTGAGCGCCGCGAACACCACCGCCGCCGCGGCCGCCGTCACCCGGAAATCCAACGCCAGCAACGCCAATCCGACCAGCGGCCCCGCCAGGGTCCCGGCCTGGTAGAAGACGTTGAACACCGCGAACGCCTCCACCCGCCGCTCCCCCGCCTCGGCCGCGAGATAAGCGCGCACCGCCGGATTGAACAGCGCGCCCGCGAAACCCGTCGCCGCCGAGGCGATGATCAGGCTCGGCAGATCCGAGGCGAACGCCAGCAGCGCGAAACCCGCGGTCCGCAACAGACATCCGGCCACGATCAGCGGCTTGTACCCCAGCCGATCCGCCAGCGTGCCGCCCACCAGGAACATGCCCTGCTGCGAGAAGTTACGCACGCCCAGCACCAGCCCGACCGCCCACGCCGCCAAGCCGAGGGGCCCGGACAGGTATCCGGCCAGATAGGGCATGAGCATGTAGAAGCCGAGATTGATGCCGAACTGGTTGACCATGAGCAGCTGGGCCGCCCGGTCGAACCCGCGGAACTTCGCCAGGACGCTCACGACAGCGGCCCCGGGGTCGCCCCACGCGGGTGCTCGGGTGCGCGGGGGTCGATGACGGTCGTGCAGCGGGTCCATCGCTCGACCTGCCGCTCGCGGGGATGGGCGATAACATCGGGGGCCGCCGGTTGGCCCGCGTCCAGCAGACCGTGTGCGGCGCAATAGGAGTCGTTGTAGACGGTGTCGAAGTAGCGGTGCGGGCCATCCGGGAAGACGGCGGCGATGCGGGTGCCCTCAGGATGGGTGCGGGCCGCCCACCCGGCGACCAGCGCGACCGCGCCGACGCTCCAGCCGCCACTGGACAGGTAGCCCGAAGCCAGGGTGCGGCAGGCCCAGACCGACTCGGCCGGTGCGACCCAATGGATTTCGGTGAAGGCACCGTAGTCGACATTGCGCGGATGGATGCTCGAACCGAGACCGCGCATGAGGCGGGGACCGGCCTGCTGACCGAAGATGGTGGAGGCCACGGTGTCCACCCCGATCAACGACAGCGCGGGATCGGTGCGGCGCAGGGCGCGCGCGATGCCGGCGGAGTGGCCGCCGGTCCCGACGGCGCACACCAGCACGTCCACGCCGCCCAACTGCTCGATCAGCTCCCGCGCGAGGGACTCGTAGGCGTCCACGTTGTCGGGGTTGCTGTACTGGTCCGGGCACCAGGAACCCGGCTCCGCCGCCAGCAGTTCGGCGACGCGATCACGGCGCGCCTGCTGCCAGCCGCCCTCCGGATGCGGTTCCCGCACCAGCTCCACCCGCGCACCGTAAGCCGCGAGCAGCTGGGCGACCATGGGTTCCAGACCGGGATCGGTCACCACCGTCACAGGGTGCCCGTATACCAGTCCGGCCAGGGCCAACCCCAGACCCAGAGTGCCACTGGATGATTCGATGATGCGCGCGCCGGGTGCGAGCTCGCCGCGCTCGCGGGCGCGACGCACCATGTGCAATGCGGGCCGGTCCTTCATGCCGCCCGGATTGCGGCCTTCGAGTTTGGCCCAGAAGCCACGCCCCGCCGGCGCGAAGGGTTCGCCCACCCACAACACCGGCGTATTGCCGACCAGGGCGCGCGGTTCGCGGGCCAGTACGGGCAAGCCGGAACTGGTGGTGAGCATGTCGAATTCGTCGAGCAGACCTCGGTCCATGACTGTCGCTTTCGGTATCGGACCGCCACAGTGGGCGGAATGACGTGCACGGCAACGGACTCCGGCCGCGGGCGATGGGCCCCGGCCTGCCGCTGACCGATCAGCGTCGGGCGATACACAAGCGCGTCAGCAGTAATCGGCCGCCGACCGCACCTCCCGGCGGTCCGCGCACACCGTGGACGGCGGTGGCGACGCCTTGGTTCGCGAGACCGACCTCGACCGCGATCCGCTCGGCGGTGAACTCCGGAACATGCTCCTCGCCGGGTGACGCCGACCGGATGGCGTGCTCGACATGCGGGTCACAGTGTGCGGATTCGCCGCCCAGCGGCTCGTCGGAGACTCCGACGGTCTGGGCATGGCTCAATCCGGGCGCATGGTCGGCGCCCGCCCCGGCGGCGCAGTCGGTGATCGCGGCGACCAGTACCAGCACGGCGAACAGCAGTCCCCACAGGAAACGGCCCGAACCGCTGCCACGGCTCACGCCGCCACCTCCTGCCCGAATTCGCTGTTCCGCCGTCACTTTCACCGGTAGAGCGGTCGGGGCGCCGTGCGAGGTCATCGCGCCGGAACCTGGTTGACACGCTCCCGAAACAATCTACTATCTACGTACGTAGTTCGTAGCAACCCCGTGACCGGGTTCACGTCCGCGCGAGGCGAATACGAAGCAAAAAGACAGGACACGCATGGGGTTCGCGCCATCGAAACGCCCGACACGCCGAACTCGCGCCGCGCCTACGACAGGAAGGGCCACCGGCCCCCGGCGATCAGCGCTTGCCGCGCGTGAACTTCCGCAGCGCCGCGCGTAGCCCCTCGGACTCCTCGGCGCTCATCTGCTCCACGAAATGCGCGAGCACCAACTCCGAACGGCCACCACTGCCCAGCGCCTCGCGCATGAGCCGCGCGCTGTACTCCTCGCGGCTGAGACTGGCCCAATAGCGGTAGGCCTTGCCGACCCGCTCACGCTCCAGCCAGCCCTTGCGGTGCAGGTTGTCCATGGTGGACATGACGGTGGTGTACGCGATGTCACGCTCGGCGGCCAGCTCGTCGAACAGCTCGCGAACCGTCGTCTTCCCGGGGCGATCCCAGATCCGTTCGATGATGACGGTTTCCAGATCGCCGAAGCCTCGTGCACTCACGTCCGACGTCTCCTCACCTCGGCGCGCCATTCATACGTTCTACGTACGTAGACAGTAATGTGGGCGGCCCGGCCTCACAACACGTGGCGTTGCCCGGGTCCGCCGAGCCGCGCCCGGAGCGGCCTCAGTCCGCCAAGCGGTGCCCCGCGTCCCGCAGGGCCGCCGACGCCTCCTCCAGCCGATGCGCCGGAACCAGGATGAGATCGGCATGGAAGGTCGAAGCGACGAACACCGGGATCGACGATTCCGCCAACGGCCCGATCAGCGCGGCCAGCGTGCCGGGCGAGTTCAGACTCCCGGCGTCGATGCCGTAGAAGCCCTTCCAGGTCTCCCCCTCGGCCCACGCCGGCGCCTCCCGAATCACCGTGAGCCCCTCCGGCGCTCGCACCAGCGCGATCCACTCGTCGTCCTCCGGAAACGTCGAATTCGGCAGATGATCCACCGCGAACTGCGACGGGACGATCCGCAAACGCTGGGAGCCGGTCATGGCCACATCGTAGGCGGCGGGCCCGACAATTCCGGTTCTCCCACCGCATCGACCAGTATTGGTGTCAGTGACTAAAATTCGGAGGACGGTTCCCGAACCGGCCCGTAGAGTCGGCGAAATGACCACCAGCCCAAAACAAATCGCCACCGAGAACGAGCAGATCGCCGCTCTCGGCACCTACCACACCAGCGACGGGACCCTCGTCGACATCAGCGCCCCGCTGACCGCGGCCCGCGCCGGGACCGTCTGCCACGAGCCCGAGGAAGACCTCAACGCACCGGTCACCGGCCCCTTCACCGGACGCCCCGAGGTCACCGGCGAAGGCAGTGTCCAGGCCGCGCGCCGCCTCCACGCCGAGGGCGGAAAACGCCTGGCGGTGCTCAACTTCGCGTCCGCTCGCAACCCCGGCGGCGGCTACATTCGTGGCGCCCGCGCTCAGGAAGAGGATCTCTGCCGCAGCGCACTGCTCTACCGATGCCTGCTCGAGACACCCCGCTACTACGAGGCCCACCGCGCCTCCGACGACCCGGGCTACACCCATCGCGTCATCTACGCACCCGAGGTCCCGGTCATCCGGGACGACCGCGGCGAACTCGACCCGCACCCGTTCACGACCTCTTTCCTGACCTCACCCGCCCCGAATGCCGGTGCGCTCGCGGACCGTTCGGGTCACCCGGTCGATGTGCGGGGCCTCCTCGCCGAACGCGCCACCCGAGTACTGACCGTCGCCGCCCACCACGGGGTGCGCGAACTGGTGCTCGGCGCCTGGGGTTGCGGCGTGTTCCGCAATGACCCGAACGAGGTCGCCGAAGCGTTCGACCTCGCGCTGCGTGCGCACGGCGCCGCCTTCGAGCGGGTCGTCTTCGCGGTCTGGGACCGCTCTCCCGTCTCGGCCAACCGCGCCGCGTTCGCAGCCCGATTCGGCTCGGCCGCATCCTCGTAGCCGCGGTTGCCCATGGAACCCCACGCCGGGACTCGCGGCAGCTGCGACATTTCCCCCAACTCATGTTTAGATCGCAATATCTACAGACTTGGATATGTCTGATCTGGATCGATCGAGACGCAACCGGGCTCGATGGTCAGCCTGCTTCCGTCAATCGGGCCAGACAGGCGAGCGCTTCTCCAGGAAGGCGGCCATTCCCTCACTCGCGCCGGGCAATTGGGAGGCGGCGGCCATGACTTCGCGCGCGAGCGTGTACGCGTCCGTCTCGGGGCGGTCGAGCTGCGCGTAGAGGGTGCGTTTGCCCAGCGCCTTGCTGACGCGACTCCCCCGCGTGGCCCGGCCGAGCAGGTCCGCGACGGCGGCGTCGAGGTCGGCGGCCGGTACCGCGTAATTGATCAAACCCCAGTCGACCGCCGTACGAGCATCGATCACATCGCCGGTCAGAGCCAGTTCCATCAAGCGCTTTCGGCCGATGGACCGCGCGACGGGAACCGCCGGGGTGTGGCAGAACCAGCCGCCCTTGCCGCCGGGCAGCGCGAAGCCCGCGGAATCGGCGGCGACGGCCAGGTCGCAGGAGGCGACAAGCTGACAACCAGCCGCGGTGGCCAGGCCCTGCACCCGCGCGATCACCACCTGCGGAACCTCTTCCAGGGTGGTCATGACCGACTGGCACAAGGTGAGCAGATCGCGAACGCCGAGCAGGTCCCGCGCCGCGACATCCGCGAAATCGTGGCCCGCGCTGAATACGGGCCCGGCCGCGGCCAGCACGATGCCGGACGCGTCGGTCTCCCCCGCCGCACGGAACGCCGCCAGCAGCTCGGACAGATGATCGGCGGACAGCGCATTACGCCGATCGGGCCGATTCATGGTGATGGTGACGGTGTCACCATCGGTTTTGACGAGCAGGTACTCGTACTCCGCGGTCATGCTTCCACGGTAGTGCCGGCGGCGCCCGTTCGCGGTCACACGGGCGAAGGCGCGGCCACCCCCAGTTGCAGCCATTGGCCGACCGAGGGAACCCCGCCGGTGTCCACGACCACCACGAGGTACCAGCCGGGCGGAGCCAACGCCGGATTCGAGGGCATGGCCACCGAGACCGCGCCGGCCGCGGTCGCGGTGATCGGCAGATCGATCAGGCGCTGATTGTTGTCGCAGGAGTGGGTGCACGAGGTGGGATGCATGATGCTCACCTCGCGGACGGCGGCCGACGTGGTCAGTGTCAGAGTCGCACCGTATTCCACTGTGCCCGAGATCATCTCGAATTCCGGTCGAGCGCCTCGGAACAGGTAGGGCGGCCAGAACACTTCGATGCGCAATTCCTCGGTCTTGCGCCGCGGATTCGATCCGGCCGTCACCACTTTGCCGTCGGGAGTCAGTAGCGCCACCGAGTGGTACAGCCGCGCCACCCGCTGCGGGGCGGTCGGGGTCCAGGTTTCCGCGATCGGGTCGTAGATCTCCCCGCTGGGCGGGACCGCGTCGGCCATCTCCTCCATCGCCGAACCGCCCGTGGCCAGCACGGTGCGGTCCGGCAGCACCACCACGCAGACGTGCATGCGGGCGTAGGTCATGGGCGAGGCCGCCTGGTAGGCGGGTACGGCGGCGCTCAAGTCGGCGATGCGTGTGTCGGACAATGCCATTCCGGGGCCGTGCGCGTCGACGGCGCCGCCGCCGAGGATCATGACCCGCTGCGCCTGCGCGGGCGGCAGCAGCACGCTGGTGGATTGGCTGCGGGATTCGGGATCGTAGAGGCCGGGCACCTCGATGACCGAACCGAGCACGGGATCCCAGATCGAGGGCCGCATCCCGTTATTGGTGCCGTATTGCCCGCCGGTGTAGAAGATCCGGCCGTCGGCGAGCAGCACCAGATGCGCGTACATCGGGATCGGCCCGGGCACCGGCAGTTTCGACCAGGTCAGCTTCTCGGGATCGAACAGTTCCGGCGTCTGCGACAGGAACCCCTGCCAGTCGGGCACCTCGAGCCACGGCGTCCGCTGCCCGACCGAGCCGTCCGCGGCCAGGCCCTTGGCCAGCCGGAAGCGGCCGCTGTTCTGGCCGTCGGGATTGTCGACGGTCAGCACCACCAGGACCGGTTCGCCGTCGATGCGGGTCAGGCCGATGTCGGCGCCCTGGTTCTCCCAGCCGTACCAGTCCGGGATCTGCTGCCAGGGGGTCCAGCCGCCGGTGACGGTGCCATCAGGGCGAGGTCGCGGCCGATGCGGTAGTAGCCCTGGTTCTGGCCGGCGGGGTTGTCGACGAGGAAGACCACCAGGTCGGGGCGGCCGTTGCCGTTCAGGTCGCCGACGGCGATGCCGCAGTCCTGATTGTCACGCGAGAACCAATCGGGAATGGGAACGAATTGCCCTGCCACACAACACATTATCGGCGGCGCGCGGCGCATGCGGGGGCCGATGTCCAGATCTCGCCGATGGCCGTTTACGCCACGTTATGGAAAACCCTCCCGGCGAATGGGAAACCCATTACCCTGCGAAACGCTCTCGTTTCACACACTGAGGATTTCACCATGAACAAGGCACTCTGGGCCAACGGCCTGGCGCTCACCGCCGCCGCCCTGCTCGCCGGCGCGGGCACCGCGGAGGCGTCGCTGGCCACCGTCATCGGCTCCGACTCCACCTTCAAGGTCGGCATCGACATCCAGCCCGGCGTCTATAAGACCACGACCGCGACCCAGCTGTGTGCCTGGGCGCGCCTGTCCTCCCTCTCTGGCGGCACCGGCGCCACCATCGAGGCCGGCGGCGCGGTCGGCGGCAAGGCCACCGTCGAGATCAAGTCCACCGATGTCGCCTTCTTCACCAGCGGCTGCGGCACCTGGACCCTGGACACCACCACCACCGTGTCCGGCTCCTCGAACTTCAGCACCGGCAGCATCGGCGGCTTCCTCCCGACCGGCTCCTCCTCGGGCTCGTCGCACTGATACGCGAGCGGTGAGCCGCCCACCCGGTGGGGGCGGCTCACCGGACCCGCGTCGACCTCAGCAGTCGCGGCAGGTTTCCTCACAGCAGCAACAGCCCTCGCCACAACAGCAGCAGCCCTCACCGCAGCACACGCAGCCCTCGCAGCACGGCAGGCAGCAACCGCTGCGGCGACGCGGCGCGCGCCCGTAATAGCCGGGCCCCGGGCCGTATCCGCCGTAGCCCGGCGGCGGGCCCCACGGGTCCGGACCGCGCCGACGCCAACGCGACTGCGGTGCGACGACGGCATGATTCGCGCACGCGGGCGCGGAGCCGCCGAAGGTCCGGGTCGCCGAGCGACCCAATTCGTGTTTCAGCAGTGTGTGAATCAGCCGCGAATCGGTGAATTCCACTTCCGCCAACGCCAATTCGATGCCCAGCAAGGCATCGGTGCACAACCGGTGCGCCTCGGCGACATCGGTCCCCGTTGCCACCAGCGGATTCCATTTGCCGCGGGCCACGTCATCGGTCAGATCCTCGACCGAGTCCACGAGATGCGCAATGCGGCCGAACAATCGGCCGACCTCGGTCAGGGCGGCCACATTACCGGGGCGGCCCGCCAGGACCGCGGTGTGCCCGAAAGCGGACGCGGTGGCGGTCTCGGTGGGTTCGGTGACCGTGAGCAACGGGGTCCCCACCACGGCGGCGGCCTCGATCTCGGTCTGCCGGTCCACCGCCGTCACCAGGACGCCGGTATCGAAACCCAGTCCCGCGCCGGTGGATTCACCCTGACGGACCCAGCGTTGGGCGATCCGCCGGGCGGCAGGACGGAATCCGGCCGTGCCCGCGACCCCATCGTGGTCGTCGACGTGATCGCGCACCTTGGCGGCGGCCAGGACCAGTGAGACCGTGGCGGCCAGCCGGACACAGTCGCCGGTGGCGACATCCGTGCGTCGCATGCCGCGCAGCGGGCAGGGCCCGGCCGCTCGGCGAGTGGGCGGCGCGGTGGACTGCGCCTCCACCAGGGCCGAAATGATCAGCCCGTCGTAATTGGTTGCCATGCGGGCGCTCTGACCGTGGTCGTCCCGCAAGGCCAGGCACAGGCCGCACAGTTGCGCCAGCCACGCCCGCCCGAGTTCCTCGCCCAGCCGGTGACGGCAGGGCCGGATGATGCCGAACACCCTCTCGACGGTAACCCTTCACGGGGCATTGGTCGGGCGGATCGCGAATCCGCACCGCGTGTTACCCGCCGACACCGCGTGGACGGTGTAGATCGAATTCGGTTGCGCGACAGCGCGACAGCTCGCGGCCGGTCGGCCCCACGCCGCCGCCGTTCTCACGCTCGACGGCGGCGCGGTGCCGGCCTGCCGCCCGGCGGCTATTTACCCGCCGCGTGCAGGGCGGCGAGGTAGCCGTAGACGATGGCGGGGCCGATGGTCGCGCCGGGACCGGCGTAGGTGTGGCCCATGACCGGGGCGCTGGCATTGCCCGCCGCGTACAGGCCCTCGACCACCGAACCGTCCGTCCGAAGGACGCGGCCGTCGGTGTCGGCGCTCAGGCCACCCTTGGTGCCGAGGTCACCGGGGACCAGCTTGGCGGCGTAGTACGGACCGGTCTCCAGCGCGCCGAGGTTCGGGTTCGGGCGGTTGCGCGGGTCGCCGTAGTAGTTGTCGTAGGCGCTGTTGCCGCGGCCGAAGTCGGGATCGGTTCCGACGGTGGCGAATTCATTGAAGCGGGTCACCGTGGCGCGGAAGTTCTCGACCGGGATGCCGATCTTCTCGGCGAGTTCGGGGAGCGAGTCGGCGCGGGTCAGTGCGCCCGATTTGAACCAGCGGCCCGGCAGCGACTGCCGGGGCGGGACGCCCGCGAACTGGTAGCGGTTGCGGTAGCGCTGGTCGAAGATCAGCCAGGCGGGCAGGTTCTCCCCCGGACCCGCACCCTGGCCGTATTCGCCGCCGTACATCTCATGGGTCGCCTCCACATAGGGCAGGCACTCGTTCATGAACCGCTCGCCGCGATCGTTGACCACGATGCTGCCGGGCAGGTTGCGTTCGGCCAGGCAGAACCAGGGCAGCCGGGGCAGCGGGATGGACGGGCCCCACCAGGCGTCGGCCATGAACTCGACCGCGCCACCGGCATTCTCGCCGGCGCGGATGCCGTCGCCGGTGTTGGCCTTCGCGCCGACGGTCCAGTCGGTGCCGATGGGTTCGCGCTGGTACTGCTTGCGCATGGCCTCGTTGTGCTCGAAACCGCCCGCCGCGATGATCACGCCACGCCGGGCGGTGAGCATCAGCTCGCGACCGTCGCGGCGCACCACCGCGCCGGTGACCCGGCCGTCCTCGGTACGCAGGTCGAGTAACGGCGTCTCCAGCCACAGCGGGACGTTCGCCGCCAGCAGACCCGCGCGCAGCATGGCGCTCAGGGCCTGGCCGCGGGCGAGGACGCGGCGGCGCAGCACGGTCGCCGCCAGCCAGCGGCCCGCGACGCGAGCGCCGGTCAGCGGGCTGCGCGGGTTGCGCAAGCCCAGGTGCAGCTGCCGGAACTCGGCCTGGGTGATCACGACATTCTTCGGGGCTCGCACGTAATCCGGTTCCAGGGTGCGCAATTCGGCGCCCAGCCCGGTGGCGTTGTACGGGGTGGGCTCGACCGATCGGCCGTGCGAGCGGCCGCCGGGAGCCTCCGGGTAGTAGTCGGAATAGCCCGGCACCCACCGCATCCGCAGCGGCGAATGCGCGGCGAGGAAGTCGAACGCCTCCGCGCCACGGTCGAGGAAGGTGTCGATGCGTTCGGGCGGCACCCCCGGACCGATGATGTCCTTCAGATAGACCCGCGCGGCCTCGAGGTCATCGGCCGGAGCGGATCCTCGCAGTGCCGAGTTGCCCGGAATCCACACGCCACCACCGGATCTCGCCGTCGACCCGCCCCAGTGGGCGGCTTTCTCGACGATCACCGTCGTCAGCCCGTGCTTCGCGGCGGTCAGCGCCGCCGCCATCCCTGCCGCGCCGGATCCCACCACGATCACATCGAAGCTCTGGCCGGTCGCCTTGTTGTCCTGCATTGTTCCTCACCCTGATTGTTCTGTTCGAAGCTGTTCACTGACACGCCAAGGCTTTTCAGCCGCGCCAGCGCTCCCCTGTCACGGCGTCGAGCGCACCCTCGACGCACACCGCCAGCGACATCTCTGCATGCGCCGAATTCCGCAGCCACTGTAGGTATCCGAACTCCGCCGCCGCCAGCATGAGATGCACCAGCAGGCCCGGCGTGCTGTCCTGGCCCGCGTCCCGCCCCATCCGCTCCGCGACCAGCTCCACCAAACGCGCCCGATGCTCCGGCGTGATCAGCGCGACCCGCTCCAGCAGATGCGGTGCGGTCTGGAACGCCGCCCGCCACTGCTCCAGGTCCTGCGCGGTCGAACTCGTGGATCGAGTCAGAATCGCTTGCGCCAGCGCCACATCCGCGGATTCGTCCTCGTCCCGCTCCTCCAGCAGCGTCACGATCCGGGCCCCGCCCTCACGCACGGGATCGAGCAGCAGATCCTCCTTGCTGCGCACATGCCGGAAATAGGTACTGGCCGACACCCCCGCGGCCGCCGCGATCTGCTCGGTGGTCACCTCGCCGAATCCCTGCGCCGCGAACAGCTCGAACGCCGCCCGCTGAATCTCGGCCCGGATCTGCCGCCGTTGCCGCTCCCGTAGTGACATCCGCAGACCTCCTTCCGTCACCGACAGCATCTCCCTTTATGACAGTTACTGTCAAGAGTGGATTCGCAGTCATCTAGCCATCGATCTTCACAAACCAGGCAAATACCGGCGACATAGCCCCTGACATGCCGCGATTCGGCCGAACTCGCGTTCCCGTCTCACCGCGGCGCGGAATGCACTACGGCCGAGAGGTAACCCGGACAGCACTCACCGACGACATCACCGATGAGCTACTGATCGGGGCCGACGGCATCGATTCGGTGGTCCGGCCCCGGATCGAACCCACCCACGTCCCCGTCCACCCCGGCGACAACGTCGTGTACGGCATGACCACCAAGCCGGTCGAACCCCCACCGCGCCCCCACGTTGCAGTTCTTCGCCGAAATAGATTCCGCCGGTGCGGTTTTCAGCACTTCGGCCATGTCTGGCGACCCGGCGGCCCAGTGGTTCGGTGGTTCGATGGTTCGTGGCACCGCCCCTGCCGCCGGCGGTGCTGCTCCCCGCCCACGACGATGCCGCCGGTGTCACCGCGGAATTCAATCGCAATGTGCTGCACGTCCTCAACGCCCGCCTGGGCGCGGACTTCGTGCCGGACAAGTTCGCGCACATCGCCCTCCGGGACACCGAGAACGAGTGGATCGAGATGCGTTTCCTGGCGGGCGCCGAATCCGTCCACGTCAGCAGCGCCGGGCGACGCCGACCACGCCATCACCCCCGCCGCCGGATTCGGCGCCCGCGACGCGCTCGAAGACTCCCACGCCGTCCACCAGGCCCTCACCTCGGGCGCATCCCCCGCCGACGCGATGACCGCCCGCTTCACCGCATTCTCGCCGGGCCGCAGCCCTGCGCGCCCGGATGCCCGCGAGCCGAGCCCCGGCCCCGGCCCGAGGCCGGGCCCGGGTCCAATCGACTCAGAGGCGACGCAGCGCCAGCACCGGAATTGTCCGGATCCCAGCCGTTTTCTCCGCGTACTCGGCGAAGCCCGGGTACCGGCGGGCCTGCTCGGCGAAGATCCGGTCGCGGTCCGCGCCCGTCACCTCGGCGACCATGACCGGGAAGGTCTCGGTGCCGATCTCGGCCTCGGCCTTCCCCGCGGTGGTCAGGTTGTAGTACCAGTCCGGGTTGGTCGGCGCGCCCGCCTTGGAGGCGAAGATGTAGACGACGGCCGGGTCCTGTTCATCGGCCATGTACATGGTGGGAGTGACCAGCTCACGACCGGTCTTGCGGCCGCGGTGGTGCACCAGGATCATCGGCGCGCCCTCGAACGGCCCGCCCACCCGGCCCGCATTGGCCCGGAACTCGTTGATGATGTTCGTATTCCAGTCGCTCATACCGGTCATTCTGCCGACAAGGGCCGGGCATCCGTGGGATGCCCGGCCCTGTGCGACGGAAACCGTTACGGCAGCGGACCGCCGGCGGCGATGGCCGAGAGGGTGGCGAACTCGTCACCCTTCAGCGACGCGCCGCCCACCAGGGCGCCGTCGATGTCGGCCTGGCCGACCAGTTCGCCGACGTTCTTGGCGTTGACCGAGCCGCCGTAGAGGACGCGGACGCCCGCGGCCACTTCGGGATTCGCCAGTTCGGCGAGCTCCTTGCGGATGGCGCCGCAGACTTCCTGCGCGTCGGCCGGGGTGGCGACCTTGCCGGTGCCGATGGCCCAGACCGGCTCGTAGGCGACGACGACCTTGGAGATCTCCTCCGCCGTCAGGCCCTTGAGCGAACCGCGCAGCTGCTCGAGGTTGTACTCCACGTGGGTCTTGCTCTCGCGGACGCCCAGGCCCTCACCGATGCAGACGATCGGGGTGATGCCGTACTTCAGCGCCTGCTTGGCCTTGGCCAGCACGGTGGCGTCGTCCTCGTTGTGGTACTGACGCCGCTCCGAGTGGCCCACCACGACGAAGCTGCAACCCAGCTTCGCGAGCATGGACCCGCTGATCTCGCCGGTGTAGGCGCCCTCATCGTGGGTGGAGACGTCCTGGGCACCGTAGGTGATCAGCAGACGGTCACCCTCGACCAGCGTCTGCACGCTGCGCAGGTCCACGAACGGCGGAACCACCGTGACGTCGACCTTGTCGAAATACTTCTCCGGCAACGCGAACGCGATCTTCTGCACCAGAGCGATGGCCTCGAGGTGGTTGAGGTTCATCTTCCAGTTGCCGGCGATCAAAGGCTTACGTGCCATGGCTCAGTCCTCCAGAACCGCGAGACCGGGGAGTTCCTTGCCCTCCAGGTATTCCAACGACGCGCCGCCACCGGTGGAGATGTGCGAGAAACCGTCATCGGGCAGACCCAGGGTGCGCACCGCCGCGGCGGAGTCGCCACCGCCGACGACCGTGAACGCGCCCTTCGAGGTGGCCGTGGCGATCGCCTCGGCGACACCGCGAGTACCGGCCGAGAACTTCTCGAACTCGAACACGCCCATCGGGCCGTTCCAGAACACCGTCTTGGCCTCGGTCAGCAGCGCGCCGAAGCGAGCGGCCGAGTCGGGGCCGATGTCCAGACCCATCCAGCCGTCCGGAATCTCGTTGGCGGGCACCGTCTTCGACTCCGCGTCCGCGGCGAACTTGTCGGCCACCACGATGTCCACTGGCAGGTGGATGACATCGGCGTACTTGTCGAGCAGGTCCTTGCAGGTGTCGATCATCTCTTCCTGCAGCAGCGAGGTGCCCACCGAAAGGCCCTGTGCGGCAAGGAAGGTGAAGCACATGCCGCCGCCGATGACCAGCGTGTCGACCTTCGGCGCGAGCGCCTCGATGACCGCGAGCTTGTCGGAGACCTTGGAGCCGCCGAGCACGACCGCGTACGGGCGGGCCGGGTCCTCGGTGAGCTTCTTCAGCACCTCGGTCTCGGCCGCGACCAGGTTGCCCGCGTAGTGCGGGAGCAGCTTGGCCACGTCGTAGACCGACGCTTGCTTGCGGTGCACCACGCCGAAACCGTCGGACACGAAAGCGCCGTCGTCGCCGACCAGTTCGACCAGGGCGTTGGCGAGCTTGGTGCGCTCGGCATCGTCCTTGCTGGTCTCCCGCGCGTCGAAGCGGATGTTCTCGAGCAGCATGACATCACCGTCGGTGAGGCCCTCGGAACGGGCGAGCGCGTCCTGGCCCACCACGTCACCGGCCAGCTGGACATTGCGGCCCAGCTCCTCGGCCAGTCGCGCGGCGACCGGGGCGAGGGAGAACTTCGGGTCCGGCTCGCCCTTGGGGCGGCCCAGATGCGCGGTCACCACGACCTTGGCACCGGCCTCGGCCAGCGCCTTGATGGTCGGCGCGGACGCGATGATGCGGCCCGGGTCGGTGATGACGCCGTTGTCGAGCGGCACGTTCAGGTCCGAGCGCACCAGCACGCCGCGGCCCTCGACGCCCTCGTTCAGCAGATCCTGGAGAGTCTTGATCGTCATCGGCGCTTACAGGGACTTGCCGACGAGGCCGACGAGGTCGGCGAGACGGTTGGAGTAGCCCCACTCGTTGTCGTACCACGAGGCGACCTTGACCTGGTTGTCGATGACCTGGGTCAGCGGCGCGTCGTAGATGGAGGAGTGCGGGTCGGTCACGATGTCGGAGGAGACGATCGGGTCGACGTTGTACTTCAGGATGCCCTTCATCGGGCCGTCCGCGGCGGCCTTCATGGCGGCGTTGATCTCCTCGACCGAGGCGGCGCGCGCCAGGTCGACGGTCAGGTCGGTGAGCGAACCGGTCGGAACCGGCACGCGCAGCGCGTAACCGTTGAGCTTGCCGAGCAGCTCGGGCAGCACCAGGCCGATGGCCTTGGCGGCGCCGGTGCCGGTGGGCACGATGTTCAGCGCGGCGGCGCGGGCGCGACGCAGATCCGAGTGCGGGCCGTCCTGCAGGTTCTGGTCCTGGGTGTAGGCGTGCACGGTGGTCATCAGACCACGCTCGATGCCGAAGGAGTCGTTGAGCACCTTGGCGATCGGGCCAAGGCAGTTGGTGGTGCAGGACGCGTTCGAGATGATGTTCTGCGAACCGTCGTACTTGTCGTCGTTGACGCCCATCACGATGGTGATGTCCTCACCCTTGGCGGGCGCGGAGATGATGACCTTCTTGGCGCCGGCGGCCAGGTGGCCCTTGGCCTTGGTGGCATCGGTGAAGATACCGGTGGATTCGACGACCACGTCGACACCCAGGTCACCCCACGGCAGGGCGGCGGGGCCCTCCTTGATGGCCAGCGCGGTGATGCGCTGGTCGCCCACGACGATGGTCTCGTCGCCGTCCAGGGAAACGTCCTGCGGCAGGCGGCCCAGAATCGAGTCGTACTTCAGCAGGGTCGCCAGCGACTTGTTGTCGGTCAGGTCATTGACCGCCACGATCTCGATGTCGGTGGTGCCGAGGGCCTTCTGCGCCTCGACGGCTCGGAAGAAGTTGCGCCCGATACGGCCGAAGCCGTTGATACCTACCCGGACAGTCACGTTTTCGCTCCTCAGCTTTGCGGATCGTTTCCGTTGCGGTGCTAACCCTAGCCCTGTAACAGAAACATCACGGACACACCCCCGCCACGGTGAACATACGAAAACGATCATTTTCGCCACAGACGACCGGAAGCGCCGCAACCATGGGGTTGCGACGCTTCCGGACGGAATCACCGTGCGGTTCCGCTCAGTGTAAGCGGCACCGCGGCCGTTTCAGGCCTCTTCGAGCAGCTCTGCGGTGACGGCACTTTCGGTGTCGGGCACGCCGAGTTCCTTGGCGCGCCGATCCGCCATCGACAGCAGTCGCCGGATCCGGCCCGCCACAGCGTCTTTCGTCATGGGCGGATCGGCCAGCTGGCCCAGCTCCTCCAGGGAGGCCTGGCGGTGCAGCACGCGCAGCTTGCCGGCGGCGGCCAAGTGGTCTGGCACATCGTCGCTGAGGATCTCGAGCGCGCGCTCCACCCGGGCCGCGGCCGCGACCGCCGCACGGGCCGACCGACGCAGGTTCGCGTCGTCGAAATTGGCCAGCCGGTTCGCGGTCGCCCGGACCTCGCGGCGCATCCGCCGCTCCTCCCAGGTGAGCCGCGTGTCCTGCGCACCCATGCGGGTGAGCAGGGCGCCGATGGCCTCACCGTCGCGCACCACGACGCGATCGGTGCCGCGCACCTCGCGCGCCTTGGCCGAGATGCCCATGCGCCGGGCCGCGCCGACGAGCGCGAGCGCCGCCTCCGGGCCGGGGCAGCTCACCTCGAGCGCCGAGGACCGGCCCGGCTCGGTGAGCGAGCCGTGCGCGAGAAACGCCCCGCGCCAAGCCGCTTCGGCGTCGCCGATGCTGCCGCCCACGACTTGCGCGGGCAGGCCCCGGACCGGCCGGCCGCGCACGTCGAGCAAACCGGTCTGGCGCGCCAGCGCCTCGCCTTCCTTGGAAACTCGCACTACATACCGGGAGGTTTTCCGGAGCCCTCCGGCGCCGAGGACATGCACGTCCGAGCCGTATCCATACAGCTCGAAGATCTCTCGACGCAGCCGACGCGCTATGGAACCCATATCCACTTCGGCTTCGACGATCACCCGACCGCCGACGATGTGCAATCCACCGGCGAACCGCAGTAGCGCGGACAATTCCGCTTTGCGCGAGCTCACCTGTGATACAGAGAGCCGGCTCAGCTCGTCCTTCACTTCCGCTGTCATCGCCACGAGACGCGCTCCTTTCCACCCAACCCGGACCGCACACGTTGGCCCATATGCCGTCCTTCGACTCGAAGCCCTGCTGATTCCGGCCGAGGTTGCCGGATCACCTGATCCAGTGCGGCGGCAAGCTTTCCGGGGTGGTGCCGGTCCGTCCCCGCCTCGGCGACATCAGCGAAGGTTACTCGCGCACGCAGCTGTTCGGCAGCTCTTGCCAGATGTTCGCGTTCCCTACCCTCGGGTACGGAACCGGAGTCCACCAGAACATGGTCGACTGTGAAATCCGGTGCGTGCTGGGACAATACATGCAGGTGCCGTTCCGCGGAGAATCCGGCCGTTTCGCCCGGTTCGGCAGCGAGGTTGAGCACCAGCACTTTCCGCGCCCGCGTATGCAGCAGCGCTTCGTGCAAATCGGGCACCAGCACGTGCGGAATGACGCTCGTGAACCAGCTCCCGGGGCCCAGCACCACCATGTCCGCGTGCTCGATCGCCGAGGTCGCCTCGGGGCAGGCGGGCGGATCCGAGGGGATCAGCCGCACCCGGCGCACCTTGCCCGGCGTGGTCGCCACCGCCACCTGACCGCGGATGCAGCGACTCACCCGCGGATCGCCTTCCAGCCCAGAGACATCCGCCTCGATGGTCAGCGCGATCGGCGACATGGGTAGCACTCTTCCGGTGACCCGCAGAATCTTTCCGGCCTCGTCCAGGGCCGCGACGGGGTCGCCCAGCTCCTCTGTCAAGCCCGCCAGAATCAGATTGCCGACCGAGTGCCCGGCCAGCGCGCCGGTGCCGCCGAAGCGGTGTTGCAAAGTTCGCGCCCAGTGCCCGTCGGCCTCTTCGGCCAAGGCCACCAAGGCCATTCGCAGATCGCCCGGCGGCAGCATGCCCAGCTCGGCGCGCAAGCGTCCCGAAGAGCCGCCGTCGTCGGCGACGGTGACCACCGCGGTGATCTTGCGCGTGAGCCGCCGCACGGCGGTCAGCGTCGCGTACAGCCCGTGCCCACCGCCGAGCGCCACGAAGGCGGGATTGGCGGTGCGGCCGGAAGTGCTCTCACTCATTCCCGCCCCAGATCTCGGTGGACCACGCGCACCACGTCTTGAGGCAGCTCGGCACCCGAATCGCTCTCCGCCGCACGGCCCGCCAACGCGTCACCCAGCGCCTCCGCTATCGCCACACTGCGGTGTTTACCGCCGGTGCAGCCCACTGCCACGGTCATGTATCGCTTCCCCTCTTGGCGGTAGCCCTCGGTCGTCAGGTCGACGAGATGGTGCGCGGTGCCCAGGTAGTCCTGTGCACCCGGGCGCGACAACACATACTCGCTGACCGGGGCGTCCTGCCCGGTTTTTTCGCGGAGTTCGGGAATCCAATGTGGATTCGGCAGGAAACGCAAATCGAACACCATGTCGGCGTCGAGCGGGACTCCGTACTTGAACCCGAACGATTGCACGGTCAACTGCAGTACGGTGGCGGCGTCACCGCCGTAGACCTCCTCGAGCTTGCGGTGCAACTGGTGGATCGACAGCGCGGTGGTGTCGATGACGACGTCCGCGGCGGTCTTCACCGGGTCGAGGCGGCGACGTTCGGCGGCGATGCCGGCGGTCAGGGTGCCGTCGGCGCTCTCGCTCTGTAGCGGGTGGCGGCGGCGCGCGAAGCCGAAGCGGCGGATCAGCACGTCGTCGGAGGCCTCGAGGAACAGGATGCGGGTGCGCACGCCCGCGGACCGCAGCTGTTCGACCACCGCGGACAGATTCCCCGTGAAGAAGCGGTTGCGCACGTCCATGACCAGCGCGAGTTTGCGGATCGGTGGTTCTGCGGAGCGGCCCAGATCGACCATGCGGCCGATCAATTCGGGCGGCAGATTGTCGGCGACGTAGTACCCCAGGTCCTCGAGCACCTTGCCCGCGGTGCCGCGGCCGGCGCCGGACAGGCCGGTCACGATGACCACCTCGACCGGAGCGGGTTCGGAACCGGGCCGCCCCTTGCGGGGATTCGGCTGGGACTCGCCTGATTCGGTTGCCGGGCTGTTCTCGGCAGTAGCTGTGCTGTCTTCGACGCGCGTCATGTCCTACCGGTTCGTGTCTGGAGTTCCCTCGATCATCCTGCACCGACGCCCGCGAACCCGGCAGGCGAGCGGCGGGAGCGCAACACAGCTGTGATTTCCACTCCCGACCAGCACACACGGCGTGTCGCAAATTTCCCGTTCGGCGTGTCGCACTCTACCCGGTGGGTCCCCATCCGGCGCGCCGCGAAACGCCGACGCTCTACTGCTGACGCAACGCGTCCAGGACCGCCCTGGCCGTCGCCACGCCGATGCCCGGGACCTCGGTGATCTGCTCCACCGTAGCCTCCTTGAGCTTGGCGACCGATCCGAAATGCGTCACCAGTGCGGTCTTGCGAGTCGACCCCAGGCCCGGCACCGAATCCAGCGCCGACGCCGTCATCCGCCGCGACCGCTTGGAGCGGTGGAAGGTGATGGCGAAGCGGTGCGCCTCGTCGCGCACCCGCTGCAGCAGGTACAGCGCCTCACTGGTGCGCGGCATGATCACCGGGTCCGGCTCGTTGGGCACCCACACCTCTTCCAGGCGCTTGGCCAGGCCGATCACCGCGACATCGGTGATGCCCAGCTCGTCGAGCACCTCCGCGGCCGCGTTCACCTGCGGCGCACCGCCGTCCACCACGTACAGGTTGGGCGGATAGGAGAAGCGGCGCGGCTTGCCGGTCTTCGGGTCGATGCCGGGCAGCCCGGGTTCGGTTGCCTCGGAATCGGATTCGAGCTCGGCGGCCTCGGCGGCGTCGAGTTCGCGGCGCAGCTTGCCGAAGCGGCGCCGCGTCACCTCGGCGATGCTGCCGACGTCGTCGGAGCGGCCCTCCCCGGCGGCCTCCTTGATGGTGTAGTGCCGATACTCCGACTTGCGGGCCAGCCCGTCCTCGAACACCACCAGCGAGGCCACCACATCGGTGCCCTGCACGTGCGAGATGTCCACGCACTCGATGCGCAGCGGGGCGCTGTCCAGATCCAGGGCGTCCTGCAGTTCCTGCAGCGCCGCCGACCGCGCGGTCAGGTCGCCAGCGCGTTTGAGCTTGTGCTGGGCGAGGGCTTCCTGCGCATTGCGCTGCACCGTCTCGGCCAGGGCCTTCTTGTCCCCGCGCTGGGGCACCCGCAGCTGCACCGCCGACCCCCGCAGGCCCGACAGCCACTGCTGCACCTGCTCGTGATCGTTGGGCAGGGCCGGGACCAGCACTTCCCGCGGAACCACCGCACCCGGCTGCTCGTCACCGCTCTGCTCCGCGACCGCGGTCTGCTCGCCGTAGAACTGGGTCAGGAACTGCTCGACCAGTGCCGGCAGCTCACCCCCGGCCGCCGCCGCGTCGATCGCGTCGCCGGACTTGTCGACCACCCAGCCGCGCTGGCCGCGCACCCGCCCGTCGCGGACGTGGAAGATCTGGACCGCGGCCTCGAGCTCGTCGACCGCGAAGTCGATGACGTCGGCGTCGGTGCCGGTGCCCAGCACCACCGCCTGCTTCTCGAGCGCGCGCTTGAGCGCCTGCACATCGTCGCGCAGCCGGGCGGCGTTCTCGAAGTCGAGCTCGTCGGCGGCCTCGTGCATACGGCGTTCCAGCTGCTTGACCAGGCGGTCGGTCTTTCCTGCGAGGAAGTCGCAGAAGTCGTCCACGATGTCGCGGTGCTCGGCCGCGCTCACCCGGCCGATGCACGGCGCGGAGCACTTGTCGATGTAGCCGAGCAGGCACGGCCGCCCGATCTGGCTGTGCCGCTTGAAGACTCCGGCCGAGCAGGTGCGCACCGGGAACACCCGCAGCAGCAGATCCAGGGTCTCGCGGATGGCCCAGGCGTGGGCGTACGGCCCGAAGTAGCGCACACCCTTCTTGCGCGCGCCGCGGTAGACGAAGACGCGGGGGTACTCCTCGTTCAGACTGACCGCCAGCACCGGGTACGACTTGTCGTCGCGGTAGCGGACATTGAAGCGCGGATCGAATTCCTTGATCCAGTTGTATTCCAGCTGCAGCGCTTCCACCTCGGTGGACACCACGGTCCACTCGACGCCGGCGGCGGTGGTCACCATCTGGCGGGTGCGCGGATGCAGCCCGGCCACATCGGCGAAGTACGAGTTCAGCCGCTGGCGCAGGCTTTTCGCCTTGCCGACATAGATGACCTGTCCGAACTTGTCCCGGAACTTGTAGACGCCCGGTTGGACGGGGATGGTGCCCGGGGCGGGCCGGTAGGTCGCGGGATCTGCCACGGGGTCCAGGTTAGTCAGTTCCTCCGACACCCCATCCGCGGCGCTCTCGGCGACGAAGTACCGGCAAGATCATTCGCCAGGAGAGGCAAACCCCACATGATCCGTCTGCGTACTCGCCGCCGCTCGCTCGCCATCGTGGGAGCGGTCTGCCCGGCCGCGGCCGCCCTGGTGGCGGTGTCCGTGCCCGCCACGGCCGAGTCCGCCGACGCGTCGATCCTGGTGTCCGGGGAGCTGGCCGGGTACCGGGCGCCCACCCTGTTCCGCGGTGGGGCGGTGCTGAATTCCCCGGCCGACCTGCAGGCCGCCTGATCGAGCGCGCCACGCCGGAACATCGATCTCCGCGCGTTTCGACGGTACGGAGGGTCTCGCGGGTCAGTATGGACGAACTGTTCGCTTGATCTGTCCGTACACGAGGGAGCTTGATCCGATGACGAACCATCACCATCTCCACCCGCGCCGCCGCTCGCTCGCGATCGGTTCCGCACTCGGCATCGGCGCGGCGGGCCTGATCGCGGTGGCGGCTCCGGCCGCCCACGCCGATTCGCCCTGCCGTATCGACCGGACGCTCGATACCGCCACCTTCACCTGCCCCGCGGACACGTGGTACGCCGCGGTGGTGCAGTGCCTCGGGGCACGGCAGGTCGGTAACGGCTACCAGTCCCCCACCTACATCGTGGGCGACTCGCCGCGGCCGCTCATCCCCATGACCATCGAGTGCAGGGGCGAGGGCAAGAACGGAATCGTGCTCAACGCCTGGACCGACGGCCCGTTCTGAACCGTCGGTGATCCGGGCGCTCCTGGATGGCTAGGCGATCTCACGCCGCAAACGCGGTGCGAGATCGCCCTTTTCGCCCACTTCCACGGTGTCCAGTTCCAGCCAGTCCGCCATCTCCCGCAGTGCGCGGCCCAGAGCCCCGGCGATCCGGGCGTGGTCGCGGCCCGGCTCGGCGAAGGCACCCGGCACCAGCAATCGCCCGCTCGCGCGCTCGGCGCGCAGGTCCACCCGCGCGACGAGTTCACCGTCGAGCAGGAACGGGAAGACGTAATAGCCGTGCACCCGTTTGTGTTCCGGCGTGTAGATCTCGATGCGGTAGTGGAAGTCGAACAGCCGCTCGGTGCGATCACGGAAGAAGATCAGCGGATCGAAGGGGCACAACAGGGCCGCACCGGTGACACGGCGGGGCGTGCGAGCCTCGGTGTGCAGGTAGGCGGGCTTGTCCCAGCCCTGCACGGTGACCCGCTCCAATTCTCCGCTGTCGAGCAGATCGGTGATGGCGGGCTCGGTCTGGCGGCGGGTGAGCCGGTAGTAGTCGCGCAGATCGGTCTCGGTGCCCACGCCGTGCGCCCGGGCCGCGCGCCGCACCAGCTCGCGGATCGCGTCCGCCTCGTCCGGTTCGCGGGAAACCACTTCGGCGGGTAGGACACTCGCCGCGAGGTCGTAGTGCCGCTGGAAGCCGACCCGGCGGGGCACGGTCAGCTCCCCAGCAGCGAACAACGCCTCGCACACCACCTTGGTGTCGCTGTAGTTCCAGCCCCAATTGTCCTTGGCCCGTGGCCGATCCAGCTCCAGGTGCCGTTCGATCTCCCCCGCCGTGCTCGCGCCGTACTCCTTGACGACGCCGAGCACATCGTCGCCCAGACCCGGATTGCGTTCCAGCACTTGCCGCATCCCGTTCCAGCGCCCGTGCCGGTACTGCACCATGCGCCAGCGCATCAGCGGCCAGTCCTGCACCGGGATCAGCGCCGCCTCGTGCGCCCAGTATTCGATCAGCTGTCGCGGCTTGCGCGCGCTGTGCCCCCACGCGGCATCGTCGAGCAGAGTCCGGTCGTAGGCCCCGACGCGGCTGAACACCGGCGCGTAGTGCGCCCGCACTACCGCCGACACCGAGTCCAGCTGGAGCAGCCGGGTGCTGTCGAGGACCTTCATGACCGTGCGCCGGGTGGGCGGTGCGCTGGGGCGGGCGGACCCGAACCCCTGGGCCGCGAGTGCGATGCGGCGCGCCGCCGCGAGTGACAGGGATCCGGTCGGCGATGTCGGCACACTCGAACCATGCCACGACCCACCGACAACCCTGCTCGATACACGACTGTATCGAGCATCTGTACAGTAGCGACCTCGTTGGATACATTCGTGTATCGAACTTCGACACCAAGGAAATGGGCATGATCGAGAACCCGGATGTCATCGTGGTCGGGGCCGGTCTGGCCGGTCTCGTCGCCACGCACGAGCTGGTCAAGGCGGGTAAGCGGGTCCTGATTCTGGATCAGGAGAACCGTGCCAACCTGGGCGGGCAGGCGTTCTGGTCGCTGGGCGGACTGTTCTTCGTGGACAGCCCCGAACAGCGGCGGCTCGGCGTCAAGGACAGCCTCGAGCTGGCCATGCAGGACTGGCTGGGCTCGGCGGGCTTCGACCGCGAGGACGAGGACCACTGGGCGCGGCAGTGGGCGCGCGCCTACGTGGAGTTCGCGGCCACCGAGAAGCGGCAGTACCTCCACGACCTCGGTCTGCGGGTGACGCCGCTGGTCGGCTGGGCCGAACGCGGCGGCGAATCCGCCGACGGGCATGGCAATTCGGTGCCGCGCTTCCACCTCACCTGGGGCACCGGACCCGAAATCGTGCGGGTGTTCCTCGAACCCGTGCTCGAGGCCGAGCGGCGCGGGCAGGTCGGATTCGCGTTCCGGCATCGCGTCGACGAGCTGATCGTGGAGGACGACGCCGTCACCGGCGTGCGCGGCAGCGTGCTGGAGGCTTCCACCGAGGACCGCGGCGTCGCGTCCTCACGCACGGTGACCGGCGAGTTCGATCTGCGCGCCGCCGCCGTGATCGTCTCCTCCGGCGGCATCGGCCACAATCACGAACTGGTGCGGCGCAATTGGCCCACCGAGCGGCTCGGACCCTGCCCGGAGCACATGATCGCGGGCGTCCCGGCGTACGTCGACGGCCGCATGCTCGGCATCACCGAGGCCGCGGGCGGGCGGATCGTGAACCGGGATCGCATGTGGCACTACACCGAGGGCATCCACAACTGGGATCCGGTGTGGCCCGATCACGCCATCCGCATCATTCCCGGGCCGTCGTCGCTGTGGTTCGACGCCAACGGAAAGCGCATGACCGCACCGGCTTTCCCGGGTTTCGACACCAATGCCACGATGAAGCAGATCCTGGCCACCGGCCACGACTACTCGTGGTTCATCCTGACCCAGTCGATCATCGAGAAGGAGTTCGCGCTCTCGGGCTCGGAGCAGAATCCCGATATCACCGGCAAGGATCTCAAGCTCACGCTCAAGAGCCGGGTGGCCAAGGGCGCGCCGGGCCCGGTGGAGGCGTTCAAGCAGCACGGCGTCGACTTCGTGGTCGCCGATACGCTGCCCGAACTGATCGCGGGGATGAACAAGATCTCGCGCGGCCCACAGCTGGACGCGGCCGACATCGAACGGCAGATCGTGGCGCGCGACCGGGACGTCGAGCACAAATTCAGCAAGGACGCCCAGCTCATGGCCGTCAACAACGCCCGGCGCTACCTGGGTGACAAGCTCGGCCGGGTGGCCACGCCGCACAAGATCCTCGATCCGGCGCACGGCCCGCTGATCGGCGTGCGGCTCAATATCCTCACCCGCAAGACCCTGGGCGGCCTGCAGACCAATCTGGACTCGCAGGTCATCCGCCCCGACGGCACCCCGTTCCCGGGGCTGTACGCCGCCGGCGAGGTCGCCGGTTTCGGTGGCGGCGGGGTGCACGGCTACAACGCGCTGGAAGGCACCTTCCTGGGCGGCTGCATCTTCTCCGGCCGGGCCGCCGGACGGGCCCTGGGCCGCACCCTGAAATGACGACTTCGGTTGCCGCCCATCGGATTCCGATGGGCGGCGACCGTCGTCAGTCGACGGCGAACCAGCGGTAGCAGTCGCGGCGCAGCAGCAGCGCCAGCACGATGCCCGAGACCATGACGCCGCCGAGCACGGTGAACGGTCCTACGCCCGTGGGCATTTCGGCCGACATCAGGGTGAACACCCCCAGGAAGACCTGCAGGCTGGACACGCCCAGCGCGGTCACCCAGATCCAGCGCGACCGCAGGCCGAACAGCAGCGCCACACCGCCGGTGACCCAGGCGGCGAAGAAGTGGCCGATGCTGCCCGCGACACAGTCCAGGCCGCCGGTGGTCGAGAGCAGGCAGTGCAGCATCGCGAGCCCCATCGCGCCGAGGGCGGCGAATTGAGTTTCGCGTACCTTGGCGGGCACCTCGGCCGCAGCGCTCTCGCGGCGCAACCCCCGCACGCCGTCGATCACCCGCTCGAAAAATGTGGCAGGAACGCCGTTCCCCGTGACTATCGGTGTCATTTCCACCTCGTCGGCAACAGCCGATAACGAACTCACAGCACTCCTCGTTGAGTAACCCCTGGTGGCGCGCCCCCTGCGACCCGCCGAACCAGACGCTAACCAAATGTTCAGAGTCCGGACAATCTCATTCCCGAAGTTATGACCATGACCACAGCCGATAGGTGCACTCTGCATAAAGTGATCTCGAACACATAACGGCCGCACGCCATTTCGCGTGCGGCCGTTGAAAGACCAGGTCCGGAGGCAGTTTCCCAGTGTACTACCGGGAGCCGGAAACTACTTGTCGTCCATGGGGATCGGCGGAATGACGGGAAATTCCCCGGTGTAGCCCTCGCGCATCTTGGCGATGGCCAGCACCCGCGGGCTGGCGATGCGCCACCCGATGGCGAGCGCGGGCACGATGATCACCAGGCTGGCCACCGTCCACGTACCGACCGGCCGGTCGAAAGCCATCAGGATCAGCACCAACCCCAGGAACACCAGCGTCGCGATCCCGGTATAGGGAGCGCCGAACATCCGGAACGCGGGCCGCTCGGCCAGGCCCTGCTTCGCCAGGTAGAACAGCTTCAACTGACACAGCACAATGGTCGCCCAGGACGCCAGAATGCCCAGCGAGGCAACATTCAGCACGATTTCGAACGCCTGCGACGGCACGATGTAATTCAGCCAGATACCGAACAATGCGATGACACTGGTGAGCAGAATGCCGCCGTAGGGCACACCCGCACTCGACATACGCGCGGTGAATTTCGGCGCGCTGCCGTTCATCGCCATCGAACGCAGAATGCGGCCGGTCGAATACAGGCCCGCGTTCAAACTCGACAAGGCCGCGGTGAGCACCACGAAATTCATGATCGAGCCCATGTGCGCGACACCGAGTTTGGCGAAGAAGGTGACGAACGGGCTCTCCCCCGCCTTGTAGGCGGTGTAGGGCAGCAGCAGCGCGAGCAGAATCACCGAGCCGCAATAGAACAGCGCGATACGCAGGATGACCGAATTGATGGCACGCGGCATGATCTTCGCCGGGTTCTCGGTCTCGCCCGCCGCGATGCCGACCATTTCCACGGCGGCATAGGCGAACACCACGCCCGAGGTGACGGTGACCAGCGGCAGCACGCCGGTCGGGAACCAGCCGCCCGCGGCGGAGATCATGCCGAAGCCGGTGGCCTGGCCGTCCACCTCGAACCGCCCCGCGAAGAAGACGGTCCCGACCACCAGGAAGGTGACCAGGGCGAGCACCTTGATCATGGCGGCCCAGAATTCCATCTCGCCGAACCACTTCACCGACGCCAGATTGATGCCGAGCACGATGACCAGCGCGCCCAGCGCCAGCAGCCATTGCGCGACCGGCTGGAAGGGACCCCAGTAGTGCAGATAGGTGGCGACCGCGGTGGTATCGACGATGCCGGTCATGGACCAGTTCAGGAAGTACATCCACCCGGCCACGAATGCGGCCTTCTCACCGAAGAATTCGCGCGCGTAAGAGACGAACGAGCCCGAGGACGGGCGATGCAGCACCAGTTCGCCGAGGGCGCGCAGGATGAAGAAGACGAACGCGCCACAGATCAGGTACACCAGGAAAAGCGACGGCCCGGCATTGGCGAGGCGACCGCCGGCGCCCAGGAACAGGCCGGTGCCGATGGCGCCACCGATGGCGATCATCTGCAATTGCCGGGGTTTCAGGGCTTTGTGGTAGCCGCTGTCCTCGGCATTGAGGCTGGTGGCAGTTGTCCGGATCTCGGTCATATGCCGGGTTAACCCTCCGCTATCGTGAAACGAGGCCGTCCGAGAGTACCCTGTCGTTTGCTGAGGGCCATATCGGCGCTCCGGGACGGGTCAGCGCCGTCGTTACCGGCTGCCCGAGCAGCGGTTCGAGTCGATTCATCGGCGATTGCCATGGAAGTGCTGATGATCCATAGGTGAGCAGACCGGTCAAACCGCCGCCCCCGCGCGCTCACGGGGCTAGAGTCCGGTCATGAGGCGCTTGCGACGAACCGGGAGCGGCGCTGCCGCCCTGCTGCTGTCGATCGGAATGCTCACCGCCTGTTCGTCGTCGGCTAACGAGAGCACGTCGTGCACGGTGTCCCCCAACGGAACTCCGGTCGCCTCCGGTGTTCCGGCCGGGCCCAGTACCACGAATCTGGCGCTGCGTCCGGAGGTCGCCACCGGCTACCGCACCGGCATGACACCGGTCCGCACCGGCGGATTCGCGGTCTCCACCGCCAATCCCGTCGCCACCGAGGCCGCCTGCCGGGTACTGCGCGACGGCGGTACCGCCGCGGACGCGCTGATCGTGGCGCAGACCGTGCTGAACCTGGTCGAGCCGCAGGCCACCGGCATCGGCGGCGGCGCGTTCCTCATGTACTACGACGCCGCGACCAGGACCGTCGACGCCTATGACGGCCGCGAGACCGCGCCCCGGGCAGCCACCGAGGACTACCTGCGCTACATCAGCCCCACCGATCACACTGTGCCGCAACCCAACGCGCGCGCCAGCGGCCGCTCCATCGGCGTGCCGGGCGTGCTGCGCATGCTGGAACTCGCGCACACCGAGCACGGCAGGCAACCCTGGCGCGACCTGTTCACCCCCGCGGTGAACCTCGCCGACGACGGCTTCACGATCTCCCCGCGCATGGCCACCCAGATCGCGGCCTCCACCGCGGATCTGGCCCGCGACGACGCCGCCCGCGCGTATTTCCTGCTCCCCGACGGCAATCCGAAGCAGGCCGGCACCACGCTGGTGAATCCGGCCTTCGCCAAGACTCTCTCGGCCATCGCCGCCGACGGCGCGAACGCCTTCTACACCGGGGCCATCGCCGCCGATATCGTCGACACCACCGCCACCACCTCCGGCGGGCGCACCCCCGGCCTGCTGGCACTCGCGGATCTGTCGGCGTACCAGGCCAAGAAGCGCACCGCGGTGTGCTCGCCGTATCGCACTCACGAGATCTGCGGCATGCCGAATCCGTCCTCGGGCGGCATCACCGTCGAGGCGGCGCTGGGCATCCTGTCGAATTTCGATCTGGCCGCGATGAAACCGACCGACGTATCCGGCGACAGCACCGCCGCGCGCGACGGCGGCAAGCCCACCGCCGAGGCCGTGCACCTGATCGCCGAGGCCGAGCGGCTGGCCTACGCCGACCGCGACAAGTACATCGCCGACTCGGATTTCGTTCCACTGCCGGGCAATTCACCGCAGACCCTGCTGAATCCGGACTACCTGAAGCAGCGGGCCGCGCTCATCGACCCGGGCAGGAGTCTGGGCACCGCCAAACCGGGCGACTTCGGGCCGGTCCCGGTCGGCAACGGGCCGCAGCAGCCCGAACACGGCACCAGCCACATCTCGATCGTCGACAAGTACGGCAACGCGGCGTCGATGACCACCACGGTCGAATCCGCGTTCGGGTCCTTCCATTTCGTGGACGGGTTCATTCTCAACAACCAGCTCACCGACTTCTCCGCCGAACCCCGGGACAAGGACGGCGCGCCGGTCGCCAACCGCATCGACGCGGGCAAGCGGCCGCGCAGCTCCATGGCTCCGACCCTGGTGTTCGACCGCAATCCCGACGGCGGCCGCGGCGCGCTCACCCATGTCACCGGGTCGCCGGGCGGGGCGGTGATCATCCAGTTCGTGGTGAAAACCCTGGTCGCCCTGCTGGATTGGGGACTGAATCCGCAGCAGGCGGTGTCGATGATCGACTTCGGCGCGGCCAACACGCCCACCACGAACGTGGGCGGCGAGCACCCGGCGGTGAACGCCGCCGACAACGGCGACCACGACGTACTGGTCCAGAAGCTGCGCACGTCCGGCGATCAGGTGTCGGTGGCGCCGCAATCGAGCGGGCTCTCGGCGCTGGCCCGCGACGGCGACGGCTGGATCGGCGGCGCGGATCCCCGCCGCGAGGGCGCGGTGCTCGGCGGCCCGCGCTAGCCGCGTCGGGCGCGTCCGGCCACGGGCCGGACGCGTCGAGCCTCACGAGCGGGGCCAGTGCCGCCCGCGGTAGCTCTCGATATCGGCATTGAATCGGGCCAGTAACGACGCGAGCGCCGAAACGTCCTCATCGGACCAGCCGGCCAGGATCTCATCGAGATGCCGAAGACTCTGCGCGCGTTCGGCATCGAGCCGGGCGGCGCCTTCGGCGGTGACACGGAACTTGCGGGCGATGCCGCCGTCGGGGTCGGGGATGCGTTCGGCCAGGTCCGCGCGCAGGAGTGCGGCGGTCTGCCGATTGAGGGTGGAGGCGTCCAGCCCCAGCGTGTCACTGAGCTGACCGATCGACATCGGCCCCTCCCCACGCAGCAGGCTGAGCAGCAGATAGGCGCTGCGGTCGAGGCCGTTGTCACCTTTGCGCGGAATCAGGCTGTACCGGCCGAACAGCATGGTCTCGAACTCGAGCAATTCGCTGGGCTTGGTCAATTCCGTCCTCTCCGCGGTCCCCCTGCACCCTACGTGTGACGGGCTCCGAGCACCTATTATGCATCATGCACTTGATGTGTATAGTGCACATAGTTTGACGATGAGGAGAATCTCAATGACTAAGTCAAGCCGTTTGCGCGACCGGCGGGGCGGGGGTGAACACTCTGTTGTCGCGCAGCATGGCCCACAAGACATCGA